>JAVBLJ010000022.1:0-84074 GCA_031553615.1 Eubacteriales bacterium
CCTATTGATCCCAATGGGGCACGCTAACGCCCTGCGGTCGCCGGTGAAGGCGAACCCGCCCATTCCGCGATTGGGGTATTTCGCTCTCACGAGCGACTCTAGGGCTTTCCGGTCGCCCTTGAGAATCCTTCGGTGGGAGCAATTCGAACGTCCGGTATTGTGCGAGAGAATTTTGAAAGGAATCGTTATGAAGACAAAAGCGGTTCGGCTGTATGGCAAAGAGGATTTGCGCCTGGAGGAGTTCGAGCTTCCGGCGATTGGCGAGGATCAAATCCTTGCGCGCATCGTTTCGGATAGCATCTGCATGTCCTCCTACAAGGCGGCGATGCAGGGCGCGGAGCACAAGCGCGTGCCGGGCGACGTCGCCACCAACCCCATCATCATCGGCCATGAATTCTGCGGCGAGCTGATCGAGGTCGGCTCCAAGTGGAGCAGTCAGTTCAAGCCGGGCGACCGGTTCTTTATCCAGCCCGCGCTCAACGATCCCGCCAACGTGTACGCCGCGCCGGGTTATAGCTTCGCGCACATCGGCGGTGCGGCCACTTACGTGGTCATCCCCAACGTGGTGATGGAGCGCGGCTGCCTGCTGCCCTTCCCGGGCGAGGCGTACTACCATGGCTCGCTGGGCGAGCCCATGAGCTGCATCGTGGGCGGCTATCATGTCAATTACCATACCAACGCGGGCAGCTATGTGCACGAGATGGGCATAGTGCCCGGCGGCAACATGGCGCTGTTGGCCGGCGTGGGTCCCATGGGTCTGGGCGCGATCGATTATGCGTTGCATTGCGATCGCCGCCCCGGCCTACTGGTGGTGACCGATATCGACGATGCGCGCCTGGAGCGTGCCGCCACCCTGCTCACCGTGGAGGATGCAGCGCAGCACGGCGTAAAGCTGGTGTACGTGAACACCGCCAAGGTGGCGGACGTCCCCGCGCACCTAAAGGAGCTGGCGGGCGGCGAGGGGTACGACGACGTGTACGTGTTCGCGCCGGTGGCCCCGGTAGTGGAGCAGGCCGACGCGATCTTGCGGCACGATGGCTGCCTGAACTTCTTCGCAGGTCCTTCCGATCCGGCGTTCTCGGCCAAGTTCAATTTCTACAACGCGCACTACATGGCCACCCATGTTACCGGCAACAGCGGCGGAAACACCGACGACATGATCGAATCCATGGATTTGATCGCCGCCGGAAAGATCGACCCTTCCACCATGATCACCCACATTGGCGGGCTGAATGCAGTGATCGAAACCACGCTGCACCTGCCCAAGATTCCCGGCGGCAAAAAGCTGGTTTACAATCAGATCGAGCTGCCCCTGACCGCCATTGCGGATTTTGCCAAGCTGGGGGAGAGCGACCCCATGTTCGCCGAGCTGGATCGGCTGACTAGCGCCAACAAGGGGCTCTGGTCGCCCGCCTGTGAGCGATACCTGCTGGAACATGCCAAACCGATCTGATTTGCGGGGGGTGAAACCGATGGATGGCATAATGAATAATGTAATGAATAGCGCAATAAATCGATTTGTGGTCGCGCCGGTGATCCGGCAAAGGTACGCGCGGGGCGAGGTCGCTCCGGTGGTGCGCTTTCTGGGCGAACAGGCGCAGAGCGATGCTCTTCATCTGGATCGTGCGGAGAGCGTGGAAGCGCTGCTAGCCGCGCTGCCCGCGTCGATGCCGGGCAAGGTATCGATGGCCGGAGCGGGCACGTTCAGCGTGGCGATGCCGCCGCGCACCGGACGCCTCGAGGGCAAGATCGTGATCGTGACCGGGAGCGCGCAGGGCTTTGGCGAAGGCATCGCCTCCGAGCTGCTCAAGCACGGCTGCTTCATGGTTTACGCCGATTTGAACCTCGAACTGGCCCAACAGAACGCCGACCGCGCCAATCAGCAGTATGGCGAAGGCACGGCCATCGCCGTTTCCTGCGACGTATCCTCCGAGGAAGCGGTGGAGAAGATGGTGCAGGACACGGTGGACGCGTTTGGCGGGCTGGATATGTTCGTGGCCAACGCGGGTATCGCCATCTCCGGCTCGCTGGATGAGCTGGAGATGAAGACCTTCGAGCTGATCACCAAGGTCAACTATACCGCCTTCTTCGTGTGTGCGAAACATGCGGCGCGGGTGATGCGTCTGCAGCGCCAATGCAACCTCGAAGCCACCGCCGACATCATCCAGATCAATTCCAAATCCGGCCTGGAGGGCAGCAACAAGAACTTCGCCTATTCGGGCAGCAAGTTCGGCGGCATCGGCCTGACGCAATCCTTCGCCAAGGAGTTGGTGGAGTATGGCATCAAGGTCAACGCCATATGCCCGGGCAACTACCTGGAAGGGCCTCTGTGGATGCATCCCGAGAAGGGCCTGTTCGTGCAGTATCTGCGGTCGGGTAAGGTGCCTGACGCGCAGAATACCGAGGATGTGAAGCGCTTCTACGAGGCCAAGGTGCCCATGAATCGCGGCTGTTTCCCGGTGGACGTGGCGCGCGCTATTCTGTACTGCGCCGAGCAGAAATACGAGACCGGTCAGGCCATTCCGGTGACCGGCGGCCAGAACATGCTGAGCTAGGAGAACTGTATGGCACAAGCAACAATTTCGAAGGATAACGCGCATTCGGAGCTCATCGCCCGACTGAACGCACCCCGGTGTCAGGATCGGCTGGCCGCGCTTCGCGCCCTCCGCGCCCTGCTGGACGCGGGATCGATCGAGCACCCCCAGACTGGTAAGGATGTGAACAACCACATCCACACCACCTACTCCTTTTCGCCATATTCACCCACCAAAGCGGTTTGGATGGCGTACATGGCGGGGCTTTCCACCGCGGGCATCGTGGATCACGATTCGTTTTCGGGCGTGCGCGAGTTCATCGAGGCGGGCAAGATCATGGATTTTCCCACCACGATTGGCTTCGAGCAGCGCGTCACCCATGCGCAAACCGCCATTGCGGATCGGCGCACCAATAACCCGGATCAGGGCGGAATATCGTACCTCACCTTCCACGGTGTGCCCCATACGCGCATCGATGCGGTGATCGAATTCCTGAAACCCGTGGGGGTGGCGCGCGGGCAGCGCAACCGCGAGATGTGCGCGCGCATCGCGCCGTTGCTGGGCATAGCGCTGGATTACGAGGCCGACGTGCTGCCTATCTCGCAGCAGGCCGACGGCGGATCGGTGACCGAGCGGCACCTGCTCTATGCGGCGGGGCAAAAGCTGATCGCGGCGCATGGCAGGGGAGAAAAGCTGGTCGCTTTTCTTAAAACTCTGCTCCCGGTAAGCGAAACCGTGGCGGCGCAGCTCGGCGATCCGCAGAATCCCTATTACGATTACGATCTGCTAGGCCTGCTCAAGGGTCACTTGGTAGAGAAGTTCTATGTGCCTGCCGGGCCTGTCGAGTGCCCGGATATGCGCGAAGCGATCCGCTTTGCGAACGAGAATGGCATCATCGTCACCTATCCCTACCTGGGCGATGTCACCAACTCGGTGACCGGCGACAAAAAGGCGCAGGTCTTTGAGGATTCGTACCTAGACGAGCTGTTTGAGATCGTGGATTCGCTGGGCATCCGCGCGCTTTCCTACATGCCCTCGCGCAACACGATGGAGCAGCTCACCCGGCTGCGCGCGCTCTGCGACCGCTACCAGATGCTGCAAATCAGCGGCGAGGACATCAACTCGCCCCGCCAGAGCTTCATCTGCAAGGCGATGCGCGATCCGGTGTTCGCCAACCTGTTTGATACCACCTGGGCGCTGATTCACCACGAGCAGGTGGCGACGCGCGACTTGGCGCGGGGCTTTATGTGCAACCCACTTCCGCTCGGGGAGCGCATCGCGTATTATAAGGACATGGCAAATGAAAAAGATATGGATCAATAACAATCGCATCGTCCCGGCCTGGAATCTGGCGGCCGAGGAGCACCTGATCACGCATAGCGAGGAAACCTTCGCCCTGCTTTGGCGCAACGATCGCTCGGTGATCATTGGCCGCAACCAGGATTTGCACAGCGAGGTCGATATGGCCTTCGCGGAGCAGAACGGCATCGCCGTGGTGCGTCGGCTCTCCGGCGGCGGCGCGGTGTTTCACGATTTGGGCAACGTGAACTATTCATTCATTGCCCCCGACGATGGCAAGCGCAGCGCGGATTTCGCAGAATTTGCGCAGCCGCTCATCGCTGCGCTGGCGCGCATGGGCGTGCGGGCCGAGCTTTCGGGCCGCAACGATCTGCTGGTCGATGGTCGCAAAATATCGGGCTGTGCGCACACCACCCTGCAAGGGCGGGCGCTCTACCACGGCACGCTGCTCTTCGCGGCGGACCTTTCACATATGTCGGGCGTACTGCGCGTGAACGAGCAGAAGTACAAAAGCAAGGGCATCGCTTCGGTGGCCTCGCGCGTGGCCAACCTTTCGGAATGGCTGAGCACGCCGGAACGGCCCATGGACGCACTGGGCTTTATGCGCACGTTGCGCGAGCTACTGCTTGCGGAGGATGCGTTTGAGCCGAGGGAATATTCGGCGGAGGACGTGCGCGCAATCGACCGCCTGTGTGCGGAGAAGTACCAAAGCCTAGCCTGGACCGACGGCGGATGGCGCAGCGCAGCGCAAAAGCACTCGGTGCGCACGCCCGGCGGCACGGTGGAGGCTTGGGTGACGGTGCGCGCGGGTCGCATTGAGCGCGTGCGCTTGACTGGGGATTTCTTTGGCGTAACCCCGGTCGAAGAGATCGAGGCGCTGCTGACCGGGCTGGCTTTCGATCGCGAGGCGGTGAGTGCCGCGCTGCCCGAGGCGCTGCTTGCGCAGGCGATGAGCGGCGTACCCAGGGAATCGCTGATCGAATCGCTGTTTGGAGGCGCGGTAAGCGAACGCTAAATTGGCACAATAATGCAGGAGCGCTGCACGCTAAAAGGGATGCAGCGCTTTTTTTGTGCGCTCTTTACTCCTGATAATGGTTGAATGGTTGACAAGTCAACCAAGTGGGAGTAGAATGCTTCGAGAATAGTTTACAGGTCAACCACATCGCGCCGCCCGCCGTTCGGAGGCGCTTGGGAGAAGGGAGCACGGTTATGACATCGATTCGGGAAATATGGGGGTTGTACAACAGCCTCTTCCGCGTTACGCGGCAGGTCGCCAACAGCCAGCTGGAACCCTTGGGCTTGGGCAGCGCTGAGGGCAACGTGCTCTTGCATCTGCTGGTCGAGGTGCCGCAGGGCCGCAGCGTGAGCCAAGAGCAGCTGGTCGAACAGCTCGACATCAGCAAAGGCGCGATTTCCCGCGCCGTGGATTCGCTGGCGCAGAAGGATTACGTGGTGCGGAAACGGCGCGAGGACGATAAGCGCGCCTACCGGCTGCAACTCACGCCCAAGGCAATGGCGATCGCGCCCGAGCTGGAGCGCATCTACAACGAAGTCTATCTGCGGGCGATCGAGGGCGTAGAGCAAGAGGAGATGGAGCAGCTCTTCGCGCTGATGAGGCGCATCGCAAAGAATTTTTCACAAAACACAAAGTCGAGCGGGGGCGAAGACGATGCCTGATATCGTACTGAAGGATGTATGCAAGAGCTATCAGATTGGAGAGATGGCGATTCAGGCCGTCGATAAGGTGAGCTTCACCGTGCCCATGGGGGAATTCGCGGTGGTGCTGGGCCCGAGCGGCGCGGGCAAAACCACGGTGCTCAACCTGCTGGGCGGCATGGATCGCGCCTCCGAGGGCGAGATTTGGGTGGATGGCCGCAACATCGTGCCCATGAACGAGCGGCAATTGACGCTCTACCGGCGGTACGACGTGGGCTTCGTGTTCCAGTTTTACAACCTCATGCCCAACCTCACGGCGCTGGAAAACGTAGAGCTGGCGCAGCAGGTATGCAAAAATCCGCTCGATCCCCGCGAAATGCTGGATCGCGTCGGTCTGGCTGGGCGCATGCAGAATTTTCCCGCGCAGCTCTCCGGCGGCGAGCAACAGCGCGTCTCCATCGCGCGTGCGCTTTGCAAGAACCCCACGCTGCTGCTCTGCGACGAACCGACGGGCGCACTCGATTCCGAGACGGGGCGCATGGTGCTCACCCTGCTCCAGCAGGTGGGGCGGGACATGGGCAAAACAGTGATGATCATCACCCACAACGCCGCCATCGTGCCCGCCGCGCAGCGCGTGATCCGCATGAAGAACGGCAAGATTCGCGAAGTGATCACCAACGAGCATCCTGTGGACATGGGGGAGATCGCGTGGTGATGCGTAAAAAGCCGGTCAGTCCGCTGACGCACAAGTTGCTGCGCGACCTGCGCAGCGGCTGGAAATCCTTCGTGGCGATCCTCATCATCTGCGCGATTTCCATTGCGCTGTATGTGGGCATCGATGCGGCCTGGCGCGGCATGGAGCGCAATCTGCAGGATCAGTTCGAGCGGAGCGACCTGGCGGATCTGTGGGTAAAAGGCGCGGTTACCGATCGCACCGTGCGGGATATTGCCGCTATCGAAGGGGTGGAGCGGGCGCAACGGCGCGTCACCGTGCGCATGGATGCTGATGGGTTGAAAGGGAATCCCCACGTGCTGCTGCTCATGAACGAGGGCCTGCCCACCATCAGCCGCCCGTTGGTGACGTCGGGGGAGCCGCTGACAGAGCGGGAGAAGAACCAATGCGTGCTGCAGGAACGCTTTGCCCGGGCGCACGATTTGCACGTGGGTGATGTTCTCCGGCTTTCGCAGGGCGATCATGTGCTGGAGCTCACCATCTGCGGGCTGGGTGTTTTGCCGGAATTCGTGGTGGGCAACGATGGCGGCGAGCTGGTGCTTGCCGAAGACGCATTTGGCTATGCCTGCGTTTCACCGGGGACGCTGCTGCATTGGCCCTACAGCGAGGTTGCGGTTTCGCTGAAGGCGGGCGCGGATTTGTCCGCTATACGCCTCGCAGTCGAAGCGCTTGTGAAGGATGCGCAGACCGTGGTAAGCGAGCGCAAGGATATCATTGGCGTGAAGATGGCGACCGAGCAGACCGGGCAGATTCGCTCGGTGGGCACCATCTTTCCGCTGGTTTTCTTCATTATCGCGGTGCTCATCACTTGGACGACTATGGGCCGCCTGGTGGAAAAGCAACGCTTGCAGATCGGCTCGCTCTTCGCCATGGGCTATAGCCGGGGTGAGCTGATCCTGCACTTTGCCAGCTATGGCCTGCTGCTGGCGGTGGCGGGTTCGCTGGCCGGGGCTGGGGGTGCATATGTTTTCGGCGCGGCGCTGCTCAGCTTTTTGGGCGCAATGTACATCCTGCCCGGCGTGGTACCATTCATTTCCCCGGCGGTGATGGTGGTCGTCAGCTTGATCATGGTCGTCATCACCGGGGGCGCATCCATGCTGAGCGCCATCACCGCCCTGGGGCAAACGCCTTCCGCGCTGCTGCGGCCCAAACCGCCGGGCAAGGGGAAACGCGTTTTCCTGGAGCGGATCGGCGCGGTGTGGGGCCGCATGGGCTTTAGTAGCAAGATGGTGCTGCGCAACATGCTGCGCAATCCGGTGCGGTTGCTGATGGGCATGGTGGGTGCGCTGGGCTGCACCGCGCTTATGGTCACCGGGTTCGGTCTGCGCGATTCCATGGATTACGTGATGGAGCTTCACTTTACCGAGACCATGCGTTACGATGCGCGCGTGACGCTTACCAGTGATGCGGCGGTAGGCTACGGCGAAAGCATCGCGGCGCGAACCGGGGCCGAGGGCTTCGAGGAGGAGATGGTTACCGCCTGCGAAGCCTTCGTGCAGGGCGATTGGCGGATGAAGCCGGTGTTCGTGCTGCAGGATGGCCAGGAGCTCATCCGCCTGGCCGATTCCCAAGGGGAATCTGTCGATTTGCCTGCAAACGGGGTGGCGCTCTCGCGAAGGGCTGCTGAAGACTACGGCCTGGATTTGGGGGATGACATACTGCTGCGTGTGCCCGGCGGTCGCGCCACCCAGACGCGGGTGGAAAAGATCGTCGATTTGCGGCTCGATCAGGGCATTTATCTCTCGCGCGGCGCGTGGGAAGCCTTGAACCTGGGCCCTTGGATGCCCACAGCGGTGCTGTTGCGCGGCGATGCGCTCAATCTTCCGGTCGCCGCCGGAATGGATGGCGTGGATAAGGCGCGCGGCATCGAAGAGGAGCGCCGCTCCAACACCCTGAACCTGCAGGTGATGGAGTTCGTGGTGCTCATGCTGGTGCTGTTCTCGGGCGTGCTGGCGCTGGTCGTGTTCTACAACCTGGGGCAGCTCAACCTTTCCGAGCGCATGCGCGAGCTGGCGACGATCAAGGTGTTGGGCTTTACCCCGAGCGAAATCAAGAAGCTGGTGCTGCGGGAGAATATCATCATCACCATCGTCGGCATGTTGCTGGGCATGGTGTGCGGGCCGGTGCTGCACAAGACGGTGCTGGTATCCGCGCTGCCCAACACCATGCAGTACGTGCCCTACATTACCCGAAACAGCTGGATATTCACCGCAATGCTGACGCTGGCGTTTGCTATGCTGGTCAATTGGATGCTGGGCGCGAAATTCAAGGAAGTCAACATGGTAGAATCGCTCAAGAGCGTGGAGTAGCGCGAAGGACGACATACGAAGTAGACCGCCCTTGCTTTTGGGCGGATCGGGCTGTATGATACAGCTATGCGAGGAAAGGATGAAGCGATATGAATCGGATCACCATCAATACGCGCAACCGCAAGGCAACCATCAACAAAAATATTTACGGGCACTTCTCCGAGCACCTGGGCCGCTGCATCTATCAGGGATTGTACGTGGGTGAGGATTCGAAAATCCCCAACGTGAACGGCATGCGCACCGACGTGGTGGAGGCGCTCAAGCACATCAAGGCGCCGGTGCTTCGCTGGCCGGGCGGCTGTTTTGCCGATGAATACCATTGGAAGGATGGCATCGGCGAAAAAGGCGCGCGCAAGCGCATGATCAACACCCATTGGGGTGGCGTGGTGGAGGACAATTCCTTTGGTACCCACGAGTTCATGGAGCTTTGCCGCCAGATCGGCTGTGAGCCCTACGTCAATGGCAACCTGGGCAGCGGCACTGTGCAGGAGATGAGCGAATGGGTCGAATACATGACGTTCGACGGCGTATCGCCCATGGCGGCATTGCGCGCGCAAAATGGCCGTGAACAGCCGTGGAGCCTGCGATATTTTGCGGTGGGCAACGAGAATTGGGGCTGCGGCGGAAATATGCGGCCCGAATACTACGCCGATGAGTACCGCCGTTATCAGACGTATGTGCGCAACTATGGCGAGAACCGAATCTACAAGATTGCCTGCGGCCCGAGCGATGCCGACTATCGCTGGACCGAGCAACTGATGCTCAACGCAGGGCGCTACATGGATGCGCTTTCGCTGCATTATTACACCGTTCCCTACGAATGGAGCAAGAAGGGCAGCGCCACCCAGTTCGATGCCGAGGCTTACTACCACACGCTCCGCAAGGCGATGCACATGGATACGCTGGTATCCAATCACCTGCAGGTTATGAACCGCTACGACCCGGAGCATCGCGTGGGCTTGGTGGTGGATGAGTGGGGCACCTGGTACGACGTGGAGCCGGGCACCAATCCGGGTTTCCTCTACCAGCAGAACACCATGCGCGATGCGATGGTGGCGGCGTTGACGCTCAATATCTTCAATAGCTACGCGGATCGGGTGGTGATGGCCAACTTGGCGCAAACGGTCAACGTGCTGCAGGCCGTGATCTTGACCGAGGGCGATCAGATGGTGCTTACGCCCACCTACCACGTGTTCGATCTGTTCAAGGCGCACCAGGATGCGGCGCTGGTCGAAAGCTTTGTGGAAACCGGCGCAGCCAGCCAGACCGAGCCCGTGCCGCAGATCAGCGCATCGGCATCGATGCAGGGCGATACGCTGACCGTGACCATCGCCAACACCTCGCTCGATCAGCCCGCCGGGCTGGAGCTAGATCTGGTGGGCATGCAGGCCAAACGGATTACAGGCCGCATACTGACGGGGACGATGGGTGCGTACAACGACTTTGGCAAAACCAACGTGAGCATTGCCGAGTTTACCGGTGCATCGGCGAGCGAGCGCGGGATTGCCGCGAAGCTGCCTGCTTGCAGCGTGGTGGAGCTGACCATCGCTTAGGCTCATTGGCCTCATGCCACGGTCGAACGGAGGGCGCACATGGAGAAGTTGCGTGTGGAAGCGGGAGATGGGAGTCCTGTTTGGGTGCCCGTGCATGAGTTCGATGCTGTGATCGTGGGCTCGGGCGCGGCGGGCCTGAATGCCGCGCTGCGATTGCATCAGCTGGGGCAGACCCGAATCGCCATCGTGACCGAGGGCGTGAACGTGGGGACATCGCGCAACACCGGATCGGACAAGCAAACCTACTACAAGCTCACGCTCTCCGGCGGCGTGCCGGATTCTCCGCTGGATATGGCGCGCGACCTGTTTCAGGGTCGGTGCGTCGATGGCGATCATGCACTGGTGGAGGCGGCGCTTTCCGCGCGCTGCTTCCTCCAGCTTTGCGAGCTGGGCGTGGAATTTCCTACCAATCGCTGGGGCGAGTATGTGGGCTACAGGACCGATCATGATCCGCGCGCGCGCGCCACCTCGGCGGGGCCGCTCACCTCGCAGCGGATGACCGAGTGCCTGCAGCGCGCCGTACAGGAACGGAACATCCCGGTGTACGATGGGTGCCAAGTGATCGAGATTCTCCATGCTGGGGAGCGGGCTTGCGGCGTGCTGACGCTTTGCCACGAGGGCATGGGCGAGGAGGCGACCCGCTTCGCGATCTTTGCGGCGCGCAGCATCGTATATGCCACGGGCGGACCTGCAGGCGTGTATGCCGATAGCGTGTATCCGGAGGGGCATTGCGGCTCCAGCGGCGCGGCGTTTTTGGCCGGGGCGTGCGGGCGCAACTTGACCGAATGGCAGTATGGGCTAGCCTCCATCGCGCCGCGCTGGAACGTTTCCGGCACGTATATGCAAGCCCTTCCGCGTTTCATTTCGGTGGATGCGGACGGGGTGGAACGCGAATTCTTGCGCGAAGCCTTCGCGGATGAGGCCGAATGCCTCTCCATGGTGTTCCGCAAGGGGTACGAGTGGCCTTTCGATAGCCAAAAGGCTAGTGCGGGCTCGTCGCGCATTGACCTGCTGGTGTACCGGGAGAGCGTGCTGCGCAAGCGGCGCGTGTTCCTTGATTACCGCCAGAATCCGTTCGGCTGCGAAAGCATCGCCTACGGTGCGTTGGCCGCCGAGCCGCGCGATTATCTCGCGGCGGCAGGGGCTTGCTTTGGCGCGCCCATCGACCGGCTGCTGCACATGAACGCGCCTGCCTACGAGCTCTATCGCTCCAAGGGCGTAGATTTGCGATGTGAGCCCCTCGAAATTGCGCTCTGTGCGCAACACCATAACGGCGGGTTAGAGGTCGATGCCTGGTGGCGCACCAACATTGCGGGGCTGTACGCGGTGGGCGAGGTGGCCGGAACCCACGGGGTGTATCGCCCCGGCGGGAGTGCTCTGAATGCGGGGCAGGTCGGTTCCCTGCGCGCAGCACAGCACATCGCAGCGCACGCGGAGGAGACGGCGGAGCCTGTATCGCCGGAATGCATGGCCGAAGCCGTGCGCGCACATGTTTTGCTGTGCCGGGCATTGCTGCGCGGCAGCAGCAATGCGGAATGGTTGCTGGAACAGGCGCAGCAGCGCATGAGCGCTTCCGGGGCGGCGATCCGCAGGCCGGAGGGCATAGAAGAAGCGCTGGGCGAGGTCTGCGATCTGCTCGGGGCGTTTGCGGAGCGGGTATCCGTCGCATCGGGCACGGGGCTGCGGGAGGCGTACCGCCTGCGGGATACGCTCGTCACACAGCGCGTGCTGTTGACCGCCCTGTGCGATTATATTGCTCAAGGCGGGAATTCCCGCGGTTCCGCATTGTACGGTTGCATGCGGGGGAGCGTGCCGGAAGGGCTGAACGAAGCCTTTCGCTTTTTACCGGACGAGGGTGCGCTGGATGCGCAGGTGCAAATCGTGCAGTGGCAGGGCGGCGAGGTGAGGTGCCGCTGGCGGGCCGTGCGGCCCATACCTGAGGCGGGCGGTGTTTTCGAAACCGTGTGGCGCGGCTACCGGGAGAATCAGAACATAGAGTAGTGTCCTCGAAGGAACATTGCTTTCGGAAAAGAGGGTAAAAGGGAGCCTGTGTCGCTTGCGGTTATGCCAGCGATACAGGCTCCCTCTTTGTGACAGGGGTCGTTGGGTTTAAGGCTTGGTGATCATGGAACCCAGCAGTTCAATGTGTGCATCGGTCTCTTCGGGCATCTGCATGAACATCACCTGTTCCTCCGTCAGGAACATGCAGGGCATCGTCATGTACAGCAGCAGCTTGCCGGAGAAGATTTCTTCGGAAATGAACGTGTCGAAGTGGAGTATGTCTTCCTCTTCAAAGAGCAGGTTTTGCGCATCCGTCATGCGGATGTCCTCGGGGCGCTTGGCGTAGTGAATGGCTGAGGCCTCTACATCGGTGGCGACGGTTTCAACGGGCACCATTTCGACCCGATAGCCGCGCGCTCCATCGGCTTCTTCGACTGGACGGATGTAGACCGAGCCGACCACGTAGCTTAGGAAGGCTACCAGACGCAGCTCATACCCGCGCTCGGGCACGTTCTCCCAATCGATGGCATCGAAGTCGATCGGCAGTATCATCTGGAATGGTTCATCAAAAATCTCCAGCAGCTGTTCGTCCGTCAAGAGTGCATAGCCAAGCTCCGCTTCGATTTGCTCGTTGGTTAGCCCCTCAATGCTGGCGAACGCGGGCACCGAGCCCAGCGGGATGCCGTATCCATCCAGGGAAAGAAGTTTTGGAACGAAGCTGAAGGCGGGCACGGTGTCGATGGTTACGCCACCGCCGCCGCTGCCCGGTCTGCCCTGGGAAATAACGGTGAGTGCCGGATCGGTGGGAACGGGGGTCGGGGTACCGATCGGGTCGGGGGTCGCGGTCACGCCCGGCTCCAGGGTGGGTACGAGGGTAGGAGTAGGCGTGGGAGTAGGTGTGGGAGTAGGTGTGGGTGTAGGCGTGGGTGTAGGCGTGGGAGTAGGCGTGGGTGTCGCTGTTGCGCTGGGCCTTCTGGGGGTGTTCGTCGCCGGGGGGGCAGGACGCGGGCTCACGGCGACGGTCACCAGCGCGCGGATGGTGTAGGTACCGTCCTCGTTCATGGTCACGTCCGAGGCGACCATGTCCGGCATCGCATTGCCCTGCACCGCCGCGCTTTCGCGGATGGTGACGGTAAACGACACGGTGCCGCTGTAGTTGGCGTTGCTAGGTGTGTAGGTGACTTGGCCGTTCGTTCTGTTGACCTTCGCCTTGCCGGAAGTGGGCTGATCGGCGGCATCGATGCTGAACACGTAACCTGAGGTGGCATACCTGCCGTCCAGCGCGTCCGAAGGTGCCAGCTTCTTGGTGTAGGTTTCATCGGCGTAGATTTTTCCTTTGAGAGCGGAGACGGTGGGCGGCGTGTTCAAGTGCAGCACCTTTACCGTGAACGCGGCGGAGGATTCACCCTGGCTGGGATCGGTGACCGTGAGGGTGATGGTTACGCCCTCGGGCGCGAAGGCGCCGGGTACCGGTGTGAGCGCAAGGGTCCATTGGGAATCTTCGCCTTGCACCAGTTCAATGTCAGCATCCGCGATGACGTCTTGGTTGCTCGAATGCGCGGTGATGCTCAGCGATTCAAAGGGATCGTCGATGTCCGATGTGGCGATGATCACCCCGCCGAGCGGATCACCCTGGCGGATCGTTTCGGTTCCGGGCGCGGTGATCGCAGGCACGTTGTTGCGGATGATGTACGGGCCATAGCGGTCGGAGGTCTGGTTGCCTGCTGCGTCGGCGGTGCGCACGTGTACATAGTAGGTGCCGCGATCCGTAAGTGTTAGCGGTTCGCTGTAATCCGCCCATCCTTCCTCGGGGGTCTCCTCGCTACCGGTGATGGCGTACTCGGAAAGGGCTAGGCCGCTGGTGCCGGTGCTTGCGCTCTCCGGATCGGAGAAGGTGAGGGAGACGGTGGTATCTTCGGCATCCCAGAGCTTATCCGCGTTAGAAAGGGAGGCGGAAATGGCGGGGACGAGCATGTCGATGTGCTCAACGGTGACCGGTTCGGTGTGCACATTGCCCACTACGTCGGTGATCACGAAATCGTAGGTGCCGTTGGTGGTCACGATGGCAGAGAAGGTTTCACCTTCGCTCTGGGTGATCTCCAAGCCCTCGGAGGTTACGGAAACGATGCCGGTCGCACCCTCGGCGGTGGGCAGCACGTCGCTCAGGGTGAGGGTGATTGCGACGGATTGATTGGTCCATTCGGAGGGTTCGGAAGCGGTGCTGACCACGCTGGGCGCACGGCTGTCGAGGGTGATAGGGGTGCTGAGCGCGGGCACGGAGGAAAGTGCGGTGCCCGTGGTGCCGTCGCCCAGCACGCCGTTGTCGTTTGCGATGACGCGGACGCGGAAGGTATCGCTGTTCTCTGCGGGCGCTTCGAAGGTGGCGCTGCTCGCATTGGCGGCGGTGGCGGCGACGCCCTCGTTCCAAACATAGGGCTCCTGCGCGCTGATGCTCCATTGGATGGTGTAGGTCAGCGCTTCCGTGGTCGTCTCCGTCGCCCAGTGGAAGTCGTCGCCGGGGTTTTCCCAGCGGACGGTGAGCTGATCGCCGCCCTTGATTTGCGCGGCACTCAGAGAAATACCGGAGGGCGGCGCGGGCGCGGTGTTGACCGCCCGGACGTGGAGGGTGACATCCTTGGTGACGGTCACGCCCTCGCCGTCGGTGATGGATAGGGTGATGACCAGCCCCTCGGCCTGGGTAAACGCGAATGCCTCGGGGGTGGCGGTGAGGTTGTACTGGCCGGGGGTGGTTTCATCTGCCGCGACCAGGAGCTTTGCGTTCTCCAGCACCAGGGGGTCGCCCGAATTGGCCGTGAGCACGGTCAGGGTGTCCAGACCGTCCCCGTCGGAAACGGTGGCAGTGAAGGTGGCCACGCCGTCCTCATCGATCCGCACGGTGTCGACCGCCTCGATGACGGGCACGTTGTTTTCCAGCACGAACGGACCGAAGGTTTCCTCGATGGAGTTGCCTGCCACGTCGAGCGCCTTGGCGTGTACGTAGTAGGTTCCCACGGAGTTGTCCGCGATGTTGAACGAACCCTCGTAGGCCATCCAATCGGCCGCGTCAGGAGCGTCCTGGCTGTTGGTTACAGCGTAGAGGCAGCTTTCCGAGACCAGGCCGCTCACGCCCTTGCCTGCCGCGCCATCCGAATAGGTCAGCGCGACATTGAGCGTGCCGTGGGCGAGCACAGAATCGGTCTCGGGGGTGCAGACGATGGTGGGCGCGCGCGTATCGATGAGGAGCACTGCATCGAAGGTGGAGCTGTTGCCCACGTTGTCGGTTACGGTGAAGCGGTAGGTGCCATCGGCGGTGACGCTATATTGGAAGGTATCTTGATTGACGGTGGTGATGCCGCTCGTCACCGGGGTGATTTCCCGGATGCCGCTGGCGGTGGCAAACGCGCCGCTGCCCGCCGCCGGGTCGCTGGGAATCAGGTTGAACTCGGTCGGCGATACGTTCGACCACAGGGTCGCGACCGGGCTCTGGGCGCAAGTCGGGGCGGCGCTATCCAGCAGCACAGCATCCCCGGCATAGGTCGCATAGGTGGTCGAATAGAGCGCGTTTGCCTCGTTCGGATCGCCGGATTCGGTCCGTCGGCCATCGTCGCGCGAGCGCACACGCACGCTGAAGGCGTTGGTGTTCGCCAAAGGCGCGGTAAAGGTGGCGCTGCTCGCATTCTTTTCGGTGGATTCGACGGGAACCCAATCGGTGCCCAGCGAGTATTCGAGGTGATAGGTGAGCCTGGCTTGCGGGGTCTCCTGCTGCCAGGGTTTGTCCTCACCCAGCTCCGCCCAGCTCACGGTGACAGTCTCGCCGCCGCGGTAACTCGTCTTGTCCATGGCGATGCCGCCGGGAGCGGTGGGCGCGTCGTTCACTGCGCGGACATGGAGCGTGATGGTCTTTTCAGCCAGTGCGCCCTCATCGTCGGTGAGGGTCAGCGTGAGCTCGATCCCCGCGTTGAGCAGGGTGAACATGTTCGCCGCCGGGGTGGCGGTGATGATATACTTGCCGGGGGTTGCTGCGTCTGCCTCGAAGGTCAGGTTTGCAGCGGGCAGAATGGCAAGGTCGCCCGAGGTGACGCTAAAGAGGCTGAGGGTATCCACCCCGTCGCGATCGTCGCCGACGACGTAGAAAGTGAGGCTGCTATCCTCATCGACCTCTACTTCCCCGGTGGCGGTGCCGTTTGCGCCGGTGAGGGTGGGGGGATTGTTGTACAGCACGAACGTGCCGAACGTGGCGACGGTCGGGTTGCCAGCAACGTCGAGCACGCGGGCGTGCACGTAGTAGGTGTCCTTGGGGTTGTCGGTTATGTCGAAGGGGGCGTTGTAGGCCTTCCAGGCGGCATCGCCCTCGGGCGGTGCGGTCTCGCTGGTGGTGATGGCGTACATGCGGCTGTTCATGTTGATGTCGCTGATGCCATCGCCGTCGCGGCCATCGGTGAAGGTGAGCGTGACCGGCCGGCCGCTGTATGCGGCGGCGGAGAGGCTCTCCGGGTCGCAGGAGATTTCCGGATCGCCGTGGTCGATGTTGATCACCGCGCCGTAATCGTAGGTGTTGCCCGCGTTGTCGGTAAGCAGGAAGCGATAGGTGCCGTGGATGGCCACGCTATACCGGAAGGCCGCAGCATCGATCACGGTGATGCCATCGCTCACGGGCTCTACGCTCTGGATGCCGCTGGAAGTTGCGTTGGCGCCCGTTCCAGCCAACGGATCGCTGGGGGTGAGGGTGAACTCCACCGGAGCGATGTTGGACCAATCGGTGTCGGTCGGGGTTTGAGTGCACTCTGGGGCTGCGCTATCCAGCACCGAGGCCACGGCGGCGGTGGCATAGGTGGCGGAGTAAAGTGCCTTGCCGGGGACGGCTGCACCGGTTTCGGTGGCGCGGCCATCGTCGCGCGAGCGCACGCGCACCTTGAATGCCTTGCTGTTCGCTGCGGGCGCGGTGAAGGATGCGCTGTTGTCATCCAGCTTGGTGGAAGAGATCGGCGTCCAGGTCGCGCCATCGAGCGTGTACTCGATGTGATAGGTAAGCGCATCCTGCGGGGTTTCCTGGTTCCAAGGCCTATCGTCGCCCAGCGTCGCCCAGCGGACGACGACGGTCTCGCCGCCCCGGTAGAGCGCCTTATCCATCGTTACGGTGGCGGGCGGGGTGGGCGCATCGTTGACGGGATCGACCTTCACGGTGAAGGTATGCGTCGCAACCGCGCCGAAATCGTCGGTAACGGTGATCGTGACGGATACGGGAGCAGTGTCGTAGCGCTTGGCGAGCGGCGTGATGCCCAAGGAGCAGGTGCCCGTGCTGCCGTTGGCGCGCGTGAAGGTGATGCTTCCGGCGGGCAGTGCATCGGAGGGAGTCCAGGTGACGGCCAGCACATGGCCTGCGTTCGTGAGGCCATCGATATCGGTGAACCTGGGCGCAAGCGTCGTTTTCGCGCTGCTTTCCAAAAGGGTTTGGTTGACGGGCTTGTACGCCGTGGTGAACGCGGGGGGATTGTTCAGAACCTCGTACGGGCCGAAACGCGTGATTTCCGTGGCGTTCCCGGCGTTGTCGGTGGTCAGCGCGTGCACATACCATACGCCGCGACCAAAGGTCGTGATGTTGATCGGCGTGCCCACGGTGTACGTGGTGCCGAGGGAATCGCCGACCTCAAGCGTCTCGTTTTGGGTCACCAGGTATTGGGTGACAGCGATGCCGCTGCAGCCGTTTGCGCTGTCCTTGGGCGCATCGACGGGCAGGAGCGTGACTTTGAGGGCAGTGGGGTTGTAGATCGGGGTTGTGGTGGAGCTGGCGGTGATGCTCGGCGCCAGGGTGTCGATGGTGCCGACGACCACCTCCTCCGTGCGGGTCAACCCAACGTTGTCGGTGATGCGGAAGGAGTAGGTGCCGTTGCTGGTCACCTGATAGACCAGCGCATCGCCAGTGGCGGAGAACGCGGCCATATCGCTGGTGGCTTGGGTGGGCTCCACGGAGGCGACCCCGCTCGCGCCCACTCCGTCGTCGCTCACGGTCAGCGTAATGCGCACGAACGCCTGCTTGGGCGCAACGAGGTTGGTCCAGCCGGGCAGGTCGAGCGCATAGCTGCTCAGCACTGGGGCGGTGTTGTCCAGGCAGAAGGTGGCGCTCTCCTTCGCGGTCTCCAAGGGCCGCGCATCGTGGCAGGGCTTGCATTCGGTCCCGTTCTCATCCAAGCCGTAGTAGCCATCGTCGATGGCGAGCACGCGCACCCGCGCGTCGGCCAGGTTGCCGTTGGGCGCAGGGAAGGTGACGGAGAGCGCTCCTGCGTTCGGCTGAACCGGGGCGTTGACCCAGGTCGCGCCCTTATCCAGCGTGTACTGCACGCGGTAGGTCAGGTCGGCTTTTTCGGTCTCCTGCTTCCAGGGCTTATCGTCGCCCTCGCCCCAGGTGACCTCGATGGGATCGTCCTTCTTGAAGTGCGTGCCTGTGACGGTGACGAAGGAGGGTGCGGTGGGCGCATCGTTCACCGGCCCAACGACGATGGTGAACGTGGTCTCGACGCTCTCCTGATAATCGTCGGTCAAGCGCAGCGTAATTGAAGTTTGCGATAGGTTGAAGTGGTTCGCGGTCGGGGAAATCGAGAGCGTGAAGCGCTCGTTCGCGTCGTCGCGGCCCAGGGTGATGCTGCCCGCGGCGAGCGTTTCGGTGGCGGTCCAGCTCAACAACTCCAAGTTCTCGATGGTTTCGAAGCCGTCGATATCGAGAATGGGCAGCACCATGTTCGTGAGGCCCACGTCCTCCAACACCTCGAGCGTGCCGATGCTCTCGGTGAATCCGGGCGCATTGTTCTCCACGGTGAAGGGGCCAAAACGCTCAATGGAGGAGGCGTTGCCCGCCTGATCCACGGCCTGCGCATACACGTACCAGGTTCCCCGGCCTATCGTTTCGGCCAAGTCGAACGCACCCGCGTATTCCAAGGTGAGCTCTGCGCTCTGCGGGGCGGTGCTGCTGCCAGTGATGAGGTACTTCATGCCCTCGGGCGCGAAGCCGCTGCAGCCGTCCTCGTCGGACACTTCGGGCGGATCGCTGTAGGTCAGCTCGATGGGGAAGGCGATCTTGTTCTTCTTGGTGGTGCCGTTTTCCACGGAGCAGGCGACCGAGGGCGTGAGGCAATCGATGTTGTCCACGGTGAGCGTGACTTCGCGGGTATTGCCCACCGCATCGGTGATCACAAAGCTGAAATCGCCGTTGCGCGTGATGTGGTAGACCGAGGAATCCCCGGTCGCGGCATAGCCGCCGCGCGCCACGGTCGCCGCGCTGGGCTCCACGGAGGCTACGCCCGTCGCGCCCACGCCGCTGTCGGCTGCGATCAATGCGAGCGTCACGTAGGTTGGGGAGGTCAGGTTCGTCCAGCCGGTGGGCACGAGGTTGCTGCCGGTCATGTTGGGCTGCACCAAGTCAATCTTGGCGATGGCACTTTGGCCCCAGCTGGAAACCGCCGCGCCATTCGGATCGTTGGCGGGCAGGTAATCGTTCTTGTCGGCATCCTGGCCAAAGTAGCCGTCGTCCTCCGCCTGCACGCGCACGCGGAAGCCATCACTGTTCTCGGCGGGCACATCGAACGTGTGGCTGGAGGCGTTCGCGGCGGTGGGGGAAAGCAGGGGCAGCCAAGTCGCGCCGTCATCAAGCGTGTACTCCAGGTGATAGATCAGGCGATCGGACGCGGTCTCCGCATCGGCGCTGCCGCTCCATTCCACCAGCACGCTATCGTAGCCGGATTGATGGCTGTACGCGGCACGGGAAAGCGAAACGCTGGGCGCGCTGGGCGCACTGTTCAGCGGGGAGACCACGATGGTGACCGTAACCTCGGCGTAGCGCGGCTGCGCTTCGTCGTTGGCCTTGGGCGTGCCGTGCGGATCGCCGCCATCGGTGACGCGCAAGGTGTACGCATGGGTGCCGAACACGTTGGATTTGGGCGTGAAGGTATAGCCCAGCGTGCTGCCGCTGCCGGTGATCGCGAAGGTGCCCAGATCATCGGTGAGGGAGCTGGCCAGGGCTTCGCCGTTCACCAGCTGCACGGCGAGAGAATTTGCGGGGGTTTCGATGTCCGAGACAGACATGGCCTTGAACGAAAGCGCTTGGTTCTCGTTCAGGCTGTGGGTGCGCGGGAAGGCTCCGCCCGTAGTGCCAAAGATGGGGGTGCTGTTGATGGGCTTTACAATGAGGGTCACGTGCTTGCTTCCGGTCGCGCCATCGGAGTCCTTGGCTTCAAAGGTGAGGGTAATCTCTCCGTTGGTGTTGGGTGCGGGGCGCAGGGTAACGGTTCGGTTCTTGCCGGAGCCGCCCAGCGCATAGTAGCTGCTGTTGGGGAACACCCCGTTGGTGGCGGGGCATTTGAAGGTAAGAATGGGGTCGGTCGATTCCACATCCCACATGCAGAACGCGAACGTCTTTTCCGCCTCGTTTTCCCACATGGTCCACACGACATAGTCGGCCTGGTTCTCGTCGTCCTGCCAGCCTGCGGAACCGTTGTCGAAAGTAAGGAGAGGCTTGTCGTTCACCGATTCAACGGCGATGCGGATGGTGGCGGGGCTCGAGTACAGCTCGCCATCGAACACCCGGTACTGGATGGTATCGGTGCCAAACCAGTTTGGATCGGGGGTGTAGGCGATGCTGCCATCCTGGAGCGAGTAGGTGCCGTGGGCTGGGTTTGCGGTGATGGAGTAGGTGAGCGGGCTGCCCTCCACATCGAACGCATGTCCATCGGCAACCAGGGCGAAGGTGACCGGAAGATCTTCCTTGGTGTTCACATCGAAAGCGTACGCTTCCGGCGCATCGTTAACGGGCCTGATGCGAATCTTCACATTGCCAGAGAATTGGCCGTTGTTGTTGTCGCTGATCACGAAAGAATACCCGCCGAAATCACCGTCGGTTGCGCCTTCGTCCGGGGTGAAATAGTGCTGGGGAGCGGGCGAGAAGTGCGCGACATTGTCGCCGACGTTGGAGGCGGTTCCGTTCTTGGCGTCGGTAACCTTTACCAAATGAATGGGATCGCCTTCCGGATCCAAGAACAGGCCGGAGAGCGTGAGGTCGAGGTCGGTATCCTCATCGATAGTGCGCTCGATGGTGACGGTGGTGAGTGGCTCGCCGTTCGGGCCCAGTATGGGCGTGGTGCCTTCGCCAATGTAGCGCGGGCAATCATTGACGGCGGTGATTTGCACCTCGACGGGCACGGTGGTGCTCACGCCCGGCGCGCCCTCCGCAATCGTCAGCGAGACCGGCGACGCATTGTCGGCGGTATGGAACGCATCGGCCACCGGAACCACGGTGACTTCGACATGGTAATAGTGGGTGAGCGCGTCAAAAGACGTTTGCGAGCAGGCCACCGAGGCCAGCTTGGGATCGCTGGTGACGCCGCTGAATGTGAGCGGGGAATTGCTGCGGACGATGGCTCCCTCGTTGTTGGCGACGTAGCCCTTGTCCGGATCGTACGCATCGAAGCCGAACACCAGCGCGGTATCCTCGGTGGTGGTGTAGCGCGGCTTGAGGTTGAGCACGCCGGGCGCGTCGTTGACGGGCAGCACATGCACCTGAAGCGTCGTTGCGGCGGAAGGAGCGCGCGCCGCGTCGCCGGTATCGCGGATGAGGTAGGAGATGGAAACCATCTCATCGGGGTCGACGTGGAAGAAATCCTTCACCGGCGTGAACACGATTTGGCGGCCGCCGAGCACCTTGGTGGAGCCCAGCGACGCATCGGGGACGCTCACCAGCTCGATGGCCAGCTTGTCGTAGTTCGGGTTGTTGTCCTCGCTGATGACGGTGAAGGTCGCGTAGGTATCCTCGAAAATGATGGCGGGCTCGTTGGGGAGGATGCTGGGCGGTGCGGGGTTGCTTACCACGACGGTAAAGGTTTTTTCAGCGGTGAGCAGGCCGTCGCCGGCGGTAAGGGTGATGGTGGTGGTGCCGACCTGGTAGGTGGGCAGCGTTAGGGTCCAATGCCCCTCCGCTCCGCGCACCAGGGTGGCGGAAAGAGAGTTGACCACCGCGTTGTCGCTGGAGAGTGCGGAGAGCGTGAT
This sequence comes from Eubacteriales bacterium, assembly GCA_031553615.1. Lineage (GTDB taxonomy): Bacteria > Bacillota > Clostridia > Christensenellales > Aristaeellaceae > WQXF01. The sequence goes on from JAVBLJ010000022.1 coordinate 22,118, forward strand.
GCTCTCGAAATCGTTGTCCACATCGGTGGTCAGCACGTCCAGCACCAGGGTCTCGCCCTTCACGGCGGCCTGGTTCGGAATATCGGAGATGATGGGCGGATCGTTCACCGGGTTGATGACGACGTTGAGGGTGCCGGTGCTGCGGGAATCGGGCACCGGATACCCTTGTTGGTACCCGTTGCTTACGGTGTAGGAGAGGGTGACGGTGCCGTTGGCATCGGGCTTGGGGGTAAGCACGAAGGAGTAGGCCGCGCCGGTCGCGGGCGCGGCGGGCGACCAGCTGAACGAACCGGGCACGATCAGGTCGGCGCCCTTGGTGATGCTCATAGTCATCGAGCCGGTCATGGGCACTGCGTGGATAAGGCCGGTGACAGTGAGGGTATTGGCTCCGCTATCTTCGGCGATGGTGTAGGTATGGCCCTCCACAAAGGGCGGAATGTCCTCCGGAACGCCGTCCTTACCGGTTTCTGGATCCAGTATGGCGATCCAGATGCTTGTGCTGGAGGTTTTCCACTTTCCGGGCGTGTGCGCGGTTTGGCAGGTGTAGGTGAACTGGTGCCAACCCGGCGTGGTGGGCAGGGTCAGGGAAACACTCTTGTCATCCCCGGAGAGGGTCCACCCTTCGGGCACGGCGGCGAAGCAGAGCGTCGAGCGGTCGGGCTCGCCGTCTACGTCGGTATCGTTAGACAGGGGGCTGCCTGAGCTTGTGCCCGACACGGTGCCGGTGCCGTCGAGCGTAACGGTCTGGCCCGCCATGGCGGCGGGGAAGATGTATAGATCGCGGTAGGCGGTGGGCGAACGGTCCTCGGGCAGTATGTTTACGGTGATGATGCCCTCGTCCGTGAGGCCGCCCGCATCGACGATCGTATAATGGAAGGTGTCCGTCCAGCCCGTGGTGCCGCCGAGCCCGGTTCTGGCGGTGTAGCGGATGGTTCCGGTTGTAGTATCCACGCGCACCGTGCCGTACGAAGCCTCGCTCACCTTGACGGAGCGGATGAAGATGATCTTGGGCAGCACATCGTCCTCGGCATCGGCGGCGACGTTGAAGGTGTAGCTTTCACCCAGCTCCAGCGAGATGGCCTCGGAATCGATGTAATCCTTGGCGATGGGCGCTTGGTTGACGGTATAGATGATCACACGGAAACACATCTCATCGGTCTTGCCGCCGCACTCCGCGTTGACCTGGATGATCGCCTCGCCTACGGTGCGCTCGCCCAGGGTGAAGGTGAGCGGCACGCTGAGCGGCTGGCCGATGCCGACGACCGGCGATTCCACCGCCAGGTTTTGAATCATGCTGGTGTTGGTGGTGGACTTTATGGTGGCCGTCACGTTGCAGGATGCATCGGTGGGTACATTGAGCAGCGAGAGCGAGATGGTCTCGCCTTTATCGCTCAGCGTCATGCCCTGGATGAGTGGCGCGGCTTGGTCGATCATCAAATCCAGGTTGCGAAAGCGCACGTGGATGATCATCTCCGCATGGCTGACGCTTTCCGGCGTGGGGTCGCCCTCGTGAGAGTTGCCGTCGTCGCAATGGTAGGGGATGCGCACGGTGCCCTCAAAGCCTACGGGCGGCGTGTAGCTGAACACGCAGCGGCCCTCGGCGCTGCTGACTACTTCGAGCGTGCCCTCGCCGTGCCATTCGTCCAGGTAGGCCATGAGCAGATCGCCATCCGGGTCGTAGTCGTTATCGCCGGGGAAGAGATAGACCGTCACGCCGTCCAAAGTCTCATATTCGAGGTTGTTGGCGCGCGGGCGATCCTCCACAGGGGCGACGAACACATGGAGCTCGCGGGAGGCGATCAGGTTACCGTCTGAAACGGAGACGGTGATGATGATGGGGTCGCGCCCATCGTTTGCCCAGTTTGCATCGGGCAGCGGGGTGATGATCAGCGTGCCATTGGCCGCGTCGATGGATAGACCGGTGGAGTTGATCACGTCGGTCTGATTGGAGCGCGCGGAAATGAACAGCTTGTCGTTGGGCGTCTCTGGATCGAAGAACACGAGCGGGATGGCGCTCGAAGGCACGTCCTCCATCATAAGGAACGGCGCGGTCCGGATTTCCTCTAATACGGGCGTATCGTTCACCGGCGTGACCTGAATGGAGATAATGCCCGGTTTGATCGAGGATAGCTCTCCATCGAACACGGTGAATGGGAAGGTGATCAGGCCGTGATCTTCGCTGTTCCAGTTTTCGAGAGGAACGAAGGTGAAGGTGCCATCCTGATTATCGGTAAAGGAGAGGCAGCCCTCGGGCAAGGTTTCGTGCGGCAGCATGGTAAACACAAGATCGGCGGTGGCGCTCTCCAGATCGGAGCCGTGGTCGCCGGATTTGAGCGTGAAGGTGAGCGGAGTATCCTCCTGGGTGGAGAGCGTGAAGTTGTGGGCCGCCGGCGGATCGTTGACCGGCGTGATGTGCACCTCGATGGTATAGGTGCTCTCGGCCATGCCGTCGGACACCGTCAGATCGATGGTGACATCGCCGAACCGGTTTGCCGCAGGTTTTAGGTAGAAGCTGTATTGGCCCTTGGAAGCGTCAACTGCAGCGCGACCGGAGTATTCTAGCAGGCCCGCATTCTTGGTGACGATGCTCTGGATCATCAGCGATATGTCGGCGGTGCTATCGTCGTGCACCTCAAAGGGAATGGTGAACCGGTCCGCATCCTCCTGGATGTAGTATTCCTGCTGCAGCCCTTCGCCGGAGAACACGGGCGCAAAGTTGAATACCGGGATGTTGATGGTCACATTCGCCGTGCGGGTCGAGCCGCCCCGGGTGATGGAGTAGGTGAATGTATCCTGTCCAGCGGTTTTGAGCGGGGGCGTGTAGAGCACGGCGGTGCAGCCGTCGGTGAGCTCCACGGAGCCGCCCAGCGTGGGGGTGCTCAACGAACCGCTGTCGATGGCGATCACGTAGCCGTCGGTGGTGGTATCGGGGCAGGTTGCATCGCTCAGCACGTCGAGCTCGATGGCGAAGCTGGCGGGATACTGCTTGTCCACTTCATAGGTAGAATCCTTCAGTGCAACCGGATCGTCGACCGAGGCTATGGTGATATCGAACGTGCAGGTCGCGCTAGCGCCATCGGGGTCGGTGACGGTGAAGGTGAAAGCATCGCTGCCATGGAAGTGGGCGGTGGGGCGATAGACCAGGCTGCCGCCGCTGATGGAAACGGTGCCGCGTGCGGCTTCGGAATGGGCGAGGGTGAGCGTGTCGCCATCGGCATCGCTGTAGAAGCCGTCGAGAGAGAGCGTATAGTCGGTGTCCTCGTCGATGGTTTCGCTGATGCTGGTGTGCAGGAGCACGGGCGTATCGTTCACGGCCGCGATGGCGACGGTAAACGCGCACTCCGTCGAGCTCTCGGCATCGGATACTGATAGGGTGAAGCTGTCGGTGCCGAAGTAATCGGCGGCGGGCGTGTAGGTGAGCGTGGAGCCTTCAATGCTTGCGAGGCCGTGGGCAGGTGCGGAGAGCTCGAAGGTGAGCTCGTCGTCGTCGGCGTCCGTCGCGAAGCCGCTCAGGTCGTAGGTACAGGCGGTATCCTCTTCGGTTTCGAGGGCGACGGAGGTTTCGCGGAGGACCGGCGCGGTGTTGGTCGAGGTGATGGTCACCTGGAAGGTGCAGTGCGCCGCACCATCGCCGCTGCCATCCATGGCGGAGATGGTGAAGGAATCGGTACCGTTGTACTGCAAGGTCGGTGTATAGTTTAGCGCCGTGCCGGTCAAGGCCACCTCGCCGTGCGAGGCGGTGCTGGAGAGGGAATAGGTGATGTCGTCGCCATCAGCGTCCGAAGCAAGGTCGGCGATATCCAGGGCGAAGAAAGCGTTCTCTTCGATGATGACCGGGTATTCGGAATCCATGGCGGGAATGGAGTTGCGGTGGGTTACGGTGAGGTTGACCGATTGGGAGACCTGGTCGCCATTGTCGGTCACCGTGATCTCGATCCGAGCGCTGCCGGGGGTGTGAACCGGGGGAATAACCAGCTCATTGCCGGAAAGACGGATATCATCCTTCAATTCATCGCGGAGTGAGCCGGTAACATCCCAGGTGATGCTTGCGCTATCCGCGCTCTCTTCGCCGCGCTTGGCAATGATAGTGATTCGCTTTTCCTGCTCGTTGGTGTCGTACCATTCAATCGAATCGGTGGTAAGCTCTACGCTGAGCGGGTCGCCCGCGCCAAATGCTTGGATTTGCTCCTGGGAGGAAAACAGAGAAGCGCTTTCGGAGCCTTGCGATTCAACTTGGCCGGAGGTGTCGGTCCCTTCGCCTGTACCTTCGTTCGAAGAACCGCCCTCACCCTGGCTGGAGGAGGGAGGCTGCTGTGACCCTTCGCCGGAATTTTGGGGCACGCTTCCAGATTCGCCCTCCGCACCGGAGGGTGAGCCATTGTCAGATTGATTTTCGCTGCCGGAACCGCTCTCATGCCCGGAAGCGCTTCCGGAAGAACCGCCCGAAGATAGGTCGGAAGTGCCCGAGCCGCTGCCGGACGAGCCGCTCTGCGAGCCTGGACCGCCCTCCGGGTTGTTCGCGGCAGTATTCCCGGAGCCGTGGTTTTCCACTTCCTCCTGGGAACCATCCTCCACGCCCAACACTTCGCCTTCCGGGCTGGCGCAACCCGTCAAAAACAGCACCAACGCCATGATCAGTGCAAGCAGCTTATGCATTTTGTTCGATCTCATCGTTTTTTCCACTGCAACAACCTCATTTCAAAAAACACTTTCAGTTACGCAATTATAGCACATTTTCGTTGGGAATAGTAGGAAAATATAGGTGTTAAGAAGGATTTTATTTTTCGATTAACATGCACATTTTCGCGGAAACACAACGGAAAGAGCGGAGGAATTTCGGGCGAAATATGGTTATGAAACATCGCAATATGTGTTTTTGTTTAATAAAAATGATGCTAAAGTAATAAATGCAAAAATTCAGCACATTTCAGGCGAAAAAATGGGGGCGGAACTTTCGTGCGAATGTAACTCGCTGAGTAACCGCATTTTTGTTTTTCGTAACGAGAAACGCAATCAATATCAAGGGAAAAGCGATTACGTTTGATGTAACGAATAATTATACCGTTAGTCGTCAAAATATGCATGATAAAGGACGGAAATTACGTCTTTCTTCCAAATTTTCCGAGAACTCATGTGTCTGTTCTTAAGGTGTAGCAAGCACGATTTAAGCTTGGGGACGTTGATTTTCCGTCAGTATGATGCTAGAATGCCTTTTATCTGGAGGGCTCGCCTGGTTCTTGAAGCGCTTGAATGTCCAAACGCTCCGAGCGTGCCACAAAATGATACGACAGACAAACGGAGGATGTAACATGCAGGTTTTTACGGCAAGGTCTTGTGAAACGTACGATATCGATTTCCTTTGTGAGGAGCTGGGCCAACAGGTTGCCAAAAGCGTAACCTTTGGGCAGCGCACCATGGGAATTGCGATTTGCGATTCCACCATCGACTATAAGGCAGTCATGAAGAAGCTTTCCGAAATGTACACGTTCGATATTTATGGCGCCACGGCGCTTGCCTTCATCGGCATCCATTCGGTGGAGGACATCAGCGTCAGCTTCATGATCATTACAGGGGACGAGGAGCTCGTAGGCTCCATGGCGCTTTCCGAGCCTTGGACCCTGGAAAACAAGGAGCAGGTTATCCGCGATGCCTGCCTGCTCGCCCGCGAACGCCTGGGCGAAGCGCCCAAAATGATAATCAGCTTGCAGCCCTTCTCCACCGAGGTCACCGCCGATGTTACGGTTCGCATTATGGATGAGGCCTCTGGGCACTGCCCGGTTTACGGCGCGGTTTCATCCGCCGATCTTTCCACAAACATTTCCGGCATTTTTGTCAATGGCGAGTTTTTTACCGACCGCATCCTCATCAACATGCTGGGAGGCGGTGTGCAGCCCCGCTTCGCCGTGACCCAGGTGAAGCTTCCCACAACGGGCAAGCATGTGGTGATCACGAAATCGGAAGGCAATACGGTGTTCAACGTGGGCGAGGATACCTTCCTGCAGTTTATGAAGCGCAATGGGCTCATCATCGAACCCAACTACGTGCTGGAGAGTTTCATTGCGACCTACACCTCCAGCCCTGTCATCATATTCTCCGAGGAAAACGGAAAGCCTATTGAAAAGGTGCGCCACATCGTGGATATCGATTACCAGACGGGAGCGGTCACGTTCACCGGCGAAATGCCCCAGGGCAGCGAGCTGGTTATTTCGGTGTTGCGTCGCGAGGATGTCATCAAAACCTCCACCGTGTGCTTTGAAGAAATGATTCGCAAAATCGAACAGAACACTTCGGATCAATACCGCTACAGCACGCTCTTCTCCACCTCGTGCGGCGGGCGTTACCTCATTATGACCGGCGACACCAGCGTGGAAGGCAACTACATCACCAATCACCCGGCACTGCGGAATCTCTCTTCCTGCGGGTTTTATGCCATGGGTGAGATTTGCCCGGTATCCGTGGATGCCAATGGCGTCGCAGATAACCAGGCGCACCACGCGTCTATCACATTGATGGCGCTGTAAGCCGCATCCATAGAACGTCCTTTCGGACAGGAGGAAACCTTGAGCGAAGAATTGTACGATGCGCAAAAGTACGACGCGCTAAAGGAAGAAAACCAGCGGCTGCGGGAAGAAAACCGTGAGCTGGTTCGCGCAAGTGAGAACATGAAACGCAGGGTGACCCGGCTGGAGCGCGATAAGCAGTATTCCGCCATCACCGCTGAAAACATCGAGCGCATGCGCGATTTTAACGCCAAAGAGAAGGAGATCCAGCATCTATATAACCAGCTGCTGCTTTCCAATTGCCCGGACTTGGTGTTCGTGTTTGACCGGGAGCTGAAGTTCCTGCTGGGCACGGAAATGAGCAGCGCCATCCTGCGGTTTTCCAGCTACAATGATTTTGCTGAAAAGCCGCTCGAGCACGTATTCAGCCGCAGGTTCCCGCCCAAGGCGGTGAGCTCGCTGACTGGGCATTGCCATGAAGTGATGTGGAGCGGCGTATCGTGCGAGTATTCGGAAAAGCTAGAGGATGAAACAGGCACCACATTCTTGACCATCACCATATCGTCCGCCAAAAACCTGGAGGGCGATTGCATGGGCGTGGTCATCGTGCTGCACGACGTGACCGACCTTACGCGGCTGAAAGAAACGGCGGAGAAATCTTCGGTAGCCAAAAGCATCTTTCTGGCCACCATGTCCCATGAGATGCGCACCCCCATGAACGCGGTTATCGGTATGTCCAGCATCGCGAAGAACACCAACGATATGGAAAAGATGCGCTACTGCATGGACAAGATCGAGAATGCGTCAATCCACCTGTTGGGAGTCATCAACGACATACTGGATATCTCCAAGATCGAAGCGGGCAAGTTTGAGCTTTCCTACGGCCGTTTCGATTTTGAGAAGATGGTGAGCAAGGTCGTGGGCGTGCAGACCTTCCGCATCGATGAAAAGAAGCAGACGCTTCGCCTCTTTCTCGATCGCGATCTGCCGCGCTTCGTAAAATCGGACGAGCAGCACGTGGCGCAGGTGATCACGAACCTGCTGGCCAACGCTGTCAAGTTTACGCCCGAAGCGGGGGAGATATCGCTCTCCGTCCACAAAATCGGGGAGAGCGAGACCGACGTTTGCCTCGAAATCGCCGTGGCCGACAACGGAATCGGCATGACCAAGGAGCAGCAAGGACGCCTGTTTCGCTCCTTTGAGCAGGCGGATGGGGGAATTTCCCGCAGGTTTGGCGGCACCGGCCTGGGGCTGGTGATCTCCAAAAATATCGTCGAACTGCTGGGCGGACGGATTAGCGTTACTTCCGAGCTCGACAAGGGCTCGCGCTTCGCGTTCACGCTGTGCGTCGAAAAGTGCGCCGAACAGAATCTGCCGCTTATCCACGCTCCGCAGACTGATTGGTCGAAAATCAACATATTGGCGGTGGACGATTCCGAGGAAGTGCTGGAGTTCTTTGATGCCATCGGTTCCTCGCTGGGGCTGCACTGCGATGTTGCGCCCTCGGGCGAGAAAGCGCTGGAGCGCTTACAGGCGGCGAACGTGCCCTACGACATCATATTTGTTGATTGGATTATGCCCGGCATGGATGGCATCGAGCTGACACGGAAGATCAAGACCATGTTTGGCGAGGGCACGGTGGTGATTATGATCTCCGCCGCCGAATGGAGCCGAATGGAGGCCGAAGCGATCAAGGCGGGCGTGGATCGATTCCTCCCCAAGCCCCTTTTTCCCTCCACCATCAGCGAATGCATCTGCGATTGCCTGAACATTATCGCCACCGATGGCGAGGAGCAGGCGACCCCGCCGGTGCGCAAGTCGCTTGCGGGCAAGCGCATCCTGTTGGCCGAAGATGTCGACATTAACCGCGAGATCGTCATTGCGCTGCTGGAGGATACCGAGGTGGAGATTGTCTGTGCGCAGAATGGGGAGGAGGCGATGACGCTCTTTGCCCAATCGCCGGAGGCCTACGACCTCATCTTCATGGACATCCACATGCCCAAGGTCGATGGCTACGAGGCGACCAGGCAGATTCGTGCGATGGATGTCCCCAAGGCGCACAGCATTCCCATTATCGCTATGACCGCCAACGTGTTCCGTGAGGATGTGGAAAAGTGTCTGGCTTGCGGCATGAACGATCACATCGGCAAACCGATCGACCTGGACGACATGATCGGCAAGCTGCACCACTACCTGTAGAATGGGCCGCGAAACGCAAAGACGCTGCGAAAAATAAAGATGCTGCAAAAGGAAAAAAACGCGCGGGTCGCTCAATCGACACCTCCGCTGTTTTGCGCCGCACGGCACGATGCAACCCATCGTTCCGTGCGGTTTTTTGTGAAAGAAATAATTTAACGCAGTATTTCTCCACTTTACCGATCCCGACTTGACCGGCGCGAGGGAAAACGCTACAATAAATCGGTTGGACTATCGGAAACCGATTGGAGACCGACGGTGCTGGGTCCAGCCACGATAGGGGAGGAAAATCCATTGCTACAACAAAAAATCGACGCATTGTTGGACAAGGTTCAGAAGCCTACGCGCTATACGGGTGGCGAGATGAACGCGTTCGTCAAGCCCTGTCAACCGGGCATGCTCCGGTTTGCTTTCGCCTTCCCGGACGTATATGAGGTCGGCATGTCCCATCTGGGCATGAAAATTCTCTACCATGTGATCAACGCGCATCCGGGCGCGCTCTGCGAACGGGTGTTTACCCCGTGGGTCGACATGATCGACCTCATGCGCGCGCAGGAGGTGCCGCTTTTTACGCTGGAGACCCATTCGCCGGTGCGGGATTTCGATATCGTGGGGTTCACCCTGCAGTACGAGATGAGCTATAGCAACATACTGGAAATGCTTTCGCTGGCGGGCATTCCGTTGCGCAGCGAGCAGCGCACGGAAAACGACCCGATCGTGATCGCGGGCGGGCCCTGTGCGTTCAACCCGGAACCGTTGTACGCCTGCGTCGATGCGTTTGTGATCGGCGACGGTGAGGAGAGCACGGTCGCGGTCATCGATGCCGTACTGGCTGCCCGGCAGGCGGGAGCCCCTCGCATGGATTGCCTGCGCGCGTTGGCCGCGCTGCCCGGCGTGTACGTGCCTGCGTTCTACGAAGCCGGATATGACCAGGAGGGAAGACTCGTCCGCTTTGCGTCCACCGATGCGGCCGCTCCGGCCGTCGTGCGCAAGTGCGTGGTGCGCGATTTGGATGCCGCCGCCTTCCCCCGGGAGATCGTGGTTCCGTATACCGAGATCGTGCACGATCGCATCATGCTCGAGGTGTTGCGCGGCTGCACAAAAGGCTGCCGCTTTTGTCAGGCGGGCATGCTCTACCGCCCGGTGCGCGAGCGCAGCCTGCACACCCTGCTGGAGCAGGCCGAGCGTTTGGTGGATGCCACCGGATACGATGAAATCTCCCTTTCTTCGCTTTCCACGGGCGATTACTCCTGCCTGCCCGAGCTCACGCGCGAATTGATGCGGCGCTTCGAGGAACGCCGCGTGGCCATTTCGCTGCCTTCGCTGCGGCTGGATAGCGTGCTGAAGGAATCGCTGGAGGAGACGCAGCGCGTCCGCAAGACCAGCCTTACCTTTGCGCCCGAGGCGGGCACACAGCGCCTGCGCGACGTGATCAACAAAGGCGTGACCGAGGAGCAGCTGCTGCAAAACGCGCGCGATGCGTTTTCCGGCGGCTGGAGCACCATGAAGCTCTACTTCATGATCGGCCTGCCCACCGAGACCGACGAGGACATCGGGGGCATCGCTGATTTGACGGCCAAGGTGGTTGCCACCTACTTCCAGGTGCCCAAGACAGAGCGCGCCAAGGGCCTGCGCGTTACCTGCAGCGCATCGGTGTTTGTGCCCAAGCCGTTCACTCCCTTCCAATGGGTGGCGCAGGATACCGTGCCCGAGCTTTTGCGCAAGGTGCAGCTGCTGCGCGAGCGCTTGAAAAAGGTGAAGGGGGTCACCTTCAACTGGCATGAATCGTCGCTCTCCTTCCTGGAAGCCTGCTTTGCGCGCGGGGATCGCAGGCTTTACGCCGTGCTGGAGCGTGCCTGGGAGCTGGGCTGCCGTTACGATGGCTGGAGCGATCACTTCCGATACGATCTGTGGATGCAGGCCTTCGCCGAATGCGGGCTCGATCCGGCGGATTACGCCAACCGCCAGCGCGGCAAGGAGGAGCTGCTGCCCTGGGCATTCATCGATGCAGGGGTGACCCAGGCCTACCTGCTGCGCGAGTACGAGCGCTCGCTGTGCGCCGACACCACGCCGGATTGCCGCCAGGGTTGCCAGGGCTGCGGGCTGCAGCGCGCGGCGTTTGAGGGGGTGTGCTCACTGTGAAGATGCTGCTGGCTTTCCAAAAGGCGGAATCACTGCGCCACTTGGGGCATCTCGATTTGCTGCGCTCCATGCAGCGCGCGCTGCGCAGGAGCAACCTGCCGGTGCGCTACTCACAGGGCTTTAATCCGCACATGCTCACCTCGTTCGCCTCGGCGCTCTCTATGGGCGTATCCAGTGCGGAGGAGATCGTTGAAGTGGGGCTCGCGGAATCGGTCGAACCTGATGCGGCGTTGGCACGTATGAATAGGGTGCTGCCCGAGGGACTGCGTGCTTCCCGCGCGGTGATGGTCGAGGATGCGCACCCGGCGCCCATGGGTCTGCTCAAGCAGGCTTCGTACACCGCTTGGCTGCAGGGCGTGGAGGCATCGGCGCTGGCCGATACCGTGCGCGCCTTCCTGGCCGAGCAGGAAGTCATGGCGTTGCGGGTGAGCAAGCGCGGCGAGAAGCTGGTGAACATCCGGCCCATGGTGCATGCGCTTTCGGTGGAAGGTGAAATTGGCGGCACTCGCCTAGAGATGCGCCTTTCGCTGGAGGAGGCCGCCACGCTCAAGCCGGAGCTGCTGCTCTCCACGCTGTGGGAGCGCGCGGGGTTGCCCAGCGAAGCTTTGCCCACCATGCGCCTGAAGCGCTTGCGCTTGTTCGGGGTGGTAGAGGGAGAGGCCGTGCCGCTGCTCACGATCTGATTTGCTCACGATTCGTTTTGTCCGTGTTTGATTTGTCTGCGAAATGATATTGCCTACGATCCAGCTTGTTACGGAGCAAATCCGCAAGGAGGGAGAACATGCCGCAGAGCCAAGCAGCACAGAAGCCTTCGCGTGTCATCGTGGTCGATGCGGACGCATCCGGCCTAGCGGTTGCCCTTGTGGAAGGGGGCAGGGTGGTCGAAGCGCTGGCCCTGCCCGAACTGGCGCGAGGGGCACAGGTCGGTGCGGTGTACCTGGGCCGCGTGCAGCAGGTTCTGCCCGGCATGGGTGCGGCGTTCATCGATATCGGGCTGGAGAAGCACGCTTTCTTGCAGCTGGAGGCGGGAAAGCCTGCGCCGCGTCCGGGCCAGGATGCGGTGGTGCAGGTTGTCAAAATCCCGGGCGGGGAAAAGGGTGTGCGCGTGACAGGCGCGCCCGAACTGACGGATTCTTTGGCCGTGCTCTCGCCGGGTGGAGCCGGAGTGGGCGTGTCCACCAAGATCGAGGATGCGCAGGAGCGCGCCCGGCTCAAGGCGCTGGGCGAAGCGCACTGTCCGCCGGGCTGCGCGCTGGTGCTGCGCACCGCGGCGGCGGGCCGGGAAGAGAAAGCTTTGGCGGCCTCGTGCCGAGCGCTGTGGGCCGAATGGGAGGCATTGCAGAAGGCCGCACGCCATGCGCGCGCGCCTGCGCTGCTCATGGGCGCACTGCACCCGGCGGAGCGTTGCGTGCTGGATTTGCTGGGCCAAGGCACCGCCCGAATCGTGGCAAACGGCGGCTGGCCCGAACGCATGGAGGCCTTGGTTCGCCAGCGTGACATCCAGCCTCTTCCGCAGATCGAGCTTTACGGGGGCGAAACGCCGCTGCGCGCGCTCTACTCCATCACCACCGCGCTGGAGCAGGCGCGTCGCCGCAAGGTGTGGCTGCCCGGCGGTGGAACCCTGGTGTTTGATGTCTGCGAGGCAATGACCGTGGTTGACGTCAATGCGGGCAAGCAGGCGGCTAAGAAAAATCCGGAGGAAACGGCGCTGGCGGTGAACCTGGAAGCGATGCGCGAGATCGCGGCGCAGTTGCGCTTGCGCGATATCGGCGGCATCGTGGTGATCGATAGCATCGACCTGTGCCTGCCGGCAAACCGTCAACGCATGCTGGATGAGTTGGCGGGCGCGCTGAACGCCGACCGTGGCAAACCGCGCGTGTTCGGCGGTGTGAGCGAACTTGGGTTGATTCAACTGACGCGCAAGCGCCTGTATGCCGAGCCGAACCGGGCCGGAAAGGCACAGCGCCACCATAGCGATGAGAAAGAACCGGAGCCTACAGAATCTACGTTCGAAGGGTCAGGGGCATAGAAGCATGAGAGAGAAAACCGCCCGCGCCGTGAGCGCACAGGAGCTGGAGGAGCAGGCCGAGTTGGCTCGCCGGGTCGCTGAGTGGGTGCGGCGCGAGGAACATCCGCGCAGCTACATCATTGTCACCTACGGCTGCCAAATGAACGCGCACGATAGCGAAAACCTTGCGGGCATGCTGCGCGATATGGGGCTGGAGCCTGCGCCCTCGCGCGAGGAAGCCGATCTGGTGATCTACAACACCTGCTGCGTGCGCGATAATGCGGAGCGCCGCGCGTTGGGCAACGTCACCTGGCTCAAGGAGCTCAAGAAGACGCAGCCTCATCTGCTGGTGGGCGTGTGCGGATGCATGATGCAGCAGCAGGGCATGGCGGAAAAAATATTGAGGCAATATCCGTTCGTTGATATCGCCTTCGGCACGCACAACCTCTACCGCTTTCCGGAGCTGATGTTCACCGCGCTTTCCACCCGCTCCCGCGTGGTCGAGGTGCTCGATGATCCGGCGGGCAGCATTGCTGAGGATTTGCCGGTAGAGCGGGTGAGCCCGCACAAGGCGTACATCACCATCATGTACGGCTGCAACAACTTTTGCTCCTACTGCATCGTGCCCTACGTGCGGGGCCGCGAGCGCTCCCGCGAGGCCGAAGCGATCCTGGCCGAGGCGCGTGCGCTGCGCGAGGAGGGCGTGCAGGAAATCATGCTGCTGGGGCAGAATGTGAACTCCTACGGCAACGACTTGGGCGAAGGCGCGATGCGCTTCCCGGAGCTGTTGGCAGCGCTGGATGGCGTGGGCATACCGCGCATTCGCTTCATGACCTCGCACCCCAAGGACCTTTCGGATGCGCTGATCGAGGTGATGGCGAAGGGGCGCAACATCTGCCACGCGCTGCACCTGCCCGTGCAGGCGGGCAGCGATGCGCTTCTGGCCTCCATGCGCCGCGGATATACGCGCGCCGAATACCTGGCCAAGGTGGTAGCGCTGCGCGCGCGCATTCCCGATATTGCGCTAACCACCGATCTCATCGTGGCCTACCCCGGCGAGACCGAGCAGGATTTTGCGGACACGCTCTCTCTGGTCGAAGAAGTACGTTACGATGCGGCGTTCACCTTTGTCTATTCGCCCAGGCCGGGCACGCTGGCGGCTCAGATGCCCGATCGCGTCGAGCCAGCGCTCGCCACCGATCGCATCGAACGGCTGATCGCCGCGCAGAAGCGCATCACCGTGGAGCGCAATTCGGCCTATGTGGGGCAGGTGCAAACGGTGCTGGTCGAGGAGCAATCCAAGCGCGACGCCAGCCAGGTTGCGGGCAAAAACGAGTATGGGATCACCGTCAATTTTTCCGGCGATGTGTCGCTGATGGGCCGGTTCGTGCAGGTGAGGATAGTTTCCGCTGCCGAATCAACCTTGCGCGGGGAAATGGCGTAAGCGCGCATCGCACGAAACCAGTCGAACCACAATAAGATCAAGCTACACAAAATACGCGAGGCCGCAACGCGGCAGAAGGGGCACAAAATGAACGAAGTATTCGAGCGGGCCGGCGCGCTGGGCGAGGCTATCCAGCAATCAGAGGAGTTCCGCACCATGCGAGCCGCCGAGGGCGCGGTGATGGCCGATGAAAACGCCGCCAAGGTGATGAGCGATTTTTTGACCCACCGCACCATCGTGGAAGAGGTGTTGGCCACCGATCCGCCCGATCACGCGCTGTTGGCCGAGCATAGCCAGGCCATGGAGGCGCTTCAGGATGCGCTGAACGAGATGGAGCTGGTGCAGGAGATGACCCGCGCCCGCGCCGCCTTCGCCGAGATGATGAACCAGGTTAACCAGGTGCTTCGCTTCATGGTTACCGGAGAAATGGGCGAAGAATCGGACGAGGAAGGCGAAGGCTGTGGCGGCAACTGCGGCGGCTGCTCGGGCGGTTGCGGCCATTCGCACGTACACTGATCGCACGCCCTGATCGCCTGTTCATTACACGTACTGATCGCCTGTTCATTAATAGAGAGCCTATGCGCCGTTCCGCTTGATTCCGCACCCTTGCGCGCATGCATATTTCGCACATTTGGAGGAACCACATGGCCACCTTGAGCCCCATGATGCAGCAATACATGCACATCAAGGAGCAGCATCCGGATGCGCTGCTTTTCTTTCGCCTGGGTGATTTTTACGAAATGTTCTTCGACGATGCGCTTACCGCCTCGCGCGAGTTGGAGCTGACGCTCACCGCACGAGATTGTGGGCTGCCAGAGCGTGCGCCCATGTGCGGCGTGCCGCATCACAGCGTGCAGACCTACCTTTCTCGCCTGCTGGAAAAGGGTTACAAGGTAGCGATCTGTGAGCAGATGCAGGATCCGGCGGAGACTAAGGGCTTGGTGGAGCGTGCGGTGGTACGCATCGTTACCCCGGGCACGGTGATCGAGCAGAACATGCTCGACGAGCGGGCGAACAGCTATTTGCTCGCGCTCTGCCTGGATGGCGAGCGCGCTGGGCTGGCCTTCGCGGATGTATCCACCGGCGAGTTTTATGCCTACGAAATCCCCAACGCTGGCGCGGCGCTGGCCGACGAGGTTGCACGCATCGCGCCCAAGGAGACCATCGCCAACGATGCGACGGTGCTTGCGGTGGGCGCGGGACTCAGCCTGCCGATAAAGGTGGAGGCTTACAGCGCCAAGGCGTTCTCCTTCTCCGCCGCGCGCGATGCGCTGCTGGAGCATTTTGCGCTGCAAAGCTTGGATGCGTTCGGCATGGCGGAGCTCAAGCTGGCGGTGTGCGCTGCCGGTGCGCTCATGCGCTATCTGGGCGATACCCAGCGCAATGCGCTGCAGCACATCACCGCCTTGCGCCGCTACCAGAACGAATCCTTCCTGCTGCTCGACCGCACGGCCCGCCGCAATCTGGAATTGACCGAGACGCTGCGTGGCCGGGGCAAGCAGGGCACGCTGCTGGCCTTACTCGACCAAACCGCCACCGCCATGGGCGGGCGCATGCTCCGCAGCTGGATCGAACAGCCGCTGTGCGATCAACGGGCCATCGAGCTGCGGCTGGACGCTGTATCGGCATTGCACGCCGAGCATGTGACCATGCAGACGCTTTACGAGGAGCTGCGCGGCGTGTACGATATCGAGCGGCTGCTGAGCAAACTTTCCTATCGCACCATTCATGCGCGGGATTGCCTTGCGCTCTGCGCTTCGCTGGAGCGGCTTCCCGGCGTGCTTTCGCTGCTTTCGGATGTGCATAGCGAAGCGTTGGACGCGCTTTCTTCGCAAATCGATCCGTTGCCCGAGGTTGGGGCGCTGCTTTCGAGGGCGATCCATCCTGATGCGCCGCTCGCCTTGGCCGAAGGCGGCATCATCCGCGATGGCTTCGATGCTGAGCTGGATGGCCTGCGTGCCGCCTCGGTGGAGGGCAAGCAGTGGATCGCCGATTTGGAGGCGCAGGAACGCGACGCAACTGGTATCAAAACGCTACGCATCCACTACAACCGCGTGTTCGGGTACTATTTCGAGGTCACCAAATCGTACTACGAGCTGGTGCCGTATCGCTATCAGCGCAAGCAGACCCTGGCCAATTCGGAGCGCTTCACCACCCCCGAGCTGCTGGATCTGGAGCGCAAGATACTGGGCGCGGAGGACAAAGCGCTGCGCCTGGAGCAGTTGCTTTTTGCCGATGTGCGGCAGCAGCTGGGAGTGCACCTGGTGCGTCTGCAGCGTACCGCCGAGGCCATCAAAATGCTGGACGCGTTGCTGGCGCTGGCACTGGCCGCCGCGCGCTATGGATACGTGCGGCCCGAAATCGCGGACGACGGCGTGCTGCGCATCGTCGAGGGGCGGCACCCGGTGGTGGAGCAAATGCTGCGCGACGCCTCCTTCGTGCCCAACAGCACCGATATGGATTGCGGCGAAAACCGCATGCTCATCGTCACCGGACCCAACATGGCGGGTAAAAGCACCTACATGCGTCAAGTGGCGCTCATCACGCTTATGGCGCATATCGGCAGCTTTGTGCCAGCCAAGAGCGCGCACATCTGCCTGACCGATCGCATCTTCACCCGCGTCGGCGCATCGGACGACCTGGCGGGCGGCCAATCCACCTTCATGGTGGAGATGAACGAGATGGCGAACATACTGATCAACGCCACCTCGCGTTCCTTGGTCATCCTCGACGAGATTGGCCGGGGCACCAGCACCTTCGATGGCCTGAGCATCGCCTGGGCGGTGGTGGAGCACCTCTGCGATCCGGAGCGGATCGGGGCCAAGACGCTGTTCGCCACCCATTACCACGAGCTGAGCGAACTAGAGGGGCGGTTGCCCGGGGTGGTGAACTTCCGCGTATCGGTCAAGGAGCATGGCGAGGACATCATCTTCCTGCGCACAATCGTGCGTGGGGGAGCCGACAAGAGCTTCGGCGTGCACGTGGCGCGGCTGGCGGGCATGCCCAAGCCGGTGCTGCTGCGCGCACAGGAAATCCTGGCACGGCTGGAGGCCGCCGACGTGAACCAAACCTCGATCGGCCAAAATATATTGGAGAGCAACCGCACCGAGCGGAACGATCAGGTATCGCTGTTCGATTCGCCGGCCACCGAATTGGTGGTGGAGCTAGGCAACCTGGATGTGATGAGCCTGACGCCCATGGAAGCAATGAACCTGCTGTTCCAGCTGCGGGAGCGCGCACGGCGCATCTAGCGGCAGGCAACGGCGCGGTTATACAGAGGGGAGGAGGAAAGGGCGAGTGGAACGGGAAAAGACTTGGCAGAATAGGCCCATTCAGCGCCTGCCCGAGGAGGTCGTGGGCAAGATAGCCGCCGGGGAAGTGGTGGAAAGCCCCGCCGCGGCCCTTAAAGAGCTGATTGAGAACAGCGTCGATGCGGGAGCTACCGCCATCACTGTCGAAACCCGGGAGGGCGGCATCGCCTACTTCCGCGTGACCGATAATGGCTGCGGCATCCCCTCGGAGGATATACGCATGGCGTTCGAGCGTCACGCGACCAGCAAAATCCGCAGTTCGGACGAGCTTTTTGATGTGCATTCGCTGGGCTTTCGCGGGGAGGCACTGGCTTCAATCGCGGCGGTGGCCAAGGTGACGCTCACCACCCGCACCGCGCGGGAGGATCGCGGCGTGAAGGCGGTGAACATCGGTGGGCTGCTCAAGCCGCCCGAGGATGCGGCCAGTCCCGAAGGCACCACCATCGTGGTGCAGGAGCTTTTCTTCAACACGCCTGCCCGCCTGAAGTTCCTGAAAAAGCCCAGCGTGGAGGGCTCTCGCGTGGCCGATTTGGTGCTGCGCATGCTGCTCTCCAATCCGGGCGTGTCGTTCCGCCTGATCCAAAATGAAAAGCAGGTTTACCACAGCCCCGGCGATGGCAAGCTGCGCAGCGCGGTGTTCAGCGTGCTGGGCCGCGAGGTGACCGAACAGCTCCACGCCGTGGAGTATGCCGAGGGCGGCGTGCGGGTCGAGGGCTTTGTGGGCATCGGCGCGGTGGCACGCGGCAATCGTGCGCAACAGAGCTTTTTCGTCAATGGGCGCTACGTGCGCAGTGCGCCGCTGACCCAGGCGCTGGAGATCGGCTGCCGCGAGCGTGTGCTTACCGGGCAGTTCCCGATCTGCGTGTTGCATCTGCATATTCCGCCCGCTTTGGTGGATGTCAATGTTCACCCCAATAAGCTCGAGGTGCGGTTCAGCGATGAGCCGCTGTTGCAGGGCATATTGGAGCGCGCGGTTCGCGAAGCGCTGATGCCGAGTTCCAGCATGACGGAGAATGCACTTGCCGCCGCGCCCCGCATCGCTTGGAATGATGCAGCTCCGGCGCGCGAGCCCGGACAGGTGCAGACCCGGGAGATAGTGCCGCCGCCCGAGCAGGTTCGGCTGGCGATGAACATGCCTGCGCAGCTCGGAGCGCAGCCGGAAGCGAGCGCATCGCTTGCCGGTGAAGCATCGGCATCGACGAATGCGCAGGCTGATTCTGGCGAGAATCCCACGACGCCGCCCATCCAGGCCGAGGCCGCGCAGGCTTCCGCACAGCCCGAGCCGCGCTTCGCCGATGTGGTGCAGGATTTCTTTGCCTCGATGCCTGCGCCTGCGGTGCGCGTGCATCAATCGGCTTCGCCCATCAAGCCACCCACCCAGGTGCTGGGCTTTGGCGCATACCCGGACGATACAAGGCCTGCCCAGTCAGTGGCCCCTTCGAGTGCCGAAGCACCTCGCGCACCCGAGCCTCCGGCCATCGCGGCGCCGGAGCCCGAGCTTGCGCCGTACCGCGTGCTGGGAGCGGTGTTCCGCACCTACATCCTGATCGAGCAGGGGGAAACGATGCTGCTCATCGATCAGCATGCGGCGCACGAGCGCCTGCTGTACGAGCGGCTCATGCGTTCGCTGGAAATGGGGCAAGGCTCGCAGGAACTGCTGGTGGCGCAGGTGGTAAGCGTCGGCCCGGCGGAGCGTGAGCGCCTGCTCGCTTTCGAGGATATCGTGCGCGATGCGGGATATTCCTTCGATTTCTTTGGCGAAGATGCGGTGCGAATCAGCGCCGTGCCGGTGATATTGGGCGAACCCGAGGTGCGCGCAGGCTTCTTGCAAATGCTGGATAGCCTGGGCGAGCTGCGGTTGCTTTCCACCCGCGAGAAGCGTCGGGAGGCCATCGTGCAGATGTCCTGCAAGCGCGCGGTCAAGGGCGGCGACGCGCTTGCGCCTGCCGAGATCGAAGCGCTTCTGCGCGAGATGCAGCGTAGCGAAGCACCGCCCACCTGCCCCCACGGCCGACCGCTGGTGGTGGTGCTAACCAAGCAGGAGCTGGAGAAGCGCTTCAAGCGCATCGTTTAGTCAATCGTGTAGTCATTTGTGCAAGGGGGACGTGATGGGATGCAATCGACGCGGCCGTCCGCGCTGATCGCGGTCGTAGGCCCCACCGCTTCGGGCAAGACCGACGCGGCAGTGGCGCTTTGCCGCGCGCTGGGCGCGGAGGCGGTTTCCATGGATTCCATGCAGATTTACCGGAGCATGGATATTGGCACCGCCAAGCCTTCCCCGGAGGAATGCGCGGGCGTTCCGCATCACTTGCTGGGCATCGCGGATCCGGGCGTGCCCTTTTCCGTAGCGGATTACCGCGAGCGGGCCGATGCTACCATCGCCGATATACGCGCCCGGGGCAAGCTGCCGGTGCTGGTGGGTGGCACGGGGCTGTATTTGAACGCAGTCACGCTGGAAATGAACTTTGCCACTGTCGCGGCGGACGAGGCGGTGCGCGGTCGCCTGGAGGAAGAGGCGCGCGGTGAGGGCGGCAAGGAGCGGCTTCATGCGCGCTTGGCGCAGGTCGATCCTGAAAGCGCGAAGCGGCTGCATGTGAACGATGTGCGCCGCGTAGTGCGTGCACTGGAAATCTACCAGCTTACAGGGAAGCCAATGGCCGATCACGCGGCCAATTTTCGTGCCCAGCTGCGGGAGCCGCTGCTGATTGCCGTGGGCATTACCCTGGAGCGTTCCAAGCTCTATGAGCGCATTGATGCCCGCGTAAGCGCGATGATCGAGGCCGGATGGCTCGATGAAGTGGCGCGCCTGCGCGACGGGGGCGTGCCCGAGGAGGGTCAGGCGATGCAGGCCATCGGCTACCGGGAGCTGCTTTCGGTGGTGCGCGGCGAAACCATCCTGAAAAACGCGGTGCCCGCCATCCAACAGGCGACGCGCCAATATGCGAAGAGACAGCTCACCTGGTTTCGGCACGATCCGCGCGTCCACTGGTTTGATCGTGCGGAGTATCCGGAGCCCGGCGCGTTTGACCAGGCCCTGTTGGCCTACGTGCGGCTGCATATCGCAGCGCAAACCCCATCAACGACGGAGGATTGACGCATGATGACAGGTTCGATGCCGAGTGACTCGATGCAGGAGCTGATGGCGCAAGCGGAGCTGCGGTGCGCCGTCGGGTTCGCCGCGCTGGATGCCATCGAGGCGGACAACACCGCCCGGGTGCTTGCCGCTTTTCAGAAATACCGCGTGGCAGCGCAGCATTTTGCGGGAACCACCGGCTACGGCTACAGCGACATCGGGCGGGATACGCTGGAACAGGTATTTGCCGAAGTGTTTGGCGCGGAGGACGCGCTGGTGCGCCCGCAGATCACATCCGGCACCCATGCGCTTGCGGTCTGCTTGTTTGGCCTGCTGCTGCCAGGGGAGCGGCTGCTCTGTGCTTCCGGAAAGCCCTACGATACCCTCGATGAGGTCATCGGCATCGCGGGCGACGCCCATGGTTCGCTGCGCGCCCTGGGTGTGGGGTACGATGAGGTGCCCCTACGCGCCGACGATACGCTGGATATTCCCGCTGTGCTGGCGGCGCTTCGTCCTGAAACGCGGGTGGTGCAAATTCAGCGCTCGCGCGGGTATGCATGGCGCGCGGCCCTTTCGCTGGGAAGCATCGGCCGGCTTGCCGAGGCAGTGCACATCGCGCGCCCCGACGTTGTGGTGATGGTAGACAATTGCTACGGCGAGTTCGTCGAGCGAAGTGAGCCCACCATGGCGGGTGTGGATGTGGCCGTGGGTTCCCTCATCAAAAATCCGGGGGGCGGCATCGCGCCGACCGGCGGTTATCTGGTCGGAAAGCATGGGGTGATTGAGCGCATCGCGGAGCGCTTGACTTCGCCGGGGATCGGTAGGGAAGTAGGCTCCTACACGCCGGGCTACCAGGCCTTCTACCAAGGGCTGTTCCTGGCCCCGCACGTGGTGATGCAGGCGGTAAAGACCGCGATCCTGACCGCCAGCGTGTTTGATCTGCTGGGTTATAAGGTGCAACCGGCGTTCGATGCGCCGCGCGGCGACATCATTCAGGCCATCGAGCTGGGCTCGGCTGAACGGCTCATCGCATTTTGTCGGGGTGTGCAAGCCGCCTCCCCTGTGGATAGCTTTGCCGTGCCGGAACCGTGGGATATGCCCGGCTACCAGCATCAGGTCATCATGGCTGCGGGCACGTTCGTTTCGGGCGCTTCCATTGAGCTGAGCGCCGATGCGCCGCTGAGGCCGCCGTTCATCGGCTACCTGCAGGGCGGGCTGACGTTGGCGCACGGCAGAATTGCGCTGCATACCGTGCTGAAGGAGCTCGCGGGCGCAGGGTTGCTTACCTGCGATAAGCAGGGGTAAAACGTACACAAATCGTAGAATTTTATGCACTTGAACACGCTGAATTCGAAACAATTGAGCTGTAGATATGACGAAAATGGACGGGATCATGCATGATTCCTGTCTTTTTTTGTGCGAAAAAAGAAATGGGCGCGCCATGAAATAAAACAGACCGCGAGTTCGTCGATATGGTATACTGCGGAGAGCAGACCGTCCGACGGATTGTTTTGATAAATGCAGCAGCGGAGCAGACTGGGGGGACGGTCGCCGCTCGCTCGCGCAAATAGACCGACGGTCTGCGGCGCGCATAAGAAAAGCGCCCCGACGGGGCGCAAAACGGAATGCTGTACGCGCTTGGAAGCGCTACATTCGGCGGAAGAGCGAAACCACCTTGCCCAGCACTGTCACATCGGCGGAGTAGATGGGGTTCATGGTATCGTTCTCGGGTTGAAGGCGGAAGCGGCCATCCTCCTTGTAGAAGCGCTTGACGGTGGCTTCGTCCTCGATCATTGCCACCACGATCTCGCCGTTGTTGGCATTGGGCTGCTTGCGCACCACCACAAAATCACCGCTAAGGATGCCGGCATTGATCATGCTCTCACCGCGCACCGCCAGTATGAAGTGCTCGCCTTCGCCCAGGAAATCGACGGGCAACAGCATTTGATCCTCGATGTTTTCCTGCGCCAGTATGGGGCCGCCTGCGGCCACCCGCCCCACGATGGGCACGGACAGCACCTCGCCGTGCGAGAAGTTAGGGTCGCCCAGCACTTCCATGGCGCGCGGCTTCATAGGATCACGGTTGAGCAGCCCCTTCTTTTGCAGTCTGGTCAAGTGGCCGTGAACCGTGGAAGTGGATTTCAGGCCCACCGCGTCGCAAATTTCGCGCACCGAAGGGGGATAGCCCTTGCTGGTAATCTCGCTCTTAATGTAATCGAGTATCTTTGCTTGATTGTCTCCGCGCGGTCTCTTCATAAATTTTCGCACCTCACACCTGCACTATTTTCAACCCACGCATTGCTTGTGGATAGTATAGCACAGCAAATGCGAACACACAAGCAAAATCAAACATTTGTTCGTCTTTTTGCAAAAACCACTTGACAGGGAACTGATGTTCGCATATAATGTGATTGTTCAGTCAAGCATCTAAGTGCAAGCATGCTGAAAAACGCAAGCGAGTTCAGAACGCGAGCGTATAGACAAAGGGAGGCGATCCTCGTGACGCATACTTTCCGAATCCGCCCTCTGGTCCCCCGGAAGCAAAGCTATTCTTTCCCCAAATCGCGGGCAGGTGCGCGTCCTGCGCTGATTGCCGCAACCTCCGGCATACTGGTGATCGTCGTGCTCTTGGCCTGGATTGTCATCCAGATTTGCGGGAGCACCAACGTAATACGCTCCGTTGCGGGCGAGCTGCCGCGCAACACCATGGACATGCACGGAACCTACGGCAATGTGCACGTTTTACCCCCGGCACGGGGATAGCCGCCGGTGTTTCGCGCTGCACCCAAAAGCACAGAGCGTGCCGGTTGCGGCCGGGCCACATTCCTTCTTTTCCCCAATGTCCATTGCAATGAAAATTGCGGTGGGCTTTTGTTTTGCTCTTGATTTGCTTCTGTTTATAGTTGTTTGCTTCTGTATTATCGTTGTTCTGCTTGCCATACTCGACCCATGCTGCTAGTATAGTATAACAAACGGGTGCTTTGCCCGGCAGTGGAGGCAACTATGCAATTGCAGGATGTCGCGGGTTTGGGTCGGAGACTATCGGGCGAGATTGCCCGGGTCATTGTGGGCAAGCAGCGGGAAGCCGAGCTGGTGCTTTGCGCGTTGTTTGCGCAGGGGCATGTGCTGCTTGAGGATATGCCCGGGACGGGGAAGACGGTGCTGGCGCGCACGCTAGCGAAGCTGTTGGATACGTCTTTTTCGCGGGTGCAATGCACGCCCGACCTGCTTCCGGCAGATATCACCGGCTCCAGCATTTACGATCCGCGCTCGGCTAGCTTCAGTTTTAGCGCAGGCCCGGTGTTCACCGGGGTTTTGCTGGCCGATGAGCTGAACCGCGCCACGCCGCGTACCCAGTCCGCGCTGCTGGAGTGCATGGAGGAGCGGCAGGTTACGGCGGGTGGGGAAACGCGCCCGCTGCGCGATACCTTCTTCGTCATTGCCACCCAGAACCCGGTGGAGATACAAGGCACCTTTCCCTTGCCCGAGGCCCAGCTTGACCGCTTCCTGGTGCGGCTGCGCCTGGGCTACCCGACCACCGATGAATCCGTGATGCTGCTCGATCGCTTTTTGCTCAGAAGCCCTTTGGAATCGCTGCGGGCCATTGCGAGCGAAGCCGAACTGCGTGAAGCGCAGCAACTTTGCCGCACCGTGCAGGTTTCGACGCCGGTGCGCGGCTACATTGTGGCGCTTGCCGAGCGCACGCGCGGCTTCCGCGATGTACAGCTGGGTGCGAGCACACGTGGTATGCTGGCGCTCATGCGCTGTGCGCAGGCGCGCGCGGCACTGGACGGTCGGGATTTCGTGACGCCGGACGACGTGAAGCAGCTAGCGGTCTCTGTGTTTTCCCACCGCTTGATCGTGCGCGGCGCGTTCGGGCAATCCGATGCGCAAGAATCGGTGCTACGCGAAGTGCTGGACACCACGCCGGTGCCCACCGAAGCCTGAGGCGACCATGCTGAGCGGTGGCGTATCGTTGTATCGTTCGAAAGGAGGGCGGAGCATGCGGATACTGTGGCTGTTCCTGGTCATGCTGGCACTGTGTGCGCTGCAATCCATCCTCTTTCGGCGCTTGGGCATGCGCTCGCTTGCGTATAAGCGCACCTTTAGCCGTACCAGCGTGCATGCCGGAGATCGGCTGCACATGATTGAAACGCTGGAGAACCGGCGGCCCTTGCCCATTCCGTGGCTGCGGACCGAATCCCGCATATCGCCGCACCTGTGCTTCGGAATGGGAGAGCAGGAGGGGCGTGGCGATATTCATAGCGATGAGCACACGATCGATGGCGACATGTACCACCGCAGCCTCTTTTTTCTGCCCGGCTTTTCGCGGGTGACACGCAGGCACGCGGTGATTGCATTGCAGCGCGGATTTTTTAGCGCGGCTTCGGTAACGCTCACCTCGGGCGATCTATTTGGCATGAGCGCCAATACGCGGCAGGAGGATACTGGTGCGGTGCTCGAAGTCTACCCTCGTCTGCTGCGCGATGCGGAGATTCCGTCGATGTGCCGCCGCTTTTTGGGCGACGTGCTGGTGAAGCGATACATACTACCCGATCCGTTTCTGACCAACGGCACCCGCACCTACCGCCCCGGCGATGTGCCTCGTCAGATCAACTGGCGGGCGACAGCGCGGGCGGGCGAGTTGCTGGTCAATACCTTCGACTTTACCGCCGACCCTAAGCTGCTGGTGGTGTTGAACGTGCAGTTGGCCGAAAACCAGTGGGATAATCTTTCGCCTATGCAGATGGGCGTGGTAGAGAACGCGGTTTCGCTGGCGGCGACGCTTTGCGTGAAAGCCTTGGAAAGCGGCGCGGAGGCCGGGTTGACCGCCAATACCGATACCAAGGCCGTGGAGAATCAATGCGTGTACCTGGCGCCGATGCGTTCGCGGGCCCAGGGCGACGCGCTACTTTCGCTGTGCGCGCGCATCACGCTGCGGCGCGCACTCAACTTCTACACCTTGCTCGAACGGCTTTCGCCCCCGGCCGATGCCGATATCCTTGTGCTATCCGCCTACAGCAGCCCCAACATCGAGCGCGCTCTGGATTCTCTGCGCATGCGGGGGCACAACGTGGCAATGCAGCTCTTGAACGGAGGTGAGGCCGATGAACGGCGCACCTCTGCGTGAACTGCCACGCCGGGCATTCCTGCTGCTGTTGCTGGGGCTGACCTTCGCGCCACCCTTCGTGCTGATCGTGCACAGCATTGCGCCGCCGAGTCCGGCGTTACTGTTTGCTGTGCCCGGCCTTTGCGGCGTGCTTGCACTGGGGGCCAGCCTGCTTCTGAAAAGGATGCGTTACCTGATGGGCGTCGTGCTTCCGCTGGGGAGCATCGCGCTGGCGGTGGCCGCACTGGTCGCGAGCGGTCAGGGCGTTTCTCCGGCCAGCGTGCTGTATGCGGCGGGCTGCGCGGGTCTGTCGGTTTATCTGCTCGTCGCCTGCGCAACGGGAGGGCACAGCACCGTTTTGTTCGCGGGCTTTGCGATTCACTTGATTTGCGGCGTGGTGGCGCGCAATCAACCCTATGTGTCCACGCTGTTCTGGCTGGCGTTCGCGTACCTGGCCTGCTACCTTTGCCATATGAACACAACCAACCTGCGCGAGCAGTGCGTCGCGCGCGGCAAGCGCCCCGCGCGCAGCATGCGAATGGGCAACCTGGTGCTATGCGCCGCATTGTTGGTGCTGGGGCTGGTGATTGCGGAATACCGCCGATTGATGGATGGGGCCATTGCGGTGGCGCGCACCGTGGTGCAGGTCATCGTAGCCTTGTTGGCCTTGCTCCAGCCTGCTCAGGAACCAATGACGGAAGGGATCGCGCAGAATGCTCAGGATTTCACCATGTCTGTGGAAGCGGCTGAACCTGCGCTCTTCTGGGTCATAGCGGAAAAAATCGTGCTCGTGCTGGCCTATGCCGCGTTGGCCGCGCTGCTGATCTTCCTGCTCACACGCATCCCCAAGTTTTTGCGGCGCATAATGGAAAAGCTGCGCACCTTTTTTTCGCAGTACTTCGGCATGCTGAGCGGCGAGTACACCGATGAGGCGGAGGAGCTATCGGGCTGGAGCGAATGGAGCACCCGCGTCGCGATGCGGGCGCGCAAGCTGGCCGCTCGCTTGCGTCCGCCGCGCCCTTGGCGCGATATGGACAATCGCGAGCGGGTACGCAGCGTGTATGCCCGCCTGCGCTCCTCCACCCGCGACGTACCCGGCAGCGCCACCGCACAGGAATCCTTCCGGCACGGTCTGCCCATAAAGCAGGCAGACGCTACGTTGCTTGCAGAAAGCTACGATCGGGCGCGCTATAGCGACCACGCTATTGGCGATGAGGAAGCAGAAAATGCGCGGCGTGCGTTATAGCACTTGCGAAAAAGAGCGGGAACGGATATACTATCTTCTCGTATAGTAATGCAAGAAAACATCCAAAATCATGCAAAGGGGGAGCAAATCATGATTGATATCGCTGCCGTACGTGCTGTCGACCCTGCCGTTGCCGCCGCACTGGAGGCGGAACTGGGCCGTCAGCGCGCGCACATCGAGCTAATCGCCTCGGAGAACTTTGTCAGCGAAGCGGTGCTGGCCGCTATGGGCACTCACCTGACCAACAAATATGCGGAGGGATACCCCGGCAAGCGGTATTACGGTGGCTGCGAGCAGGTTGACGTGGTGGAAAATCTGGCGCGCGACCGGGCCAAGCAGCTCTTCGGCGCGGATCATGCCAACGTGCAGCCTCATTCGGGTGCGCAGGCCAACATGGCAGTCTACTTTGCCGTGCTGCAGCCCGGCGACACCGTGCTGGGCATGAACCTTTCGCACGGCGGACACCTGACGCACGGCAGCCCGGTCAACATCTCAGGCAAATATTTCAATTTTGTCGCCTATGGCGTCACCCACGAAACCGAAACCGTGGATTACGATGCGCTGGAGCAGCAAGCGTTGGAGATCAAGCCCAAGCTGATTGTGGCTGGGGCGTCGGCCTATTCGCGCACCATCGATTTTCCCCGGCTGCGCAGCATCGCCGATGCGGCGGGCGCGCTGCTGATGGTCGATATGGCGCACATCGCCGGTCTGGTCGCCGCGGGCGAGCATCCCAGCCCGGTGCCGTACGCCGATTTTGTAACCACCACCACCCATAAAACCCTGCGCGGCCCGCGCGGGGGCATGATCCTGTGCAAGGCCGAGTATGCGCAGGCCATCGATAAAGCGATCTTCCCTGGCACCCAGGGTGGCCCGCTGATGCACATCATCGCCGCCAAAGCGGTCTCCTTCCACGAGGCGATGCAGCCCGAGTTCGCCGCCTACCAAAAGCAGATCGTCGCCAACGCAAAGGCGCTGGCTGGCGCGCTGACCGCGCTGGACGTCCGCCTGGTCTCCGGCGGCACCGACAACCACTTGATGCTGCTGGATCTCACCCGCTTCGATGTCACCGGCAAGGAGCTGGAAGCGCGGCTGGGTCAGGCCAACATCACCGTCAACAAAAACACCATTCCCTTTGAGACGCGCAGCCCGTTCGTGACCAGCGGCATCCGCATTGGCACCCCGGCGGTGACCAGCCGCGGCATGCGCGAGCCCGAAATGCGCGAGATTGCCGGGTTTATTGCGCGCATTGCCCGTGAGGGTGATGCCGCAGTCGAGCCGGTGCGCGCGCAAGTCGAAGCGCTCTGCGTCAAGTTCCCGCTGTACGAAGGCAAGATCATCGAGTAGCTTTCCTGCATTCCTGGGCGTGGGCGAAAGCTTGCGCCCTTTTATTTGGGTTTGCTCGGCTTTTCTGTTTGGCTTTCCATTTCGGATTTTCTTTTCGGAGAGGGGCGAAGGGCTTCTCTTCGCCACGCGTATGCGCTATAATAGGGCCATTCGCATTGAGCACGCAAGCAAGTGGAGGGTGATCCATGCAACCGGTGACCAGCCTACAGAATGCGCAAATCCGCGCGCTGCGCGCCCTGCAGGAGCGCAAACAGCGCCGCACGGAGGGGCGATTCCTGGTGGAGGGCGGCAAGATGGTGGAAGAAGCGCTGGCCCACACCATCGTCCGGACCGTGGTAGTGGAAGAGGAGAAGGCGGTGCACTATGCGCGGCTAATCGATGCGCTGTGTGCATCGGGCGCAACACTCATTGCTTCACCCAGGCATGTACTCGAAGCGCTCTGCGACACCAAGACCCCGCAGGGCATCGTGGCGGCAGTGGATATCCCGTTGCCGCAGGAGCGCACAGGGCGGCGGCTGGTGGCGCTGGACGGCGTGCAGGATCCGGGCAACGTGGGCACCATTGTGCGCACCGCCGATGCGGCTGGCTTTGAAGGCGTACTGCTGGGCCCCACCTGCGCCGATGTGTTCGGCGGCAAGGCGCTCCGGGCCACGATGGGCTCCATCTTTCGCGTGCCGATTCACAGCGTGCCCGATCTGGCGGCACGGCTAGCCGAGCTGCGCGCAGAAGGCTATGCGGTGCTCAGCAGCCAGCTCGAGGGGCAGGATTTCTTTGCGCGCGGGCCGCTTCCGCTCCGGCAGGTGCTGGTGGTTGGCAGCGAGGCCGAGGGCGTTTCGGATGCGGTATCGGCGGAGGCGACGCACCGGCTTCGCTTGCCAATGCATGGCGGAGCGGAGTCCCTAAATGCGGCGGTAGCGGCGGGAATCATGCTGTACGATCTTACGCGGGCGGATGGATCGCCATCCGATCATTCGCAATCATAGGGGGAAGCGCAATGCAGGTAACGTTGGCGGATGTGGTGCGTGCCAGGCAGGTGCTGCACGGGGTGATTCACAAGACCGATCTGGTGCCTTCTCGGGTGTTAAGCGACGAGGGGCGCGAAATTTTCCTAAAATCGGAATCATTGCAGCAGACCGGCTCCTTTAAGGTGCGCGGCGCTTACGTGAAGATTGCCGGGCTGACCGAAAAGGAGCGCTCACGCGGCGTCATCGCTGCTTCGGCGGGCAACCATGCGCAGGGCGTAGCGCTGGCAGCGCGTAGTTTTCACGTGCCCGCTACCATTGTGATGCCGCAAGGCGCACCGCTGGCTAAGGTCACGGCCACCCGCGCGCTGGGCGCAAAGGTGGTGCTGCACGGCGATGGATATGACGATGCGTACAAGCAGGCGGTCGCGCTGCAGCAGGAGAGCGGCGCGACCTTCATCCATCCGTTCGACGATCCGCTGGTGATCGCCGGCCAGGGCACGATTGGCCTAGAAGTGCTCGAGGATGTGCCCGATCTGGACGCCATCGTGGTGCCGGTGGGCGGCGGCGGGTTGCTTGCCGGGGTCGCGGTGGCGGTCAAGGCGATGCGTCCGCAGACCCGCGTCATCGGTGTGGAGGCCAGCGGCGCAGCCAGCATGAGCGCTTCGCTCCTGGCCGGGCGGGTGATGACGCTCACTCGCGCCAGCACCATTGCCGATGGCATCGCTGTCAAAACCCCGGGCAAGGAAACCTTTGCGATCACCCGCGAGCTGGTGGACGAGGTAGTAACCGTGGACGATGATGAGATCGCACAGACCATCCTCTTCCTGATGGAGCGATGCAAAATCGTGACCGAAGGCGCGGGCGCGGTGGCGGTAGCGGCCATCATGGGCGAAAAGTTCCACTGCGCGGGCAAGGTTGCCGCCATCCTCTCCGGCGGCAATATCGATGTGACAGTGCTCTCCAACATCATCGACCGGGGCTTGCTCAAAGCGGGCCGCCGCGCCAAAATTCGCACCATTATCGAAGACAAACCGGGGCGGCTCAACCGCCTTTTGAAGATCGTATCCGATTGCGAGGCCAACGTGGTCTCCATCCAGCACGACCGGGCACACATGGATGCGGGCATCGGCTTTGCGCTGGTGGAGTTGGTGCTGGAAACCCAGGACCGCGACCACGTGGGCCGGGTCATTGAAGCACTGGAGCATCACAATTTCCGGATCGTATAGCGAACGGGCAGGGAAGGAACAGAAGGATTCAAATGAGTGGACACAAGACCTACGACCTTACCGAGGGCGGTATCCTGCGCAAACTGCTGCTGGTGGCCATTCCCATTATGGGCACTTCCTTCATGCAGATGGCCTACAACCTCACCGATATGTTCTGGCTGGGTCAGGGCGTGAGCAGCGAGGCGGTGGCAGCTTCGGGCGCATCCGGCATGTACCTTTGGCTTTCGATGGCGCTGCTGCTGATCGGGCGCTTGGGCGCGGAGATCGGCGTATCGCAGAACTTTGGGCGCAGAGACTATGCTGCTGCGCAGGGCTATGCGCAGAATTCATTCCTGTGGGCTGTGGCGCTGGGCGTGGGCTACGGGCTTTTGATGATCCTTTTTAACAAACCGCTGATCAGCGTATTCGGTATGAAGGAAGAGGGGCTGGTCAGCAGCGCGGCCACCTACCTCTCGGTGGTCGGTATCGGTATCCCTTTTACCTATGTGAGCGCTTCGATTACCGGCATGTTCAATGGCTCCGGCAACTCACGGCTCTCGTTTTGGGCCAATGCGGTGGGCCTGGTCCTGAACATGATCCTCGACCCGCTGTTCATATTTGTAGCCGGGATGGGCATCATTGGCGCGGCGGTAGCAACAGTGCTGGCGCAGATGATCGTGTGCGCGCTGTTTGTGGTGTTTTTGAAAAAGCATCGCGCCAGGCCTTTTCCATCCTTCAAGTTTTGGGTCAAGCCCGATAGGCCGAAGGCCCTGCAAATCGTTCGCTGGAGCGCGCTGACCGCGCTGGAGAGCATGCTGTTTACCCTGCTCGCTATGGCGACCACCCGCCTCGTCGCTTCGTTTGGCGGCAATGCGGTGGCGGTGCAGCGCGTGGGCGCGCAGATCGAATCGCTATCCTGGCTCATCGGCGGCGGATTCGGTACGGCGGTGACCAGCTTCGTGGGCCAAAACTATGGCGCGGGCAAGTGGACGCGCATCCACCGGGGCTTCCGCATATCGCTGCTGGCCATGACAATCTGGGGGGTCATCATCACCGTGCTGCTGTTCTTTGGCGGCAGGTTGCTTTACTCGGTGTTCGTGCGCGAAACCGTGATACAGGACATGGGCGACGTGTACCTGAAAATTCTGGCGCTCTGCCAAATCGCTACCTGCTTCGAGAGCGTGGCCGGAGGCGCGTTTCGCGGCATGGGCAAGACGATGCCGCCCGCCGTGGCTTCGATTGCCAGCAATGTGCTGCGCGTGCCGCTCGCCTATCTGCTGGCCTCCACTTCGCTGGGCCTCAACGGCGCGTGGTGGGGGATTTCTATCACTGCGGCGATGCGCGGCGTTATCATATTGATCTGGTACCTGTGGCGCGCACGGCGCATGCCCAAGCGGGATGAGGAGCCGGTGCATGCGCAATTGGCGGCGGAGGCCGAAGGCAACCTGCTCGCCGAAGCCCCGATCATGCCTTGATGCAGAAGGGGGTAAAACCGTGAAGAGCACGGCTTATCCACTGGGGTTTTTGAGGATGTATAAGTACGTGGTGGTGTTCGCGCGCCACGAAGGGCAGTGGCTTTTTAGTCAGCATGCCGCGCGCTCCACGTGGGAAGCGCCGGGCGGGCATATCGAAGCGGGGGAATCGCCGCTGGATGCGGCGCGCCGCGAGCTCTTCGAGGAGACAGGCGCTACGCGCTTCACCCTGGTTCCGGTGTGCGATTACTGGGCGTGCTTTGAGCCCCACGAGGTTGAACACATCACGCACGATAATGGGCAAGTGTTTCTGGCGCAGATCGAGGAGTGCGGCGAACTGCCGCCGGGCAGCGAGATGGCCCGCACCGCGCTGTTCGATGGCCTGCCTGAGCGCATGACCTACCCGGACATCGCGCGCGAGATATTTCCTTGGGCGGAGAGGGCACTGAAAAACAAGGCTGATTCGGCAACATAAGGATTGCCGAGGGAGCTCGGCAATCCTATATGCGAGGCTCGGCAATCCTATATGCGAGGCACGCGCTTGACAAGGAACGGATGTTCGTAGTATCATACAGTGGGTAGTCTCTCAAGGGGCTGCTCAGGAATCCTTGGCCTTGTTGCCGGGGAGTACGGCACCGGTGTTGTGAGCACTGGTGCTGTTCTTTTTGTCCTCTTGCCCATACTCCGCGTCAAGCTCTGCTTTCGAGCCTCCGCCGTTATCCCATTTAAAGCGGAGACGGATTGGTTTCCCGTAAATGACGATGAACAACGTAACGATGATGGTGACCATCAGCATTGCCACGATGCAGCTTAATTCTGACATGTGCGACCCTCCTTTCGTTGTGAATGGGTAGTGCCTCACGGCTAATATACATCAACTTGTTGCGTTTGACAATATGGCTTTGTGGAATATTGTCCCAAGAAAAATGCAAGAGCGATCCATGCATTTTTGTAAATCAACAAGAAAGTGAGCGCATATATAGGAATGTTGTTGCGCAAAGAAGCAGTCCATTCCACTACTTGCACTATCTTGCGCTTGGGAGAAGAAAAAAGGTCGTTTCTGCATAGTGCTTTCGGGTGCGGAATCTGGACGGAACATACACTATATTGCATAAAAATACATTCATTACAGCGAGACACTTTTGGGAAACAACGATGAAAAGAAAATAGCACGTGATGGATGAAAGAACAAAAAAGCCCCTGCGTAGCTGATCGAATCAGCAAAAGTGCAGGGGCCAATAACCCATAAACTCTACTTATATCGTTCGGAAATAGCGCGCGCGACCTTGATGCCGGTGACCGAAGCCTGCATGAGTCCGCGGGTGATGCCCGCGCCGTCGCCGATGGCGTACAGGCCGGGAATACCGGTTTCGAAATTGTTATCGACCAGCACCTTCGAGGAATAGAACTTTACCTCCACGCCGTAGAGCAGCGTGTTTTTGCTGTATAGGCCGGGGGCCACGTTATCGAATGCTTTTAGCGCTTCGATGATGGAGGTTAGGTGACGCGGCGGCAGCACGAACGAAAGATCGCCGGGCACCGCAGTCTTGAGCGTGGGGCGGGTGGTGGAGCGCGCCAGCCGGTCGGGGGTGGTGCGGCGGCCGCGCAGCAAATCGCCCAGGCGCTGCACCATGATCGGCCCACCGGTGAGCATGTTGCCCAGCTGGGCGATATACTTGCCGTACTCGATGGGCTGATCGAACGGTTCGGTGAAGCGCGTCGAAACCAAAATGGCGAAGTTGGTGTTGCCGGTGCGCAATGCCGGATCGCCGTAGCTATGGCCGTTGACCACCGCGATGCCGCCCTCGTAGTGCTCCTCGGAAACCACGCCGCCGGGATTCATGCAGAAGGTGCGTACCTTGTTTTCATACGTATCGGCATAGTAGACCAGCTTGGCCTCGTACAGGTGCTGGGTGAGGTGATCCATGATCACATTGGGCACCTCGACGCGCACGCCGATGTCCACTTCGTTGTTTTGCGTGGGTAGGCCGAGCAGGCGGATTTGCTGAGAGAGCCAAGCCGCGCCGCCGCGACCGGGGGCGGCGATGATCTGCGGTGCGTGCACGACGATGGGCTCGCTGCCGCGCGGCTGCAGGCGTACGCCTACTGCCTTGCCATCCTCCACCAGAATCTCCAGCGCGTCGGTGAGCTCGGAGAAGGTGGTTTGCGTGTTGGCCACCAGGAAATCGTGCATGGCGGCCAGCACCACGCCCGCGTTCTCCGTGCCCAAGTGACGCACCGGGCAGGGAACCAGCTGTATATTGTGCCGCTGTGCCAGGTAGGCGATTTCCGAAACCTTCTGATCGTCTAGACCGTGCACGGCTTCGGGCGCGCCAAAGCGCAGATACATTTTGTCCGCATGCTCGATGAGCGCCTGCGCCTCCTCGTGGCCAAGGTAATCGGCGACGTGGCCGCCCACCTCGTCGGAAAGCGAAAGCTTTCCATCGGAAAAAGCGCCCGCGCCTGCCCAGCCATGCACGATTGCGCAGGGCTTGCAGTGCACGCAGGTGCCGGTGACGCGCGCTGGACAGGCCCGCTTGGCGATGGCGCGGCCCGTATCAACCATCAGCAGGCGCAGGTCGGGGCGCAGCTCGGTGAGCTCCAGCGCAGTGAAGATACCGGCAGGGCCCGCGCCGATGATGATTGCATCATATTGGTTCTGGATTACCATGGGACAACCTCCTTTGAATTGAGCAGCGGTTGCATGCGGGAATTTGTGAAAGACATGCAGAAAGCCCCACAGGGGGCTTTCACAAAACCTGATGGGCCTAAGCTCACACAAAGCTTTTTCTACCGGATGCACTATAGCATAATGCACCGTGCAAGTCAACCCAAAGAAGCCCTTTTAGGGTGAAATCATAAAGCAAAGTAGAATGGGGATGGGCGGCGAAGGTTTCCAAAGGGCGACCGCAAAGCCATTTGGTCGACCGTGAGGGCGAAATACCCCTGAAAAGCAAGAGATTTCGCTCCTTTGCGAGGAGCGGCCAAGGCTTCGCGGTCGCCCTAGACCTTCGCGCTGCATGTCCTAGGGCATCATCAATGCTCGTGTTCCTGCCGGAAGTGCGCCAGCAACAAAGCCACCACATCGCCGAGCTGCGTCGGTTCTCCAGTTTTAAGCGCAAAGGTGCGCAGATAGCGCTCATTTGTCAAGCTGATCAACCCGGCAATGGGCGTATCGAATGACTGCCAGTAGGCGTATTGCTGCGCGTAATCCCTATCGATATCCTCCGAGAAGCGTCTTGCCAGCTTCGAATACGCTTCCGGATCGGCCTCGCTGAGTGAAAGCGCCGCGTAGCGCAGCATGGTGAGCGTGCCGCTGTAGGCCAGCGCCGGATCATCGGAGGCCTTGCAGGCCAGGTAGCCTACAAAATCAGCCTCGGCCTCGCGGGCAAAGCCGCGCTGGTGGGCCGCTTCGTGCGCAGCGGTGTGCGCAAGCTGCGTGGCCGGGATGCCGGGATTGAGCAGTGCTTCGCCTGTGAAGGGAATGTAGATGCCCATGATCTGCATTTCGCTGAGCGCCATGTTGTAGCCGACGGCCTTGGGCGGCGCGTATTGCCCGGCCATGAACGGATACTGTTGGGCTAGCGCATCGAACGCTAGAGGAATCCTCTGCAGCATTTCGGGCAAGGACTCGCTCAGCGCGAACGAACCGCATGAATCGACCTGCGCCTGGGCGCGCAACACCAGCGCATCGTCTAGCAGTGCGTTGCAGAGCGCGGAAAGCTCCTCGGCATCTGAGACTCGCACCTCCAGCTGGTTCGCCTCCGCAAAGGGCAGGCGCGCGAAGTGCAGCCCCCACGATAGCACAAAGATTGCGTAAAGCGCACCTAGACCGCAAATCGTTCGGTACAAGCAGCGTAGCATAGGCGCGGGTTCCCGTCGCACCAGCGATTGAATGACGCGCGTCAGCAGGCAAATCCCAAAGCAAGCAACGACGAGCAGCAACAGCTTTTCCGCCAGCGGGCCTTGCCATATTGCGGTCAAGCGGCTCAAGCGCGTCGCCCACTGCGGATAGATTTTTCGCGAAAAGTGGGTTTCAATCCATTCGGGATGCAGTGCGCCGATGCGCAGCGCGAGCAGCGCAAGCGGAGCCGGCAGTAAAAAGAGCAGGCGTTTGCCCCCATGCGCAAAGCGTCGCACCGCGCCTCACCTCCATGTGCTTCTCCATTCACGGGTCTATGGATGTGCTCAGTATAGAGGCGCATGGATGGAAGCACAATGCGCCAAATGCTGGACAAACTTGCACGCTGGAAACATTCGGCGTATACTAAAAAGCAGCATCGTATGAATTGCTTTGCGTGCATACAAGGCATGCGAACTTTGGGGTGGGAATCATTCTCTATCCGCAGGGTGGGCTGCGCGGTAAAAGGGGAGGAATGGCGTTGCTGATTGGGCTGACGACCGCGGCGTACTATGGCCGGCTCGAAACCGAGGAGGCGGGGGCCCTGCTTTCGACGATGAACCTCGATTGCTGCGAGGTTTTTTTGGAATGCGGCAGCGAGTACGGCGCGGAGTTTGGTGGCATCGTCAAGCGCGTGCTCGGCGCATTGCCCGCACGCTCCGTACACCCCCTGGGCACGCAGTTCGAGAGCGCGCTTTTCGGCAGATCACCCCGGCAGCGCGCTGATGCGTTACAGACCTTCGAGCGTGTGCTCGCCGCCGGACAGGTTTTGGGTGCGGGTACCTACGTGTTTCACGGCATACCCGATCTGCACCGGCGCGGCATCAGCCCCAACATGAAAGCGCACGCAGACACGGTGCGCCTGCTGTGCGAGCGGGCGCGTGCGTTCGGCATGCGCTTTGCCTGGGAAAACGTGTGGTATTGCCAGATGTCCCGCCCCGAGCACGCGGCCGAGGTTCGGCAGGCTGTGCCCGAGATTTCCTTTGTGTTGGACATTAAGCAGTCGCTGCACATCGGCATCGATCCGCTGGATTTCCTGCCCGTGATGGCCGATCGGTTGGTCAACGTCCACGTCTGCGATGTGGATGCGAGCGGCGCGCTCTGTCTGCCCGGGCAGGGGGAATTCGATTTTGTCGCCCTGTTCCGTGCGCTGCGCGCGCAAGGGTACGAGGGTCCGGTGATCCTCGAGCCCTACGCGCACCTGTTTTCGCGCCAAGAGGAGATTGAGGCGGCGCTCGGCGTGCTGCGCAAGGCCGAGCGCGAGGCCTAGACCCCAGGCTCCATCCAGCCGAGCCTCCGGCAGAGCGCCTTGCGCGCCATGTCGACCGGGAACACGGTGACGGCCAGACACAACGTCCAGGCCAGATCGCGTGGCGTGAGGGGCGTGACGCGGAACAGCGTGCCGCCCAGGAACAGCATGCCGACCTGAATCAGCAGCACCAGGCCCATGACACCCATGAACAGCACATTCCTGGGCAGGTGGTGGAGCAGATTGTAGCGGTGCGTTCGTGCGTTGACCGCGTTGCATATGGCCGCAAACATGAACAGACCAAAGAATGCGGTCAGGCGATAATCGAGCCCAGCGCCTCCGGTCAGCCCGAAGCCTGTGACCAGGAAAAACAGGCAGAGCGCCATGGTGTACAGCCCGGTGCACAGGATTTGCCCCATCATGTACTTGTTCAGTATGGGCACGTTGCGTTGCTTGGGCGGTTCGGCCATGTATTCGCTTAGCGGCGGCTCTCCGCTGAAGGCCAGCCCGGCCAATGTGTCCATCACCATATTGATCCAAAGCATTTGGAGCACGGTGATGGGTGTTTCGATGCCGAAAAACGGACCGAGCACGGCCAGCGCCACCGCGCACAGGTTGACGGTGAGCTGAAAGATGATGAATTTCCGGATGCTCTTGAAGATCGTCCGCCCATAGAGGATTGCCTTGCCAATCGAGGCGAAGTTGTCGTCCAGGATTACGACATCTCCGGCTTCTTTGGCGATCTCTGCGCCGCTGCCCATGGCGAAGCCCACGTCGGCCAACTTGAGCGCGGGCGCATCGTTGATGCCATCCCCGGTCATGCCGGTGACCATGCCCGCCTGCTGCGCCAGCCGCACCAAGCGGCTTTTGTCGCCGGGCAGCGCGCGCGCCACCACGCGGAGCTTGGGCAGAACGGCGGTCAGCGTTCGGTCGTCCAGCGTGGCCAAATCGTCGGAGGTGAGGGCCAGGTGCGCCGGATCGGTCATCAGGCCCGATTCGCGCGCGATGGCTACGGCGGTATCGCGGCTATCTCCGGTGATCATCACCACCTGCACCCCGGCCTTCGTCACTTGCGCGACGCCTTCGGCCGCTTCGGGGCGCAGCGCGTCGCGCAGCGCAACCAGGCCGATGAGTGTCAATCCCTCGGGCAGGGAGCCGCGCTGCGCGGGGTGCTCGCTCACCGCCAGCGCGATGAGCCGCACGGCCTTGCCGCCCAGCGTCTTCATCTGCTCCTCTAGCGCGGTACGCTGCGGCGCGGTTAGCATTTGCGATTCGCCGGAGGCCGCGATGAAGCGGTTGCATACCGGCAAAAGGCGATCGGGCGCACCCTTGACCAGCACCTTGTTGAGCCCGCCCGACACCTTGGCCACCGAGAATTTGTGCGCCGAATCGAAGGGGGTAACGGTTTCGGCGCGCACCGTACCCAGCTCCACGCTCATACCCATCGCGGCCTCCAGAAGCGCGCGGTCGGTTGCGTTGCCGCCGATGGCTTTCTGCGCGCCCTCTTCGCTGCCGAGGGAAGCGGCATTGCCGTAGACCATGCCCGCGTACACCAGGGTGCGCAACCCGGGTTGACGCGCCAGCGCCGTCAAATCGCGGTATAGGCGGCCTGTGCCATCCACGAAGCCTTGCAAGGAGAGTTGGCCCTGGGTCAGCGTGCCCGTCTTGTCCGTAAAGAGCAGGTTGAGGCTTCCGGCAGTCTCGATGCCCACCAGCTTGCGCACCAGCACGTTGTCGCGCAGCATGCGCTTCATGTTGGCGGAGAGCACTACGGTGATCATCATCGGCAGTCCCTCGGGCACCGCCATGATGATCACCGACATGGCGAGCATCACGCAATGCACCAGCGAGCTGAGCAGGTGGCCGGGCGAAAGCACCTCCAGCACGATGCGGGGGAGCGAAAAGCCGTTTTCGATCACCAGCTCGTAGAAGAGGTAGGAAAGCACCGTGGCCACCGCGCCGATATACCCAAACTTGGCGATAGAACCTGCCAGACTGTTCAGCCGCACCCGCATGGGGCTATCGCGCGTATCCTCCTGCACCTCATGCGCCAGCTTTCCGTAAAAGCTGTTATCGCCTACGGAGAGCACGTGCAGCGTGCCCTCGCCGCCGGTAATCACCGAGCCGCGAAAGAGCCGGTTGCGCGAAGAGAAATCGTCCACGCGCGAGGTAGCGCTGGAAGGATGCTTATGCGCCTCACGGCTTTCGCCATTGAGCGCGGATTGGTTGACATCCAGCGAGCCCTGCACCAGCATACCGTCGGCGGGCACCCGATCCCCGGGTTGGAGCAGCACGATATCGCCTACCACCACCTCGTCGATGGGCACCTCGGTCAGCGCGCCGCTGCGGCGCACCTTGCAGCGGATGCGGGCCGCCTCGCTCTGCAGCTTTTCGAAGGCCGATTCGTTGCCGTATTCGGAAATGGTGGAGACCAGTGTGGCGATGAGGATCGCCGCCGCAATGCCCGCAGGCTCATACCAGCTGAAGGAAGCGCTGAGCAGGAACACCAGGTTCACGCCCAGCGCAATCAGCAGTATGCGGATGATGGGGTCGCCAAAGCTGGCCAGATACTGCCGCCAGAAGGATCGCTTGGCTTGCTGGGTAAGCGTATTGGCACCGTAGGTGGCCCGCGCGTGTTCGACCTCATCGTCGGTCAGGCCGGTGGGAATGGCGGGCATGAGCGGCACGGCCGGTTGAGCGCCGCGCGTTGTGTTGATCAGCATATAGAATCCCTCCTGCGTCACTGTATGGAGTGGGCGAAGGGGATAGAACGGGAAGCGGACGGGTTTATGCGGTTTTGCGGGCAAGCTGGGAACCAAGCATGAGCTCGATCCCGCAAATTCGGCCCCGAAAATTTTACCCCGTGAATTTAATCCATAGCGCAGGCCCTTTGCCCATTGCTAGCCTTTGGAAAATACGCTACAATAAGAAATACGCTACAATAAGGAATACGATGTAATCAGCGATACACGACAAATGGGCAGCGCATTTGGGTAAGGGAATGGCAAGGGTGTACACTGCATTCAGCCCGAAAGCCGGGCACGGTGCATAGCGAGCAAAGGAGCGATGGATTTGGGCAACCGTTTCGATAAAGTGTTCGGCAAGGAGCAGCGCGCAAGCGCTTGGTCTTGGTGCAAGGAGGCCGCCCAGGAGGTGGGGGATAATGCACGGGCGGCGGTGAAGCTCATCCGCAAGGACCCGTGGAAGCCGCTGATACTGATCGTCCTGCTGTGGGGGCTTCCCACCTTGGCGATGTGGCAGGCACCTCAGTCCACATTTGTGCTATCGCTGCTGCGCAATATCGCTTGCGCCGCAGTGATGTTCGCTTCCCTGGCGCGCATTCAGCTCACCACGCTGCAGGGCGGCTCCGTGCCGTTGATCAACACGGTGCGCGAAAAAGCCAGCCAGTGGCGCGGGCTGCTAATGATGGCGTTCGTGGGTATGATTCTCTCTCAAATGGGCTCGTTCGTATCCAGCGTGGTTTCCCAGATGCTGATTGCGTTGGCCTCCCTGATTTCGTGGATTCCGCTGCTGGGCGCGGTAATCGAGGCCATCTTTGCGGTGTTGCTGGCGCTGATCGTATCCTTCCTGGGCCTTGTATCCCAGCAGGTGGTGTATTTCGGCTGGATGACGCAGGAGGTGCAGGGCCAGCAGGGGCAGAGCGGAATGCTCATGCTGACGGTCCATGCGGCCTGGCGCTTTGTGCGGGCGCACCTGCGTGAAGTGCTGTGCCTGTACGCGGTGCTGGCCGTGGCGCAAAGCCTGGTGGTGCTGCTCGCGGGCATGCTGGGCGCAACTGCGGCAGTAGCTGCTGTACTGGAGGTTGCGGTTATGTATTTGGGCACCAGCGGCGCGGCGGCCATCTATGCGGCCGACAAGAGCCGCACGGTGCGCGATTCGTATTCGGCTCCGGCTGACCTGGAGCACATGAAGCGGGCCAACGTTTCCGAGGAATAGCAACGCCCGCCGTTTTCGCACATCCTTGGTTTTCTGCGCACCCCAGTACGTTTGAGG
The DNA here is from genome assembly GCA_031553615.1 of Eubacteriales bacterium. GTDB lineage: Bacteria > Bacillota > Clostridia > Christensenellales > Aristaeellaceae > WQXF01. Next base: position 63,298 of record JAVBLJ010000022.1, read on the forward strand.
GGATGGATTGGAGCATATGCTACACACACGGCCACGCTCGCTGGGCCAGATACTTTCACGGGTGAAAAACATCGAGTTTTTCGATTCGCGCGGATTGGATGACGTGACGAAGCGAAACCTGATGCTGGTGATCTATGCGGTGATGGTGGGGCAGATCAGCGCCTTCATTACAGGCGGCGCGGCATGGACGGGGTTCTTGCGCGAGGTGCTAAAGGCCGACGACCTGCTGCTGGGCATCATCGCGGCGGTGCCGGTAGCGGCCAGCACCATCCAAATCGTGATCGCGTATTGGATGCAACGCTTCCAAAAGCGCCGCTTTTTCCTCATCTTCTTTGGCATGCTGGGCCGCTTTTTCTGGATACCCATCGCGCTGGTGCCATATTTCATTCCGGCCAGCCAGCACAGCGCGCAGATGATGCTGGTCTCCATATTCATCATGGCGGTATCGATCGGCAATAGCTTCGTAACCGTCGGCTACACTTCGCTGGTGGCTGACATCGTGCCGTTGCGCATTCGGGGCCGCTATTTCGCCTCGCGCTTGGCGGCCTCCCTGGTAACGGGCTTGCTGGGCGGTCTGGCCGCATCGTTCCTGGTGGATGCGCTGGGCACGGCGGGCTATACGATTGCGCTGATCGTAGCCGGAATCACCGGCATGGGGGATATCGCATTCTTTTTCCGGGTGCAATTCCCGCCCATGTATACGCCGGAGGATCAAGAAAAGCAGCCCAGCTTCCTGGCCTCGCTGCGCGAAGTGTTGGCCGATAAAAGCTTCATGCGCGTGGTGTTCTACTTCACTTGCTGGACTTTTTCGGTGAACATTGCGGCCCCGTTCTTCAATGTGCACATGCTGGGCAATCTGCACATGTCGTACACGCAGATCACGCTTACCAACCAGATCACCTCCAACATCGTTACCCTGTTAACTGTGCCGCTTTGGGGCAAGCCGCTGGACCGCTTTGGCAATAAGGCGATCCTGCAGCTTTGTGCGCGGGTCTGCATGATCACACCCATCCTGTGGGTATTTATCACGCCCAACTCGCTGTGGCTGTTGCTGTTGGCCAATATCAACGGAGGCATCTTCTGGCCGCCGGTCGATATCGCGCAGCAGAATTTTTATTTCAATGCTTCCTCGCAAAAGAACCGGGCAATGTACATCGCCGTGTTCTTCGCGGTGTTCAACCTCTGCGGCGTTGCGCTGAGCAATGCGCTGGGCGGAGTCCTGGTGCAAAATGTATTCACCGGCATGGCTGCGAACATGCCGCTGCTGCAGAACATCGGCTGGACGCAGTATCACCTCATCTTCCTGCTTTCCGGCCTGCTGCGCATCGCGGTGGTGCTGGGGCTGTTCCCGCGCCTGCGGGAGGAGGATGCGCCCACGTACCGTTACGTGGTGCGCACCGTGCTAAGCGAATGGTACCGGGGCAGGATGCGGTGGGTGTACAGCGTGCGCGCCGCCCATCTGCGCAAGCGCTACCGCCGCCTCCACCCGGAGCAGGATTTGATGGATGCTCCGGCGCAGGCATCGGATACAACGGAAGAAGCCCCGGCGGAACGCAAGGAAGAGAACGAGGGGCAGTGATCACGGTATTCCGCGGTAAACATACGATTCACGAAGGAAACACAGGGAGGGATGCTCGTGCAAGGATACGATGTGGAGCAGGCGGCCAAGGCGATTGCCGCCGACATGGATAGGAAGCTATACCCGGAATTCGCTAACCAGTTCGATTCGCTGATACGCCGCGCAATCGAGTGTGATTTGGAATACATGCAAAAATCCGGCGCCATTGGCAGGGACGGCATGGCGGGCGATGCCTACTACGACGATGACGAAGCGTTCGAGTATATACTCGACAGCCTCGCCCGGGAGCGGGGCTGGGATGAAGAAAAGTCGCTGCGCCTGGGCGCGTTGATCGACGACTACATGGATGCGCAGCAGACCTACATGGAGTCGATCGGCCTGCTGGATTGGGAATAGGCCTATTGGGAAAAACCGCATACAAAAAGGCGCGTCCGTTTTTTCGGACGCGCGTCGCCTTTTTGCATAGGCTATCGGGAGGGGCTCCCGTAGTGCGCAAAATCAAGGCCTTCTTTTGCTTCGAGCCATGATTCAAGCCACACACATTGGGTACCCTTCCATAGGCGCACAATTTGCGAGCGCTGTGAAAAGGGTAGGAGGGAACCTAATGCGGTTGAATACACAAAGTTGCCTGATCTGCGGGGAATTGCACGGCGCGAATCTGCGCGTGGCAGGGTTCGAAATATGCTGTAGCTGTGAGCAAAATTTGCTTGCGGGCAAGGTTTCTCACCGGGCTGTGCTGCCTGCGCTGCGCAGGCTGGCGGTCAAAACGTGCCTGACCGGCGGTGGAGATTGAGGCGCGCGGGGCTTCTTGCTGCTTAGTGGGTGCGAAGCTCGGGATCGGACGCGATGGGTTCGCGCGCCTTCGACGATTCCGGGCACCACTTGGTTTGCAGAAACCGCACGGCTTCGATGCGGTTCTCCATGCGGCGGCTGAGCAGCGCACGGGATTTGTGCCGCTCAAAGAGCAAATGCACAGCCACGGCAGCAGGCATGGCTGCAATGCCGCCTACGGCCATAGCGACCCCTGCGCCCACAGCCATGGCCGCACCACTTTTGACTGCGCGGAAAGCGGCGTTCTTGGCCGCCGCCGCCCCGGCCTTTTTGCCCAGCATCACTTGCGATCCCTCACCCGCCACGATGAGCAGGAAGGGCAGCGCGCCAAACACGCCGTTGAGCATATCCAACGAATCGCCAACGCCATCCAGCAGCCCCAAATCCAGCATCATTTCATCCGCGCAGCTCAGGCCGACGGTGATCGTGTCGAGCAGCGTATCACATTGACGCTTGCGATAACGCGCGCGCAATTCTTCATATGTTGCCATGTGATGCCTCCTTCTGGCTCGGTAAAAACTTATTCAGTAAAATCCGGTTCAGCAAAATTTAGTTTAGCAAAAACTTGATGATGTAGAGCAGCCCCATGCCGCCGAACACCGCAATCGCCAGCCAGGTAATCCGGCGGATCAGGCTTTCCCGCTCGGGGCGGGTGTTGGATTTCTTCTCCAACTCCTTGATGCGCTTGTCCAGCGCGATCATTTGTGTGCGCAAGCGCTCGTTTTCCTTGGAAAGGCGATCGCATTCGTGGCCCAGCCGTTCTTGATCGTCGCTCAGGCCGCCAAGCACCAGCGAAACATCGCCGGAGAATTCTTCCACCAGCGTCTCTAGGTCGCGGCCCTTGATGCTCTGCAGAGCACCGCTCAGGTATGCTCCGGGCTTGCGGATGGCGGTAAGTATACGGCTTTCCGGCTTCGGCGTGGGCGGAGAGATGGTGACCTCATCCGGCTGCACGACCAGCGCGGTGTCCTCGTGGTTCGGTTGCGTATTGCGCATAGCAGTCCTTTCTATCCTTAAACGATTCAAGCGATTTCAGCGATTATGGCGGCTTCGGCAGACAATTCGTTAGCCTCTTTCAATCTAAGTATACAGGAAAAGCGAAATTTCTTCAACGGTTCCGATGAAACACCTTACGAAGCCCAATCGATGTGGGAAACCGCAAAATTTCTTTGCGAAAGACCCTTTATGCGAAATTCCACTTTATGGAGGAGCAAGCATGCGGCAACCGGTTCCCTCGCGCGGCGTGAAGGGTTTCGAAAGCGTTCGATTTCAGGCTGCATTTCGCGATTATCAGCGGCAGGTGCTCGACCGGCTGGAGACGCACAGGCGCGATGGCAAGATCCATATCGTTGCCGCCCCGGGCAGCGGCAAAACGGTGCTGGGGCTGGAGCTGATCTGCCGATTGGGCAGACCTGCACTGATCCTCGCGCCGACGCTTACCATCCGTCAGCAGTGGAGCACGCGGTTTTTCGAGCACTTTTTGCCAGCGGAGGTTCAAAAGGAAGATTGGTTTTCAGTCGATCCCCGCAAGCCGAGCTTGCTGACGGCCACGACCTACCAGCACCTGCACGCCGCCTATCGACGGATGTGCTTTGCCGCGCGAGAGGAAGGCGAATACGAGCTGGGGCAGACCGAGATACAATACGAAGAATTCGATTTGATGCGCACACTGCGGGCCGCCAACATCGGCACGATTTGCCTGGATGAGGCGCACCACCTGCGCAACGAATGGCAGCGCTCGCTCGAAGAATTCATTGCAGAGCAGCGCGGGGACGTGCAACTGATCTCCTTGACGGCCACGCCGCCCTACGATGCCACGCCCGCCGAATGGAACCGGTACCTTTCGCTCTGCGGTGAGATCGACGAGGAAATCTTTGTGCCGCAGCTGGTGGCGCAAGGAACGCTCTGCCCGCATCAGGATTATGTCTATTTGAACAGCCCTACGCCGCAGGAGGCCGCAGTGCTTCGCGATTATGGGGCCCGCGCCGAGCGGTGCGTGCAGGAGCTGCTTGCGGGCAGCACGGTATCCGACGCGTTGCTCAGCTGCGCCGCCCTGTACGATCCGGAGCGGCACTTGGGGTGGCTCTTCGAGCATGCCGAGGGCATGACTGCGCTTTTTAGCCTGGCACGACACAAGGGCTTGGAACTGCCCAAGGCGCAATGCCGCTTCGTTTCGCCGGGCGGCCTCCCGATATTCAGCATGCGCGTCGCCCAGGTTGCGTTCCAGTTTATGCTGGATTCCGCGCCCATGTTCCGGCCCGAGGTGAGTGAAAGCGTGCGCGCCGTACTGGCCCGCGAAGCGCTGCTGCGGAACGGGCAGGTTAAGCTGACCGGCGACGAGCGCATCGACCGGGCGATGATCTCTTCGGCGGGCAAGCTGGCGAGCATCGTCGCCATTGCCCAAAGCGAATGGGAGGCATTGGGCGATTCGCTGCGCCTCTTGGTGCTCACCGACCATATTCGCAGCGAGATGCTCCCGGCGATCGGCGGAGACGCCGAGTTCCAGGTGCTCGGGCTGGTGCCCATTTTCGAAACCCTGCGCCGCGCCTTGGGCGACCGGGTGGAGATCGCTGCCCTCTCCGGAAGCCTGGTGATACTGCCGCGTTCAGGGGCTTGGAAGGTACGGGAGCTCAGCCAAGGGTTCGTGCCGGTGCAGGAAGAGCCCATCGGCAAGACCGGGTACAGCGTGATGCGGTTCGGGTATTTGAAGGACGCGGTGGCGATGGTCGGCGAAGTGTTCCGGCGTGGCGGCGTACAGGTGCTGGTGGGCACGCAGGCGCTGCTCGGGGAAGGCTGGGATGCGCCATATGTCAACGCGCTGATCTTGGCCAGCGCGACGAGCAGTTTCGTGCGCTCCAACCAAATGCGGGGCCGGGCGATACGCGTTGACCATGCAGAGCCGGGGAAGACTGCGAACATCTGGCACTTGGCGACCATTCAGGCTGAGACCGAAGGAAAAGAGGCGTTGCTTCCCGCCGAGCCCTCGAAGGATTACGAGATGCTGGCGCGCAGATTCACCGGGTTCCTGGGCCCGGCATACAGCAAACCGGGCATCTGTAACGGCATTGAGCGGGTGGACAACCTGCGTCCGCCGTTCACCGAGCTGGGAATCGCACGCATGAACCGCGAAGCGTTAGCCATCGCTGCCGATCGGCATGGGATGGCTGTGCGCTGGAGCGAGGCTTATTCCAAGGATAACCACCCGGAAGTGCTGGATCAATCGTTGGTACCTCGGGCGGTGCGGCCTACAAAGCTGCTGTGGCGCAAAACCTGGACGGGCATCGGAGCCCTGGGCATGGTGGCTGCATCGGCGGGGCTCGCGCTGCTGCCTTTCATGCTGAACAGCGTGGTGAGCATGCTGTGTGTCGCCGGATTGGTTTGCATCGGCGGCAGCATTGGGTGGGATGCGTACAGGCGCATCCGCCGGTTTTTCACATCCGCGCACAGCATTTGTACGTTTGGTGAGAGCTTGCTACGCAGCTTGCGGGAAGCGGGCATCGTCTCCTCGGAGGATGCGGCGCTGTACTTTGATGAGCGCGGCGCGGATGCCCGGTGCGTGAGCTGTGCGCTGACGGGAGGGAGCCTGCGCGAAAAAACCGCCTTTGCGGCGGCGCTGCGTGAGCTGCTTTCGCCCATCGAGAATCCGCGATACCTGCTCATCCTGGGTAGGCGCGGCGAGAAGCGAAGGCCCGGCGATTATGCGGTGAGCTTTGCCTGCCCCTCGATATTGGGCTCCGAGAAAAGAAAGGCCGCCCTGTTGGCCAAGCACTTGGGCGAGGCCATGGGCGGCATGGAAGCGGTTTATACGCGGGATGCAAAGGGGCTGACCGAGCTGATGCAGTGCCGCAGCCGCTCCTACCTAAACGAGGGCGCGATTCGCGTGGCGGGCAGGCAGGTCGTCAAGCCCAGGTGATATCCGCAAAACCGGCGGCATGCAGGAACCGGCCCATCGCCTGCGCACCCGCATCGTCCAGCTTGAATACGCCGCTGTCGTGCAGCACCTGCGCGCATACTTCGGTCAACCCGGCTTGCAGATGCTTCTGCGCATCCTCCGGGGAGTTCTGCGTGCCGACTTGCGCGGCCAAGCCGGATATCCACGGCCAGTGCTGCTCCAGCGCATCGCCTTCGGGCGGAGGGGTGAGGGAGCGCGCGCCGGTGAGATAGCCGGTTAGCGCGTCGAGCTCGCCAATTAATCGACCCGGCAATATGAACAGGCCCATCACCTCGATGAGGCCGATGTTCTCCTTTTTAATGTGGTGCAGCGGCGCGTGCGGGTGGAAAATGCCCAGCGGGTGCTCGGCGGTGGTGCGGTTATTGCGCAGCACCAAATCCAGCGTGTACCCATCCCGGCCATCGCGGCGCGCGATGGGCGTGATGGTGTTGTGCGGCGTGCCCTCAGTTTCGTGCAGCACGCTTGCCTGCTCATCGCTGTAACCGCGCCACGTGTGCAGCACGTGATCCGCCAAATCGCACAGCGCGTTCGCATTGTCGCCGCGCAGACGCAGCGTGGTCATAGGCCAAGCAATCAGCTCGGCACGGATCCCCGGCGCGCTGGGGTGAGCAGTGCGGGCATACACCGGAGCGGCCTGCATGGGAAAGCTGTGGCGGCCGCCCTGGAAGTGATCGTGGTTTAGTATCGAGCCGCCGACGATGGGCAGATCGGCGTTGGAGCCGACAAAATAGTGGGGGAATTGCTCCACGAAATCGAACAGCCGCGCAAAGCTGGCGCGCGCGATGGCCATGGGCCGGTGTTCATGGTTGAGCACGATGCAATGCTCGGGATAGTAAAGATACGGGGAATACTGGAGATACCAGCGCTCGCCCTGCAATTCCAGCGGCAGCATGCGCAGCGTCTGGCGCGCCGGAAAATCCAGGCGGCCAGCATAGCCCTGGTTCTCAATGCAGAGCAGGCACTTGGGGTAGCCGACCTGGGGCGCATTGCGCAACGCGGCGATGTCGCGGGGGTCCTTCTCCGGCTTGGAAAGGTTGATGGTGATTTCCAGCGGGCCATAGATGGAGGGGTGCACGAAGCGTCGGTTGCGCGCGATGGCGTCGACGCGAATGTAATCGTTGGCGCGTTGTAGCGCGTAGAACCAATCGGTCGCGGCTTGAATTCCCTGATGCTCGCGCATTTGCGCAAAGCGATCGGTGATAGCGGAGGGCGGTGGGGTGAGCAAACCCATCAGCCGAGCGGAGAAAAGCTCGCGGCGCGTGGCGGAATCCTCCAAAACACCGCGCGAAACCGCGTCGTCACACAGCGCCTCCAGCATAGCGGTAGCGGTGGCGGGCAGCTCGCCCAAGGGTTTGAATGATTCTGCGGAACCCCCGAAGGGCTGCGCGTACCCGAGCACATCGAGCAGCAGGTTGTGCGCCCACGGGCGATCCTCGGCGGCAATCAGGCCATTTGCCTCGGCGAATGCAAGCAGCTTTTCCAGGGCGAGCGCTACGCGATCCGGCATAGAAATCCTCCTCGTCATTTGCACTACATCTCCATTATATTCGGATTGCGTGCCGGATACAAGCAGCTTGCGAGAAAAAGCACGCAATTCACGCAAAATTCACGCAATGCACTCTTGACAAAAAGGATCGGCTCATGGAAAATGAGGGACGAGAGGCCAGCGGGCACCAATACGCGAAAAGCCGCCGCCTCCAACCGCAAGTATCGTGAGGGAGGAAGAAAGCGATGGATCAACGCACGGAATCCCAATGGAAGGCATATTTCCAATCGCCGGAGGGCGAGAGCAGGCTTGAGGAGCTTTACGGCGTTAGAGAGGGCGAGATCTCGCGGCAGCGGGTGCGATATGAGCAGCTGATCGCCCGCCACGCCAAAACGTTTGGAGCACACGACGATATTGAGCTGGTTTCCGCGCCGGGTCGCACCGAGATCGGCGGCAACCACACCGACCACAATCACGGCTGTGTGCTGGCGGCCGCCGTCAATCTCGATACCGTGGCTGCAGTCAGCAGGACGGGCGATGGCATCATCAATATCCACAGCGAGGGGTATGCGCCTCTTCGCATCGATACCGCGCAGTTGGTGCCGCAAAAAGCGGAGGAGGGCACCACCGCAGCCCTGATTCGCGGCGTGGCCGCACGCATGAAGGAGCTAGGCTACCAGGTGGGCGGCTTTCAGGCGGTCGTCACCAGCAACGTGCTGCGCGGCTCCGGGCTCAGTTCCTCGGCAGCGTTTGAAGTGCTCATCGCCGCGATTCTCGATGCGCTCTACAATGGCTGGACCCTGCCGGGCGTGCAGCGCGCCCAGATCGCCCAGTATGCGGAAAACGTGTTTTTTGGCAAGCCCTGCGGGCTTATGGATCAAACTGCCAGCTCGCTGGGCGGGCTGGTGCAGATCGATTTCGGGCACGAACAGCCCAGCGTGCGCGGCATGCAATACGATTTCATGGCCAAGGGCTACGCGCTATGCGTGGTCAATACCGGCGGAAGCCATGGCGACCTGACCGATCAGTATGCTTCCATTCGCAGCGAGATGGAAAGTGTGGCAGCTTGCTACGGCAAGCGCGCGCTGCGCGAAGTGGAGCCCGGGCAGGTCGATGCCGATGTCGCCAAGCTGCGTGCCAAGGTGGGCGATCGTGCGTTGCTGCGGGCCATGCATTTCTTCGCGGAAAATCAGCGCGTGCAGCAGCAGGTCGATGCGCTCAACCGTGATGATCTGCCCGCATTCTTTACCGAAATCAACTCGTCGGGCGACAGCAGCTGGATGCTGCTGCAAAACGTGTGGGCTTTCCCGCAGGAGCAGCCCATCGCGCTGGGATTGGCTATCGCCAAGCGCATCCTGGCCGGTCAGGGCGCATGCCGCGTGCATGGCGGCGGCTTTGCGGGTACGCTGCTCTCCTTTGTACCCAACACGCTGCTGGCCGAGTATGCGCGGCGTATGGATGCGGTATTTGGCACCGATGCTTGCGCAGTGCTGGCTATCCGGCCCGAAGGCGCAGTTTGTCTATAAAAAAGCTTGACGAACCGGAGAAAGTCTGCTAAAATTCTTCTGAAATCAAATATCTGTGCCGTAGACAGCGGGTGCGCATGCGCAATAATGGGGTTTTCCCCGCCCGCCGAGGTGTAAGGTCTCGGGTAACCGAGAATTGTTGTGTCTTCACAACCCTTGCGCCTATGCGCAGGGGTTTTTGATTGTGTCGCAGGGCGCAATCAATCCGGAAAGGAGGAAAAACAATTGTCGAAGAATCTGGAGATCAAGCAACAAGTCGTTGCCGATATCGTCGAGAAGTTCAAGAATGCCAAGAACGTTGTGGTCGTGGACTACAAGGGCTTGACGGTGGAAGAGGTAACCGCGCTGCGCGCGAAGTTCCGCGCCGCCGAAGTGGACTACGTTGTGTATAAGAATACGCTCGTGAGCCGCGCGCTGGCCGAGTTGAACATCACGGGGATGGAAGAAGTGCTCAAGGGGCCGTCCGCGTTCGCGTTTTCGAATCGCGACGAGATTTCCGCCGCTAAGGTCATCAAAGAGTACATCGAGAACGACAAGCGCAAGATTCTGTCCATCAAGGCTGGCCTGCTCGAAGGCAAGGTCATGAACGCCAAGGCTGTGGAAGCTCTGGCCGATCTGCCGCCGAAGGAAGTGCTGGTCGCTCGCCTCATGGGCAGCCTGAATGCCCCGATCACCAACTTCGTGGGCGTGCTGTCCGCCACGCTGCGCTCCTTGGTGTACGCGGTGGAAGCCGTGCGCAAGCAAAAGGCCGGCGAATAATCGCCTGACCGTATCCTCATGCAAGACCCTAATCAACATAAAACAATATATTGGAGGATTTTACGATGAACCGTGAAGAGTTGCTTTCCGCTATTGAGTCTATGACGGTGCTGGAGCTGGCCGAACTGGTGAAAGCCATGGAAGAGAAATTTGGCGTATCTGCCGCCGCCCCCGTGGCCGTTGCTGCCGCTCCCGCTGCGGGCGCTGCCGCCGCCGCTGTGGAAGAAGAGAAGACCGAGTTCGACGTCATCCTGAAGGATGCCGGCGCGGACAAGATCAAGGTCATCAAGGTTGTGCGCGAGATCGTGTCCGGCCTGGGCCTGAAGGAAGCCAAGGACCTGGTTGAGTCCGCTCCGAAGCCCGTGAAGGAAGGCGCGACCAAGGACGAAGCCGAGAAGATCAAGGCCAAGCTCGCCGAAGTGGGCGCGGTCGTCGAAATCAAGTAAGTTTTTTCGCACGCAAGTGCACAAGAAAAGACGCTCCCAAGGGGCGTCTTTTTTAGACCGTCTATGGGAATGTTGCACATAGCGAAACCGAAGCAGGGGAGTGGTTGCCTTTGAAGAAGGTGGAAAAGGCTACGCTCAGTCGTCCGCCCACTTATCCAAATCTTTTGTCAACTGCTGAACGATCTCGCGCAAAGCCCTGCGCTGGCGCGGATTGAGCGGATCATATTCATCGCTCTCGGGAAGGGGAATCAGCGAATCCGCTAAAAGAGATTCCAGGCTTACCTGGAGCGTATTAGCGATGGACACGACTGTCTCCATGCTGGCCTTGCGCGTGCCTCGTTCGATATGACCCATGAATGATGTCGAAAGATTAAGGGCCGTTGCAAGCTGCGCCTGGGTCCATTTATGAGCGATGCGTTTTTTGCGAATGCACTTTCCCAGTGCTTCGTAATCCATGGGCCCGTCCACCTCCATTGCGTATTTTTGCATGAAAAGCAAAGCGACTTATGGGTTGCTATTCTATTCTGCGAAAATAATGTCGAATCCTGCCGGTTTTTGATGAATCGGAAAGAAATCGGGGGCGGCAATTGATTCCAGCGCGAACGAAATTGTTTGTGAAATCGAAAATAGCGCTAGATTTTTCGGCTTCTCTATGCTATACTCTCAGCAAGACCCCAGCGATGGAAATCAGCCTTAGAGTCCTCCTCAAGTCAATCGAGTAATCTGATGACTGGATGTCTGGATCGTATCAGGGTTGTCGTCGGGTGAGGGTACTAATTACCGAGGAGGAAACCATCCCATGTATCAAGACAAGACCTTGACCTGCCGTGAGTGCGGCGCCGAATTCACCTTCTCCGCTTCCGAACAGGAGTTCTACGCCGAGAAGGGCTTCCAGAACCAGCCCGGCCGTTGCCCGGCTTGCCGTGCGCAGCGTCGTGCTTCTGGCAATGGCGGCGGCCGTGGCGGCGATCGCGGTGAGCGTCAGATGTACGAAGTGGTGTGCGACGGCTGTGGCGCGACCACCCAAGTGCCGTTCCAGCCCCGCGGAGACCGTCCGGTCTACTGCCGCGAGTGCTTCGATCGTCAGCGTCAGGGCTATTAATCGCAGTAACCCAAGGCCGGGCTCCTTCAGGGGCCCGGTTTTTCGTTGCGCTGAAATCCTCACAGAGATCCTCGCGTTGTGTCATGTTGTTCCCAAGGGCGAACTCTGCTATAATGAATGCGATCAAAGCAAGCCAGATTTGGGTTTTGTTTGAAAGGAGATGCAGTGATGAACAAGCTGCGCATTGGAATACTGGGAGCGGGGAACATTGCCCACCGCTGGATGCGCGATGCGCATACTGTGGAAGAGGCGCAAGTGACCTGCGTGGCGGCACGCGAGCTTTCGAGGGCGCAGGAGTTTGCGCAAAATTGGAACATTCCGCATGCCGTGGGTGGATATGACGCGCTGGTCGCTCACCCCGAAGTCGATGCGATCTACGTGACTACGCCGCATCCGCTGCATTGTGAACATGCGTTGATGGCACTGCGCGCGGGCAAGCATGTGCTTTGCGAGAAGCCGGTGGCTATGAATGCCAACCAGCTGCGTAGAATGCAGGAATGCGCCAAGGAGCACAACGTGTTCTTTATGGAGGCGATGTGGACGCGCCTGTTTCCGGGCACGATGCGTGCCAAGCAGTTGATTGCAGAGGGAGCAATCGGCGCGCTGCGCGCCGCGCGCATCCAGTTTTCGTTCCGCACGCAGTTTGATGGACAATCGCGCCTGTACAACCGTGAGCTGGGCGGCGGCGCGCTGCTCGACGTGGGCTGCTACGTGATCGCCTTTGCGCTGGACATGTTCGGCTGCGCGCCCGACCAGGTGACCGGCGTGGCCGAGATCGGCCGGACCGGCGTGGACGAACAAAACGCCATCACGCTGCGCTTTCCGGGCGGCGGCATCGCTTCGCTGAGCAGTGGGGTGAGTACCAGCATGCCGGTGGAAGCGACGATCTTTGGTGAGACGGGTACGCTGCATGTGCCGGAGTTTTACCATCCGGACCGTCTGATGATCACTCGTGATGGGCAAACCGCCACTGTGTTTGAGCAACCCTACGAACCCGAAGGCTTTGCCTTTGAGCTGCGCCACCTCTGTGAATGCGTGCGCGAAGGGCTGCTGGAATCGCCGCGTGTCTCCCATGCCGATTCGATGGCGGTGATGCAGGTGATGGATGCGCTGCGAGCCCAGTGGGGCATCACCTACCCGAACGAATGACGGGACGAGAGGGAAAGCGCAATGCCGAAACTGGAAGCCTATGAACGGGAACTGGATTATAGCTATGCGTTGGGCATATTTCCCGCGACAGAATGTCTGCGCGCCTGCCCGGAGCGCTGCCGCCGCCTATTGATTCACAGCCGCGCGCAGGCGAGCGAAGGGGTAGCACAGCTGGTTCGCGAGTGCGAGCAGGCGAACATCCGCATTGAAGAGGCGGACCGCGTCCTGGAGCGCATAGCGCGCAAGGAAAACTGCTTTGCCGCCATGGTTTTTTCCAAACAGGAGGCATCATTGGACGCGGGCGAGCAGCACGTGGTGTTGCACAACCCCTCCGATAGCGGCAACGTGGGAAACATACTGCGCACCTGCCTGGGACTGGGTGTGGAACAGATCGCCATTGTGCGGCCCGCAGTCGATGTGTACGAGCCCCGGTCGGTGCGTGCCTCGATGGGCGCGCTCTTCCGGATGAATGTACAGCATTTCGAGGATTTTGCCGCTTATCGGTCCGCATATCCGGCGCATGCGCTCTATCCTTTTATGCTCACCGGCTCGGTGCCGCTGGCGCAGGCCGTTCGCGAGGCGCGCGTTCCTTATGCGCTGGTGTTTGGCAACGAGGCGACCGGCCTGCCCGATGCATTTGCACAGTGGGGCCAAAGCGTGCGCATTCCGCAAAGCAACAAGGTTGATTCGCTCAATCTGGCGGTTGCGGTCGCTCTTGGTGTATACGCGTTTCAGCAAGTCGCACCGGCGAGGCGCAGTGAAGAAGCGTTCTATGGGCAAGAAAATCCGAAGATGACATGAAGAGATGGGGGAGGCGGCAGGGATGCAGGATGCATGCAAGCAGTTGCGGGAAGCCGTTGGTTTTTTGGTGGAAAGGGCCGCGCTGAGACCGGACGCACTCATCGTGCTTGGCTGCTCCAGCAGTGAGGTCGATGGGGGCGTGATCGGCAAGGCTTCCAACCCCGCGCTAGGCGCGGAATTGGCGGGAGCGTTCCGCGAGGCGTGCGCGGCGCATGGCGTGCAGGGTGCGGTGCAATGCTGCGAGCACTTGAACCGCGCGCTGGTGATGGAGCGTGCGCAAGCCGAACGGCGCGGGTTGGAGATCGTTTCGGCGGTGCCGTATCCGAAAGCGGGCGGTTCCTGCGGCGCGGCGTACTATCGGCAACTCGAAGACCCCGTGTTGGTAGCCACCGTGCAGGCCGACGCGGGCATCGATGTGGGTGATACGCTGATCGGCATGCATTTGCGGCCCGTGGCGGTGCCGTTGCGCGCTTCCTTCCAAAAAATCGGGGAAGCACACCTAGTCATGGCGTACAGCCGTCCCCGACTGATCGGCGGCGAGCGTGCACGGTACACGTTGGATGACTGACGCCGGGCTGGCCGGCGTGGTGAAGGGGCAGTGCAAAAACACCTAAGGACACGATCGGAAAGCCCTTAGATCCCCCTGGCAAAGGTGCCCCTCCAGTGGCTAAAGAGGATTTCGCTCCTGTGGGAGTGACCGAGGGCTTTGTGGTCACCGTGCCGCGTGATGTCCGCTCTTTGCAAATCAAGGGCATATATGGTATACTGACTTGACGCAAACGCAATATGATGCATCTCAGGAGTGATCGGCTTGACACATACGGTTGGGTTCATCGGCGCGGGAAACATGGCGCAGGCCCTTTTTCGCCGACTGCTGGTACAAGAGTTTATCGCGCCTGGTGCGCTGTACCTCAGCGACGTGCAGCGCGGCCTGATCGAAGGGCTGTCGAGCGAACTGGGCGTTCAGCCTGCCAGAGATAACCCGGCATTGGTTCAGGAAGCCGATTTCATCGTGTTGGCCGTGAAACCCGTGTACTGCGCCGGTGTGTTGCGTGAAATCCGTGATGTGCTGGGGGAAAAGCCGCTGCTCTCCATTGTATCCGGCTGGACGCTGGACATGCTGCAGGCCGAGCTTGCGCCCGGCGCGCACCTGCTGCGCGTGATGCCGAATACGCCTGCGATGGTTGGGGAGGGCATGACTCTGCTGGGCGTTGCGCATACGCTGAGCAGCGAGGAGTTTGCGTTTGCAAGCGCGCTCTTTGGAGCGGTGGGGACGGTGCTGACGCTTGAAGATCGCCTTTTTGATGCCGCGACCTGTATCAGCGGCTGTGGCCCGGCCTTCCTGTATCAAATCATCGAAGCGCTGGGGGATGCCGGGGTTATGCGGGGCTTGCCGCGCGTCATGGCGTATCAGTTGGCCGCACAAACCATGGTGGGCGCGGGCAGAATGATGCTCGAAAGCGGTCGGCATCCCGCCGAGCTGAAGGATGCTGTCTGTTCGCCAGGTGGCACGACCATCATGGGTGTCTACGAAATGGAAAAATCCGGAGTGCGTGCAGCCATGATCGATGCCGTGAATGCCGCGTACAACAAAAACGCGCAAGTTTCCGCTCAGCATAAGAAATAGGGAACTTCCATTATGTAATTATCTGTGAGGATATCTTGAAAGAAGTTACGATATACACGGACGGGGCATGCTCAGGCAATCCAGGGCCGGGCGGCTGGGCGGCGGTGCTGATGTACGGCGAGCACCGCAAGGAGCTGGCGGGCTATATGCCGGAAACCACGAACAACCGCATGGAAGTGTTCGCGGTCGTTCAAGCGCTCGATCAGCTCAAGCAGCCGTGCAAGGTGGCGGTGTATTCGGATAGCGCGTACCTGGTCAACGCGTCGGTGCAAGGTTGGCTGCAAAATTGGCAGCGCAATGGCTGGAAGACAGCAAGCAAGCAACCGGTGGAGAATCAGGATTTGTGGAAGCTGCTGCTGACGCTCATGAAGCCGCACGAAGTGCAGTTCGTAAAGGTGCGCGGCCATGCGGACAACGAGCACAACAACCGCTGCGATGAGCTAGCCACGCAGCAGATCAAACAACACGCGCAGAAAAAGCGGCAGACGCCTGCAGGCGAATAGCGACGGCGCGTCTGGGCGAGGGTTATGAGTGATGCATTAATCTATTCGCGAAAGACATCTTTTACGAATAGTTTGAATGCTTTTTGGGGAGGAAGCGTTCTTGCAGCAAGCCAATACGTATCACAAGCAAAAATCGCGTCAGCGCACCGAATTGCTCCGTCAGATTCAACGGGAGCTGCCCATCGCGTGCCTGGATTTTTTTGTAGCTATCGAATCCCAGACCAGCGTACTCACTCGCTTAGCCTATGCGTACGATCTTCGCATCTTTTTTCAATACCTGTGTGCCGAAGCGCGCGCCTTCTCCGGGAAAACCGTCACAGCCCTCGAGGATGCGGACATTTCCCTGGTCACGAAAATGGATATCGAACGCTATTCCGAATTCCTAACGCTCTACTATAAGAACCACACCGATCCCGATGGTGAAGTGATTTCCTGGGAAATTGAAAACAAAGAGCTGGGCAAGATGCGCAAGCTCTCCTGCCTGCGCTCCTTTTTCCGCTACATGTACTCCAGCGGACGCGTGCCCGGAAACGTGGCCGAGCTGGTCGCCTTGCCCAAGCGGCACGATAAGGCGATCATTCGTCTGGAGATCGACGAGGTGGCGCGGCTGCTTGACACCGTGGAGAGTGGCGAAGCGCTTTCTGAGCGCCAGCAAAAGTACCATCAGCTCACGCGCACGCGCGATTTGGCGATGCTCACTCTGTTTTTGGGCACAGGCATCCGCGTGAGCGAATGCGTCGGCCTGGATATTGACGATTTCGATTTTGAGCAAAACGCTTTTGTGATCACCCGCAAGGGCGGCGATGAAACCATGCTCTATATGCCGGATGAGGTGGCGCAATCGCTCAAGGATTACCTGGACGAGCGCCGAAAGATCGATGCGCTTTCCGGCCACGAGCAAGCCTTCTTCCTTTCGCTGCAGCGCAGACGAATTACCCAGCGCGCGGTGGAAAATCTGGTGCGCAAGTATGCGCAGATCGCCGCGCCGCTCAAGCGCAAGATCAGCCCGCACAAGCTGCGCAGCACCTACGGGACGAATCTATACCGCGAGACCGGCGATATCTACCTAGTCGCCGACATGTTGGGTCACGCCGATGTAAACACTACGCGCAGGCACTATGCCGCCATGTCCGAGGATCGGCGGCGCGAGGCCGCGCGGCGCACCGTGCTGCGCGCCGATGGCAAGCCCTACGATTTGCCAGACAAGCTGCCGGAAAAGCTTCCTGAATAAAGCTTCCTGAATAACGAGAAGCTTCCGAAAAGAATGGCAAAAGGCCTCCCCCAAATTTGCGAGGAGCCTCCGAAAAAAGGATCGAGTGAAAAAGAAGGATCGAGTGAAATGGAGCTACCTGAACGACTACAGAGAGCGTTGACGGAGCATCTTGCCGGCAAATCTATGGAGCGCTTGGCCATGGATGCGCAGAAGCTCAGCAGGCGCTACCGAAACGAACCAAGGGATGGCACGCGTTTACTTTCTGGCGATGCGCAGGCGCTGGCCTATGCGACGGCGCGCATGCCCGCCACCTATGTGGCCGTGTACGCCGCGCTACGCGAGGCTCTGGCCCGCATGCCCGATGCATTTTTGAAAGAACGCCACGTCCGCTTGTTGGATGCGGGCGCGGGCACTGGCGCGGCAAGCTGGGCAGCCGATGCGCTATTGCCGCTTGCGAAGGTGATCTGCCTGGAGCGCGAGGATGCGATGCGTACGCTGGGCTTTTCGTTCATGCGCGGCGCATCGGAGGTGCTGCAGCACGCGGAATGGCTCCCTCACGATCTTTGCGCTGCTGCGATCGTGCCCACTGCGGACGTGGTGATCGCCGCTTACTTGCTCAATGAAATCAGCGAGGAACGCCGACTCTCGGTCGCTCGTATGCTTTGGCAGGCGACCGATGCGCTGTTTTTGGCCGTAGAGCCCGGAACGCCGGTCGGATTTGCGAATTTGCAGACGATTCGTGCGGCGCTTCTCGCCGAAGGCGCGCATATCGTCGCACCCTGTCCGCAAAGCGACCGCTGTCCGGTTTTGCCGCCCGATTGGTGCCACTTCGCCAGCCGCGTATCCCGCAGCAAGGCGCACCGTCAGCTCAAGGATGGCGAAGCCCCTTACGAGGACGAAAAGTATGCGTATCTAGCGTTTTCACGCTCCGCGCCCGCCGATGCACCCCAACTTGCGCGCGTGCTGAGGCATCCGCAAGTGCATAGCGGATTTTTATCCCTTTCGCTGTGTACACGCGATGGCGCTAAGACGATTACGCTCTCCAAACGCCACGGCGAAATATACAAGCGCGCGCGCAAGGCCAGCGCTGGGGATGCGTTGCTTTTTTCACCGGACGGCGGCGCTTCGACGGGACTATGAGCATTTGCTGCATATTCATGCGCACATTGTATGCATATATGAATAAAAGGGTGCTCGCTGTTCACCGTGCGAGCGCCCTTTGTCGTTTTTCGTTTTGTCAGCCTGGAATCTGTATCGAATAATCTCCCGAAATTCCTTCGCGCAGTGCCCCCAGCCCGTCGGCTTTCCAGCCATCGTTGCCGGTTTCGCCCAGCTCCTTCGCCTGCTCGCCGCGCAACAGAACATTGTAGGGTCGCGCATCGCTGGAAGTGACCTGCAGCGTCCCGCCCACCATGCGGATTTCGAAGGTCTTGCTCACTGTGCCGTCCAGCGCGGGAATCTCCACGAGGCGCAACGCACCTTCGGCCATCGGGAATATCTGCAGCGTTACGTTCTCGGCATAATCGTAATCAGGACGGGTGTTTTTGCTGCCGATGGCGATCACCGACCCATCGCGCACGAAGAGCGGCAATCCAAAGAAATCGTACTGCTCGTGCAGCCAGTGTCCGCCGCAGACCCTGTGTCCATCGGTCAGGTGCGTCCAATTCCCCTCGGGCAGATAGAAAGCGCATTGGCCGTCGGCACGCATCACCGGCGCCACCATCAGTGAATCGCCCAGCATGTACTGCCGATCCAGCGTATCGCAGCCCGGATCGTCCGGAAATTGCAGCGACATGGGCCGCAGCATGGGCGCGCCGTGCAGGTGCGCGAGCCGCGCCATCTGATATAGGTACGGCATCAACCCGCACTTGAGCCGCACAAAGGTGCGCAGCACGTCACAGGCTTCCTCGTCAAACAGCCACGGCACGCGGTAGGAAGTCGAGCCGTGAAGGCGGCTGTGCGAGCTGAGCAGGCCGAAAGCGCACCAACGCTTGTATACATCCGGCGGCGCGGTCTGCTCAAAGCCGGAGATATCGTGGCTCCAGAAGCCGAATCCGCTCTGTGCTAGCGAAAGTCCGCCGCGCAGCGTTTCCGCCATGGAGGGATAGGTCGCGCTGCAGTCGCCGCCCCAATGCACCGGGAATTGCTGTCCACCAGCGGTGGCGCTGCGCGCAAACAGTGCCGCATCCCCCACCCCGCGCTCGCTTTCCAGCAGCTCAAACACGCAGCGGTTGTAGAGGAAGGTGTAGTAGTTGTGCATCGCAACAGGGTCGCTGCCATCGTGGTATGCGATGTCCTTCACCGGGATGCGCTCGCCAAAGTCGGTCTTGAAGCAATCCACGCCCTGGTCGAGCAGCGCCTTGAGCTTTTGCTGATACCAGTTGTAGGCGGCGGGATTGGTGAAATCCACCAGCGCCATGCCTGCCTGCCACATATCGGTCTGCCACACGCTTCCGTCGGTCTTTTTCAGCAGGTAGCCTTGCGCCATGCCTTCCTCAAAAAGCACGCTGTGCTGCGCGATATAGGGATTGATCCATACGCACAGCTTAAGCCCGCGCGCCTTGTAGCGCGCCAACATGCCTTTGGGATCGGGGAAGGTTTGCGCATCCCATACAAAGTCACACCACTGGTAGGATTGCATCCAGAAGCAATCGAAGTGGAACACGTGCAGCGGGATATCGCGATCCGTCATGCCCTGGATAAAGGAGGTGACGGTCTCCTCATCGTAGCTGGTGGTAAACGAAGTGGTGAGCCACAGGCCGAAGCTCCAGGCCGGAGGCAGCGCCGGGCGGCCGGTCAGCGCGGTGTATTTATCGAGCACTTCAAGCGGCGTGGGCCCATAGATCACTAGGTATTCCAGCGCTTCCCCTTCCACCGAAAACTGCGTGCGCTCAACTTTTTCGCTCATGATTTCGTAGGAGACGTCGTCCGGGTGATTGACGAACACGCCGTATCCCCGATTGGTCAGGAAGAAAGGCACGCTTTTATAGGATATCTCCGAGGCGGTGCCGCCATCCTCGTTCCACATTTCCACGGTTTGGCCGTTGCGCACGAAGGGGGTGAATCTCTCCCCCAGCCCGTATACGCATTCCCCCACGTCCATTTCCAACGAATCGACCATGTAGCGCTTGCCCGTTTCCTGGTTGAGCATGTGTGCCATACCCCGGTATCCGCTGCGTGTGAGCACATGATCTCCGGCCTGGAACAATACGGACCAGCTGCCGGGCCGCTTATCGATGCGCGCACAAAGCGCGCCGCTGGTCAGCGTCAACGCCTCGGCTTCCTCGGCAATCGTTACGGCGCAGGGTTGTTCATGCAGCTCGAAGTGCGGGCAGTTGCGCTTTGCGCCCGCATGATGCGTCGTACGGATGCGGATCACGTCGGGCATCGGCGAATTAACATCCACGGTGAGCGTTCCGGAATTGAGCGTATCGCCCCGATGCGCAACGTGACGCGAGGCAGTCAGCACGCGCAGCGAATTCCCCTGCGTGCTGTGCCGCACGTACTCCGCCGCAAAGGTGGGCGACATTTCGGGCCGCATGTTCCAGTAGCCATTGGTAAACCGCATACGAATCGACTCCTTCAATCGTTTTCGGACCATTTTGATTACTCCATTTCGCCCTCCCCCTCGTACTTCCCTGCCTGGAGGCAATTTTTCCAGGGCGAACGCATTTGGATACAGAAACTGGGAGTTGTGCTGCGAAGGAGTCCAGAGGGCGACCGCAAAGCCCTCTGGTCGACCGTGAGGGCGAAACACCCTCCCAAAAGGTAGGCGTTTCGCTCCTGCGGGAGCGACCAGGGGG
>JAVBLJ010000011.1:0-75588 GCA_031553615.1 Eubacteriales bacterium
AGCAGCTTGGACGGTCCGCTGTGCACTGAAACCTTTCATGTTCATCCTCCAAACGGTTACACAATTATGTGAAATCGTCATCATCCGTAACAATTCGATCGTTCTGTTACAAGGTATTGTATCATAAAAAGGTGGAAAAACAAGGGACCAATTATTAAGCCTAATATGAAATGCGCCGTTTGGGTTGTGTTACTTAGCGCGTAACCGCCCGACATCCACCGGGTAACACGGAGACCGCTGCGCCTCAGGGCATGCGCGGCATGCGCGCGCCCTCCTCCCGGTAGCGCAGCACGCGCAACGCCCCCCGCGCCGCCACCACGATGGGCAGCGCAAACAGCATGCCCCACACCCCCCAGAGCGCGCCGCCCCCCGAGAGCGCCAGCATCACCGCCACCGGATGCAGCCCCGTATAACCGCCCAGCACTCGCGGCGAAATGATACTATTCTCCGCCTGCTGCGCCAACACCACCACCCCCATCGCCCAAAGGATGCGGGGCAAACCGCCGGAAAGCGAGAAAAGAAAGATGGGGATTGCCCCCAAAAAGGGCCCGAAGTAGGGGATCAGGTCAAACAGCATCATCCACACCCCCAGCGCAAGCCAGGCCGGCATGCCGATCAGCAATAGCCCTAGCGCGGTAAGCGCCCCCACGGAAAACGAGACCAGCCCTTGCCCGCGCAGGTAGCTGCCCACCTCGCGGCGCATCTCCGCTGCGGCCAGCAGCGCGCGCCTACGGTAGCTGAGGGGCACCACCATGGCGGCCCGGTGCAGGAACATCTCCCGATCGCGCAGGAAGTAGTAGGCTAACACCATGGCGATGCTCAGCCGCGATACCCCGCTGGCCAGCCCGCCCGCCTGGTGCGCGATGCCTTTGAGCGCTTCGCCGCCGTATTCGCCAATGCGCTGCCACATGTTCTCATCGAGCAAATCGGGCAGCCCCATGCCGCTAAGGCGCGCGGAAATATCCTCGGCCAGGGTGCGCAGCTGCAGCGTCAAGGGCTGCACCTGCTCGGCCAGCAGGCCTATTTGCTCCAAGAGTGGCGGCAGCAGCAGCGTGAGCAGTGCGGCAGCGAGCAGCAGCAGCGCAAGCTGGCTCAAAAGCACCGCGATGCTACGGGGCATCCAGCGCTCCAAGAGTTTGCACAGTGGGGCCAGCGCCGAGGCAACGCCCACGCCCAGCAAAACCTGGGTGAGCAAATTCCATATCAACCCGTGGAAAAGCAGCGCACTCAGCGCCGCCGTACCCAGCAGCGCCCACACCTTGCCCCGCTTCCACCAAGCCTTGGCCTGCGCCTCCACCCGCCCCACTCCCTTGCGCGTTGGGCCGCTCCGCTGTGGGTGTATTGCCCGACTGCGGAGCGGCCCAACCCCCTTTTCACCGTGCTTATCGCCTCTGCTTACGCTACCTTACCTATTCCACATTCCCATCATCTGCTTTTTCAGCGCCATGCTGCCCTTGTCCAGCACGCGCTTCATCTTGCGGCCTTGGGGCATCATCATCATGCTTGCGCCCACCGCAATGCCCAGCACGCTGCCCGCAGCCAGGCCTCGAAAGGTCGAGAATCGCATTGTGTTACCTCCTCTCCTCGTTCGTGATGGCCTCCGCTCGTTCGCAGGGCACCACCACATCCCCGCTTCCCGGATGAATCGTAAAGCTTTGCACCCAACGCCTGCCCGTCAGCAGATCGTCCAGCGGCCCGAAGGTGATCTCCAGCGCGTCCACGGCCAGCGTTTGCTCGTCCAGGCGGGCATCGGTGACGCAGCCCAGCCGCAATCCGCTGGTATCGCTCACCCGGCCCAGGCGGAACGGTTGCTCCTGGCGCTTCCTGCCCGCTGACCGAATCAGAACGCACAGCGTGCCCAGGCAGAGGATCTCCTCCGCAGGCACCCAATGGGCGCTGCGCAGTCCACCTTGGACGACGATGCCGGCCAACCTGCTGCCATCGCGGGTAAGCGTGGCCGCCGAGACCCTGCCCAGCTTTCGCTCGCCGCAGATCACCGGCAGACCGATCAAGCGGTTCATCCTGGTCACGCCGCTCCCTCATTTCCTTGTAGCCTTTTCGGCAGCAGCCTTTTTTGTGCAGCCTTTTCCCGCGCCGTGCTTGGCTTTACGCCCCTATTCTCCCCCGGCTGCGCCGCCGCATCCTAGGGGATTATCGCCGGAAAAACGTGCGAAATCAAAGGAGGCATCCGAAACCAAATAAAAGGATACTATAAAAAAACCCTTCGGAATTCCGTAGCAAACCTGCGGTGGAATTCAGAAGGATTCGCAAATCGTTTCAAAATCATGCAGCGTCTGCTGCAGCTGCTCCGCTCCGCCGGGGCCGGAGAGCTTTTGCAAATTCTGCAAAAAATCGGCAGGCCAGGGGGCGGTCACGGTGATGCGCAGACCGCTGGTCGGTTGCGTAAAGGTCAGCCGGTAGGCATGCAGCAGCAGGCGTGTCACGCCGTCAGCGCGCTTACCGCCATAGAGCGGATCACCCACCAGCGGATGCCCGGAGCTGCGCAGATGCACGCGAATCTGGTGCGTCCTGCCGGTGACCAGATGCACACACAACAGCGAATCCTGCCCCACACGGCCTGCCACACGGTATTCAGTGAGCGCATCCCGGCCCTCGGGAATCACGGCCATGCGCTTGCGGTCTCGCGGATCGCGCCCGATCGGGGCTTCGATGCGCCCGCTATCCTGCGCAAAACCGCCCCGCGCCAATGCCGCATACAGCTTACACATCGAGCGCGCCTTGAGCTGCGCGCTCAGCGCTTGGTGCGCCGCATCGTGCTTGGCCACCAGCAGCAGCCCAGAGGTATCCTTATCGAGCCGGTGTACGATGCCGGGCCGCGCCACCCCGCCAATGCCCGAAAGATCGTGCAGGTGATAGAGAAGCGCGTGCACCAAGGTGCCCTGTGCATTGCCCGCCGCAGGATGCACCACCATGCCGTGCGGCTTGTATACCACCGCCAAATCCGCGTCCTCGTAGAGTATGGTCAGCGGCAGCGGCTCGGGCGTAAGCTCCAGTGGCCTGGGCGGCGGTATCTGCCAGCCTACCAGAGCCCCCAGCGCAAGCTTAAGCCCAGGCTTGGTGGCCGCACGGCCATCGATGGTGACGCGGCCCTCCTCGATCAGCTGCGCAGCCCGCGAGCGCGTGACCTGCGCACAGGCCGCCACAAACACATCCAGCCGATGCCCCACCGATTCGGCAGGCACCGGCACTTTGCCCTGGGCCAAAACGCTCTCTTGCTCAGGAGGCACTCTCGTCCTCCACCTTTTTCACAGCCCTTTTCTCATCGGGATTGACCAGCAGCGCCATGATGATGAACACTGCCGCGAACGAAAGGCAGATGTCCGCCACATTGAATATCGGGAATTGCACGAACTGCACGTGGAAGAAGTCCAGCACGTAGCCGAAGCACAGGCGATCGACCAAGTTGCCCAGCCCTCCGGCCAGCAGCAGCCACAGCAGCGCGTTGTGCCAGGGGGTATCGCGCAGCGCCCGCCGCAGCGCAAACGTGAGCAGCACCAACGCGATCACCGAAAATACGATGAGCATCCACGTGCGATCGGCCAAGATGCTGAACGCCATGCCGGTGTTTTGCGTGTAGGTGAAGTTGAGCACGCCCGGCCACACCGCCTTGCTCATCCCCAGCTGCAACCATTCACCCACCAATTGCTTGCTGATCCGGTCCGCCAAGAAGGCCAGTATGCCGATCCACGCTGTGCGGAGCATGCTCTTCCACTCCCTTTCGGTGTGTTGCTTTCGTACCGCGGACGTGCGGGTGCGCTACCGCCTGTCCAGGCTTTGTTCTACAATGCGCACCACGTCGGCCAGGAATTTGCCAATGACCGGCAGGTTCTCCACCGCGATGTGTTGGATCACCGAAATCATGATCGCACCCAGGATGGTAAAGCCTACGGCAGCGCCAAACCCGCGCGCCAGCCCAGATAGAAAGTTGATCCACAGCAGCCGCCACGTATCGTTCAGGTACCGCATGTACTCGGTCAGCTGCAGCTTTTCCAGCGAAAGGCACAGCTCCTGCACGCGGCGGGCCAGCCGTGCCTCCTGCGGGCCTTCGGGCGGCTGCCCGCCCTGCGGAGTATCCGTATACGCCACGCTCCCTTCGCCAAAACCCGGCTTCCCGCCTAGGGTTCCCCGCGAAGGAGGTGCGCATGCCTTATCGATATCGGTTTGGCAATTGCTTTTTTACTTTTTCTTAAAAAGCTCGGTTTCGGCCTTCAAGATGTGCGCCTGATCGTCCACCAAGCGTTGGAAACGCGCGCGGTAATCGAGCGCGGCGGCGCGCATGGCGGACATCTCGTCCTCAAGCTGCTGCGTTTCCGCGTGGGCTTCGGTCACAATCCGCTCTGCCTGGTCGCGCGCTTCGCGCACCATATCCTCGGAACGCTCCTGGGCGTTGGCCAGGGTCTCGTCGCACACGCGTTGCGTGTTCATCAGCAGGTTGCGGATGCTCTCCTCCTGCGCGGCGAAGTTCGCCTCGGCGCGGGGAGCCTTGGCCGGAGCGGCGGCGGGTGCGGGCGCAGGCGCGGCAGAGGCTTCGGATTGAGCCTCGGCCAAACGCGCGGTCAGGTCGCGGATCTTGTTCTCCATCTCCTCGAATTCATCGGCGATCTCGTCCAAGAACTCGTCCACCTCGTCCTGATCATAGCCGTGTGCCTTGATCTTG
This sequence comes from Eubacteriales bacterium, assembly GCA_031553615.1. GTDB lineage: Bacteria > Bacillota > Clostridia > Christensenellales > Aristaeellaceae > WQXF01. Next base: position 4,679 of record JAVBLJ010000011.1, read on the forward strand.
AACTCTTTTTCTCCGATCATCTGGATGGTAATCGCCATCTGAATAGCCTCCTCTTAGCTCTTGCTTTGGTGAACAAGTAACGCAGCCTCGCCTGTCGTCCATCGCCTTTTTACGGTTCCACCCGTCAACGGTAATGAGACAGCACGATGCCAATGCGTCCTTTCTTAGTAAGTGAACCGATTTCGGTGAGCTGAAACCTGCCCTTGCCCCGCACCGACACCAATGCGCCTTCGGCAAGGCGGGCGTCTGTGCGTTCCTCCAGCAGATAGTTCACGCGCACCTTGCCCTGCTCGATGAGCTCGGCGGCCTCGGTCCGGGAAAGGTTCCATCCTGCGGCCAGCACTGCATCCAAACGTAGCGAGGCCACGGTTTCGCGCTGGGGCACCAGCTGCGGCTGCGGAAACTCCGGTTCCCCTTCCAGCACATCGCAGCGGAGCGTCGCCCGTCCTGCCTCCCGCAGCGTCGCGGCTAGGTACCCGGCCATGTCTGGCAGGGCGGCGCAGTAGGCCTGCCCCTCCAGCACCAGCAGATCGCCCAGGTTCTCGCGTTCGATGCCCTGCCCCATCAGCGCTCCCAGCAGGTCGCGGTGCTGCGGCGAGGCGTAGCGTGCATCCCAGCGACAGCGCAACCAGCGCAGCGGCCACTCTTCGGGCCGGGGTTCGGCTTCTCCCATCGCATAGAATACCGCAATTCGCCGCTCCGCATCCTCATATCCGCCCCAAAGTTTCAGGCACACGCCCTGCGCTTTGGCGGCGCTGATTGCCAACAGGCTCTGCGCCGGATCCAGGAAGTGAGAAAACGCCAAACCCCGTTGGCGCGCTGCGCGCTTGGCGCAATCCGCCAATCGACCGGCCAGATAGGCTTCGTTCGCTCCCTGACCGCTCATAGGTTCATCAGCAGTCCGCTTAGCAGCCGAATCAGCAATATCGCCACCAGCGGCGCGAATCCGCCCGCGCGGTAACCGAAGTTCCCGCGAAACAGCAGCAGACGAATGGGTTGCAGGATTGGATCGGTGACGCGGGTCAGAAAGCGCATGACGGGATTATCGGGCTTCACAAACCAGCTCAGCACGCAGTAGACCAACAGCGCCACCTCAAACAGCCGCAGGAATGCCAGTATGCCCGTAAGCACTCGGCTCCAAATCATGTGCACACTCCCCCTTACTTGCGTAGCGCGGAAAATTCACTGCGAAACGACGGACCGGGGCCCGGTGTCTGGCTGTTTACTACGTCCACGCTGTTCGGTGCGAGCAGGTAGGTTCGGTGAGAAATCTTGGCCATGGTGCCCCGCAACGCAAAGGAAGCGCCGCACAGCACATCGATCACGCGCTGCGCCAGCAAATCGTCCATCGGCTCCATGTTGATGAACACCGATTTGGATTCCAGCAGGGCGTTGATGATTTCCTGACAGTCGTCCATGCCGCGCACGCATACGATAATCTCGCTGTGCTTGTTGCTGCCCCGCGCCGCACCGCCATCCTCGGGCCTGGGCATCTGCACTACGTTGTTGGGCGGCTGCTTGCTGCGCTGGTTGTTGCCAAAGGGCGAGAACGGCTGCTGCGGGGGTTGCTGCGGTGCGAACGGTTGCTGAAAAGATTGCGTCGTCTGCCCGCCCATCGGGGATCGGGGCGGCGCATACCCATCGTCGGCATAGCCGCCGCGGGAACCTTGCTGCGAGGGCTGCATAGGTGTCCCGCCATAGCCGCCGTATTGCCCGCCGCCCTGCGCACCCCCGTATCCGCCACCGTATTGTCCGCCGTCGTATCCGTTTGGATCGTACTGCTGGCCTTGGTAGTAGCCGCCGTCATCCGGCGCATACCCGGATTGATCGTACATCGAAGGGGCGTATGGATCGGGCTGCAAAATGCCGATAAACCGTGCGAAAGACTTAATGGAGTCCTTTAGGACCATGACGTCCCCTCCTGCAGAGTAGGGCGTGCGCCATAAGGGCGCGGCCCGAATATCGCGGAACCGACTCGAACGATTGTAGCACCCTCTTGGGCGGCTACGGTGCAATCTGCGGACATACCCATGGAAAGGTGCCGCATCGACACACCGGAAATGGTCTGCTTTTGAAGCGCGTCGAATGTTTCGCGCATCTGCCGGAAGTAGGGGCGAAGGGTTTCCGTATCCTCCGCAAGAGGCATGATGGCCATGAGCCCTTGCAGGTCTAGGCCGGGGTGCTGGCCGAACTGCCGCAAAAATGGCACGAGATCGCCGGGATCAACGCCGGCTTTCTGCGTCTCCCCTGCGATGTTCACCTGCACCAATGCCGGCACCCGTCTTCCCGCTTGCTCTGCGTAACGGCCCAACTCGTCGGCCAGCGCCGGGCGATCCAAAGAGTGCAATAGGTATACCTGTCCAATTATATATCGGATTTTGTTTGTTTGCAACCTTCCAATCCAATGTAGCGCAAAATCGGGGTTCAGCTGCCCTGCTTTGGCCTGCCATTCCTGCACTCGGCTTTCGGCAATTTCCCGAATACCCGCAGCAGCCAGCAGGTTGATGCGCTCGGGCTGTTGCTGCTTGGTGACGGCCAGCAATTGCGGTGGCGCGCCAAAGCGCCGGGCGGCGAGCGCCAAGGATTCGCGCAGCATCTGAACCCGTTCGATGATCCGTTCCTGCTCTTGCTCCTGATTCAGTACTCGTTCCGGATTCTGTTCTTGTTCGGAAATCTGTTCTCGTTCGGAATTCTTCTTTTGTTCGGAATTCTGTTCCTGATTCAGCTCTCGATCGAGCCCCTGTTCGCAATCCTGCTTCATCGCCCTCGTCCCCCCTTCCCGTTTCGTCCATGGATTCAGGTTTCCCTTTTTGCTAGGGAATAAGCACCTGCTGACCTTCCAGCAGCGATCCGGCGTAGGTAGGCCTGATGTAAGCGGCCTTTCCATCGTGGGAGATGACCGTGACGGGCACGAACATCTGGCCCGTTCCGTCCGATACCACCACGCCCCGCATGCCGCCCTGCTCGATAACCGCCTCAATCGGCACCGAAAGCCCATCCACATACTCGCCCACCACCATGCGGCAGGTACGGATGTTTAGCATGGGCACCACGCTGGCGTTGACCTGCATGCGCACCAATATTTCGCTACCCAAGCGGGTGGAGGAAAGCACCGTGGCATCGATAAGGTAGTTTTCAAACCCTTCCGGCTGCATCTTGTATGCCTGGCCTTCAGCGGGAGCCCATTCGCGGCTGTCGCACAGCAGCAGCACGTACCACACCTCCGGGTTCACCGTTCGGTAGATCGGCTGGCGGCCGCGGGCGGCAATGTCCATCTCCAGCTGTTGCCCCGCCAGCACCGCGCGTACCTGGGCGGGCGTCAGGCTGGCAAACGTCTGGGAATTGACGGTGGTCTCATATCCATCGGTGTAGAAGCTGACCAAGCAATCGCTGGTCGCGGGGAAAGTGGTGGTCCAGCTTTCGATTTTGCGCTCTTGGCTGCGCTCACTCTCGTAGTACGATATGAGCGTATTATCGTCGGGAAAGGCGCTGCGCAGGTGTTCCTTGCGCGCCTGCAGCGCATCCTTCAGCTGTTTCTCCAGGTTGTTGAAGCTGCCCTGACCCGCGCGCTGCACCAGCGTGCGCACCTCCTGCGAAAGCGAGGAGATGGTGTCCTCCAGCTTGCTCAACTCCGGATCGCCGTAGTTCCGGCTCATCTTCTCGCGGTGATAGCTCTGTATCTCGGTGCGCGCCTTGTTCAGGCGGTCGATCTCGATTTGATTGTATCCTGCCGAATACACCGAGCAAAGCGTGCTATTCTTGGTCACCATCGCGCCTTCGTCGGCAATAAACTTGATGCTGGTAATGCTCTCGGCGGCAATCAGCGTTTCATCGCGCGCGATGACGGCTTGCCCCTGGTATTGGCTGCCCAACGGGTTCTTGCCCACCGTAACCAGGCTGCCGCGCCGGTAGCTCCCGCTCCCCCCGCTCAACAGCAGGTAGGCGATGGCGATGATCAGCGCGAACGCAAGCAAAAACAGGTAGAAGCGCGGATGAATGGTCGTGCGCGGGCGGAAAGGGCTTTTCTGCTGCACGGGTCTGCCTGGCTGCCGAGGCGGCAAGGGTCGCTGCGCGTACGGCCCCTTCGGGTTCTGCCCGGGGTACTGTCCGTTCGGATTTTGATACAAGCCACCGCCCCCCCTTTCCGCATTGATAGAATGCGTTACTCGTCTGTCTCCCGCGAACTCGGAGCAATCACCCAAAGGTGGTGGTTGCGCCCGCCGATGCGCGGCTCGTAATGCTCCAGTACATCCAGACCGGGCAATTGATCGAACACATCGCTCAGCGTGCCTTCGGGCGCAAGCAACACTGCACGTCCGCCCGGTTTTACGATGCGTTGCACCTCCAGCAGCACCGCTCGCGCTTCGCCCTGCCCCTGAGGCTGCACGCGGCCCACCAGCGCATCCGCCGATGCGTCGGTCGCCTGCGCGCAAGCCGCCAAGCTCGCGCGGCTGGATACCGAGGCGCAGCCCGAGGTGCGCAGCGCCTGCGCCAACCGCTCCTCGCCGCCCAGGCAGAGCGCGCTCTTGCCCCCGGCCTTGGCCAGCGCGGCCATGGCGGCGCACAGACCGGAGCGCAGCGCCGAGCCCGAAGCCTTCTCATTTTTGCGCGCGGCAAGCCTCCAGACGAAAACCGTGGCCCGGTCGCCGCAGCGGATCAGCCAAAGCTCCACATCGGGCCGCTCTCGGTAAGCGCGCATGCCGGTGTGCTCGGCGATCACCTGCTCCAGCAGCGCAAGGTAGCGCATATCCACGGAAACCAGCTGATCGCGCTGCATGGTGACGATGCGAAAGCGTTTGCCCGCCAGCGCATCGAACGGCATGCGATCCAGCCAATCGCCCGCCAGCAGCAGCTTTTTGACTGCGGCATCGAGGTCGGGCAACCCGCGCAATGTATGCAGCACCAAAAAGACGTTGTGAAGGTACGGAAAGTTGGGTGTTTGATCGGCGCGGAAAGTCACCGCGCCCTCGCCGGACCATTCGAGCACCACGCCGGACTCCCGCCGGAGCTGGTTTTCCACCGCATGTTCCATGCCGGGCACGCAGGTGGCATAATATGTTTTCTTCATCGCGCCATCCATTTTCTTTAGAATTCGTTTTTGGGGATTTTTATGGTTCACCTTTTTAGGGTTCACCTTTTGTGTCTCGTTCGCTTGTTATTTGTCTTTAGTTAGTGGTATAGTATACCACAATTTCATGATTTCATCAACGGCGCGTTGTCTGGAAGCATCGCACAAAAAATGGCACAAAAAAAACGGAGGATATCGGCATGGCGTATGCGATGATTGGCACCTGGGAAATGGCGATGGAGGGGATGAGCGTCGCGCATCCGATGATGGCTGGAGGCGCGCCGGTGGAACGGGCGGTGGAGGAAGCGATCGCCCTCGTCGAGGCCAACCCGAACTTCGATTCGGTGGGCTACGGCGGGCTGCCCAATCGCGAGGGCGAGGTAGAGCTCGATGCCGCCTACATGGATGGCGGCACGCTGAGCTTCGGCGCGGTGATGGGCGTGCGCAGGATTCAGAGCCCGATCCGGGTAGCGCGCAGCCTGGTGGGTCGGCGCACCGATTGCCTGCTGTGCGGCCCCGGCGCGGAGCACTATGCACGCGAAGCAGGCTTTGCCGAGCGCGATATGCGCACCGAGCCCTCGCAGGCGCGTTGGGCCGAGGAAAAACGCAGGCTGGAGGGCGGCGGCGAGCGCAACGACACCGAGCAGCGCTATTGGGGGCACGATACCGTCTGCATGATCGGTCTGGACGAGCAGGGCCGCATGGGGGTGGGCGTATCGACCTCCGGTCTGTTTATGAAACAACCGGGACGCATCGGCGACAGCCCGATCATTGGCTCAGGCTTCTATTGCGATAGCGAGGTGGGCGGAGCCGCGGCCACCGGCCTGGGCGAGTTCATCATGCGTGGCTGCCTCTCGTTCGAGATCGTGCGCGCCATGCGCGACGGCCTCACGCCCCAGGAGGCGTGCGAGCGCGCGGCGCGGGAGCACATGCGCTCCCAGCGCAGACGCGGGCAACCGATTGAAGAGTTCGCCGTGATCGCGCTGGATGCCCAGGGCCGCTTCGGCGCGGCGGGCTCGGTCTTAAGCTTCCCCTACGTGACGTTCAATTCCGCGCAGGCACCCGCCTTGAACCGCGTCGATGGGATTGTGCTGCCGGAATAAACAAGGCCGAGAGGATTTCGCTCCCATATTTCGCGAAGGGCGCGGCGTTTTACGCCTGCGCCTCGTTCGTGATGCTCCGCAGGCAATCGCGCATTTCGAGCTGGGTCTCCATGTGGTTGACCGCCGCGCGCATCTTGGCCGCGCCGGGCAGCCCCTTCAGGTACCAGCCGATGTGCTTGCGCATCTCGGGCACGGCGGCGTGCTCGCCCTTCCACTCGACCATCATGCCCAGGTGGCGCTCCGCGGTGGCCATGCGCTCGGCTAGGCTCACCGCCTGCGCGGGCAGGCCACGCAATGCCCGCAGTGCATCGGCGAATATCCAGGGGTTGCCCATGGCTCCCCGGCCAATGGCGACGCCATCGCAGCCCGATTGCGCAATGCGCGCCGCCACGTCGGCCCCGGTGAAAATGTCGCCATTGCCCAGCACGGGGATGCGAAGCGCGGCTTTGATCTCCGCGATCGCCGCCCAATCCGCCTCACCCGCATAGAATTGATCGCGAGTACGCCCGTGCACCGTCACCGCCACCGCGCCGCTCTCCTGCATCAAGCGCGCAAACGCCAACCCGTTGCGGTCGCCCTGCTCCCAGCCCAGGCGCATCTTGACCGTCACCGGCACCGGCACGGCCCGCGCCAACGCTTCCAGAACGCGCGCCGCCAACGCGGGCGAACGCATCAGCGCGCTGCCCGCACCCTCGCGCACGATCTTGGGGGCCGGGCAACCCATATTGAGATCGATCAGGCAGAAATCGTGCTTGTCCAGCAGACGGCGCGCCGCTTCGGCCACCACCTCGGGCTCCGAGCCAAAGAGCTGCAGCGCCGTAGGCCCGGAGCTGGGCAAGGTGAGCAGCAGGTCGCGCTGGGCACGATTGTCGGCAGGCGCACACAGCGTACCCTTGGCGCTCACCATTTCGGTGACGGTCAGTGCCGCGCCCTGCTCGCGGCAAAGCAAACGAAAAGGAGCGTCGGTCACGCCCGCCATTGGCGCAAGCACCGCTCCTTCCGCAAATTGCAATGTACCAATGCGTATACTCATGGGCCGGCCAACGCCTCCACCATCTGCATGCCTGATATCTTCCATTGGCCGTTGGTGCGCGCCAGCGTGACCTGGTAGCGGGCCTTTTGCCAGCGCGGAGGATCGACGGCCCCCTCGCCCTGCGCAGCAATCACCGCGTCGCGGCGACTGGCCTTGACCTTGCCGTCGATGCTGGGCACGTCCTCCACCACGGTGGCGCGCGCCACGATTTCCCAGGGCCAGCTCCACACCCACTCCAGCTGCATGGTATGCTCATACCCGCGAACGTCGTAGGCCGCGTAGGGCGATTGCTCCGACATGCCCACGCGCAGCAGTTGATCGTTTTGCAAAAATTCGCTGCGGAAAAATTTGGTCAGCTCGGTCGGGTCCTTTTGCACCAGCACCACCCCGGCGCGGGCAGAAAGACCATCCTGCAGCAGGATGTATATATTGGCCGTGTTCATGGCCAAGTAAAACGAGACGATGAGCACACCTGCGATTACGGTAACCCAAAAGAGGCGGGTGGCAATGAACCACAGAAAGCGCCGCAAATACCGCACATCTCAACCCCCTCAGCGTGGCGCAGCGCGCCGGAATCCTGCGCATAGTATACCGCCTCGTGGGCCGCAAGTCCAGCACGGGTTCAGAAAACCAGCGCAGGCCTCGGAAATCCGCATCGCGCTTCGCGAATTCTGCATCAAATTCTTTATGAAATCTACGGGCTTTCTGCGGATTTTCACAGGATTTTGCTTGTAAATCAACAGGATTTGGTATACTATTATCTTCGGTGGCTCACAAAGCGCTCCTTGCGCGACCCAAATCCGCACCGGTCCGCACGCAAAACGCTTTGTCGCCATACGATACTCGGGAATCATAACCCGTGAATCCGAAACGGATACCAAAGCCAATTGGCCCAAAAGGGAAAGGAAGATGATAGTGGACGACCCCTTACCTATGCAGATGTTGCTGCAACTAATCCTCATTTTGCTCAACGCATTCTTTGCTTGCACCGAAATCGCTGTGCTCTCCTCCAATGAAAACAGGCTGCGCAAATCGGCCGAGGAGGGCAAGAGCGGCGCGACGCGGCTCGTTTCCCTCCTCCAAGACCCCGCAAAATTCCTAGCGACCATCCAAATCGGCATCACGTTGGCCGGATTCCTGAGCAGCGCATTCGCCGCCAGCAACTTCGCGGACAAGCTGGTGGGCATGCTGATCGGCTGGGGCGTGGGCATCGCACCGAAAACACTCCATACGTTTTCCGTTATCGCGATCACGCTGATCCTCTCGTTTTTCACGCTGGTGCTGGGCGAACTGGTGCCCAAACGCGTGGCCATGCAGAAGCCGGAGAGGATCGCCATGGCGGTGGCGCACATCATTTACGTAATCGCCAAGGCAACCGCGCCGGTGGTGTGGTTGCTGACGGCCTCCACCAACGGCATCCTCCGTCTCTTCGGCGTGGACCCCACCAAGAAGGATGCCAGCGTAACCGAAGAAGAAATCCGCATGATGCTGGATTTAGGCGAAGAGACCGGCAGCATCGCGCCCGACGAGGGCGAGATGATCGACAACGTGCTGGCCCTGGGCAGCAAGACCGCCGTCGAGCTGATGACGCACCGCACCAACGCCACGGTGCTCTGGCTAGAGGACGACGCGGCCACCTGGGAGCAGACCATCGTCGAATCCACACATTCGCGCTATCCGGTGTGCGATGAGGACATCGATACCGTGGTGGGCATATTGCACGTGCGCGATTTCTTTTGCAACCAGCGGGCACCCAAGCCGATGCCCGTGCGCACCCTGCTGCGCAATGCCTACTTCGTGCCCGAAACCGCGCAGGCCGACGTGCTGCTGCGCGAAATGAAGCGCACCAAGAACCACCTGGCCATCGTGGTGGATGAGTACGGCGGCACCAGCGGCCTCGTGTCCATGGAAGATTTGCTCGAAGAGATCGTGGGCCAAATCGAGGATGAGCACGACCTGGAGGACCCGGACATCATCAGCCTGGGCGACAACCGCTGGCGCGTGAGCGGCAGTATGTCCATCGACGATTTGGCCGATGCCATGAGCGTCACCTTCCCCGAGGGCGATTACGATACGCTGGGCGGCATGATCTTCGCGCAGATGAACGCCATTCCCGAAGATGGAGCCACGCCCGAGCTGGACATCGCAGGCCTGCACATGCGGGTGTCCGAGCTGGCCGACCACCGCGTCGCCTGGGTCGAAATCACGCTGGCCGAGTGCAAGCCGGAGGACGAGGGCGAAGAGGACGAGGAGTAACCGCCTACGGTATGCTAACCTTGCCCTCCCAAGCAGCCAATACGCACGTCCATACACGCAGAAAAAGCCTGTTTCAAGCGCAGCAATGCGCTTGAAACAGGTTTCTTTCTTTCGACCATGCAAGCCTTTTTATGCGCTCTCTCGTAGATGGAGCAGCATCACGCACAAAAACCCTTGATGAACTCCCGCGCCGCATGCGGCAGCGGCACATCGCGGTGGGTCACCATGCCAATGGCGCGCGAAGGGATGGGCGGATCGAGCTCCACCTGCCGCAGCACGCCGCCGGAGAGCTGCGGCGCGATGAACTCCGCCACCGCCGCCGCCACGCCCAGGCCGCTCAGCGCAAATTCCACCAGCAAATCCAGGCTGCCCAGCTCGATCTCCGGCACCCAGAGCACGCCGTGCGCAGCCGCCTGCGCATCCAGCGAGCGGCGCGAGGAGCTGTCGCCCTCCAGCAAAATGAGCGGCAGCTTCGCCAAATCCTGCCAGCGCACCAGCCCTTGTAGTTCCGGGAAAAATCGGGGATGATACACAAAGCAATCGTGCACCCGAGCGATTTCGCGCACCACGTAGGTCTCGGGAATCTCCATGGGCAGGTTCACCAGGCCGATGTCGGCCTCCCCGCGCGCCAGCAGCGCCATGGTCTCGCTGGAGGTTCGGTTGGTCACGCGGATACCCACCGCCGGGTGCGCGTGGTGAAAACGCTCCAGGCGAGGCAACAGCCAGTGCTTGCAGAGCGTATCGCTCGCGCCGATGCGCAGCTGACCTCCGGTGAGCTCGCGCAGCTGATCGAAGTGCCCTTGGGCAGCGCCGATCAGCGAAAGCGCCTGATCGATGTAGCGGTAGAGCATCTCCCCCTCTTGGGTCAGCGAAACGCCCTTGGCATGCCGGATGAGCAGCTGGGCCCCCAGCTGCTGCTCCAGCTGGCGTATGGTCTGGCTGACCGCCGGTTGGCTGACCGAAAGCGTGCGCGAAGCCTGCGATATGCTGCCCCGCTGCGCCACCTCCCGGAAGGTTCGGTACCAATCCAGGGTGATATTCATCCGCCCGGCCTCCCATTAGAAAAATCGATACAAGGCATAAGTAACATCAATTTGACTTATGTCGCCGCGCACAGTATACTGCTCTCGGGCGCGGAAAGCAACTGCCCCGCGTATCCCCTTGCCCCTCCCCAAAAAGCTCGTAAAGCAAAGGATGGTATCAGCATGCGAACTTCTGGCGTAATCGCGCGCGGAATCCTGACTCCGATTTTCAAGGAAGGCGACGACCTGGTGCACATGGTGTGCGATAGCGTGATCGGCGCTGCGCAGGCCGAGTCCTTCGCGCTGGGCGACGGCGATATCATCGGCATCACCGAGGCGGTGGTGGGCCGCACCCAGGGCAACTACGCGACCTGCGCGCAGATTGCCGTCGACCTAAAGGCAAAGTTCGGCGGCGAATCGCTGGGCATCGTGTTCCCCATTCTTTCCCGCAATCGCTTCTCGGTGCTGCTGCGCGCTATGGCCGCCTCCACCAAGAAGCTCTATGTGCAGCTCTCCTACCCCGGCGACGAGGTGGGCAACGAGCTGGTCTCCCGCGACCTGGTAGATGAAAAGGGCATCAACCCCTACTCCGATAGCTTTGACCTGGCGGGCTTCCGCAAGGTTTTTGGCAGCGAGACCATCCATCCGTTCACCGGCATCGATTATATCGAGTATTATCGCGGCTTCGGCGAGAATATCGAGCTCGTTTTCTCCAACGATCCGCGCCACATCCTGCAGTTCACGCAGAACGTGCTGGTCTGCGATATCCACACGCGCAAGCGCACCCAGCGAATCCTGCGCGCCGCCGCACCCCAGGCCAACGTGCTGCGCATGGACGATATCCTCTGCGCCAGCGTGGAGGGCAGCGGCTTCAGCGATTTCGGTCTGCTGGGCAGCAACAAGGCGACCGAGGACAAGGTGAAGCTGTTCCCGCGCGATACGCAGGCGGTGGTGGACGCGGTGCAGACCGAAATGCGCAGCCGCACCGGCCAGCGCATCGAGGTAATGGTCTACGGCGACGGCGGCTTCAAGGACCCTCGCGGCGGTATCTGGGAGCTGGCCGATCCGGTGATCTCCCCCGCGTACACCAGCGGCCTCTCCGGCACGCCCAACGAGATCAAGATTAAGTACGTGGCCGACAACGAGTTCGCCAACCTAAGCGGCGAGGCGCTCGCCAACGCGCTCAAAGAAAAAATCCAGCAGAAGGACACCTCGCTGGTGGGTCAGATGCAGGCCGAAGGCACCACCCCGCGCCAAATCCCCGATCTGGTGGGCAGCCTGTGTGATCTGGTCAGCGGCAGCGGCGACCGGGGCACCCCGGTGGTGCTGGTGCAGAATTATTTCAAGAATTACGCGAGCAAGGCCTGATTCGGCGGCGTGCGCGAAAAAAACGTAAAGCAAAGCGGACCGCTTCGCTCCCCCGATGGGGCGCGGGCGGTCCGCTTCTTTGTTAGTGCAGGCGCGCTCTGCGCCGCCCGCACCTTACATCGGCACGATTCCCATTGGGAGGAGGCTCTAGTCGTCCTCTTCCTCATCCTCGGGCAGTTCGCCGTTGTGGTACACGTTCAACACGTCGTCCAGGTCGTCGAACATTTCGAGGAGCTTGTTGATCTTCTCGAGCTGCTCGGGATCGCTGATGGCGTTGGTGGTCTGCGGAAGCATCGTCAATTCGGCGGAAAGAAAGGAGAAGCCTTGCTTTTCCAGCGCTTCCCGCACGGTGGAGAAATCCGCCACCTGGGTAGTTACTTCGTAGCAATCCTCCAGCACCTGCACGTCGGCAGCGCCCGCGTCCAGCGCGGCCATCATCACGTCGTCCTCGTCCATGCCGGGTCGGGGCTCAAGCACGATCATGCCCACGTTGTCAAACAGATAGGAGACGCAGCCGTTGGTGCCCATCGAGCCGCCATTTTTATCGAAAATATGGCGCACTTCCGAAGCGATGCGGTTGCGGTTATCGGTCACCACGTCCAGAATCACGGCCAATCCGCCGGGCGCATAGCCCTCGTACTGGATATGCTCGTATGTCACGTTGCCCAGCTCGCCCGCCGCCTTCTTGATGGAGCGCGCGATGGTATCGTTGGGCATGTTGTTGGCCTTGGCCTTGGCGATCACGTCGCGCAGCTTGCCGTTCACTTCGGGATCGCTGCCGCCTTCGCGCACGATCATAGCGATTTCGCGGCCAATCTTGGTGAATATTTTGCCGCGCGCCAAGTCCGCCTTTCCTTTTTTGTGCTTAATGTTTGCCCACTTGGAATGGCCGGACATCCACAAAAACCCCTCTCGAACCGCAGCAAATCTGCGTGCTTTTTTCTTTTACACTTTAATATACCACAAAAGCACGCCCCGCTTCAAGCCGATTCCTGGACTTTCGCTGAGTTTCGGGCGATTTTCACGTTTCGATTGCCAACATCCCCTACCCACAGTATAGCAAGGGCAATGGATTTAACGTAAAAATTGGCGAGCGCACGATACGCGTCGACGTGGGATCAGAGGGTCGCGAGGTCAGGGCGAACGCATTTTGGATACAGAAACTGGGAATTGCGCTGCGAAGGAGTCCAGAGGGGTCGGAGCGCCGTCGCGCCAGTGGCGCGAAGAGACGGCGCGGAAGACCAATGAGCGACAGAGCGCCGTGCACGGCGCGACCATCGCGAATTGAGGGGACCGTAAAGCCCTCTGGTCGACCGTAAGGGCGAAATACCCTCCCAAAGGTAGGCGTTTCGCTCCTGCGGGAGCGACCAGGGGGCTTATCGCTCGCCCCCTGGACTCCTTCTCTGCGCATCTGCCATGTCTTAGAATGTAAATGCGCTGGCCCTGGTCGCGAGGTCACGCTGGCTTAGGTAGGGCATTCCTCCTTCGATTTCTGGAGATAGATCGCCGAAAATTTTTTCGATTGGCTAGGGGCCTGCGGGCGGCGTAGCCGGCAGCTACGCTGACCGAAGCGCGGCAACGCCACTCGGGAAAAGATTCGCGAGATGCTCAAGAAATCAAAGGAGGAGCAGCCTTAGACTCAGGGCACCAAATCGAGCAGCATGCCGCCGCTGCCCTCGCTGTAGAAGCGCTCGGGCACCTGGCCCACGATGATGCTCTCGGCCACCAGCACATTTTCGCTGACCGAAACCACCTTCGCATCGGTGGGGATGACGATCTGGATCGAGGTTGTGACCTTCAAATACACCTTGTGGCGCGTCTGGTTGATGCCGGAGCTTTCAAACTCGCTGCTAAACCCGGCGGTGACCGCGCCCACCGGGTACACCTTCACGGGAATGCGGGGCCCCTCGCCCGCGAATATCTTGCTGCCCAGCGCCGAGCCAAGCGGGATGCCGATGCGCGCCACGTCCAGCCGCTGCAGCCCCTCCAATGCCTCCTTCGAAATGCTGGTGGAAAGCGTGTTCATGCGCACGGCGTTGGCCTGCATCATCGTCACCCGGCCCGCGCTGTCAAAGCGCACCTGCATCAGGTCGCTGTAATCGATGCCGCTGGTCAGCACGGTGCGGATCGCCGAGTTGAGCACCCCCACAGCCAGCGCTCGGCATTGCGCTTCCGCCATGCTGACGACGATGGGCTTCAGGTTGCTGTCCATCCACAGCGCAATCGCGAGCACGAGCACAAACGCCAGCAGCAATGCGATGCGCCAGCGGCCTTTTTTTCGCGGCTTTTTTTCCTTGCTTGCAACCACGGGCATCCCTTCCTCGTCCTATAATGTAAGCCTTTCCAAACGCCTGACGGTAAGATCAAGGTATGCAGCGTGCGCGCGCTTTACGCAAAATTGCGGGTTTGGGCGGTGCGCAATCACACAAAACGTGGTATACTAAGCGTGAAAGGGGGGTGCCCATGGACAAATACGAACTGCCGCCGGAAAATTATGATGCCCAGCCTGAGTACGAAGCGCAGCCCCCACATGATGAGCAGCTTGACTATGAGCAGCTCGACTACGATGAGCAGCCGCAATACGACGAGCAGCTTGACTACGAGCAGCTCGACTACGATGAGCAACCTCCCTACGGAGCGCGCGCCGGATACGAAGCGCAGCCCCAAGAGGCGTACTATGCGGATGATCCGCTGCCGGGCAGGCGACCGCATACCATCCTCAAGCCGCGCACCCAAAAACCGAATTTTCTGCTGGCCGTGCTGGTGAGCTCGGTCAAGCTGATGATCATGCTGGTCCTCATGCTTTCGCTGGCCGGGGCGGGCGCGCTGATCGGCATCGCGAAGGCCTATGTCGAAACCGCCCCCACCCTCAACTTGGCCAAGCTCGATGCCCAAGCCAAGACTTCGTTCATCTACGATGCCGAAGGGCGCATGATCACCGATTACAAGGGCACCGAGGATCGCGTGATGGTCTCGCTGGCCGAAATACCCACCGCTCTGCAAAACGCGTTCGTCGCCGTGGAGGACGCGCGCTTCTTCACCCACAACGGCGTGGACGTCAAGCGCATCGTGGGCGCGTTCATCTCGAATTTCTCCTCGTCCTCTCAGCAGGGCGGCTCCACCATCACCCAGCAGCTCATCAAGCAGACCGTGCTTTCCGATGAGCAATCCTACAAGCGCAAGCTGCAGGAAGCCTACCTGGCCATGCAACTGGAGGGCAAGTACACCAAGGAGCAAATCCTGGAATCCTACCTCAACACCATTTTCCTGGGCGGCAATTACTACGGCGTGAAGGTGGCGGCTCAGGGCTACTTTGGCAAGGATTTAAGCCAGCTCACCCTGCGCGAATGCGCCATGCTCGCCGGGCTTACGCGCAGCCCCAACTACTACGATCCGCGCAAAAATTTCTACACGCGCAACACCGGCAACGCGGATACCCCCAAGATCACCAACGAGCGCACCGACTACGTGCTGCGCATGATGTACGAAAGCCAGTTCATCACCGAGGATATCTACAGGGCCTCGCTGGATACCGCCACCGCCAACGTGCTGGAGGTTAATCCCTACGCCTCCACCGAGATGTACGATTATGCGTACTACGTCGAATACGCCATCAGCGACGTGGTCAGCAAGTTCCTGGAGCTCAACAATCTGGAAAACACCTCGGCCAACCGCTACGCCATGGAAAACAAGCTGCGCACCGGCGGCTACAAGGTGTATCTCTGCCTGGACACGCAAATCCAAACCCTGCTGGAGGATACGCTGGCCAATTGGGATAAGTATCCCCGCCTGCGCAACCCCAGCGACAAGGTTCACCGCGCGCGCAATGCCGACGGCACCTACACCGAGATCCCCCAGCCCCAGGCCGCGGCTGTGGTGTACGATTATCGCACCGGCGAGCTCAAAGCCATCGTGGGCGGGCGCTACAAGCCAACCCAGCGCAAGACGCTCAACCGCGCCAACGGCATGAAGATGCCGGTCGGCTCCTCCATTAAACCCATCGCGGTATACGCGCCCGCCATCGACCTGGGCGCCTCCCCCGCCAGCGTCATCTACAACATGCCCGTGCCCATCAAGGGCTGGAAGGATAGCAAGCTCAAGGATTCCTTCCCCCAGAACTACGGCGGCGGGAACTATACCGGCGCGGAAACCTTCCGCGAAGCGCTGCGCCGCTCGCACAACACCGGCGCGGCCCAAGCGCTGATGTACTACGTGGGCATCGAGCGCTCGGCGGAATACCTCAAGCAACTGGGCGTTTCGCCCGATAACATCAATGCCGATGGCTTCGGCCTGGCGCTGGGTTCCTCGGGCATCACGCCGGTGCAGATGGCGGTGGCCTTCGGCACCCTGGCTAACAAGGGCGTATACCTGCAGCCGCTTTCCTTCTCCAAAATATTGGATTCGGCGGGCAACGTGGTCATCGACATGCACGCCACCCAGGCCAAGCGCCAGGTGTTCAAGCCCGCCACCGCCATGTTGGTGGTGGATATGCTCAAGGGCGCGGTGGCCAGCGGCACGGGCACCAGCGCGAAAATCTCCTCCCAGGTCGTGGCCGGAAAGACCGGCACCAACAGCGATTCGAAGGGCGTGTTTTTCGCAGGCATGACGGGCTGGTACGCGGCCTCGCTCTGGGTGGGCCACGATGGCTACAAGCCGCTGACCACCAAGGCTACCGGCGGCAACGACGCCGCGCCGCTCTGGCAATCCTTCATGGAAAAAATTCACAAGGCCAAGGGCCTCGACAAGCGCGAGATCATCGATGGCGATCCCGCCGATTACGGGCTGGTCAAAGTCACCACCTGCGGCGTCTCCGGCCAGTTGGCCACCGAGGCCTGCAAGCACGATCTCATGGGCTACAAGACGGTTTCTGATTATTGGTATAGCGAGGACGTGCCCAAGCAGCAGTGCGTGATGCACCGCACCGTGACGGTCTGCACCGTCAGCAACATGCTGGCCGGCAGCTATTGCCCGCCCGAAGCCGTCGAAAACCGGGGCGCGATCCTCATCCCCAAGGGCCATCCGCTCTACGACTATACCTCCAGCTACGCCAGCGTCATTCGTGAAAAGCTGGGGCCGTTTGCCACCATCGGCGGCGATAACGACAATATCAATCGCACCGTTTGCGATGTGCACACCGCGCAATGGCAACAGCAGCAGCAGGAGCAACAAGGCAGCAACCTCACCGAGCAGGCGCAGGCCCTGGTCAACGAAGCCTACAACCGCCTTGGAGTGCTGGGCGATTCGCTGGATGCCGCCGTACGCGATCAGGTAAACGCCGCCATCTCCGCCGTAGAGACCGTGCTGTACAGCGGCGCGCTCAACCCCACCACGCTCTACAACGCCGTAGAGAACCTGCGCAATGCGATGAATATGATGCCGTAGCGCTGGCGCGCTCGAACGGAAACGCTGAGGCGATTTCCGTTCGGTGGGAGGGGGCGCGCTGAGGCGCGGCCTCCCGCTGGTCGGGGGGAGGGGAATGTTTTCCTCCGCTCGGCCCTGCGGGGCTACGGCATCGCTCCGCTCGCCCTCGTCTACGGAAAACTCCCCGCCCGCCCGGCAAAGCCGTGCGATACGAATGGATTCGAAGGGCTGCGGCCCCTCGAGCTCCCCTGGGGCAGCTCGCTCCGCTTGCTGCGGGGCTGCGCTGGCCTGGGTGCTGCGGTTTGCCGTGGGCGACCCCCGAAGGATCCCTAAGGGCGAGCGGAAAGCCCTTAGGTCGACCGTGAGGGCGAAATGCCCCTTATTGGGGCGCAATCCCTATAGCGGGCGGGCGGGCGGCGATTCGAGGAACTGCGGCCCCTCGGGCTCCCCCTGGACGGCTCGCTTCGCTTGCTGCGGGGCTTCGCTGGATGCTGGGTGCTGCGGTTTGCCGTGGGCGACCCCCCGAAGGATCCCTAAGGGCGAGCGGAAAGCCCTTAGGTCGACCGTGAGGGCGAAATGCCCCTTATTGGGGCGCAATCCCTATAGCGGGCGGGCGGGCGGTGATTCGAGGAACTGCGGCCCCTCGGGCTCCCCTGGACGGCTCGCTTCGCGGGCATGGGTGCCGCAGGGCGGCTTGCTTCGCTTGCCACTCTCTGGACGTTGCACAAAAATTGCCCCTCCCGATTTTTCGAGAGGGACAATTGCTTTACCCTTTGGGCTTTATTTGCCTATTTTCGCCTGTACCAGCTCACGCGCGGTCTGCACGGCAGCAAGGAATTCCTTGAAGTTGCCCTCGATCCAGTTCGAACCGATCGCGGAAATGATGGTTTTGGCATCGGCGTCGTTCTGGGCCAGCAGCGAGAGGCGCATTTCCTTGCGCTGCGCATGCTCCATGCTGCCCACCGCCTCGGTCACCTTGGCAATCAGCGCCTCTTCCAGGTTCTTGCTGTCGAGCGATCCAGCATCCTTCTCCAGTTCGGCTGCGACCTCGGCAGCCATGGCGTCGTAGTCCACCGTCAGGTAGTACAACACCGGCATGCCCGGGTCTTCGGCGTTCCAATTGATCTCGTACATCGAGCGCAGGAACAGCGGCCACCACGAATCCAGTTCGGCCTGCGAAACGCCGTTTTCGAGCATTACATCCTTAATGGTTACGCCCTCTGGGCTCACGAACAGGATCGCTTGCGTCTTGGATGCCAGCACGCCATCGGCCTTGAGGCTGTTAGCCGTCTGGAAATCCTTCACGGCTTGCTCCATGTTCTTGCCGAAGATACCGTCATCGCTGCCCTCTTCCAGGTAGCCCAGGGCGATGAGCGCTTGCTGCGCGGCCTTCACGCTATCGCCCTTGCTGCCGCGGACCATGCGGCCATAATCCTTGTCCTCCACCGCGTACTGCGGCGCTTGATCCTTGCTCACAAACCGCTCGGAGAACCAATTCTGGTTGCGGTCGATGGGCAGCAACAGGCGGCTCAGCGCGCCGTATACGCCCGAACGCTCGATGGCCTGGCGCAGCCAAATCTCCGTGCCCGCCGTGCCCCAGAACCAGTTGCGGAACTCCAAGCGCTCCACGTCGCTCCATTCGCCGTTTGCGGGAATGGGAATCACGAGGGTCAAGCCGCCGGTCATTTCCAGCGATTCCGCGGCAGTGCGCAGTTCGTTTTGCCATTTGGTAATGTAGTTGGACGGCGTTTCGCCGCGATACGCGGGCAGCGTCGGCGCTTTTTCGATGTGCGGAGCGTAGATGAGCGCCTGGTATCCGCCCTCCTGGAGCGGCTCCACGGCCACACCCTCAAGCATCTTGTGCAGCAGCAGGTCGTTAACGCCGGTGCGGTACGCCACCGCCGATTCCGGATTCAGCTCGGTTTCCAGCAGCTGCAGCGCGGCATTCTCGGCCATCGCCTCGGTCATGGGCTCGGGCGTGGGCTCAGGGGTTGCGGTCGGTTCCTCCGTCGGCACCGGGGTCGGTTCCTCCGTCGGTTCGGCGGTGGGCTCCTCCGTCGGTTCGGCGGTGGGCTCCTCCGTCGGCTCGGCGGTGGGCTCCTCCGTCGGCTCGGCGGTAGGCTCCTCCGTCGGCTCGGCAGTGGGCTCCTCCGTCGGCTCGGCGGTGGGCTCCTCCGTCGGTTCGGCAGTGGGGTCTTCTGCAGGCACTTCGGTCTGCTCGACTACGGGTTCGGCAGTCGGCTCTTCCACAGGCTCTTCCGTCGGCTCCTCGGTAGCTTCTTTCGTGGGTTCGGCGGTCGCTTCAGAACCGGGCTCCGGCGTGTTCGCCACCAGCGGGGTCTCGGCCTGCAAGCGCGCCTGCACCACTTCGGGAAGCGGCAGCGCTTGCACCAGAATGGTGGAATACTCGCTGCCGGTCAAGTCGAAGATCGCCTTAGAAAGCGCAGCTTGCTTGATCTCGCTGTAATCGTTGGCCGGCGGATTAGCGCCATCGGTCACATATACGTCATACTTGGAAATCAGTATTCCGGCATCATCGGCCACCACCGCCGCGGGCAGCGCAAAATAGCCGTTTTCATCCACAGGGTAGAGGTAGGTATCCTCGCTGGGCTGGCGCAGCTCCGTGGGCAACGTGATGAACACCGCCACGGCCAAGGGCTGCGTCGGCTGGTTCAAGCGGCCCACCAACCAAAGCTCCGCATCCTTGTTGCAGAAAAACATCTCTTGCACCGCGTAAGGATCGGAGGCCGCGGGATTCTCACCGCCGGTCTTTGCAGCCTGCGCGGATAACGGCAGCGCGGCAAAGCACAGCAACACGCAAAGTGCCAGGCTCATCAGCCTGCCAAGAAGATTCCTGGATACCTTTTTCGACTTTTTTTCCATGGTATTGTCCCTCCATTATGATCCGCGCATGGAGCGAAGCCTCAGGCGCGTCCCGCTTTTCGCAAACAAGAAATTACGAGGCTTTAACAGTTTTGTGACATGTTTGAGTATATCATGTCTATTCTGCGATGCAAGTGTTTGTGGTTGCATTTTCATATGAAAAAACACTTCATAAATCACAGCTCTCCCTTCCTTGCGCCGCATCCTTAATCGTTTCCTCCGATAATTTTCAGGCTTTGTTGAATTTCCCTATTGTATTTTTACTCATTCAGACGTATAATTAGCCAATCGCAAATGGCGACGCATGCAGCTTTATCCCGGATTCCATTCGAAAGCGAGGTATTCAGAGCATGACATTCCCAGCAATGTATGAGAGTTATATGCAGAAAGCCAACATACTCATCGAGGCGCTTCCCTACATCCAGCGCCTCAGCGGCAAGACGGTCATCATCAAGTACGGCGGCAACGCCATGGTCGATGCGCAGCTTACCACCTCCATCCTGCAGGACATCGCGCTGCTCAAGTGCGTGGGCGTGAACCCCATCGTGGTGCACGGCGGCGGCCCGGAGATCAACGGCATGCTGGGCAAGCTGGAGATCCCCAGCCAATTCCACAACGGCCTGCGCATCACCGATGCGGCCACCATGGAGGTGGTGCAGATGGTGCTCACCGGCAAGATCAACAAGGATATCGTTTCGCAGCTGGGCCAGCTGGGCGTGAAGGCGATCGGCCTGTGCGGCAAGGATGCCTGCCTGCTGGAGGCGGAGAAGAAGCCGGCCAACGATGGTGTCGACCTGGGGCTGGTGGGCCAGATCACTCGCGTGAACACCAAGCTGCTGACCATGCTCACCCAGGATGAATACGTGCCGGTCATCGCACCGGTGGGCGTGGGTGCGAATGGCGAAAGCTACAACATCAATGCCGACACCGTAGCGGGCGAGGTCGCCGTGGCCATGCGCGCGGAAAAGTTGATGTTCCTGACCGACATCGACGGCATCTATCTGGATATGGACGATCCTTCCTCGCTGATCCCCGTGATCACCGTCTCGGAGATTCACCGATACATCGAGCAGGGCATCCTCACCGGCGGCATGATTCCCAAGGTGCAGGGCTGCGTGCGCGCGGTCGATCAGGGCGTGCGGCGCACCCACATCGTCAACGGCACCATCCCCCACCCCATCGTGCTGGAGATTTTCACCGACCGGGGCATCGGCACCATGGTCTGCAAGGACAACGATACCGCTCCGACCCTCACGGAAGGAAGATAGGCATGACGCAAGGGATTACGCAAGGGATTACACCAACGATTGCAGCGACTACAACGAATGCAGCGACTGTATTAGAGCAAACCCAGGCCTTGGATCGCGATTACTTCCTGCAGGTTTTCGGCGCGCGCACGCCCGTGGCCTTCACCCACGGGGAAGGCTGCACGCTCTATGGGCTGGACGGCAAGGCGTACCTGGATTTCCTGGGCGGCATCGCGGTCACCTCGCTGGGGCATACCCACCCGGCGGTGACGCAGGCCATCGTAGAACAGGCGCAAAAGCTGCTGCACTGCTCGAATATCTACTATATTCCCGTGCAGGCCGCACTGGCCGAGCTGCTGGTGACCCATTGCGCGCTGGATCGCGTGTTCTTTGGCAACAGCGGCGCGGAAGCCAACGAGGCCGCGTTCAAGCTGGCTCGCAAATATTTCTACGCCAAGGGCCAGGATCGGTACGAGATCATCTCGGCGGACAACTCGTTCCACGGGCGCACGCTGGCCACCGTGGCCGCCACGGGCCAACCCAAGTACCAAGCGCCTTACCGCCCGCTCACTCCCGGCTTCATTAACGTGGCGTACAACGACTTGTCCGCCATCGAGGAGGCCATCACGCCTAAAACCTGCGCCGTGCTGCTGGAAACCATCCAGGGCGAGGGCGGCGTGATCGAGGCCGATCCGCAATACCTGCAGGATGTGGCGGCGCTCTGCAAGAAGCACGGCCTGCTGCTGCTGCTCGACGAGGTGCAGACCGGTATGGGCCGCACCGGCAAGCTCTTTAGCTACGAGCACTTCGGCCTAAAGCCCGATATCGTCACGCTGGCAAAGGCGCTGGGCAACGGCGTGCCCATCGGCGCGGTGCTATGCACGCAGAAGGTGGCCGACGCCATCACGCTCGGCGACCACGGCAGCACCTTCGGCGGCAACCCGCTGGCCTGTGCCGCCGCGCTGGCGGTCGTGCACACCCTGCTGGAAACCCCGCTGCTGGAGCAGGCCGCCGAAACAGGCGCATACTTCAAGCAAAAGCTGTTCGAGTTGGCGATGCGGCACCCGTGCAAAGCCTCGTCCGTTCGGGGACGCGGCCTGCTGTTGGGCCTGCAGCTCACCAAAAAGGTGGAGGGCAAGGAGATCGTCAGCGCCATGCTGGACAAAGGCTTCCTGCTCAATTGCGCGGGGCACAACACGTTGCGCCTCGCCCCGCCGCTCACCGTGACCCCCGGGCAGATCGATGCGCTCATCGACGCGCTCGACCAGCTTTTCAGCGCCTTAGAGGTTCACAAAACGGCTTAACCCTGCAAAGCAGCAAAGATCACGCGAAATATGGGGAGGAATCACAATGGCGACTCAAGCATTCGATTTGTTGCACTATAAAGCCCAGGCCCCGTTCCGGCAGCGGCACCTGCTCACGCTGCAGGGCTGGAGCGGCGATGAAATCCTGCAAAGCCTCTCGCTGGCGCTGCAGCTCAAGCAGGCGCAGAAGGCGGGCACGCCGCACCCGCTGCTGGCGGGCAAATCGCTGGCGATGGTATTCACCAAGTCCTCCACCCGCACGCGCGTATCGTTCGAGGTGGGCATGCAACAGCTGGGCGGCCATGCGCTGTTCCTCTCCTCGGCGGATATCCAGCTGGGGCGCGGCGAGCCCATCGCCGACACGGCCAAGGTGCTCTCGCGCATGGTGGACGGCATCATGATCCGCACCTTCGCGCAGGCGGACGTGGCCGGGCTGGCCGAACACGGCACGGTGCCGGTGATCAACGGCCTGACCGACGATTTTCATCCCTGTCAGGCGTTAGCCGACCTATTGACCCTGTACGAGCACAAGGGCTCGCTCAAGGGGCTCAAGCTGGCCTACGTGGGCGATGGCAACAACGTGGCCCATTCGCTGCTGCTCGGCTGCTCCAAGCTGGGCATCGATGTAGCCGTGGCCTGCCCACCCGGCTACGATCCCATCGAAGAAATCGTGGGCTGGGCGCAGCGCAACGCGCTGGAACAGGGCAGCCAGGTGCTGATCACCGATTCCGCCGCCGAAGCCGTCGCCGGAGCGGATGCCGTGTACACCGACGTGTGGGCCAGCATGGGCCAGGAGGCCGAGCAGGCCGCACGGATCAAGGCGTTCGCGGGCTATCAGGTCGACGCGACGCTGATGCAAAACGCCAAGTCCGGCGCGATCTTTCTGCACTGCCTGCCCGCTCATCGCGGCGAGGAGGTGGCCGCCGAGGTCATCGGCGGCCCGCAATCCGTGGTGTTCGACCAGGCCGAGAACCGGCTGCACGCACAGAAGGCGGTCATGGCGCTGCTGATGAAGTAGGCTCCGCCAGGCATTTCGTGCTCACGAAAGGAGAAATGCGCCTATGTCCCCCACGGTACAGGTGCTTGTGCGGCCCGCGACCGAGGCCGATATCCCCGCCATCCACCAGGTCACCCACGCGGCGTTCGAGGTATACGCCAACGACGTGCGCATGCCCGGGGCCATCGTTGCGCTGCGCGAGACCGAGGCCGACGTGCGCAAAGCGCTCGAGACCCTGAATGTACTGGTCGCCGAGGTCGAGGGCCAGGTGGTGGCCAGCGTGCGCTATCAGGATAAGGGCGGCATCGGCTACCTGAGCCGCTTCGCCGTGCACCCCGATCAGCAGCGCGGCGGCATTGGGCGCGCGCTGGTGCAGGCCGTGGAGGATGGCTGCCGCGCGCTGGGTCTGCCCGCCATCGCACTGCACACCAGCGCGCGTATGAGCAGCCTGGTGCATTTCTACTACCGCGCCGGATACTTCATCCACTCCACCGGCACCGATCGCGGCTACATCCGCGCGCTGTTCGTGCGCGAGCTTGGCGAACCGGATGCGTACGATTTGGGTCCGGTGCTCCAATCCTAGCGCACGGGCGGCTTATCGCGCCGCGAACATCAACGCACATATGAGGAGCCTAAGATGAGGAGCCTATGATGAGGAGCCTAATGATGAGGAGCCTGATGATGAGGAAAAAAATCGCCGTCCTGCTGCTATCCCTTTTGTACTGCACGCTTTGTTTCCTGCTCTGCGGCTGCTCCGCAAGCGAGCGAATCGAAGGCAAAGCCTCGCCATCCCCCACGGAAAAGGCAGCGTTTCAAATGATCTCGGCCGAGCAGGCGAAAGCCCTCATGCAATCCCTCGCGGACGAGGGCAAGAGCTACGTTCTGCTCGACGTCCGCACGGCGGAGGAGTATGCCGAGAAGCGGATCGAGGGCGCGATCCTGATCCCCATCGAGCCCGCGGACGAAATCAAAGCCCGGGCGAGCGAAGAGCTGCCGGACAAAAGCGCGGTCATCCTCGTCTATTGCCGCAGCGGACGCAGGAGCAAGCTGGCGGCGGAAGAGCTCTGCGCCATGGGCTACACCCATGTCTATGAGTTTGGGGGCATCAACGATTGGCCCTATGACACCGTTAGCGGCGATTAAGCGGTTAAGCGGCTAGGCGGATAAGTGTTTCGGTTAATTCAGCTCGTCCAGCGAAAGCGCGTAGCTGGGCGCAAATTCCGCCATAAAATCCCGCACCGCGTGCAGCTCCAGCGCCTGGATGCTGACCAGTATGCTCTGCGCCGCCGTGGCGAACTCGGTGTTGCCCGCCTTGAGCTCCTCCACGCACTTGGCGTAGGCGGCGATGCGATCCGCAGCCTTCACCAGCGCCCAGGGCAGGGCCGTGGTGTCGGGCGCGAGCAGCGGCTCGTAGGCCGGGTGCAAATCCACCGGCAGCATGTCCAGTAGCTTGCGGGAAGCCACGTCCTCGATGCGGTGAAACGCTTCCTTGATGATGGGGTTATTGTACTTGATGGGCGTAGCCAAATCGCCGGTGATCACCTCGCCCGCATCGTGATAGAGCGCGATGGCGGCCACCAGCCCGGTATCCAGCTTGCCGCCGTACCGCGCATTGTGAATCGCGGCCAGCGCATGGGCGATCATCGCCACCTGGGCGGTGTGCTCGGCATCGTTCTCGGGCTGGGTGTTGCGCATCAGCCCCCAGCGCTGGATGAACTTCATGCGCGCCATGTAGGCAAAGAAATGGCTACGCCCCCGCGGCGCGCGGCTTTCCGCCTGCGCGGCCTTTGTCTCCGCAGTCTTTGTGGGGGTCTTTATCATCGCCGCATCCTCCTCAGAGTTCTCGATCTTTTCCCGATTTTCTTTCGAGCCTCAAGCGTTTGGGTTCTATACAAACCCCGCAGGCTATGCTATACTATGGGCCAACCGAATACCGCTAGGGGAGCATTTATGCTGAGAGGGCATCCGCCCAACCCTTTGAACCTGTGTAGGTAATCCTACCGTAGGGAAGCGAAAAGCGCAAGCCTTTTTCGGGCTAAGCTGTTTTCGTTTCCCGTGTGCAAAAGCACACGGGTTTTTCGTTGCTCCGTTCGCGGGGCTTGCGGTAAAGAACGGTCGTGAAAGAGGAGGGGCTTTTCTATGTTCAGCAAACTCGCGGAAATCACCCCGGTCACCTGGGTCGCCCTTTGTGCGCTGGCGCTGCTCGCCGTCGTGCTGCTCGCGGTACGCAAATCCGCCGCCCGCAAGGTCACCACCACCATGCTCGCCCACGGCGCGGCCTGCATCGCGCTTTCGTTCGTGCTTTCCTGCGTTCGGCTGTACCGCATGCCGCAGGGGGGCAGCATCACCCCGGCCTCCATGCTGCCGCTGATCGCCTTTGCATTTGCGTATGGGGTGCGACCCGGACTGCTGGCCGGAATCGCCTACGGGCTGCTGCAAATGTTGCAGGGCGCATGGATCGTGCATCCGGCGCAGATGCTGCTCGATTATCCGCTGGCCTTCGCGGCCCTCGGTCTGGCCGGGCTGACGCGCAACCATGGCGGAAGGTTCTCGCTGCTCATCGGCCTGCTCATCGGCACGCTGGGGCGGTTGCTTTGCGCCACGCTTTCAGGCATCATCATCTACAACGTGACCGGCCTGCCCGAGGGCAACGTGGTGCTGACCTCGCTGGTCTACAACCTCACCTACCTGGGCCCGGATGCGCTGCTGTGCGCGCTGGTCTGCCTAATCCCCGGCATCAGCGGGCTGATACAGCGGCTGGCCAAGCAGGCTTAGCACAAACGACGACTTCAAAAAAGCAGGCGGGCAGACACAACCGCCTGCTTTTTTGCTTTTCGTCGCTCCCCATCAGCGTTCCTCCACAGGAACCGTCAGGTTGCGCAGCCAGGTGCCGCGCTTCACAATGCGCAGCGCCCACACGATCTTGAGGTTCATCAGCACCTGTACGATGAACATCGCCAGCCGGATATCGATCTTATCCGCCAAAAAGAAGCCCATGATCAGCGCAGCCGGCACCGGCAGCACCCACATGTAGCCGCTGTCCAGCAGCATGGCGTTGCGCGTATCGCCCCCGGCGCGCAGCAGGAAGAAACTGAGCCCATATAGCGCGCCGAAGGGGAAGAAGATCGCCAGGAGCCAAATGAGCTGCTTAGCCAGCGGAATCTGCTGCGGCGAAAGCTTGGGGAAAAGGTCCCCCACCAGCTGCGCCACCCCCAGCGCTACGCAAACGCACACCAGCGTGATCATCAGCCCCAGACCGTAAAGCCGCTTCGCACTCTGCTTGGCTTGGGCAAATTCGCCAGCGCCCAGCTGCTTACCCACCATCACCGATACGGCACTGCTCATGCCCATGAACAGCACAAACGCGATGTTGAACACCTGATCCGCCACGTTCAGCGCGGGCAGAGCGGTCTCGTTGATGCGCGCATACACCTTGAAGAAGATCAGCAGCCCCGATGACCACAAAACTTCGTTGATGGTGAGCGGCAGCGCCTTGCGCAGGTAATCGCGCATGAGCGGCTTGCCGATGCGGAAGGCCTGGGTGAGCCGCAGGCTGTACGGAGTTTTGCGCGAGAGCAACACGGCAATGTAAATGGTCATCTCCAGCAGGCGACCCAGCAGCGTGCCCAGCGCCGCGCCGCGCACGCCCATGACCGGGAAGCCGAACTTACCAAATATAAACACCCAATTGAAAAAAGCATTGGATGCAATGGCCAGTATGCTCACCACCATGGGCAGCAGGTTGATGCCCAGCGCACGCAGCGAGAAGATGCACACCGAGGAAACCGCCGCGGGCAGGAAGGCCCAAGCCGCCAGCCGCAGGTATTCCACGCCCACCGAAATGGTGTACGCATCCTGGATAAACAGCCCCATGATCCACTCGGAGCACAACCCCATCACCATCGCAAAGGCCGAAGAAATGCCCAATCCAATCAGCATCTCCACCGAGAAGATGCGCTGGCACACTTCCACCTTTTTCGCGCCATAGTATTGGGAGAGCAGCAGGCTGGCCGCGCCCGTGAAGCCAAAGAACAGGCCGTAATAGATCATGGCCGGCTTGTTGGCCACGGTCACCGCGCTCATCGAAAGCTCGTCGATGCTGGCCACCATCACGTTGTCCACGAAGTTAAAGAGTGCGTTAACCAGTTGCTGCAGCACGACGGGAATCATCACCACAAGCGCGCATTTATAAAACGCGCGGTCTCCTACGTATCCGGCGACCCGGGGGTGTTTCGCCAAAAACTGTTTCGTATTGGATGTCATAGTGAATGCGGTTGAACTCCTTTTGATTCCCTTTTGACTTTCTTTTTGACTTCCTTTTGATCTCCGCTTGATTTCTGTTTGATCTCCGTTTGATCTCCGTTTGTTTTCTGCGCCAGACACGGTACCAGTTATCGTATCATATTTCCCGCAAAATAGCCAAGCAAAAAAACCCGTCAGCACGGCGAACGCATTTACATCCTAAAACTTGGCAGATGCGCAGAGAAGGAGTCCAGGGGGCGAGCGATAAGCCCCCTGGTCGCTCCCGCAGGAGCGAAACTCCTATCTTCGGAAGGGTATTTCGCCCTCACGGTCGACCAGAGGGCTTTGCGGTCCCCTCAATTCGCGATGGTCGCGCCGTGCACGGCGCTCTGTCGCTCATTGGTCTTCCGCGCCGTCTCTTCGCGCCACTGGCGCGACGGCGCTCCGACCCCTCAGGACTCCTTCGCACCGCAACTCCCAGTATCTGTATTCAAATGCGTTGGCCCTGAACCCGTCAGCTGCATCGGTATTCCCGTTTCCCGTTTTCCCGTTTCGCAAAGGATTCGCGGCGCACGAGCAGGGAATTCCGCCCCGCATGTCTAATGTAATACAAATTATGTTTGTGGCACAACAAAGGAGTTTCGCATGAAGTACGTGATCCTCATCGCCGATGGCATCGCCGATACCGCCGTGCCCGCGCTGGGCGGCCGGACGCCGTTGGAGGCGCTGCCTCTCCCGGCCTTCGATGCGCTCGCCGGGGGGCTGCTGGGCCGCGCGCGCACCGTCCCCCAGGGCGTGCCCGCAGGCAGCGATACCGCCATCCTTTCCATATTCGGGTACGATCCCTGCGCCTGCTACACCGGCCGCTCCCCCCTGGAAGCCGCTGGAAGCGGGGTAACGCTGCGCCCCGGCGAGGTCTCGTTCCGCGTGAACCTGACCGCGCTGGAGGGCGAAAGCTTTGAAGATGCGCGCATCCTTTCACACAACGGCGGCAACGTGGAGGGCGAGGAGGTCGATGCGCTGATCGCGGCGTTGCGGGCCGATCCGGCCTTTCAGCGGGCCGCGCAGGCGCTGGGCATGTCGCTGCACGCCAGCCGCAGCTTCCGCCACATCGGCGTAATCGGCGCCGAGCACTGCGCGCAGGTGGGCGATGCCGCGTCCTACCAGCTCACCGAACCGCACAACGTATTGGAGCAACCCATCGCGCAGCACCTGCCGCGCGGAGCCTCGGCGGAGGCACTGACCGAGTACATGCGCGCCTCCCACGCCGCGCTGCGCGATCACCCGGTCAACCGGGCGCGGGCGGCACGCGGGGTTCTGCCCGCCAACTGCCTGTGGCCGTGGGGTGCGGGACGCGCGCTGGTGCTGGAGCCCTTCGCCCAAAAGTATGGCAAGAGCGCCGTGGTGATCTCGGCGGTGCCGTTGGTGTGGGGCATCGCCGCGCTGGGCGGGCTGCCCGCGCCTCGCGTGCCGGGCGCAACCGGCGATCTGGATACCGATTATGCCGCCAAGGTGCAGGCCGCGCTCGATGCGTTGGCCTCGGGTGCGGATTTGGCCGTCATCCACATCGAGGCCCCCGACGAATGCGCCCACGCGGGCGACGTAGAAGGCAAGTGCGAGGCGATCCGCCGCATCGATGCGCGCATAGCCGCCCCGCTGCTGGCTGCGCTGCCCGGCGTGGATCCCGAGTTCCGCATCCTGCTGCTCAGCGATCACTACACCCTGCTGGATACCCGCAAGCACGATGGCACGCCGGTACCCTTCTGCCTTTACGATAGCCGCAGCCCGGGCACCTCGCGCAAGTATTCCGAAGGCGCGGCATCTGCCGAAGCGTTGCTCGATCCAGGGCACCTCCTGCCCGCACTGCTGTTTGAAACCCTTCCGAAAAACGCTCGCTAAAACTCTTTATCAAGCTCTTTCGGAAGGAAAACCAGCTTTCGTTCGTTAAATCCACGAACCCTTCCCCCACAACACCCCGTAATCGAACGACGGAGGCTACGATATGCGCAAATGCAAACGATTCCTCTCCCTGGTGCTCGCGCTGGTGTGCGCCCTTCTATGTATTTCTCCGTGCATCTGCCCAACCGCGTTGGCCGAGGAAACACCGCTCAAGCACTACCTGGTGCTAGGGCAGGATTACTACACGCTCAAGGCCTCGACCTCCACGCGTACCGACACGCTGCTGCTGGTCTCGCTGGATTCTGCGGGCAATCGCATCATTTTCACGTCCATATTGCGCGATTGCAAGGTGACCACGCCCAACGGCGGCGAGAACAAGCTGAACACCGTGTTTGTCAACTACGGGTTCGAGGGCATTCGCTCCACCCTGGAGAGCCATCTGGGCGTGAAGATCGAGGGGATCGTCACCATCGATTTTGAGACCGTGAAGGACTTGGTCGATGCGTTCGGCGGCGTTGATATCGAGATATCGCAGACCGAATACGGCATGATCCACAGCATCCTGCTGGGCGACGACCCCAACATGCCCAAGGGCCCGGGCTTGGCCCACATGACCGGGCGCATCGCGCTGGCCTACATGCGCGACCGAAGCTCCGGCGGCAGCGATTTTTCCCGCACCGCGCATCAGCGCGAGGTAATCTCGCAGCTGCTGTCGAAGGCTTCGGAGCTCTCGCTGCCCGATCTGCTCAACGTGTACAACACGCTCAGCGGCAAGGTCAACACCGACATGAGCCAGCTCCAGCTGCTCAGTGCGCTGCAGACGGCCTACGGGCTCATGGGCGCGGAGATCGTGGAGCATCACGTGCCCGCAGATCACACCTTCGCCTATGGGCGGCTGCGCGGCTCCTCGGTGCTGGACGTGCGCTGGAAGCGCAACCGCGAGCTGTTGCAGGAGCTATTCTACCCCGAAACCGTAGCCCAGCCGTGATGCACACCCCCGAAACGAGCGGCGTGCTGCTAACCGAATGTGAGGATTTTTCCCCCGCGCTGATCTTCGGCTGCGGGCAGAGTTTCCGGTTTGAACAGATGGAGCCCGGCCTGTACCGGGGCGTAGCGCTGGGCCGGGAGCTGACGCTCGCCGAAACGCCCCAGGGCGTGCGCCTGCACTGTACGCCGCAGGAGTACGAGGCCGTATGGCGCGCCTACTTCGATATGGATCTGGACTATGCGGCCGTCCGCCGCGCCGTCGCGGTCACGCCCTTCATGGGCGAGGCAGTGGACTTCGGGCGCGGCCTGCGCATACTGCGGCAGGATTTCTGGGAAGCCGCCTGCTCCTTTCTCATTTCGCAATGCAACAACATCGCCCGCATCAAGGGCATCGTGGCCCGGCTATGCGAGCGCCATGGCGAGGCGGTGAGCGAAAAAGCCCACGCCTTTCCCTCTGCCGGGCAGGTCGCCTGCCTATCCGAAACGGAGCTGCGCGCACTGGGCACCGGCTACCGTGCGCCCTACCTGCTCGCCGCGGCGCGGGCCGTGGCCGAGGGCCGTCTCTCCGCCGCCGCGCTCAATGCGCTCCCCTACGCCGAGGCCAAGCGCGCCCTCATGCAGACCCCGGGCATCGGTGCCAAGGTAGCCGATTGCATCCTGCTCTACGGCCTGCACCGGACCGATGCCTTCCCGGTGGACGTGTGGATGCGCCGCGCGCTCGCCGAGCACTTCCCCGCCGGATTCGATCCCGCCGAGTTCGGCCCCCATGCGGGCATCGCGCAGCAATACATATTCCACTACGAGCGCCATTTATACGGCAAGGCCGTGTAGCCGCACACCGCGCATCACAAAGGAGGATATCCCATGCGATTTCGCCGCCTGATCCCCGCCCTGCTTCCCTGCCTGGTGGCGCTCTGCCTGCTTCCCCTCGCAGCGCACGCCGAGGAATTCAGGGTGTCCGAAAAGTTGCAGGCCGATATGCCCAAATTCCAGTTCACCCTGCTGTACGAAAAAACCAGCCGCAGCCAGGCTGTAGGTGAGGAAAAGGAGATCAGCTACGATCAGGAGAGCGAATACTTCTACATCTCCACCATCTTCATCATCCGCGAGGACAACGCCACCGCCGTGCAGCGCATCGATCTAAACCCCTATTCCGAAACCTGCGACGATGAGACGCTCGGCTTCGTGCTCGAGGATATGAACTTCGATGGATACCTCGATATGCGCGTGATGCAGTACATGTCGGCCGGGGTCAACATCCCCTACTACTGCTGGCTGTGGGATCCGTACACGCAGCAGTTCGTGTACAACGAGCAGCTTTCACTGCTCTCCTCCCCCATGTTCGATGCCGCCTCTCAAGAGGTGATGGCCTTCGAGCTAGTCAACGATTCCACCTACATCGACACCACCTACCGCTACCAGGGCACCGGGCTGGAGCTGTTTAGCCGCATCACCACCGCGTACGATTTTGGCAGCGGCACGTCCATCACCACCTTCGAGCAGGTGGTGGAGGGCCAGATGCAGGTGATCGACGTGCGCAAGGAGGAGTTCATGCAGCTCTCCACCCCCGAACCCGCCTACAGCGTGCCGTAAAAAAGCCTTTACAAATCGGCGTCCTCCGCTATAATAGAATAAATATGAAAAACACGATGAACGGGAACTCCGCACGCGATGCTTCGGCATCCGCCGCACAGCGAACCGGGGAGGGTGCGAGCCCGGTCGGAAACGCGCAGGAGCATCGCCCGGGAGTGGGCCCCCGAACGCGGCGCGCCGCAAGTAGGCAGGCACGGCTTCCCCCGTTACGGGATTTGAGCGGGCGCTTTTGCGCCAATCAGGGTGGTACCACGGAGATGTTCGTCCCTTTTGCGGGCGAGCATCTTTTTCTTTTTCCGCCCGGCCCCATCATCCAGGCTTTCTGGCCCATAACCCAAGTTTTGAGGAGGAATCCCCCATGCAAGGCAACCGTGCTCCCTACGAAAAGGTCTCAACCAACCTGGATTTCGCCGCCCGCGAGCAGGAAGTGCTCGAATACTGGCGGCAGCAGGACATCTTCAAAAAAGCCATGGCGCAGCACGCCGGGGCTAAGCCGTTCACCTTCTTCGACGGCCCGCCGACCGCCAACGGCAAGCCGCATATCGGCCACATCGAAACCCGCGCGTTCAAGGACCTCATCCCGCGCCACCGCGCGATGAAGGGCTACGACGTGCTGCGCAAAGCGGGCTGGGATACCCACGGCCTGCCGGTGGAACTGGAGGTCGAAAAAATGCTGGGGCTGGATGGCAAGCCGCAGATCGAAGCCTATGGCATCGAGCCCTTCATCAAGGAATGCAAGCAATCCGTATGGAAATACAAGGGTGAATGGGAGCGCATGAGCGAGCGCGTCGGCTTCTGGGCCGACATGGATCACCCCTATGTGACCTACGAAAACGAATACATCGAATCGGTGTGGTGGTCGCTCAAGACCATCGCCGACAAGGGCCTGCTCTACAAGGGCCACAAGGTCGTCCCCTATTGCCCGCGCTGCGGCACCGCGCTTTCGAGCCACGAGGTCGCCCAGGGCTACAAGGAAGTCACCGACACCTCGGCCTTCGTGCGCTTTGCCGTAAAGGGCCGCGAGAACACCTTCCTGCTGGCCTGGACCACCACGCCCTGGACGCTGCCCTCCAACGTGGCGCTCTGCGTGAACGCCGCCGAGGAATACTGCGAGCTGGAGCACCAGGGCCAGACCCTGATCCTCGCCAAGGCCCTGATCCCCGCCGTGCTGGGCGAGGAAGCCGCGCAAGCCGCTGCCATCGCTCGCGCCTTCAAGGGCGAGGCGCTGCGCGGCGTTGAGTACACGCCGCTGTTCCCCTATGCACAGCTGGACAATGCCCAAACGGGGAAAAAGGCCTGGTACGTGGTGTGCGATCCGTACGTCACGCTGACCGATGGCAGCGGCATCGTGCACATCGCCCCGGCGTTCGGCGAGGACGACGCGCGCCTGGGCCGCGAGAACGACCTGCCCTTCGTGCAGTTGGTGAACCCGCAGGGCAAATTCGGCCCCGAAACCCCGTGGGACGGCCTCTTCGTAAAGGAAGCCGATCCTCAAATCCTCAAAGCGCTCAAGGAGGCTGGGCTGCTGCTCAAAACCCTGCCCTACCTGCACAATTACCCGCACTGCTGGCGCTGCGATACGCCGCTGCTCTACTACGCCCGCGCCTCTTGGTTCATCCAAATGACCGCCGTGCGCGATCAGCTGGTGGCCAATAACCGCTCCGTCGATTGGTTGCCCGAAAACATCAAGGAAGGCCGCATGGGCAATTTCGTGGAAAACGTGCTCGATTGGGGCCTCTCGCGCGAGCGCTATTGGGGCACGCCGCTGCCCATCTGGACCTGCGAATGCGGCCATGTGCACGTGATCGGTTCGCGTGCCGAGCTGCGCGAAATGGGCGGCGATGCGCCCGACGATCTGGAGCTGCACCGCCCCTACATCGATCGCGTGACCCTCGATTGCCCGAAGTGCGCGGGCAAGATGCGCCGCGTGAGCGAGGTCATCGATTGCTGGTACGATTCGGGCTCCATGCCCTTCGCCCAGTGGCACTACCCCTTTGAAAACAAGGAAATGTTCGAACGCAACTTCCCGGCCAACTTCATCTCCGAAGCCATCGACCAGACCCGCGGTTGGTTCTACACGCTGCTGGCCATCTCCACCTGCCTCTTCGGCAAGGCCCCGTTCGAGCACTGCCTGGTGCTGGGCCATGTGCAAGATAAGGAAGGCCAAAAGATGAGCAAACACAAGGGCAACGTGGTCGACCCCTGGGATGCGCTGGAGGCTCAGGGCGCGGACGCGGTGCGCTGGTATTTCTACGTCAACGGCGCGCCGTGGCTGCCCAGCCGCTTCTTTGCCGAGGCGGTGGGCGAAGGCCAGCGCAAGTTCATGGGCACGCTGTGGAACACCTACGCGTTCTTCGTGCTCTATGCCAACATCGATGCCTTCGATCCCGCCGAGCATTCGCTGGACAAGGTGGAGCTTTCGCTCATGGATCGCTGGGTGCTCTCGCGCCTGCACACCTTGATCCGCGAGGTGGACGATGGCCTGGAGAATTACCGCATCACCGAAGCGGCCCGCGCCCTGGGCGACTTTGTGGATGAGCTTTCCAATTGGTACGTGCGCCGCTGCCGCGAGCGCTTCTGGGGCAAGGGCATGGCTGGCGATAAGGAAGCCGCCTTTGCCACCCTGTACACCGTGCTGGAGACGCTTTCCCGCCTCATCGCGCCCTTCGTGCCCTTCCTGGCCGAGAGCATGTACCTGAACCTGGTGCGCTCGGTGAACGCCGAGGCCCCGCTCTCGGTGCACCTGTGCGAATACCCGGCCTGCGATCCCGCGCGCATCGATGCGCAGCTGGAGGCCGACATGGGCGCGCTGCTGCAGGTGGTGCAGCTGGGCCGCTCCTGCCGTAGCACCGCCAACATGAAGACCCGTCAGCCCTCGGCGGCGGTGTACGTGATCGGCGCCAGCCTGCCCGAAACCTTCGCCGCCCTGGCTGCCGACGAGCTCAACGTGAAGCAGGTGCTCTTCCCCGCCGGTACGCGCGAATTCACCACCTACCAGCTCAAGCCGCAGCTGCGCACCCTGGGCCCGCGCTATGGCAAGCTGCTTGGCAAAATCAGCGCGCACTTAAGCACCCTGGATGGCAACGATGTAGTCGAAGCCTTCGCGCGCGGCGAGGCTCTGGAATTCGAGCTGGAAGGAGCCGCCGTCTCCCTCGCGAAGGATGACGTGCTCACCGAGCCCATGCAGCGCCCCGGCTTCACCGCCGAGAGCGACCACGGCGTGACCGTGGTGCTCGATACCAACCTGACCCCCGAGCTGATCGACGAGGGCTACGCGCGCGAGATCATCTCCAAGCTGCAGACCATGCGCAAGGAGGCCGATTTCGAGGTGACAGACCACATCACGGTGGGCTACGTGGCCGACGTGGAGTTGGTGCGCGTGATCGCGCGATACGCGGCGCAAATCCAGTCCGCCGTAATGGCCGACGACTTAGAGCCCGTCCACGGCGGCGAGGATTCCTACAAGAAGGAATGGAACATCAACGGCCTGCGCGCCGTGCTTTGGATCGCCCGGGTGAAGTGACCCGTCCCCCGAGCAAAGCGACCGTGCCCAGGCAAAGCGACCCATGCCCAGGCAAAGCGACCCGCGCCCAGTGCAAAGAAGCCTAGGGCTGATAGAACGCACAAAGGAGGAAGCCATGTCCCAGAAGATCGAATCGGTGCTGCACAAGGTGCTCTTCGCGCTCTGCGCGCTCGCGGTAGGCTTCTCGATCCTCTCCATTGTCCTGGAGAAGCCCAACCCCTCCGGGTTGCTCTACGTGGCCTGCGCCGCCTTTGTGGTGCTGCTCTTTTTCCTCTATCGCTTCTTTTGCAAGCACGAGGTGCGGTTGCGCAAGGCTTACCCCTACGTGCTGATCGGGCTGGCGATCTGGTTTGCGGTCAGTCAAAGTCTGCTGGGCATGCTGCTGGAAACCACGCCGGTCTGCGATTTCGGCAACGTATACGATGGCGCGCGCGATTGGGTGGAGCAGGGCACCCCGGTCATCGATTGGAATCGCGAGTATTACTTCTATATCTACCCGCACAACCTGGGCCTGGCCGGGTTCCTGGCGGGCTTCTACTCCCTGGTCTACGCGCTGGGCGGCGATAACCTCTACCTCTGGGCGGTCATTCTGTTCAGCGTAATGACCTCGGTGACCCTGATCCTGGTCGTCGACATCGTGCGGCGGACCACTCGGATGGCAGCGGCGTATACCGCGGCGGCGGCGTGTTTCCTGCTGCCGATGTACTACCTCAGCAGCGCGGCCTTCTACACCGATGTGGCCAGCTTCCTCTTCCCCGTGCTGTTCCTCTGGCTGTGGATGGTAGGAAAGGATAAGTTGTTCCTCAAGCGCATCGGTCTGGATATCGCCATGGCCGTCAGCGCCTTTATCGGCTTTAAGATCAAGGCCACCGTGGTGATCATGCCGGTCGCCATCTTTCTGTGCGATCTGATCGCGCGGCGCTGGCGCACGCTGCTGGTGCAGGTTCCGCTGCTGATCGCGGTGTTCGTGGTGGGCTCCTCAGCCTACGATAGCTTCTTGTTCAATAACTATTTGGATACCGATCTTTCCGCGCAGTACAAGTTCCCCATCACCAATTGGTTGGCCATCGGCAATCGGCACGATGAATCCACCTGGGTGCTGGAGGATACCTATTCGGTGGTGGAGGATTACCAGGAGCGCAACGAAATGGCCATCGAAACCTGGAAAAACCAATTCAAAACGATGGCGGAGCAAGGCAAAATTTTCGCCTTCTATACCGAGAAGGCCGCCTGCGACTTCGGTGGCGGCACCCTGGGCATCGAGGCCTACCTCGATGATTTCCCCTGGAACGATAACGTGATTCAAACCTTCGCCTTCGAGGCCGGCGAGGGTTACCCGGCCTACCGCGACCTCTGCACGGGCATCATGCTCGCGCTGTGGCTGCTCACGCTGGCGGGGGCGCTCACCGCCTTGGCGCGCAAGCAAGGCGGCGCCTGGGCCTGCCCGCAGGCCTTCGTGGCGCTGCTGGGCATCTTCGTGTTCCTGATGCTCTGGGAGCCAAGCGACCGGTACTTCTCAAACTACTACGCGGTGCTGATCGTCGCCGGGATCATCGGGCTTTCGCGCACGGCCGATATGTTCTTCAAGCCGGGCAAGGAAAAGAGCGCCGCTCCCCGGTCCGAAGCTCCCGCCGATCTCTTAAATGCATCGCAAACAGATGCATCGCAAGCAAACGCATCGCAAGCAAACGCATCGCAAACAAACGCATCGCAAGCAAACACTTTGGAGGCAACATGTTCTTAGCGGATCAATGGAAGGATTACGAGGTGCTGGACTGCGGCGACGGCGAAAAGCTGGAGCGCTGGGGCGACGTGATCCTGCGGCGGCCCGATCCCCAAACCATTTGGCCCAAGCGGCAGCCCGATCTCTGGGGCAAGGCCGACGCATGGTATCATCGGAGCGCGGCGGGCGGCGGCGAATGGGAATTCTTCCGCAAGCTACCCGAGCGCTGGGAGCTGCGCTACGGCGAGCTGGCGTTCTACGTGCGCCCCACCGGATTCAAGCACACCGGCCTCTTCCCTGAACAGGCCGTGAACTGGGATTGGATGAGCGGCCTGGTTCGGCAGCGCCTGCAAAAAGCCGAGCACGGCCAGGAGGTGCGGGTGCTCAACCTTTTCGCCTACACCGGCGGCGCGACCATGGCCTGCGCGGCGGCGGGCGCGACGGTCTGCCACGTGGACGCGGCCAAGGGCATGGTGCAATGGGCGCGCGAAAACCGCAGCCTATGCGGTGTGCCCGAGGATCGCACCCGCTGGATACTGGACGATGCGCTCAAGTTCGTACAGCGCGAAATTCGGCGCGAAAGCTTCTACGATGGCATCCTGATGGATCCGCCCAGTTACGGGCGCGGCCCGGGCGGTGAGGTGTGGAAGCTGGAAGCCGAGCTCTACGGGCTTGTTTCGGCCTGCGCGGGCGCGCTGAGCGCAAAGCCGCTGTTCTTCCTCATCAACAGCTACACCACCGGGCTGGCGGCCTCGGTGCTCGATAACATGATTGGGCTTACGGTCACGCCGCGCTTCGGCGGCTCCTCCCGGGCCGATGAGGTGGGCCTGCCGGTGACCGCCGGGGGGACGCTGCCCTGCGGCGCATCGGGGCGGTGGCAGAGCGATGAGTGACGCCGCCTACCGGGGCGTGCGCATCTGTCACCAGGATAACCACTTGCTGGTGGTGGTCAAGCCGCCCAACATGCCTACCCAGGCCGATGCCTCGGGCGATCTCGACCTGCTCACCTGCATGAAAGCCTACGTGAAGGAGACCTACGCCAAGCCAGGCGAGGTCTATCTGGGTCTGGTGCACCGGCTGGATCGGCCGGTGGGCGGGCTGGTGGTGCTGGCGCGCACCTCCAAGGCGGCGGCGCGGCTCTCCGCACAGGCGCGGGACCGCACGCTTTCGCGGGAGTACCTAGCGGTGGTGCGCGGCCTTGCGCCCGATTCCACCGAGCTCTGCGATTGGCTGCTGAAGGATGAGCGCACCAACACGGTCACCGTGGTGCCCCCGGGCACACCGGGAGCTAAGGATGCGCGGCTTTCGTTTGTCTGCCTGGCGCAAGTGGAGGGCGAAGCCCCGCTCTCGCTGCTGCGCGTAACGCTGCACACCGGACGCTCGCACCAAATTCGCGTGCAATGCGCCCATGCAGGGCTGCCGCTCTGGGGCGATGCGCGCTACGGCAAAGGCCAACCCGGCGAGCAAATCGCGCTGTGGGGCGCGTCGCTGGGCTTCGAACATCCAACGCTGCACGAACCGCTCACCTTCGTTGCGCTGCCGGACGGGGCTTTCCCGTGGAATGCGTTCGATGTGGCCACCGTCCCCTTCGGGTGATTGGCGATCGAAACCAGGAAACGAGATCAAGGGGAAATCACGTTAGATGTTCATCTAACATTCGCTCTTGACATCTTTCAAATCTCGTGCTATTCTCCTTGTTAGAGTTTCATCTAACGAGGAGGTTTCATTATGGCCGAACCCGCTCGCACCAACGCTGGCTACAGCGCTCTCAAGGGTCAAAGCGCTTACTGGCGCATGTTCATCGGCAACACAGTCTCCCGTTTTGGCGATTCGGTAGATGCCATCGCTTATGCGTGGCTGGTGTACGCGCTCACCGGGTCGGCCTCCTGGTCGGCCATCGTAGTCGGCGTCAACATGCTGCCCTCGGTGCTGCTCGCGCCGCTAATCGCCCCGCTGGCGGAGCGCATGAACCAGAAGGGCGTCATCATCGGCTGCAACCTGGGGCGCGCGCTGCTGGTGGGTATCACCGCCGCGCTGTACCTGCTGGGCCTGCTGCAACCCTGGATGCTGCTGGTCAACACCTTTCTCACCTCCACGCTGGAGGCCTTCGAGCAGCCCGTGTGGTTCGCCATCTACCCGCGCATCGTGCCCAAGGAATGCTATACCCCTGCCAAGGCGCTCAGCCAAACGGCCTCCCAGGTGGCGCAGCTGGTGGGCACGGCGGCCTCGGGCTTCCTGCTGGCCGTGTTGGGCGTGGGCGGCGCGCTGCTGATCGACGGCGCGACCTTCGTGTTCGATGCATTCATGGTCTCCACCATCCGCCTGGGCGAAAAGGAAGGGGCCGAAAAAGAGCCGCTCACGGTGCGGCAATACTTCGCCGATCTCAAATCGGGCTTCCTGCAGCTCAAAACGCTGCCCGTCGTGCTCTTGATCTGCGTGTTTGCGGCCATCCTCAACCTGCTGCTACTGCCCACCAGCACGCTGGGCGCTGCCTACGTTGCGCTGCTGGGCAAGGGCCCGGAGCTGCTAAGCATCATCAACGGTGTCCTCATGGTGGGCATGCTACTGGGCACGGTGTTCTACCCCTATCTCGCGCCCAAAATCGAACGTTGGAAGATCGTTCTCTGGGGCTCGTTCGCCCTTGGGCTGGTGTATCTCGGCCAAGCGCTCGTTCCCCTCCTGGGCTCGACTTGGTTGGTCTACGGCGCGCTCACGCTTTGTTTTCTGGTAATGGGGCTGGTGGTGGGCATGCTGAACATCTGCGTCAGCGTAGCGTTCATGGAGCACGTATCCAGCGAATACATGGCGCGCGTCGGTACCGTGATGAGCGCCATGGCGGTTTCGCTGATGCCAGTGGGTTCGTTCGCCATCGCCGGGCTAACCGCCACGATCAGCGTACCCGTGTTCCTGCTGGTCTTCGGGCTGTGCATCGTGATGCTCACTGCGGTCATGACCCGCGAAAAAACCCTGCGCGCGCTATAGGAATGAAGGAGGATTGCTGTGCCGATTACCGTCCAACGCGGCATTCTGTGGGGCTGGGAGGCCTGCTTCACGCTCGATATGCTGATCAATGGGGAGGAACCCGCCAAAACCCGCGATGCGCTGGTCGCCAAGCTGCCTACCCAGACCGAGGTTTTGCGCGAGATGTTTGCGCTGCCCGTGGCCGCATTTGAATCGGCGCGCGCGGTGGTGGATGCCTCCAATCCCACCCTGCGCTTCCTGTTCACGCGGTACGAGGGGTTCGATGGCGCACCATTCCAAGCGCTGCTGGGCACCTTCTTCCCCGCCATGCGCGGCGAGCTGGATAAAGCCGCGCTGCTCCAGGCGCACTCCGAAATTTTCCACGAGATGCTGTGCTCCCTGTTCAGCCTCGACGCGTCCGATGCCGACGTCCCTCCGCCTCCCGAGGACATGCGCGCGCTGTTCCAATGGCTGCAGGCAAAGGATACGCCGGACGCGGTTCAGGCCGCGCTGCTGCGCGTCTACACGCAAACCGAAGCGCTGCTGGACACCTTGATTCCCGCGCTGCAATCGGCGATGGCCGCGTTGCGCAAGCACGAGGCGGCCTTCGCGCGCGAGGCGGAGCGCTTCGCCCATCTCACGCAAAGCGACCTGCTCGCTTCGTTGGAGGCGCTATCCCTCTCCATCGACCATGCGGTGGATTACCACGCCTACCCGATCATAATGCAGGTCAACGGCATGGACATCACTGCGGAAAATTCTATCTCGGCCCCCCTGATGCGCATCGGAGCGCGGCTGTTCGAGCTAATGCCGCTGGTGGAGAGCGCCCGCCTCGACGTAGCAAGCGCACAAGCCGCGCTGCACACCATGACGGACAAAACCAAGCTGGAAATCCTAATCCGGCTGGCGGAGCGTCCCTGGTACGGCACCGAGCTGGCCGAAGCGCTGAGCCTTTCGGGCGCGACGGTTTCGCACCACGTGGGCCAGCTTCTGGGCCATTCGCTGATATCGGTGGAAAACGTCAAGAACCGGCTTTACTACCGCCTGGATTCAGGACGCGTGCGGGAGCTGCTCGATTCGCTGGGCCAGCTGCTGCGGCTGTAGACTGTTCCGGAATGTCGCTTTCTCTATCTAAAAAAACAGTTCCCGCCCGGAACGCAAACTCGATGGAGCTTGCTTGCGTTTCCGGGCGGGAACTGGTATGTCGCGGGCAAAAGTGGTATGCTATTGGTCGAAGGAAGTGATTGAGATGCGCAAGTTTGGGCTATCGACGATCGGCTGCATCGCGGGCACGGTGCTGGCCGCGTACTTCCTCCCGGCGGTGCACGCGCGGGAGGTAACCGATGCGGTGCTGGTGGGCGCGGTGCTGAGCGGGGTGTATCAGCTGCTGCGCCCGCTGCTAAAGCTGTTCACCTTCCCGCTCGCCTTCCTCACCTTCGGCCTGCTCAACGTGCTGATCGACGCGGGCCTGCTGTGGATGGTCGCGAAGGAATTCGAAGGCTACACGTTCGAAAACTTTGGCTGGGCCATCGTCACGGCCGTGATCGTCAATATCGCGCGGCGCGTTTGCCGTTCGTTTGCCAAGCGGTAACCCTCCGCACCCCTTTTTGCAGCCCGTCTTCGCATTCTTTCGCTAGAATTTAGTTGTGTTTAGAAGAAGTCGGCCAAGTACACGCGGCGGCGGCGGAACACGCGGCGCAGCGTATCGGCGTTGGCGGGGGCTTCCAGCGCGGGCCACGCCCAGGCGAGGCTATCCACATCGTGGTAACCGAGGGCCAGCTGCGAAAGTGCGCGAATGTCCAGCGTCCAATCGGCCTGACCCTCCGCCTTTTTTTCCACCTTCACTTCGCCGCCGTCGAAGCACACCTGCCACACGCCCTCGTTCTGCGGCAGCTGCGCATCGCGCACGCGCAGCGCGTAGCTGCCCGGCTCCTGCGGATGCCGCAGAAGGCGCAGCGCCTCGCCCACGTTGACCACCCGCGCCATGCCCGCCTGCTCGATGTGCTGCTCGGCGTTGTAGGGCTCGGGGTAGATCGTGTTGGGATCGATCCAGGGCGGCATCTTCCACACGAAGCGCCGGTAAGCCGCGCCCATGTTGCGCAGCAGCGCGAACATCCCGCGCAGGGCCGAAGGCTGACGGCAGGCGAAATCGTCCAACACAAGCTGCTTGCCCTCCGATACGTCCTCCGCGCGCAAAATCGCGTAGGCGCTGGGCTGGCCCTGCGCATCGCTCCAAAGGTAGATGTATTTGCGCGTCACGCACGGGTCGCCGCCCAGCTTGTGCTTCCAATGCGAATCCTCGCGCTTCACGGGCAGGTTGGCCGCCTGCGCGAAGGCTTCGTATAGCTCGCGAATGGGCGCATCGTCCTCGCCGGGCATCCATTGGCGCACCGGATCGTCGCAGCGGAAGCCGGCAAACGCGTCGAAATCCACCTGCACGCGCCGCCGGATGCAGCAAAGCTCGTAGCCAAACTGCCGGTAATACGCGTGCGAGAACGGATACAGCGCGCTGAGCACCATGCCCCGCTCGTACATCTCGCGCAGGCTGAGCTCCATCAGCGCGCGGATGTTGCCCTGCCGCCGCGATTCGGGCAGCGAGGACACCCCGCCGATACCGCCCATGCCCACGGCCTGCCCCTCGTACCATACCGTGAAGGGCACCAGCTCCAGGGCCGCGGTCATCTTGCCCGCATCGTCGAAAGCCGCGCGGGTGTTCACATGCTCATCGGGCTTGATGGCGGGCGGATCGCCCGGCTCGCGCGCGAAGGCAAATGCAATATTGAACAGGTCGCGTACCGATTGAATTTCCTCCGGAACAATGGGACGAACGATCATACC
This sequence comes from Eubacteriales bacterium, assembly GCA_031553615.1. Lineage (GTDB taxonomy): Bacteria > Bacillota > Clostridia > Christensenellales > Aristaeellaceae > WQXF01. The sequence goes on from JAVBLJ010000011.1 coordinate 48,087, forward strand.
CTCACCTCATATCGGCAAAATAGGAGCAATACGCATATATTCCCTTCCCAGTGTACGGGAAATCCGTTATAATGTCAATGTGACCGGCGGCGCGAACCGCCGTCCACGCTGCGATTCCGGCTTGGCCCCGGCTTTATTGGGCCCCATATTGATCGGAGGGATTCTTTTGTCGAAGGTGCTTTTTTCCTCGGTTGAATACACGCAGTACGATTACACCGTCACCCTGCCTTCCAAGTTCGAACGGTTGCTGGATCAAACGCCGCTGAAGGATAGGGTTGCCGGGAAATGGACCGCCGTCAAAATGCACGTGGGGCGCGGCATCGGCTTCACCACCATCCACCCGCTATTCGTCAAAATTCTCATCGACCGGCTCAAGGGCTGGGGCGCGAAGGTATACATCACCGATCAATCGGTGGAGGGTGCGCGCGTGCGCGGCTATACTGAGGAGCTGCTCGGCTGCCCCATCGTGGACGTGGCCGGGTTGCGCGGCAAATACTTCTACCCCAAGGAGGTCGAATACAAGGCCTTCCATAACGTCGACATCGCGGGCTACATCCACGATGCCGAGGTGATGATCGACCTTTCGCACGTGAAGGGTCACGGTGCCTGCGGCTACGGCGGCGCTTGCAAAAACATCGCCATGGGCTGCGTCACCGACCGCACCCGGGGCCAGATTCACGGGCTGGAGGGCGGCATCGAATGGGACGCCGAAAAGTGCATCCATTGTGAGCTGTGCGTGCGCGGCTGCAATCACTTGGCCAATGGCTTCGGCGAAAACGGCGAGTACGATATGAACTACCATCACTGCACATTCTGCGGCCACTGCGTGAAGGTCTGCCCCACCCAGGCCATCCGCATGACCGACGATAAGTACGAGGATTTCCAAACCGGCATGGCCCTCTGCACCAAGACGGTGCTCGAAGCGCTTCCGCCGCACAGCGTGTACTACATCAATTTCCTCACCAACATCACCGCGCTGTGCGATTGCTGGGGCATGTCCACTCCCTCGCTGGTGCCCGATATCGGCATCGCCGCCTCGGAGGACATCGTGGCCATCGAGCGCGCCTGCCTGGATATGATCGATTACCGCAAGGTCGACATGCACGCCATTCCCAAGGGCTTCACGCTGGGCGACAAGGGGCACCTGTTCGAGCGGCTCCACGCCAAGGACCCCTTCATCCAGATCAACAAGCTGGAAGAATACGGGCTGGGCACGCAGCAGTATACCCTGGATGAAATTGAGTAAAGCGTAAACAAAGAACGAATAGAGATCGAATAGAGATCGAATTGAGATCGATTTAAGACCGCGCACCATGCGGCACATTCTCGCGCGCTTTGACAATTTCTGCACATTTCCGCGCACATGCATGCGAATCGGCCCGTCAATCGTCCTATGTGTAGAAATGCCGGGAGGGGCCTCGCTCCCCCCGCCGCGCCGCATCGACAACAGCAATCGAGGTGAGTCCCCATGAAAACCCTTTGGAGCGGGCCTAGCCTGCCCGCGTTTCGAATGGCCATGGCCCTGGCGATGGCCGTGATGATGCTGGGCGCACAAACCCCTGCGGTTCGCGCCGAGGATACCATTGTGCTCGATGGTTCCGCCTTCGAGCTCGAAGCGCCCACCGTCGAACCCGCCGCGCCGCAATCCACGCCGTTCGTGAGCCTGCAGCGCGGCTCCGCTGGCGAGGGCGTGAAGCAGGTGCAAAATCGGCTGACCGAGCTGGGTTTCTACCACGGCAAAATCAGCGGCGATTTCCTGGATGGCACCGATTCGGCCACCCGTTCCTTCCAGAAGGCCAATGGGTTGGCGGTCAACGGTAAGATCACGGCCACCACCTGGAACGCCATGATGCATCCCAACGCCATCGGCAAGGATGGCCTCACCCATCCGCCGCTCTCCTGGCAGCCGATCGCGGAGGACCCTGCCGCCCCCGCCGCCACCCCCGCGCCGCCCACCGTGCAGGACGATCCTTCCATCACGCCGCTTCCCGCCTCGGGCTTCGTGTATCGGCGCAAGATGGAGCGCGGCTCCGAGGGCGGCGACGTGGCCTCGCTGCAGCAGCGGCTGGCCGACCTAGGCTACTTCACGCTCAAGATCAGCGGCAACTACCTTTCCAACACACGGGATGCGGTGAAGGAATTCCAGCGCATCAACGGGCTGGTGGCCGATGGCGTGGCAGGCGAAGCGACCCAGCGCCTGCTTTGGGACGATGCGCTCGCCCTCCCGGCGGGCAGTCCCGCGCGCCCTGCGCCCACCCCCAAGCCGCTGCAGTACATGCTCAAGGTCGACGTCACCAATCAGGTGACCAGCGCCTACGAGCTGGATGCAAACGGCGAATACACCGTGCTCGTGCGGCAAATGATTTGCTCCACCGGCACCAAGAGCAACCCCACCCCGCTCAAGACCACGCAATCGAAGGGCTCGCGCGCCCGCTGGGGATATTTCCCAGAATGGGATTCGCACGCGCAGTACCTTTCGCGCATCGATAGCAAGAACGCATTCCACTCGGTGCTCTACAGCCAGCCTGACCCCATGCAGCTGGTGGTGAGCGCATACAAGGCGCTGGGCAGCCGGGCCTCCCATGGCTGCGTGCGCCTGCTGGTGGAGGATGCCAAGTGGATTTACGACAATTGCCCCTCGGGCACCACCATCACGGTCTATGAAGGCGAATCGGACCCCGAACTGACGCAGATGCTCAAGCCGCCGCCCCTCGACCGCAGCCGCATGTTGCCGGAATCCACGCCCGCACCCACCGCGCCGCCGGTGTGGGACCCGAACACCCTGCCCACGCCCTACCGCATCCTCAGCAAGGGCGTGACCGGTGCGGATGTTTGGTGGCTGCAGACCAAGCTGACCTACCTGGGCCTCTACCGCGGCACCATCAGCGGCGGATATTACGGAGGCACCATCGCTGCCGTAAAGGCATTTCAAAAGCTGGCAGGCATCAAGGCCGATGGCGTAGCCGGGCCGGTCACGCTCAAGGCGCTGTATGAAAATCCGGCCTACGCCACCCCCGATGTGCAGCCCGGTACGCCGCAGGATTCCACCCAGTGGATTCAGCTCCCCACCGCCCTGCCCGCCACAACCTCGGCCCCGCGCAACGATGGCGGCAACAGCGCGCCCGCGCCCACCATCGCGCCCCCGGCCGATGGCACGGTTTGGCTCACTCCCCCGCCCCCGCCCGATTCCATCGGCGGCGGCATAGGCTAACACCCAACGCTCACCCGAACCAGCCACGCAGAAATACCCAGGCGCGGTGCGCTTTGCCCGGCTCTGTCAATTATCGGCAGGGTCGGGCTTTACTGTACCACCGCTCTCGTGTATAATGGTCGATAGTGTCCAAGCACACCCCCGAGTAACCGATGAAAACGGCCCAAAATGGCCCGTTTTCCGGAAAAGGAGCAGGTCCCATGCTGTTCAATTCCTTTATCTTCATTTTCGCGTTTCTGCCCGTCACCCTGGTCGTGTACTTCTGCCTGAACCGCTGGGGCAAGTTCACCCTGGGCAAGATCTGGTTGGTCATTCTCTCCGTGGTGTTCTATGGATACTTCAACGTAGCCTATCTGCCGCTCATCGTGCTAAGCATACTGATCAATTACGGCCTCAGCCAGTGCATGCTGACCAGCGAGCGCAAGTGGTTATGCACCCTGTGCTTCTGGGTGGGCCTGCTGGCCAACCTGGGCGTGCTGGGCTACTACAAGTATTTCGATTTTTTCGCCTCCAACGTCAATGCCGCGTTTGGCACCAGCTTCATGCTGCATCACCTCATACTGCCGCTGGGCATCAGCTTCTTCACCTTCCAGCAGCTTTCGTACGTGATCGATAGCTACAAGCGCACCGTGCCGCGCTACAACATCGTGGATTACGCGCTGTTCGTCACCTTCTTCCCGCAGCTGATCGCCGGACCCATCGTGCTGCACAGCGAGATCGTGCCCCAATTCGCCAACCCGGAGAACCGCCACTTCCGCATCGAAAACTTCTCGGCCGGTCTCTACGCGTTCTCCATCGGCCTATTTAAAAAAACGCTGATCGCCGATACCTTCGCCAAGGTCGTGGGCTATGGGTTCGATGTCGCACCCGCGCTCAACACGCCGGAAACGCTGTTCGTAATGATCGGCTACATGATCCAGGTGTACTTCGATTTCTCGGGCTACTGCGACATGGCCCTGGGCCTGGGCCGGATGTTCAACATCAACATCCCCATCAACTTCAATTCGCCGCTCAAATCCTTCAACATCAAGGAATACTGGACGCGCTGGCACATGACGCTCAGCCGCTTCTTCACCCAATACGTGTACTTCCCGCTGGGCGGCAGCCGCAAGGGCGAATTCCGCACCTGCCTCAACCTGCTGCTCGTGTTCACCATCAGCGGCCTTTGGCACGGCGCGACCTGGGCCTGTATCCTCTGGGGCGCGCTGCACGGTCTGGCCTCGGTGATCTACCGGCTCTCGCGCAAGCGCTACGATGCCATGCATCCTGCGCTGCAGTGGGCCACCAACACCTCATTCGTGGCGGTGGCGCTGCTGGCCTTTCGCGCACCCAACCTGGATCGAACGTGGTACATGCTCACCCGACTCTTCTCCTCCACCTTCGGCCCGCTGTCCAGCAGCATCACGAAGGTATTCACCCTGCCGTTCGACCTGTTGTCCGGCAGCGCGCCCACGCTGATGCTGCTCGCCTACGTCAGCGCGATCGTCGGCCTGCTGGGCTTCCGCAACACCTACGAGCTCACCACCGCATTCAAGCCCACCTGGTACCGTTCGCTGCTGTGCATCGTGCTGCTGTTCGCCTCCATCATGTCGCTCTCCGGCGTCACGGTGTTCCTGTACTACAATTTCTAACGCCATAGCCTCGGAGTCGCGGCGCTCCTCCTCTGTCTTCCCGCAACATTACGTACACATGGAGGCCTCCCATGCTGTTCAATTCGCATCTGTTCATCCTCGCCTTCCTGCCGGTGGCGCTGCTAGGGTACTTTGGCCTGAACCGCCTGAACAAGTTTACGCTGGGCAAGGTCTGGCTGATATTGCTCTCCTTCGTGTTCTACGGGTACTTCAACGTAGCCTACCTGCCGCTCATCGTGATCAGCATCCTGCTGAACTACGCGCTGAGCCAGTGCATGCTGAGCAGCGAAAGCAAGCTGCTTTGCCGCCTGTGCCTTATCGTAGGTCTGCTGGCCAACCTGGGCGTGTTGGGGTATTACAAGTACTTCGATTTCTTCGCCGCAAACCTCAACGCGGCGTTCGGCACCGGTTTCGTGTTGCATCACCTCATACTGCCGCTGGGCATCAGCTTCTTTACCTTCCAGCAGCTTTCATACGTGATCGATAGCTACAAGCGCACCGTGCCGCGCTACAGCATCGTGGATTACGCGCTGTTCGTCTCCTTCTTCCCGCAGCTGATCGCCGGGCCCATCGTACTGCACAGCGAGATTGTGCCCCAGTTCGCCGACCCGGAGAACCGCCACTTCAATTCGGACAACGTTGCCACCGGCACCTACGCCTTCGCCATGGGCTTGGCCAAGAAGGTGCTGATTGCCGATACGTTTGCCAAGGTCGCGGAATACGGCTTCTCCGCCGGAACCAGCCTCAACACCCCCGAGGCGTTCTTTGTGGTGCTGGCCTACGCGCTGCAGCTCTACTTCGATTTTTCGGGCTACTGCGACATGGCGATGGGCTTGGGCAAGATGTTCAACATCGACATTCCGCTGAACTTCAATTCACCCTACAAGGCGCTGAATATCAAGGATTTCTGGGCGCGCTGGCACATGACGCTCAATCGCTTCTTCTCGCGCTACGTATATTTCCCGCTGGGCGGCAGCCGCAAGGGCGAATTCCGCACCTGCCTCAACCTCATGGCCGTGTTCGTGATCAGCGGCCTTTGGCACGGCGCGGGCTGGATGTTCCTGCTCTGGGGCGCGCTGCATGGCCTGGCCTCGGTGCTCTACCGGCTCTTTCAAAAGCGCTACGATGCGTTGCATCCGGCGCTGCGCTGGCTGCTCACGTTCTCGTTCCTCTTGCTTTCGTTCATCGTGTTCCGCGCGCCCAACCTTGAAATCGCTTCCAACGTGTGGACCAGCCTAACCAGCATGCGCTTTGGCGCGCTGGCTGCGGCCATCACCGATCCGTTCGCGTTCCCCTTCGGCCTGCTCAAGCCGGTCGCGACCACCATGATCGGCCTATGGTTCCTGCTGGGCACCCTCTGCGTAATCACCTTCCCCAACGTGCACGAGCTGACCAGCCGCTTCAAGCCCTCGTGGCGCAATTGGTTTACAACGGTGGCGCTGCTGCTGCTGTCCGTGCTGTCTCTTTCAGGCGTAAGCGTGTTCCTGTATTACAATTTCTAAACCGGCGGAGGAGGTGCGATTATGAAGAAGCGCTGGATGCTTGCGGTGCTCATCAGTTTCCTGGTGCTGCTATTTGCCTGCGCCGCAGTGGTGTTTGTGGCGGATCCTTTCCAGCATTATCGCCTGGCCAGCTGGTTTACGCCGGCCTACGACAACGGCGAGGAGGCCTACTACAACGCAGGCCTCGCACGCTATTCCGATTATGACGCGGTGCTGCTCGGTACCTCGATGGTGGAAAACACCAAGACCAGCCAGATCGATGCCCTATTCGGCACCAACAGCATCAAGCTACCCTTCGAGGGCGGCATGGCGACCAACCACGCCAAGGTCCTGCGTATCGCCTTCGATACGCATCAGCTTTCCGACGTGTTCTACGGCATGGATATGTACTCCTTCGTGCGCGATCCGGAGTATTCGAAGTTTCAAATGCCGCGTTACCTGTACGACAATAACCCCTTCAACGACGTGTTTTACCTGCTCAACGGCGACGTGCTGCTGCATCGCCTCCCCGCCATCCTCTACCATCAGCAGGCGGGCGACGCGCCCGAACCGACCACGCGCGACACCATGTACACTTGGGGCAAGCCTGAGGATTTTAGCGAGGAAAGCACCCTGGGCTCCTACGATTTTTCGCAGCCCGCGCAGGAAATGCTGGAATCGGAAGCGTTCGCCGCCAATGTCGCGGCCAATTTTGAAAGGTACATCAAACCCTTCCTGGACGAGCACCCGGATACGACGTTCACCTTCTTCTTCCCGCCCTACAGTTCGCTGGAGTGGTACCGCTTCCAGCAGGTCGGTCACCTGGATGCGATCCTGTACACCAAGGAACAGCTAGCCGAGCTGCTGCTGGAATACCCCAACGCGCGTCTGTACGATTTCACCGCCAACCTCGATTGGATCGAGGATTTGAGCCTGTATACCGATCACTCGCACCACAGCCCCCAGGTCAACGAATGGATCGTGGAGGAACTGGCCGGGGATGCCTTCCTGGTGCAGGACATCTATACTATTTACGAGAACAACGATGCCTTGATGGATGTGATCGACAATTTCCCGGTGCCCGGCCAATAACTTTGCGCACAGAAAGGAGCCCGCTATGCAAACTTCAAACCACAGCGAGATGCCTAACGGCGAAACGCCTCGCAATGACCAGCCCCAAAGCGAATCCAGCCCCTCCCCCGGCGCGGCTTCCCGGCGCAAGGCGCGCCGCTGGGTCATCGGCACCCTGATCGGCGTCGCGTTCCTGCTGGGCATCGTGGCCGCCATCGTCATCGTGGTGGACCCGTTCCAGCACTACCGCAAGGCCACCTTCTACGTGCCGCTGCTCGATCGCTCGCTGCAGCGCTATGTGAACGTCGGCCTCGCACGCAATTACGATTACGATACGCTGAGCCTCGGCTCCTCCATGACGGAAAACACGCGCACCAGCGATATCGAGGCGGCCTTTGGCGGCAAAGCGCTGCAGCTTGCCTTCCGTGGCGCCGCGCTGATCAACTACAGCGAAACGCTGAAGAGCGCGTTCAAAACCCACGAGATCAAGCGCGTGATCATGGCGATCGATGACATCAGCTATACCGACAGCCCCTTCACGGGCATCGGCGAGTTACCCGATTATCTTTATGATTTCAATATTTTCAACGACGTGAAATATTGGTTCAACATGGACGTGCTGGCTCGCCTGCCCGAGCTGTACGAATACAACACCCAGGGTCTCGACCGGCCCAGCGAGCTGAACCTGGACATGTTATACAACTGGACGGACGGCGTGATTTATGGCAAAGCGCGCGTATACACGCAATTCCAGCATTGGGATCACCCCAAGACCGCCGCCATGGCGGTGGAGGGCATCGCGCCCTCGGTCAAGGGCAACCTGGAGCGGCACCTGCTCCCCTTCGTGAAGGATCACCCGGAGACCGAGTTCCTGTTCGTCTACCCGCCCTACAGCACGCTGCAGTGGTATCACACCTACCTATACGGCCAGGAGGATCGCTTCCTCTATGGTCGCACCGAATTCGCGCGCACCCTGCTCGCCTACCCGAACGTGCGCATGTATGATTATCAGACCAACGAGGAATGGGCCACCGATTACGATCAGTACGCGGATTTCACCCACTACAGCGGCGCGATCAACACCGCCTACATCCAAGCGATGGGCCGGGGCGAGGATGAAATTCACAGCGTAGAAGAGATTGAAGCCAACAACGAAATCATCCGGGGCTTCATGCTCGACTTTGTGCCTCCCACCGAGGAGGAGATGCAAGCGCTTCACGAGGAAGCCCAGCAGCAAATCCAGGAAAGGTTGCAGTGGCAATAATGGATCAGCGGCCGAAAAGGAGAATCGGCGGGAGCGAACCGGTATCCCGTCCGGCTTCGCGCGCGTCCGTTCCGCCGCCGGAGGAGTATTGGGGGCCTCAGGCGCGACAAACCCCCTTCGCCCCCGCCGTACCTTCCCGCCAAGCCACGCCCCCAGCCCAGCGAAAAGCCGCAGCCCCCGCGCAATCGCAGCGCCGCAATCGCGAGCCCAAACCTCACGACGATGGCTTGGATTGGAACGACGGCACCGCTCACCGCATGAATCCCTTGCTGCGTTTGGGGCTGGCCATGGCGGCCACGGGTATGGTGCTGCTGGCCTGCTATCTGCTGGTATACGCCAACCCCTTCGGACAGGCCGACAAATCAGGCTCTGCGGCCACGCCTCCTCTGCTACAGGCCACCGCGATGCCCGCGCTTTCCGCGCAGTCGCCCACACAAGCGCCCACCCACAGCCCGACTCAGGCTCCCACGCGCGCGCCGAGCAGGACCACCGCAGCACCCGCAATCCAAAGCAGCGCAATCGGCAATGCCCTGCCCTTGCTGGTCAATCGCAATAACCCGCTGCCCGAGGATTACAAGCCCGGAAAGCTGGTCAAGCTGATCGACGTTTGCCCCTCCGACATCGTGAAGATCAAGGGCAAGGCCATCGAGGGCGAGGCCGAGGCGGTTGAGGCGCTGATTCGCATGCTGCGCGCCGCCGTGGCCGATGGCCTTGGCAATTGGCAGATCAGCGCGGGCTACCGCAGCATACGCTACCAACAGCAGCTGCTGGACGAAAAGACTTCGGAGCTGATGAAGAGCAACGGCCTCTCCCGCGCCAATGCCCGCTCGGCCGCGCTCAAAACCGTAGCACTCCCCGGCGCCAGCGAGCACCACACCGGCCTGGCCTTCGATGTAACCGTACCCGGCACCAGCTTTGCCGGCACGAAGCAGGCGCAATGGCTGGCCGAGCATTGCCACGAGTACGGCTACATTCTGCGCTACCAAAAGCACAAGGAAGAGATCACCGGCATTCTGGCCGAGGCCTGGCACTTCCGCTACGTGGGCATCCCCGCTGCGCTCACCATGTTCGAAAACGATTGGTGCCTGGAGGAATACGTGGCCAGCTTCTCAAACTGACCTCCCGCGTTTTGTGCGACGCTTTCCCGGAACACTTTTCCCAGCATTCTCCGGCCTTGACTTTCCTGCGGAGTTGGATTACAGTAAGGGCGGTACAAAACAGGAAAGCATCCCAATCCCAAATACTTGGTTCAGGAGGTGACAGGCGTGGAAGACCACGGTCACGACACGGGCATTCCGCGAAGTAGTACGCGAAAGCCGTCGGCCGCGCCTGTTCAATCCGCATAGGCGGCGCAGGGGCGGCGGTAGCTTTTGCGTGCATGCACGGAATCCCGGGTCTGGAGCCAATCGCAACTCCAGCCCGGTTTTTTATGCCCATCGAAGGGCGGGTGTACGGACCCGAAGCGGGCTCGCATTCCCCGCCATTCGTTGGCGTTGCGTACCGGGCGGACAGAAACCGAAAGGAGCTGATTCGCCATGGAGGAAAAGGAAATCCTGCTGGAATTCATTCGCTTGATCCAGGACGGCAAACTGGCCGAATTCAAAGCCTTGAGCCTGGAATGCCCGCCGGTGGACATCGCGGAAGGCATCGACTCGCTGGAGGACACGCAGCTTACGCTGCGCATCTTCCGCCTTTTGCCCAAGGATATCGCCGCCGATGTATTCTCTTACCTATCGCCCGAGCGGCAGCAGCTGATAGCCGAATCGGCTTCGGGCTTAGAAATGCGCCACCTGATCGACGAAATGTTCCTGGACGACACCGTCGATTTCTTGGAGGAAATGCCTGCCAACATCGTCACCAAGGTGCTGCAGAACGCATCGGAGCAGACGCGCAGCCTCATCAATTCCTTCCTGCGCTACCCCGAGAACAGCGCAGGCAGCCTCATGACCATCGAGTACGTCGACCTGCACGAATACTACACGGTGCGCAAGGCCATGGATCACATCCGCCGCACCGGGGTCGAAAAGGAGACCGTGTACACCTGCTACGTGGTGGATCCGCAGCGCAAGCTGCTGGGCACCGTATCGCTGCGCAAGCTAATCGTCGCGCCGGAAACCGCCTACATCCGCGACATCATGGAGACCCAGGTGGTCTCCGCCAACACGCTGGACGATCAGGAGACCGTCGCCGAGGATTTCCGCCACTACGACCTGATGACCCTGCCGGTGTGCGACAACGAGGCGCGGCTGGTGGGCATCATCACCGTGGACGACATCGTGGACGTCATTCAGGAGGAGAACACCGAGGACTTCGAAAAGATGGCGGCCATCACACCCTCCGATGGGGAGTACCTCAAAACCGGTGTGTGGAAGCTGGCCTGGAACCGCATCCCATGGCTGCTGCTGCTCATGCTATCCGCCACGTTTACCGGCGCGATCATCGGCGGGTTTGAGAGCGAGCTGAGCAAGATGCTGATCCTCAGCACCTTCATCCCCATGCTGATGGACACGGCGGGCAACGCCGGTTCGCAGACCACCACGCTGATCATTCGCGGTATGGCGCTGGGCGAAATCGATACCCCCAGCCTTTGGCGCGTCGTTTGGAAGGAAATCCGCGTGTCGGTCATCTGCGGCGCGACATTGGCCGCAGTGAACTTTGTGCGCATTCTGACGTTCAGCGAAGCCTCGATCTGGGTAGCGCTCACCGTGAGCCTGAGCGTCGTCTGCACCGTGTTCCTGGCCAAGCTGGTGGGCTGCCTGTTGCCGCTGGGCGCGCGCAAGCTGCGCATCGATCCGGCCATCATGGCCGCTCCGCTGATCACCACCATCGTCGACGCGTGCGCGCTCATGGTGTTCTTCGGCCTAGCCAAGCTTCTCCTTCACCTGTAATACCAATTCCAATTAGGTTTAGCCAATAAGCCAGCGAGAGATTTTTACGTTCGGCTAGGAGTCCGAAGGAGGCGTAGCCAGCAGCTACGCTGACCGAGGCACGACAACGCCGATCGGATAAAGATCCGCTGGATTGTGCCAAAACGTTGTTGGAATGGGTATTATGCCTATGCTATGTGCCCCGCGCTCCCGTATGACAGTGAAACGACCCTTCCCTTTTGCATCCTCCCGCATCCTTTTGCACCCTTCTGCGCTGGATTCCTGCTTGCGGTCAAGCCGGGTTTGTATTATGATAGATCGAGCTTGGACGGCGTCGCAACGCCGCATCACAACGCAGGAGGTTTCACATGGCAGACGAAAAAATGCAATCGATCGAGGAAGCGATGGAGGGCAAAACCAAGAAGGTCGCGAGCCGCCATGGCTGGGTGGGTTTCGTCGAGGGTACGGTGGTCAACTTCATGCTGGAGCACGATATCGAGAAGCTCACGCTGGACGATGGCGCGGGCAACAAGGCCAAGCTGACCCGGCTGAAGGACAACGCCGTGAAGGTGGAGTGCACCTCGGCCAACATCCTGTAAACCGGAAATATTGGGTATAAAAAAGCAGGCTTGCAATGCAGGCCTGCTTTTTCGAACACCTTTACGTATACGCTTACTTGTCGTCCATGGTCACGTACTCCAGCAGCGGGTGACCGATGTCGTTCTTGATGAAGCCGTGGACGTAGGGCTTTGCGACGAAATCGTCGACGCCCGCGAACTTGGGCGCGACCGGCATTTCATCGGCCAGCATCTTCTCGCATTCGATCATGAGCGCCTCGCGGGCGGCGGGATCGGTCTCCGCGACCAGCTTGTTCAGGATCGCGTCGTAAGCGGCGCGGTTGGGCCACTGGTTCTCGTACGCGTTCGAGCCAGTGCCGTAGATTCTGAGGTTGGCGAGCGGATCGTCGAAATCGCCGGTGTAGCCGTTGGCGTCGATATCAAAGTTGCCCGCGTCCAGCTCATCCCAGAAGGCGCTGGATTCGATGGCCTTGATCTGCACCTGGTCGATGGTCAGGCCCAGGCCCTGCACCCACATGGCCTGCATGGCCTGCGCCACGGAGTTTGCGGTCGGGTCAGCCTGGATGACCAGCTCGATCTTCGGGAAGGTGGTGCGATCGGTGTATCCGGCCTCGTCCAGCAGGGCGTTGGCCTTCTCCACATCGTAGGCGAACAGGTCGCCCGCCACGTCGCGGTAGCTCTTGGAGGGATCGGTGACCGAGGGCTGCACGTAGGGCACGAAGCTCATCAGCGGCAGGTCGCGGGTCTTCATGATGCGATCGACCAGGAGCTGACGGTCGAAGCTCATCGAGAAGGCCTGGCGCACCAGCTTGTTGTCAAACGGAGCCTTCACGCAGTTAAAATCCGCATAGGATACGCGCAGTATGTAGACTGCGCCGTACTCCGGGGTCTCGCGGAAGGCTTCCAGCGCTTCGGCGTTGATGTTGTCCGCCACGTCGATTTCGCCGTTCCGGTAGGCGACCAGCTCGGCGTTGGAATCGGGCACGATCACGATATCCACCGCATCCAGCGCGACCGCCGCGGCATCGTAGTAGTTGGGGTTCTTCACCAGCTCCAGCTTTTCCTTGATGCTGTAGCTCTTGAGCATGAAGGGGCCGGTGCAGAGGTAGGTCTCGGGGTTAGCGGTCCAGGGGTTCTCGGCAGTGCCAGCTTCCACGACTTCCTTCTTAACCGGGTAGAAGCCGGTGGAGGCGGTCACCTGCAGGAACCAGGGCATGGAGGCGACCAGGTCGACCTGCAGCGTGCGCTCGTCCAGCGCCTTTACGCCCACATCGTCCGCCGAGGCTTCGCCCTTGTTGTATTCGGCGCCGTTTTTCAGGATGTACATATCCGAAACGGCCTTCGAGGCCACGTTCGGGTCGAGCACGCGCTTCCAGGCATACTCAAAATCGGCGGCGGTCAGCGGGCTGCCGTCGCTCCACTTGAGGCCCTCGCGCAGGGTGAACACGTATTGCAAACCGTCGTCCGACTTGGTGTGGGATTCCGCCAGCGCGGGAACCAGGGTCTTGCCGTCCGGACCTACCTTATAAAGGCCCACGAACAGCTGCTTGAGCACGGAAGAGGAGCGCGAGTAGGAGTTGAGAGAGGGGTCCATCTGCTGCGGATCGCCGCCAATCGGGTAGATCAGCTTCTTCTCGCCTTCGGCGGATGCCACGGTGGACATCATGCCCAGCGCGAGGAGCATCGCCATCGCCAACGCCAGTATCTTTTTCATGCCGTTCCCTCCAACCTAATTAATGCGCGCCGCACAGCGCTCTCCCTCCCTCCATTTGGGAAGAATGAAAGAAGCGGCCGCGCAAGCTGCAAAAGTTAGCATGAATATAGCAGAAAGCACGAGTAATGTCAAATCCCAAACACGCCTCGTTTTCCCGCCGTGGATGCTCTCACACCCCCGTGCCGTTATGTCTCTCCCTTTTATCCGCCTTCTATATGGAAAGAAACTCTTGCCTATTGCTTTACAGGCTGGTATGATAAAAGGCACATATATGCTCACGGACGGCCTTTTCACGGCCCGTCCGCGACCCATCCATGCAAGTAAGGACCGCAAGCGCCTGCAAATATCCTTTTGCAATATTGCGCATCGATCGGAGGGACGCAGGTGTTCAAGTACATTCTCAAGCGCGTGATCGCAGGCTTAATCACCATTTTTGTGCTCATCACCGCCACCTTTTTCCTCATGCACGCCGTGCCGGGCAGCCCCTTTAGCCCCGAGGAGGAAAAGAAGGTGCCCAAGGCGGTTATCGAGGTCGTGCGCGCGCGCTATGGCCTCAACAAGCCGCTGGGCGAGCAATACCTGCAGTACCTCAGCAACGTGCTGCACGGTGATTTTGGCGTATCCTTCAAGCGGGAAAACGTTTCGGTAAACAAGCTGATCGACAAGGGCTTCCCGGTCTCAGCGCGGGTGGGCGGGCTGGCCATCCTGCTTTCGCTGGCGATCGGCGTGCCGTTGGGCGTGGTCTCGGCGGTCAAGCGCGGCCGATGGCCCGATTATGCGTCCATGGTGTTCGCCACCATCGGTATCTCCGCGCCCGCGTTCGTGATCTCCGTGGTGCTGCTGTTCGTGTTTTCGATGCACCTGCACTGGCTGCCCTCCTTTGGGCTGACCAGCTGGAAGCATTACGTGCTGCCGGTGGTCTGCCTGGCCTTCCACCCCATCGCCTACATCGCGCGGCAAATCCGTTCCTCCATGCTGGATTCGCTGCAGATGGATTACACCCGCACCGCCCGCGCCAAGGGCGTGACCGAAGCGGGCGTCATATGGAAGCATGCGCTCAAAAACTCCATACTGCCGGTGGTCACCTACCTGGGGCCGCTGGTGGCCGGCCTGCTGACGGGCAGCTTTATCGTGGAGCGGCTGTTCTCGGTGCCGGGCATCGGCCGTGATTTCGTAACCAGCGTGGCCGATCGCGATTACACCGTCATCATGGGCATGACAGCATTCTTCGGCATATTCGTCATCATCTGCAACATCGTGGTCGACATCTGCTACGCGCTGATCGATCCGCGCGTAAAGCTGAACGACTAAGCGGCGCGCCGCGTCTCGAACCACGCATTCGGCGAACCACGCATTCGGCATAGCCGCATTCCATTATCGGAGGCAGAAGCATGCAAATCACGCAAGAACCGGCGCCTTTACAAAACCCCGAGATGCTCCCTGAAGCGGCCCCCGAGACCGCCTATCAGGATTTACCGGCGTCGCTGTTTGTGCCGCTGGGCAACGAGCGCAACGAAGGCGACCAGATCGCCCGCCGCTCCACCACCTATTGGCAGGATGTGTGGTACCGTTTCCGGCGCGATCCGCTGGCCATGATCGGCATGATGGTGCTGATCCTGATCGGGCTGGCCGCCCTCTTCGGGCCCATGCTCTCGAAGTACTCCTACGAGCAGGTCGAGTTCCTGAATGGCGATATGCCACCCAGCGCCGAGCATTGGTTCGGCACCGATCTGCTGGGCCGCGATATCTTTGTGCGCGTGCTCTATGGCGCGCGCATCAGCCTGAGCGTGGGCCTGGTGGCGGCGGCCATCAACCTGATGATCGGCGTGCTGTACGGCGGCATCGCGGGCTACATCGGCCGCCGCGTCGACATGATCCTGATGCGCATCGTGGATATCCTCATCGGCCTGCCCTCGCTGCTGTACATTATCCTGATCATGATGGTGATGGGCTCCACGATTCAATCGATCATCCTCGCGCTATGCTTCACCTCGTGGATTGGCACGGCGCGCGTGGTGCGCTCCCAGGTGCTCTCGCTCAAGAGTTCAGAGTATGCGCTGGCCGCTAAGCTAACCGGAGCCTCGGATTTGGATATTTTGCTGCATCACCTAATCCCCAACTGCATGGGCCCGATCATCGTTTCCACCGCGTTCCTGGTGCCCTCGGCGATTTTCAGCGAAGCGTTCCTCTCGTTCCTGGGCATCGGCATCTCGGTGCCCAAGGCCAGCTGGGGCACGTTGGCCAACGAAGCCATCGGCGCGCTTTCCACCAAGCCCTACCAAATGTTCTTCCCGGTCATGGCGATCTGCCTGACCATGTTCTCGCTGAATTTCGTGGGCGACGGATTGCGCGACGCTCTCGATCCCCGGCTAAAAAAGTAAGCGCTTCGCACCCCCAGGACGCCCCCCCAATTTCAACACATTCCCCAAAGTCAAAGTTTTTGCCCCGCTTTTTGAAAAAAGCGGGCCGCCGGAGGCCCTCGTCTCCTCCCCCACACTCTCATCCAGTTAGGAGATACGCCATGTCGCTGCTGAACATCGAAAACCTGGCCACCACCTTTCAGATTCCCGCAGGTAACGTGCAGGCGGTGCGCGGCGTATCGCTGCACGTCGAGGAGGGCGAGGCCGTGGGCGTGGTGGGCGAATCGGGCAGCGGCAAGAGCGTGCTGATGCTTTCGGTACTGGGGCTTTTGCCGCCCAACGCCACGGTGCGCGCCGACACCATCAGCTTCAACCACCGCGAGCTTTCCACCATGACGCGCGAGGAGCGGCGCAGGCTGCGCGGCGCGGAGATCGGCATGGTGTTCCAGGACCCCATGACCTCCCTCAATCCGCTGTTCACCATCGGCCAGCAGATCATGGAGCCGCTGCGCATCCACCTAAAGATGAACCGCGCGCTGGCCCAAGCCAAGGCGCTGGAGCTGCTGCGCCTGGTGGATATTCCCAGCCCGGAGAGTCGCCTGAAGCAGTATCCCCACGAATTTTCCGGCGGCATGCGCCAGCGCGCGATGATCGCCATCGCGCTGGCCTGCGAGCCCAAGCTGATCATCGCCGACGAGCCCACCACCGCGCTGGACGTGACCATCGAGGCGCAAATCCTCGATCTGCTCAAGAACCTGCGCGAGCGCACCGGCACCTCCACCATCCTCATCACCCACGATCTGGGCGTGGTGGCCAGCATGTGCAGCCGCGTGATCGTGCTCTACGGCGGCACCGTGGTGGAGCAGGGCACGCTGCGCGAAATATTCTACGATTCGCGGCATCCCTACACCTGGGGCCTGCTGCGCTCCATACCCAGGCGCGACGGCGATCGCAAGCAGAAGCTGATCCCCATCCCCGGCTCGCCGCCCGACATGCTTGCGCCGCCGCCCGGCTGCCCGTTCGCGCCGCGCTGCGCCCATGCCATGCCCGCCTGCCTTACCCTGCCGCCGCCGCAGACCCAGCTATCCGAAACCCACTGCGTGCGCTGCCATCTCATGCACCCGCATGCGCCCAAGATTTCGCTTGAGGAGGTGAGGGCGTGACGCAAAACGTAGTGTACTCGCAGCATCCGCAAAAGCCCGTGCCGCTTGTTGAGGCCGTGAACCTCAAGCGCTACTTCGAGGTGGGGCAATCGTTCTTTGGCAACCAGCACAAGCTGCTCAAGGCCGTGGACGATGTATCGCTGCGTATCTACCGCGGTGATACCTTCGGTCTGGTCGGCGAATCGGGCTGCGGCAAGACCACCGTGGGCCGCACGCTGGTGCGCCTCTATGAGCCCACCGAGGGCAAGGTGCTGTTTGACGGCACCGACCTTTCGCATCTGCCCGCGCGGGAGCTGCTCCCCTACCGCAGCCGCATGCAGATGATCTTCCAGGACCCGTACGCCTCCCTCGATCCGCGCATGACCGTCGCCTCCATCGTCGATGAGCCGCTGCGCGTGCAGAAAACCCACTCCGTCCGCGACCGGCAGGATCGCGTGCGCGAGCTCATCGCCCTCGTCGGCCTAACGCCCGATCACCTGAACCGCTATCCGCACGAGTTCTCCGGGGGGCAGCGCCAACGCATCGGCATCGCCCGCGCGCTGGCCGCCAGCCCCGAGTTCATCGTGTGCGATGAGCCCATCTCCGCGCTGGATGTGTCCATCCAGGCCCAGGTGGTCAACATGCTGGAGGATTTGCAGCAGCGCATGGGCCTGACCTATCTCTTCGTATCCCACGATCTTTCCATGGTGCGGCACCTTTCCCACACCGTGGGCGTGATGTACCTGGGCCACCTGGTGGAGTGCGCGCCCGTCGACGAGCTCTACGAGCACATGCAGCACCCCTACACCCAGGCACTCTTCTCCGCCGCCCCCGTCGCCGATCCCGATCACGCCGAGCGCATCCAGCGCATCCCCCTCCACGGCGACGTGCCCACCCCCATCGATCCGCCCAGCGGCTGCCCCTTCCGCACCCGCTGCGCCCACGCCCTGCCCCTCTGCGCCGAGGCCCGCCCCGAGCTCCGCGACCTGGGCGATGGCCACCTGTGCGCTTGCCACAAGGTGTAGCGAGCGGGGGGGAACGGCGAAGGGCTCCGCCCTCCGCGCCTCCTGCCAAAGGGGCATGCCCCTTTGGAAACCCTTCCCTCTGGGCAATAGGTCGATTCACAAAACCCGCTTGGCGCACATTGCGCCAAGCGGGTTTTGGGTTTCAAAGCTGCCTCTCATCATCCCCGAGGGTGACCCCCCCGAAGGATTCTCAAGGGCGACCGGAAAGCCCTTGAGTCGCCTGTGAAGGCGAAACACCCCGACTTCGAGGAGTATTTCGCGCTCACGCACGACCAAAGGGCTTTCCGATCGCCCTTTGGAAACCTTCGGGGAAACCCCGGGGGGGGGAAGAGGAAGTCTCGCAACAACGAGCTGGGTCTGGGACATCCTGCATTACGCAAACGTCTGCTTCACAAACTCCAGCAGCAGCTCGCCGCCCTGCTCCACGTCGCGCACGTCGAGGGTCTCGATGGCCGAATGCACGTACCGGGTGGCGATGGAAAGCGTGCCCGAGGGAACGCCTCCGCGCGAAAGCTGAATCGCGCCCGCGTCGGTGCCGCCAAAGGTGAGCACCTCCAGCTGGTAGGGCACGTTCGCAGCTTTCGCAGCGGCGATCATCGCATCGCGGACGATGGGCGAGGTGATCGAAGCGCGATCCATGATCTTGACCGCAGGGCCCTTGCCCAGCTCCATGGCCATCTTGGGCTTCACGCCGGGGGTATCGCCGGTGGCGGTCACGTCCAGCGCCAGACCGATGTCCGGGTCCACCGAGTAGGCCGCGACCTTCGCGCCGCGCAGGCCGACCTCCTCTTGGGTGGAGAACACGCCCACGACCTCGTTGTCGCAAACCTTCAGGTTCAGCAGCATCCAGGCGATCATGGCGCAGCCCACGCGGTCGTCCATCGCCGGGGCCGCGATGCGGTGCTCGCCCAGCTCCATGGGCGGCGCGGAATATACAGCCACATCGCCGATGCCGACGCGAGCCAGCGCCTCCTCGCGAGTCGAAGCGCCGATATCGATGTACAGGTGCTGCATCTCGGGGTTGCCGGTGATATCTTCCTCCGCGGCGACCACGCCGGGTACGCCGTTTTGGAACACCACGTGCTGGCAGAGCGAGCGCGCAACGTAGATGCCGCCCACGCTGCACACGCGCAGGAAGCCGTGCTCGTCCGCGTCGATCACCAGGAAACCGATGTGATCCATATGCCCGCTAAGCATGATGCGTTTGCCCTTGCCGTTGCCTTTCTTCGTGGCAATCAGGTTGCCCAGCGCATCGGTGCGCAGCTCATCCACATGATCGCGCAGCAAATCGGAAAGCCACGCCGCCACCGCCTCCTCGCGGCCGGTCGCGCCATGGAGCTTGAGCAGGGAAAGCAGGATGTCCCGCATGGAATGACTCATGGTGGGTAATCTCCTCTCAAATCTATCGCATTGCCGTTGCATACCGCAGGCGGGAGCTACACCGGGCTGCCCTTCGCAAAATCCTGCAGGCAGGCCACAAGCAGCGCTTGCTGGGCGGCGATATCGTCCAGATGCGCAGTGGAGGCCGCCGAGTGGATGTAGCGGCAGGGCACGGCCATGACCGCCGTGGGCACGCCGCCGCGCGCTTGATGAATGGCGCCCGCGTCGGTGCCGCCCGCCACAAATTGCTTGTATTGCCAAGCGATGCCCCGCGCATCGGCGACGGCCTGCACGGCCTTGAGCAGCTTGGGATGCACGATGGCGCTGCGATCCACGATGGTCAGCACCACGCCCTTGCCCTGGCGGGTGACCTGCATGTGCTCGGGCACGTCGCCCAGGTCGTTGCAGGTGGTGCCCTCCAGCACCAGCGCGATATCGGGCGCGACGCGGTAAGCGGCGATGGTCGCGCCCCGCAGGCCGACCTCCTCCTGCACGGTGAACACGCAGGTGAGCTTGCCCGGGTATCGATAATGCTCCAGCGCGTGCACGATGGCCAGGCAACCCACGCGGTCATCCAGCGCCTTGACCTTCACACGCTTCTCGCCAAACTCCACGTACGGGCTATCGAACGTGACAAAGCTGCCCGGCGGGCAAAGCTTTTCGGCCTCCGCCTGCGAGGTTGCGCCCACGTCGACGCAGAGCGAATCGTATTGCAGCACGGTATCGCGATCCCCGGCGCTCTGCAGGTGGATCGCCTTTGCGCCGATCACGCCTGGCACCGCGTCCGGCCCCACCAGCACGCGCTTGGAAACCACCACACGCGGATCGATGCCGCCCACCGATTGAATGCGCAGCAGCCCTCCGTCGGTGGCCGACATCACCAGGAAGCCGACCTCGTCCATATGCGCGGCCAGCATGATGTGGGGCAGCGAAGCATCGCCGCCGTCGCAGGTAACGATCAGGTTGCCCATGGTGTCCACTTCGATCGAATCGCGGGGATCGCACAGCGGAGCGACGGCCTCGCGCAGCGCCTCGCGCACCGCGCCCTCGTCCCCCGACACGCCGCGCAGCAGCGTGATTTCCTTTAGCAGCATAGCGTGTCCCTCCAATCCGCGCCCAGTTGGGCCAAGTAGGCGGCCAAGAGCCGCGCCGCTTCCTTCAGCGTGGTGGCGGAGCAGGTCTCCACGGTGGTGTGCATGTACTTCAGCGGCAGCTCCATCAGCGCCGTGGGCACGCCCGCCCGCGAGATTTGCACCACTTCAGCATCGGTCCAGGTGGAGTGCGGGCAGATGCTCTCCTTGGTCTCAACCCGCTGCTCGGCGGCCACCTTCAATATGGAATCCACCAGCTTGGGGTGCAGGTTGGGCCCCTTCGAAAAGACCACCTTGTCCAGCGGGAAGGTGGTGTCCGGCTTACAATCCGGCATGGTGCCATGGGTCACGTCGATGGCGATCCCGATGTCCGGATCGATGGCGTAGCACGAGGTTAGCGCGCCGTGCGAACCAACCTCCTCCTGACACGCGCACACGAAGTACACGTCCGCATCGTGCGTGACCTTGGCCAATTGCTCGGCGGCCAGCAGCATGATGCCCACGCATGCCCGATCGTCCATGGTCTTGGCGGCCACGTGATTTCCGGCCAGCTTGGTCAGCGGGCCCACGAGCTGGATCAAATCGCCCACCCGTACCCGCTTTTCCACCTCCTGGTGCGACATGCCCAAATCCACGAACAGATCGGCCAGCTTGTAGTTCTTCTGGCGCTCGGCGGCGGAGAGCAGGTGCGGCGGCTTCGCGCCCACGATGCCCACCAGCGCGCCTTGCGCCGTCAGCACGCGCACTTCGCTGCCCGGCAGTATGCGCGGATCGACCCCACCCACCTGGTGCATGCGCACGCAACCATCCTTCTCGATGCCGGTTACGCACAGGCCAATCTCGTCGGAATGCGCGGTGATGTACACCTTGGGGCCCTTCCCGGTTCCGGGTTGGTGTGCGATCATGTTCTGCATGCGATCCACGTGCGCCTCGGCGCAGTAGGGCGCGAACTGTTCGCGCAGCCAGGAGGCCACCGGCAGCTCATTGCCCGAAAGGCCCGGCTGCTCGACCACCTCGCGCAGGTAACACTCCAAATCCAAAGGGATTCCCCCCTTTCCCATTTGCGAATAAGTATAGCATACGTAAGGGGTTATGGCGAGGGGGAAACCTTTTTGACCAGGAAGAAATCATTTACTTATAAGCATGCAGGGTGGCCGTGCGAAGGATTCCAAAGGGCGACCGCAAAGCCCTTTGGTCGTGCCCGAAGGCACGAAACACCTACACCCAAATGGGTTTTTCGTCCTCACGGGCGAGCCAAGTGCTTATCGATCGCCCTTGGGAATCCTTTTCTGCGCATCTTCACTCTGTCTTTATGTTTTTTTATGCAAATGATTTTATCTTAAAACAAAGGCAAGTACAAGTAGCTTTTAGTGCATAACCATGGTAAAATATTCATATTATCTCTTAAAAGGGAGGACGGACAACTTGTCATTTCAGACCCCACTGACAATTAATGAAGTCATATCTGATATTCACTCAAAAAAATATCTGCTGCCATCAATACAAAGGGAATTTGTGTGGAGCCAAGAGCAGATCAAAATGCTATTTGACAGCCTTATGCGCGATTATCCGATTAACGCTTTTCTATTTTGGCGGGTACCCAAAGAAAAAGTATCCGAATTTAAGTTTTATGAATTTTTGAGGGAGTATCACCAAAAAGACAGTCGTCATAATCCAAAAGCAGATGTGAACGGTAACGATGATGTAATGGCGGTTCTTGACGGACAGCAGCGATTGACTTCTCTATATATTGCACTAAAAGGCACTTATGCTTCAAAACTTTCATATAAGCGATGGGACAACGCACAGTCATATCCCAAGAAGCGCCTATATCTGAATCTGCTTGGTAAGCCTGAAGATGAAACCCTTGAATATGAGTTTGAATTTCTCACCGATGCCGAAGCAGGGATAAAAGACGAGGTCCACCATTGGTTCCTTGTTGGCAAAATTCTTGACCTGAAAGAGCAAGATGCGGTTAATGATTATCTGCTTGCGTCAGGTGTATTTGATTATCCTGATAAAGAAAAGAGGCGCATTGCGAACAAGGCATTATTTAAGCTGCATAAGGTTATCCATGTAAACGGTCTGATTAGCTACTACCTGGAGCAGAGTACCGAACTTGATAAGGTTCTGAATATCTTTATCCGCGTCAACAGCGGTGGCACAACACTTAGCTATTCGGACCTACTATTATCTTTTGCCACAGCTCAATGGGAAAACAGGGATGCGCGTGATGAAATAAATAATTTTGTCGATGAAATAAATGAGATCGGACGAGGATTTAATATCGACAAAGATACTGTATTGAAAGCCGCGCTTGTTCTCACAGATATGCAGGAAATATCCTTTAAGGTAGATAATTTTAATCGTACAAATATGTTGAAAATTGAAGATGCTTGGGACAATATAACCCAAGCTATTCGAGATGCGCTCCGGCTTATCAGTAGTTTTGGCTTTAGTCGAGAGAACATTACATCCAATAATCTCATAATTCCGATTGCATATTATCTCAAATCTATCGGCTTGCCAAGCAATTTTGAGATTTCTACATCGCGGGTGGAAGACAGACGCAAAATTAGACGGTGGTTTGTTTCATCGCTTCTAAAACGGGTTTTCAGCTTTTCTGCTGATGGCGTCTTGAAGCCAATTAGAGAAATAATTAATGCTGACCATGAAAACGGCTTTCCATTAGTTAAAATTACGGAGTTTTTCAAGGGGACTACTCGCGCCCTACAGTTTTCGGAGGATGACATAAACAACCTTATGGATGCTAAATATGGTCATGGTGATACAATAATCATTCTATCAATTCTGTATCCGTGGGCTGATTTGCGCCACCATTTCCATGTTGACCATATGTTTCCCAAGAGCATATTCAAGGTAAAAAAATTGCAGGGAAAGTGCGTACCCGAAAATAAAATCAACGATTTTATCGCAGACTATAATTATCTAGGAAATCTGCAATTGTTAGAGGATATACCCAACATAGAAAAGAGCGCAATGGATTTTGACAAATGGTTGAGCGAGAAAATTCCTGCCGGAGAACTTAGTAGCTATAAAGAAAAGCACTATATACCCAATGTGGATTTATCCGTTCCAAACTTTGATGTATTTCTGGAAGAACGGGAAAATTTACTGTTACAAAAACTCAAAATGGAATTGAGATAAAACGCAGTGTCAATGCACAGTAGTACATAATAAGTATCCATCAAAGGGGCTGTCGCGGTAGCGACGCCCCCGAACAGAAAAAAGCGGGGCTGTCGCGCTGGCGTTAAGCCAGCGCGGCAGCCCCTTATTTTTGCAAAATCGGATAAAACACCTTGACAAAATTGCTTTGAAAAAGCGAATGGTTGCAGGAATGTGCTACATCCTCGCCCCGATCAGGTTCCCCGAGGCGTAGCGCTTCAAGCCTTTGTAGAAAAACAGGCAGGCCAGCGCACAATAGAGCAGGCTTCCGGCCAGGAGCGCCAGCAGCAGCTCCCAGCGGAACTGCCGCAGCAGCGTAAGCGGCAGGTGCACCACCAGCCCGGCGGGGATGACCGTATACATCAGCACCTTGATTACCTTGGGGAATATGCCCGGCGGGTATAGGCTGAAATTGAGCGTGAACTCCGGAATCATGCCCGCCAGCGTGGAGGCATCGCCCCAAAAGAAGGTGAGCGTGTGCGCGCTGACGCCGATGGCGGCGATCAGCAGAGCACCTATCAGCGTGGCCAGCACGAACACGAGCCAGGCCATCGCGCCGCTCTGCGTAATCGCCATCAGGATCACGCCGTAGGCCAGGTCGCCCCAGGCGCTCAGCGAGGTATGCGAGCAGAGCAGGCTGAGCAGCACGTTCTTGGGTTGAAGCAGAAATACATCCAGCTCACCGCTTTGGATGATCCCCGAAATCTGCGTGCAATTGCCGAACACCACGTGCGCCAGACCGAACGCGCTGGCGTTCACCGCCCACACGAACATCATGTCGTCGAAGGAGTAGCCGCCGATGCGCCCCTGAAGCGCCGAAAATACGATCCACCAGAAAAAGATGAACGTGCTGTTCGAAAGCGCCATGCCGATAGCCTGCATGAAGAAACTGGCCCGGTATTCGAGCGCACCCGTCAGATTGACGCGCGCATAGCAGGCCAGCAGCCGCAGGTACACGCGCAGTGATTTGCCCATGAGAAAGCCTCCTTTGAATCGGTATTCATCGCGCGCTGGGCGGGGCGGTCAGCCCCCGTTTGCGTCCAAGCGCCGCCTGCCCGCATGGTACACGCGCAGCGAGAGCGCCACCGCCGCCGCCAGCCAGAGCATCTGCACGGGCACCACCTGCCAAAACATCGGCCAGGAAAAGCGGGTGATCAGCCGCGCCGGGGCCCACGCCACGTAGGAAAACGGCAGCCATCGCGCCACGCCCTGCAGCCAGCCGGGCAGCATTTCGAGGGGCAAAAACGTGCCCAGCATGAACACCAGCTTGTTATAGATGAGGAAGGGGCCAAAGTTATCCTCGATAAAGAACGCGCTGAGGCTGATCACCAGCCTGGCAAAAAAGTTGAGGCAGATGCCCAGGGCGAGCGAGAGTAGCATGGCGGGCAGATGCAGCGGATTGAAGCCCGTGAGCGGACCCACGGTGGCCAGCGCCAGCACGCAGCCCAGCGCACCGTAGACCAGCAGCCCATACAGCGATTGCCCCATGCTGTAGGCGAACTGGTAGCCCAGGTAATGGTAGGGCCGCGCGATCTGGTAGGCGATGGCCCCGGTCTTGATATCGCTGTTCATCTGCCCGAAGGCCGAATTGCGCGCGCTGAACGCGACCAGCTCTGTGACGCACAGGTACCAGACCATCTGCGGCAGGGTATAGCCGTTCTCCAACCCGCCCGCGTACATGGCGCTCCACAGCCGGGAAAACACGTAGATGAACAGCGCGTAGAAGCCCAGGCCGCTCACCAGCCCAGCGGGGTAGATGAGCGCAGTCTGCAGGCTGATGCCCGCGATGCGCAGGTACTTGCCCGGCGAAAAGCCATGCTTTGCGCGGGCATTGGCGGATGCGCTCATCCAACCTCGCCTCCCGTCCTTGGACTTGCCAGCCCTGGATCGCCCTGTTTTTTGCGAAATATGGCGGCTATGATCTCCTCCATGGGCGGGTCGCTGACGGTGATATCGGCCACCAAGCCGGGCCCGGTCAGCGCCTGCATCACCTCGCCGATGGGCCGCAACGCCGTATCCACCGCAAGCTGAGCGGTGTTCTCGCCCTCCGCGCCGCACGCTTCGCTGCCGTTGATTTCACCGCCGCCCTCCTTGCACCCGCCCATCCTGTTCGAAAGCACCGTCACTCCCCCCAGCTCGGGCAGTGCGCATGCCTCCGTGAACCGCACGTCGATCACCTTGCGGCCCAGGTACTCGCGCTTCATGGCGTCGACCGGCTGATCGAGCACGATCTGCCCATCGTTGATCACCACGGCGCGGCGGCAGAGCTGTTCCACATCGCCCGCATCGTGGCTGGTCAGGAACACGGTAGTGCCCTGCTCAGCGTTCATGCGGCGGATCAGCGCGCGGATCGCCTGCTTCACGATCACGTCCAGACCGATGGTCGGCTCATCGAGAAACAACACGTCGGGCCGATGGAGCAGGGAAGCCGCCACCTCGCAGCGGATGCGCTGGCCCAGCGATAGCTTACGCACCGGCGTTTTCATGAGCGGCTCCAGCTCGAAGAGCGCGGCCAGCTCTTCGACGCGGCGCTTGAGCTCAGCGCGCTCGATGTCGTATATCGCGCCCAATAGCGCGAAGCTGTCGCTAGGCGGCAGGTGGAACCAGAGCTGCGATTTCTGCCCGAACACCGTGCCCACGCGCCGCGAAAGCGCGGAGCGATCGCGGGCGGGATCGAGCCCGGCCACCGCCAGCTCGCCGCCGCTGGGTTGCAGGATTCCGGTCATCATCTTGATGGTGGTCGATTTGCCCGCCCCGTTCGGGCCGATGAATGCGACCATCTCCCCGGCGCTCACGGTCAGGTCGATGCCGCGCACCGCCTCGACCCGCCGGTATTCGGGCCGCAGCAGCCCGTGAAACCCCGCCGCCAAGCCCTCGGCCTTCACCCGGGCAGTGTAGTGCTTGGACAAGTTCCTTGCCTCGATGATGTTGGGCATCCTGGCTCCCTCCGATCGAATCACAAATTTTCGAAAACTGAAACAAAAAAGGCCCGGAGCCGCTCGCTCCGAACCTTGGTACGATGCACTATCGTCCAACGATTCCCGATCGACGCGGCTTTCGCTTCCAGCGGCCGCGTCGAACAGGCTGCAAACCTATCCGCTACGTCCGCGAACGGGTAACCAGCATGCTAATCGGTTGTTCGTAGGAGAATGGGATGACCAAGGCGTTCATGCGTAGCATACGGTTACCTCCTTCGTCGATGGTGTCCCCGATCCTATCCGGATTGTGGGGAAAAATGATTTTCTGTAGTATATGCGCCGGAGCGACGGTTGTCAAGCTGTTTTTGAATTTAATCCTGCAAATTCATTTCTGCAAATTTTTCTAATTTTGATACCAATTCCAATTAGGTTTTGCCAATAAGCCAGCGAGAGATTTTTTCGATCGGCTAGGAGTCCGAAGGAGGCGTAGCCAGCAGCTACGCTGACCGAGGCACGACAACGCCGATCGAAAAAAATCCGCTGGATTGTGGCAAAACGTAGTTGGAATGGGTATTACACTCCG
>JAVBLJ010000033.1:0-5881 GCA_031553615.1 Eubacteriales bacterium
ACAATCCAGCGGATCTATTTCCGATCGGCGTTGTCGTGCCTCGGTCAGCGTAGCTGCTGGCTACGCCTCCTTCGGACTCCTAGCCGAACGAAAAAATCTATCGCTGGCTTATTGGCAAAACCTAATTGGAATTGGTATTACTCACTGTTTGTGCTGCATCTCCAATGCATGAAATGCATGAATGCCTGCGCCTATCACGCCGTTTTCCTGTGCGCTGCGCGCATAGAGCAGATGCAGATCGTTGGCAGGGAAGGGCTTGCGGGTGTGCAGCCGAATGAAGTGCTCGAGCCGCTCGCGCGGGAAGCACCGCATTTGCAGAACGCCGCCGCCGAGTATGATGAAATCCGGGTCGAGCATGTTGATCTCGGTGGCGACGGGCAGCGCGAGGTCGTGCACGTATTCCTCCACGAGGGGATCGCCGCTGTGCCGCACAAACAGCTCGTCGATGGGCGTATCCGGGAAGCGGACAGCGCACAGCGTGGCAAGCGGGCGGCCCGCCGCGATGGCTTCCGCACAGCCGGGATTGCCGCAGCCGCAGACCTCGGTCACACCGCGCATGGGGATATGCCCCAACTCCGCGGCTACGCCGTGTTTGCCCAGCAAAATGCGGCCGTCGATGGCGATCACGTTGCCCAAGCCCGTGCCAAAGTAGCAGCCGATGGTCACACCGTTGGCGGGCAGTTGGTGGCTGTGCACATCGAAGCGGAAAAGCATGTTGACATCGCGGTCGATGATGACGGGCAGACCAAGCCGCCGCCGCATCTCGTCCACCATATCCACGCCATCCAAACCCGGAATGTTGGGGGTCTGCAGCACGCGCGTGCGCTCCCGGTTCAGCGTGGAAGGCAAGCCCATGGAAAGCGCCGCCACCCGCCCTTCGAGAGCATGCGCGGCCCTGTAGCGCGCCAGCGCATCGGCCAGGTTGTCCAGCAGGCGGTCACCTACCAGGGTTGCGGTGGGCAGCATCTCGAAGTGCTCGAGCCCATATGCGGCATCCACCGTGCCCATGCGCACGTGGGTTCCGCCAATATCGACGCCTATGACCAGCGGCTTTGAGCCACTTTGGTTGCTTTTGTTGCGTTCGATTGCAGCGCTTTCGAGCATATCTCGCTCCATTTTATTATGCTCCAGCGTATCGCGCTCCATCTTATTGCGCTCCTTCCGGCCTGAAGCCCGTGATCTCCTCAAACTGTGCCAGCATGTTGCTGTAGGCGGTGTCCAGATCGGGGTGCTTGCCAAACAGGCCCGAGCTGCCCATCACATACGCTTCTGCGCCCGCCTCGTGCAGCGCACGGTAGGTTTGCGGGCCGCAGCCGCCGTCGATTTGGATCAGGTACTTGTAGCCGTGCTTTTCTTTGGCTTCGCGCGCTTGCTCGACCTTGCGCAGCATCTGCGGTATGAATTTCTGCCCCGCATAGCCCACGTCCACGGTCATCAGGGTCAGCATGTCGAGCATATCGAGATACGCCTCGGCATAGCAGAGCGGGGTGGCCGGATTGAGCACCGCGCCGCACTTGCACCCCAGGCTTTCGATGCGGCGCAGCGTGCGGAACGCATCGACGTTGATGGCCTCGGCATGGGGCGAGAGGATGGCCGCGCCCGCCTGTGCGAACGGCTCGATCCAATCGTTGGGCGTGGTGGTCATCAAGTGCACCTCGATGGGCTTCGTCGTTACGCTGGCGAAAGTACGTACCAAGTCGGGGGAGAGCATGAGATTTTTGCAAAAATGGCCATCCATCACGTCCACGTGGAGGAAATCCGCGCGGCGATCGAGAATGCTCAATTGGCTGCGCAAATCCAGGTAATCCAGGCACATGAGTGAGGGAGCGAACAACGCGCGCATAGGCACCTCCGATTGTTGCATTCGATATAGGGTCAAAGCAAGCGAACGAACAAGATAAACGTTTAGCTTGAGTATACGCCAACGGGCAAGGCACGTCAATATCTCACCAAACATCAGGAGAAATCAGCGGCTCGTATCACGAGAAATTGTTGCTTCGTATCACGAGAAATCAGGAGGGATACCATGCGCACCTACCGCACCATCGACGCCCATATGCATGTAGTCGAGGGGAGGGCCGAAGCGGTGTGGCAAAACGCCGACCGTTACGGGTTCGAGATGCTGAATGTTCTGGCATGCCCCTGCCTTTTTGGCGCACAGAACAACCTGGAGGTCGCGCTGGTAAAGGCGCTGCGCCCTGGCCGTGCATACGCCTTCGGAGGGTTGATGCATGGGCAGGGCATCGAAACCGCTGCCGATTATGGCGATCAAGCACGTGCGCTGTACGAAGCCGGGTTCGATGGACTCAAGTTCATAGAGACCAAGCCGGATACCATGCGCGCACTGGGCCGCCCCCTTGATTCGCCCTGTTTCGAAGAGGTTTTTGCGCTGGCGGAGGAGAAACAATGGCCCATCCTTTGGCATGTAGGCGACCCGGAGACGTTTTGGGATGTGAATACCGCGCCGCGCTTTGCCGTGGAAAACGGCTGGTGCTACGACGACCCCTCTTTTCCCACATTGGGTGCGCTGTACGCTCAGGCGGAGGCGGTGCTGCGGCGGCATCCGAGGCTGAAGGTGTGCTTCGCCCACTTCTACTTTACCTCGGATGATTTCGCCCATGCGCAGCGCATGATGGAAACATGGCCGGGCGTGCGCTTTGACCTGACGCCGGGCAGCGAGATGTTTCCCAACTTTGCGCAAAGCAGCGCGGCTTGGCGTGACTTTTTCGTGACGCACAGCGACCGGATACTTTTCGGAACCGATTTTACAGACGAGCCCCAGCATGACATGTACGAGCATCTTCTGCGCATGATCGATGGCACGCTGGCGGGCCGGGGGACCTTCACGGTGTGGGATTCGGTGTGCGGGGGCATGGAACTGCCGCCCGAGGCGCTTTCGCGCATCTATGCGGTAAACTTTGAGGATTTTGCAGGCACAGCGCCGCGTCCATTTGTACGGGAAGGCTTGACGCGGGTCTGCGCGCAGGCCGCCGCCCATGAACCAGATAGAACGCAGGCCTGCGAACGCCTGCTGGCCGAAATCGAAGGACAGGGAGGGAGCGTATGAGCATTCCGCTGATTGTCGATACCGACATCGGGGGCGACATCGACGACGCGCTGGCGGTGAGCATGGCGCTGCACAGCCCGGAGCTCGATGTGATCGGTATCACGACGGTATACCGGGCCAATCAATGGCGGCTTGGTATTGTGGAAAGTATGCTGAAGGCCTATGGTCGAGAGGACATACCGGTGCGCGCGGGTGCGGAAAACCCGTTGGTGGGTTCCTGGCAGGAGGGGGGCGAGGAGCCCATTCGCCTGCCCAACGAGGCCGTGCCCTTCCTGATTGAACAGGCGCGCGCGCACGAGCAGCTGTACATCGCCGCTATCGGTCCGCTGACCAACATTGCCTTGGCGATTGCGCAAGCGCCGGACATCGTGCCCCGGCTCGTGCTTACCATCATGGGCGGCATGATCACCTGCGCGTACCCGGAATGGAATATTCTTTCCGATCCGGAGGCGGCGGATATCGTGTTCTCCTGCGGCGCGCGCATCCGCATGGTGGGGCTGGACGTGACCGAGCGCTGTTCGCTGAGCGAGGAGCAGGCCCATGCGCTGGTGACGGGGGAAGGGGAGGAGCTGCACTTTTTGCGCGGCGAGATGGATCGCTTCCTGCGCTCGTTCGATTTCCTGCCGACGCTGCATGATCCGCTGGCGATGGCTTCCCTGCTCTGGGACGATCTACTGACCTTTGAACCATGCGACATTTGCATCGAGACCCAGGGCAAGCATACGCGCGGCGTGACCGTGAAACGCAGATTTTCCGGCGAGAAGCGGGTGGAGGCCGCTTGCGGCGTGCTGGCCGGAGAAGCGGTGCGGCGCATCATCGAACGCGTGCGAGCAAGGCCGGAGGTGTAGGGCTTTGCAATGCCGCTACGTGATCCAGTAGATAGAGCTTTGTTAGATAAACGTTATTCATAAAAAGTAGTTAGAAAAAATAGAATTTCGTTATTGATTTTTTCGTTCATAGAGCGTATAATACGGACCAGAAGGATGGACAGGAGCATTGTGCGACTGTTGTGAACCGTTATGGGGAGGCTTTGCGTTTCTCTGTGCGCATTTTTTCGCAGGAAAAACGTTTAACTAAACCGGTGAACGCAGCAGAGGAGAAGGGAGGCCCAAGCTTCCTTTGTGCTGTCGCATGGATGCGTCCTGTATCCGCTCATGCCCAACCGATACGATGGATTAAAGGAGGATTTCCCATGAAACGTTGGCTGGCTGTTGCACTGGTTTGCCTGCTTACCCTCTCGCTCCTGCCTGCGGCATCGCTGGCGGAGGCCAAGGACTTCGTGCTCTTTACGCCCTGGTCCAATACCTCCACGGAGGCCGATCTGGCCGAGGTGCGCGCCGAGATCGAGAAGCAACTCGCCGAATCGGGCATCGAACTTAGCCTCGATTGGATCGTTGTTCCCACCGATGGCGCCTTGGAGAAGCTCAACGTGATGCTCTCCGGCGGCGAGCGCATCGACGCGATCACCATGAACATCGGCGATGCCAACGGTTACACCCAGTCCGGCGATCTGGCGATGCCGCTGAACGATCTGCTGGAGCAATATGGACAGGATCTGCTTAAGAAGATTCCGGCGGAAACCTGGATTCCCTGCACGAACAACAAGGGTGAGATCCTCTACATCCCGGATTACTACCAGTGGCGCTGGCAGGGCTGCGTCATCCGCGCCGATCTGCTGAAGGCCCAGGGCCTGGAGATGCCCACCACTATCGCGGAAATCGAGAACGTGATGGAAGTGTTCAAAAATGCATACCCGGATATGATCCCCGCCACCGGTTTGCCGTGGTTCTCCGATCCGTTCCTGCAGGGCGCGGTCAGCGGCAAGGCCTCCTCTTTCACCACCTGGGCGCTCAACGATGAGGGCAAGGTTGTGCCCTCCATGACGCTGCCGGAGTACAAGAACATGCTGGCGCTCTACCGCAAGTGGATCGACAACGGCTGGTTCGATGCCGAATTCCTCAGCGGTAACGACGATAGCCAGACCCAGTTGTGGAACAGCGGCCATGTCGGCATCTGGTTCTGCGATCCGCACCGCGCGCTGGATTGGAACTACGACGCGCTGCACGCCAATTTCCCCGAGGCGGAGGGCTGGTTCCTGCCCCTGCCCAAGAATGAGAACGGCGTGAAGCAGTTCTACCCGCAGTATGACGTGGGCCGTGTGCTCTTCCTGACCAAGGATACCGAGATTGCTCCGGAAATCATCAAGTTCCTGAACAAGCAGGTCTCCGAACCTGAATTCTACAACCTGAGCAAGCAGGGCATCGTGGGCAAGCATTGGGTTGACAATGGCGACACTTGGCAGTATCCCGAGGGCATCACCGTCGAGAATCGCCCGTATGCCGAAATCTACCGCCCGCTGTCCTGGGAGTTCAACGATCTGTTGAAGCCCGGCACCAGCACCAACCCCGTCGCCGCGAAGGTTCACGATTCGCTGAACGAGGAGTATGCCACCGCCGAGCTGCTCTACTGCGGACTGGAAGGCTTCTCCATCGACAGCAGCGCGATGAGCCAGTACGACGCCATCTCGCCCGATGAGTATCTGTTCAACGAGATGTTCAAGATTCCCACCGGCGTTTACACGGTCGACGAGTTCGATAAGATCGTCGAGACCTGGTACTCGTTGGGCGGCGACAAGCTGGTGGAAGAGTACACCCGCCAGTACACCGAGTGGAAGAGCGCGCAGTAATGCGTCCGATCCGCTAAAACCCTCTGGAAGCGGGGGGCGCGCCATAGCAGCGGGCGCCCCGCCTCCATTTGTGTTTTAGCCAGGTAAAAGGGCGGTGTTAAAAACGGGGCGCACGGGTGGTGGTTGTA
>JAVBLJ010000003.1:0-44087 GCA_031553615.1 Eubacteriales bacterium
AAATCCTTGCCAAACGGAAGGCTCTTTCGCTCCCTGCGAGGGAGCGACCAGGGCTTTGCGGTCGCCCTGGACCTTCGCAGCGCGGCTCTCAAAAGCAAATGCTTTTGCCGTGTTTATGAAGGCACGGCGAAAGCATTTACATAAAAACACATGAAAAGGGAAGAGGGGAAGCGCAGAGAAGGATTCTCAAGGGCGATCGATAAGCCCTTGAGTCGCCGTGAGGGCGAAATACCCTTCGAAAGCAGGGGTTTCGTGCCTTCGGGCACGACCAAAGGGCTTTGCGGTCGCCCTTTGGAATCCTTCGCGCGCCCATCCCTGCACCATTATTCGTAAATGCTTTTGCCGTGTATATGAAGGTGTGCGGCTTGACGGGCGCGAGTCGTTCCGGTATAATACGGGTACTTGAAATACCGGGGAGGCTTTAGATTGCCAGCGCACGCGTAGTTTTCAGTTGAATAGGCAGACCGCCGACCGCCGCGCGCGAACGGTGTCTGTTTCTTTATGAAAATTACGCAGAGCAATCGTTCAAGCCGGGATACATACTTCCCAGCCGTGCATTAGCTTGCTAATGGCATGGCTTTTTTGTTTGCGTTGCTCGGAAAGAGCTGGATATGCATTGCATTGCCACCCTGGTGCCCACCTCGTTCCCCACGGTACTCCGCCCCTGCGGCCGCTGCGGCACGCTCAAACCCTTTGCGCCCACCGATCAATTCCGCATCAACGCGCAGAAGAAGCTGCTCGATATTTGGCTGATCCACCAGTGTCAGGAGTGCGGCTACACCTGGAATATGGAGATTTTTGCGCGCGTCACGCCGCGCCAACTCGATCCCGCGCTGTACGCGCGCCTGCTGGCCAACGATGCCGACCTGCTGCGCGATTACGCGTTCGATCCGCTGCTGCATTCTCGCAACCACGTGCAGCTCTGTACCGACGAGCTCACCTACACCCTCGAGGGCGAGACGCCCGCCTGGGAAGAGCTGCGCGAGCGGACTTGCATCGAGCTGCGCTGCGCCGTGCCGCTCGGGGTGCGCGTATCGAAGCTGGCGCGCGCCGTGCTGGGGCTCTCCGCATCGCGCTTCGAAGCGCTGGCCGAAAGCGGCGCACTGTCCCTGGCTGACGGCGGAAATGCGGGCGTGCATGCCAACATCAAGAAGGCCCGAATGGGCACGGCGTGCACCCTGGTGCTCGATCCTTCATTGCGGGTGGAATAGGTTCATCAATGCCCGAGCAGAGCAGTAAAAAGAGCCCCTGCGAACCCTCTCGAAAAGAGGATTCGCAGGGGCTCTTTCGTATAGCGCGTTACTTTCCCTGCATGTAGGCATCCATGGCCTGCGCGGCGGCCCTGCCCGCACCCATCGCCAGGATTACGGTGGCCGCGCCGGTTACCGAATCCCCGCCCGCGTACACGCCGGGGCGGCTGGTGGCGCCGGTCTCCTCGGAGGCAACGATGCAGCCGTGCCGGTTCACCTCCAGGCCCTCGGTCGTTCGGCTGATGAGCGGATTGGGCGAGGTGCCCACGGCGATCACCGCCGTATCGATGTCCAGCACGAACTCGCTGCCCTTCTGCTCCACGGGACTGCGGCGGCCCGAAGCGTCGGGCTGGCCCAGCTCCATTCGCACGCATTCCACGCCGGTCAGCCAGCCGTTTTCATCGCCCAGGAAGCGCACCGGGTTGGTCAGCAGCTGGAACTCGATGCCCTCCTCCATTGCGTGCTCGACTTCCTCGTGGCGTGCGGGCATTTCCTCCATGCTGCGCCGGTAGAGGATGTACACCTTCGAAGCGCCGATGCGCATCGCGCTGCGGGCGGCATCCATGGCCACGTTGCCTCCGCCCACCACGGCCACCGATTCCCCCTTGAATATGGGGGTCTCATATTCGTCCTTGTAGGCCTTCATCAGGTTGATGCGGGTCAGGTATTCGTTGGCGGAGTACACGCCGTTCAGGTTCTCGCCTTCGATTTTCATGAAGGAGGGCAGCCCGGCTCCGCTGCCGATGAACACCGAACGGAAGCCCTGCTCGAACAACTCGTCGATGGATACTGTCTTGCCGATCACCACGTTGGTTTGCAGCGTGACCCCGGCCTGCACCAGCGCCGCAATCTCGTCGGTCACGATCTTTTTGGGCAGGCGGAACTCCGGAATGCCGTAGATCAGCACGCCGCCCGGCTGATGGAACGCTTCGAATATTGTAACCTCGTAGCCCCGCTTGGCCAGCTCGCCCGCGCAGGTCAGGCCCGCAGGCCCCGCGCCCACGACGGCGGCCTTGATGCCGTTGGAGGGCAGCTTTTCCACCTTCGCGGTGGTGTGCTGCATGTGGTGATCGGCGGCGAAGCGCTCCAAACGGCCGATGCCCACGGGCTCGCCCTTGATGCCCCGCACGCACTTGCATTCGCATTGGCTCTCCTGGGGGCAGACGCGTCCGCACACTGCGGGCAGCGCGTTGGTTTCGCGAATGGTCCGGTAGGCCGCTTCAAAATCGCCCTCTTTGATGCGCGCGATAAAATCGGGAATCTTCACGCCCACCGGGCAGCCCGATTCGCAGGGGCGGTTCTTGCACTGGATGCAGCGCTGCGCCTCCTGCACGGCCATTTCGGCGGTATAGCCCAGCGCGACTTCCTGGAAGTTGCGGTTGCGCACCATGGGCTCCTGGGTAGGCATTTCGGTTTTTTTCATCGCGTTTCGCGGGGTATCAGCCATGTTAGCGCACCTCCTTTTGCAGGCGGCATTCCGCGTGCAGCAGGCGCTCTTTTTCCTGCGCGCCGTACATCCGGCCCCGCCGGATCGCCTCGTCGAAATCGACCAAATGCCCATCGAAATCCGGCCCGTCTACGCAGGCAAACTTGTTCTCGCCGCCCACCGTGACCCGGCAGCCGCCGCACATGCCGGTGCCGTCGATCATCACCGGATTCATGCTAACGATGGTCTTGATTCCGTAGGGCTTGGTGACCGCGCACACCGCCTTCATCATCATCAGCGGGCCGATCGCGATCACCGCATCGTAGCCCGCGCCCGCATCCAACCGGGCCTTGAGCACATCGGTCACGAAGCCCTTGCGGCCGTTCGAGCCGTCGTCGGTGGTGCAGAAAAGGCGGGTGCTCGCGCGCCGCAGCTCTTTCTCCAAAATGATCAAATCGGTGTTGCGGAAGCCGACGATGACGTCCACCTCCGCGCCCCGCTGAAAGAGCGCCTTGGCCTGCGGGTAAGCGATGGCGCAGCCCACGCCGCCGCCGATCACCGCCACCTTTTGGAACCCCTCAAGGTGCGAGGCCACGCCCAGTGGGCCTACGAAATCGGAGAGCGCATCGCCCTCGTTCAATTGGCCCAGCAGCTTGGTGGTAGCGCCCACCAGCTGGAATATGATGGTCACGCTTCCGATATCCCGATCGTAATCGGCGATGGTCAGCGGGATGCGCTCCCCGGTCTCGTCGATGCGCAGGATGATGAACTGGCCGGGCTGCGCCTTCTTTGCCACCAATGGCGCTTCGATTTCCATGAGGATCACCGTGGGGTTAAGCGCCCTTTTTTTCAGAATTTTGTACATTATGCCTCCTCGAAATCGCGGTGAAGGTTGGATTCTGGCGGCTGCCCGCCATGGCCGCGCGGGGTCGGGCCGGGGATTTGCATACCATTGTATCCGAAATGAGGGCTGTGCACAACAGTTCGGCATGCAAGACCTCGAATTTGAGGTTGCCAGCGCCCGGATTGTAAGCGATAATAGAGGCGTGGTTACCCACGGCTAAACAGCGTGCGTGAACCCGGCAAAGGAGATTCGGCGTATGGCGAAGGATACGATTGCAAAAAAAACGATAATAAAAGAGACTATAGTAAAAGAAACAATGGCGATTGGCGGCATGACCTGCGCCGCCTGCGCGCAGCGTGTGGAGAAGGTGATCGAAAGGTTGGAGGGAGTGCGAAGCGCATCCGTCAACCTGGCCACCGAGAAGCTTTCCGTGGAATATGATGAGCAACAGGTCGCCCCCAAGGCGATGCTGGAGACCATCGAAAAGGCTATCGAAAAGGCAGGATACAGCGTGATCGCGCAGGATACCCGGGCCGAGGTCACCATTCCGATTGGGGGCATGACCTGCGCCGCTTGTTCCAGCAGGGTGGAGAAAACGCTGGGCAGGCTCGAAGGGGTGCTGTCGGCCTCCGTCAACCTGGCCACGGAGAAGGCCACGGTCACCTACGATCCAAGGCAGATCAGGCTCTCCATGCTTCGGCAGGCGATCGCCAAGGCCGGCTATGAGCCGCTGGAGGTTCAGGCAATCCACAGCAAAACCTCGGCGGATGAGGACAAGCTTCGCAAGGAGAAAGAGGTTCGCAGTCTTTGGCGGCGGTTTACGGTGTCCGCGGTCTTCGCGGTTCCCCTGCTCTACCTCGCCATGGGCTCCATGATCTGGTGGCTGCCCTTCCCGATTCCCGCTTTCCTGGACCCCATGCAGTATCCGCTGGTGTACGCGCTGACCCAGCTTTTGCTGACCGCGCCGATCATCGTAGCGGGCAGGCTGTTCTACACGGTGGGATACCGCGCGCTCTGGCAGCGCAGCCCCAACATGGATTCGCTGATCGCGCTGGGCACCACGGCGGCCCTCGCCTACAGCCTGTTTTCCACGTATCGCATCGCCACCGGGCACTTCGGCGCGGTGGAGGGGCTTTACTTTGAATCCGCAGGCGTGATCATTACGCTCATATTGCTGGGCAAATCGCTGGAGGCGGTCTCCAAGGGCAAGACCTCGGAGGCGATCAAGAAGCTGATGGAGCTTGCGCCCAAGACCGCCATCCTGATCCAAAACGGCGAAGAGATCGAAATCCTCATCGACGAGGTGGAGATCGGCGACTTGCTGCT
Source organism: Eubacteriales bacterium (assembly GCA_031553615.1). GTDB lineage: Bacteria > Bacillota > Clostridia > Christensenellales > Aristaeellaceae > WQXF01. The sequence goes on from JAVBLJ010000003.1 coordinate 4,847, forward strand.
GGTCAAGCCCGGCGAAAAGATACCGGTGGACGGCACCGTGCTGGAGGGCCGCACGGCCATCGACGAATCGATGCTGACCGGGGAGAGCATGCCGGTGGACAAGCAGGCCGGGGACCCGGTGTATGCCGCCTCGGTCAACCAGAACGGGTTGATCCGCTTCCGGGCCACCAAGGTGGGCGGCGATACCGCGCTGGCGCAGATCATCAAATTGGTCGAGGATGCGCAGGGCTCCAAGGCCCCCATCGCGCAATTGGCGGACACCGTGTCCGGGGTTTTCGTGCCCGTGGTATGCGCCATCGCCCTCGTGTCCGCCGCCGCATGGCTGATCGGCACCGGGAATCCGGGCTTCGCCGTCACCATCCTGATCTCGGTGCTGGTGATCGCCTGCCCCTGCGCGTTGGGTCTGGCGACCCCGACGGCCATCATGGTGGGCACGGGCAAGGGGGCCGAGTACGGCATCCTGATTAAGGGCGGCGCGGCGCTGGAGACCACCCACAAGGTGAACACCATCGTGTTTGACAAGACCGGCACGATTACCGAGGGCAAGCCCAGGGTGACCGATACCTTGGCTGCGCAGGGAATCGAGCCCAACCGCCTGCTGCAGATCACGGCCTCGGCGGAGAAGGGATCGGAGCACCCGCTGGGGCGCGCTATTGTCCAGGCTGCGGAGGAGGCCGGGCTGGCCTTCCTGCCCGTGGAGTTTTTTGAAGCGATTCCGGGCCGGGGCATCGAAGCGACGATGGAGGGTATGTGCGCGCTGGTGGGCAACCGTAAGCTGATGGAGGAGCGGCAGATTTCGCTGGCCGGCCTCGAGGGGGAAGCGGATCGGCTGGCCGGAGAGGGCAAGACCCCCATGTTCGTGGCCCTTCAGGGCGGCATGGCAGGGATCATTGCCGTGGCCGACGTGGTAAAAAAAAGCAGCGCCGAAGCCATTCGCGCGTTGCACAGCATGGGCATTGAGGTGGCGATGATTACCGGCGACAACCGGAAAACTGCTGCCGCCATCGCCAAGCAGGTGGGCATCGACCGCGTGCTGGCGGAGGTGCTGCCCCAGGATAAATCCGAGGAGGTCAAGAAGCTGCAGGCCGAAGGGCGAAAGGTGGCCATGGTGGGCGATGGCATCAACGATGCGCCCGCGCTGGTGCAGGCCGATATCGGCATCGCCATCGGCTCCGGCACCGATGTGGCCATGGAATCGGCCGATATCGTGCTCATGCGCAGCGATCTTATGGACGTTCCCACGGCCATCCAGCTCAGCAAGAGCACCATCCGGAACATCCGGCAGAACCTGTTTTGGGCTTTTGGCTACAACGTAGCGGGCATTCCGCTGGCGGCGGGCGTGTTGCACCTGTTCGGCGGCCCGCTGCTCAACCCGATGTTTGCGGCGGCGGCCATGAGCCTCAGCTCGGTATCGGTGCTGACCAACGCGCTGCGGCTCAGGGGCTTTAAGCCGAGCGGCATCCCGCAGGGAAAGAGGTGAGCGGAATGAAGAAGGTTATGCTTGCATTCCTGGTCACGGGGCTGGTGGCGGGGCTGGTGGGTTGCTCCGCGCTGGACGTGATCGGCAACGATGCGCCCCAATCCTTTCAAGCCATGCTGGAGCTTTATAATGAAGCCATGCCGGGCATCGTATCCGCCGCCGATAGTTCCGACGGGTTTGCGCTGGGGGCACCCGATGGCAGAGCCCGGTTGGCTTGGTGGCCGCGCGGGAGCAGCGGCGCGCGCTACGACATCGCGCTGGAAGCCGATATCCGGCCGTTCCTCGACGCGGGCCTGGACCCCGACAAGCTTCCCGCAGATATGTGGGCAAGCGATAGGCTGGTGGCGAGCGTCGTATTGGGCGGGCAGGAACCTGCCGGTGCGGACGGCGCAACGCATGCGAGCGCATTCGCGGAAATCGTCCGGCAGGAGCGCAGCCGCCTCTCCTATCACGCCGAAATGGATCACTACAGCTTCGATCTGGGCGGTGGTCACGCGTTCGAATGGGCCAAGGATACGGGAACGAACGAGGCCGACATCGTGTTCGTGCTAAACCCGCAGCCGCTCATCGAGGCGGGCATGGACCCCGCGCGGGTGGAGGGCTGGACGCTTACCAAGGTGACCTTGATGGGCGAGCGGGGCAAAAAGACCGAGGTCGACCGCCTCCTGAAGGCGTTCGATATTCCGCTTTGAGCTTCCGCGCCGATCGACGCGAGGCAGGGCGATTCTTCAAACTCGCCCGCCTACTCCGCCTCTTGCTTGGGGCACTGCAAGCACATCACAATCTCGCCGTCGTCCACTTCGCCTGTCCGCACAAAGCCCATGCTGGAATAGAGCTTTTCGGCGACGGTATTCTCCGGCTCGAAGGATAGATAGATTTCACCTGGATGAAATTCCTTCACCAGGTAATCGATGGATAGCTTCAGCGCTACCCTTCCGTAGCCCCGGTGCTGATACCGTTCGTCGATCATGAATCTCCAAACATCGTAGCAGCCCTTCTCCTCAAAATACCCCATCATGACAAAGCCAACCATGATATCGTCGGCATAGATGGCGAACGGAAATGCCGTGCGCATAAACACCCAGGCTTGGGCCAATGAATACACGTTCGTCGCGACAAAGCTTTTTTGGCTATCGGACACTTTTAGTTTTAGGCACTCGCTGTAATTGCTTTTATCGATTTTTCGAAGTTCGACCATGCATGCACCCCACCCTTTACGCAAAATTCCGGCGCCCGCAGTATACCATGGGCTCTCCGGCAAAACAACAAGCGCACTGCGTGAAGCGCCGCTCTGCATAAAACGTCGCCTTTTGATACCAATTCCAATTAGGTTTTGCCAATAAGCCAGCGAGAGATTTTTACGTTCGGCTAGGAGTCCGAAGGAGGCGTAGCCAGCAGCTACGCTGACCGAGGCACGACAACGCCGATCGAAAAAAGATCCGCTGGATTGTGGCAAAACGTAGTTGGAATTGGTATTAGGCTCCTCGGGGTGGATCTCATCGTCACGCTGGGCTTGCGGGGCGCGCTCCGTTCCCGTCAATTGGCGGGCGTTTCGGCGGGCCATTGCCCATGCAGCACGCCGTAGTGGATCACCTTCGCCTTTTTGTCCACCACCTGATAGGTAAGGTAGCAGGCGTTTTCCAGCGCCGGATAGGCCGCCAGCGCTTCGGGATCGATAGCGGGCAGATGGCTCTTCGATTTGCCGTAAGTGAACCATCCGGATTTCTCCGCCTTGCGCACCTTTTTCTCGCCGAATGCGAACCGGAGCTTGCTGTCGGCGGGCAGGGTCTTGCCTTGCGCCACGTTTACGCAGACCACGCCCGCGCCGCTCTTCGCCGCGTCGATGGCGTAATCGGTGCTTTCCGGCAGGATGATTTCCAAATCGTGCATCACGGTGTAGCCGTTGGCATCGTACTCAAGCTTGACGATCGGTCTGTCGTAAAACGGGAGCTCGTAGCCGGTGGGTCCGTTGTAACCCTTGTGCTCAATGGAATCCTGGAGGTGCAGCGCATCCAGCGTAAAGTAAAAGATCGAATCCTTCATGTATCCGATGTCAGATTGGTACGTCGCCATCTCCTTCTCGTCAAAGAGGTGGCGGGTTGGCTTGGTATCGTCCAGATAATTGTCGAAAACCTTCATGCCGATCGTAAAGGGAATCTGTGCTTCGCCATCCGGCGTCACTCGCACGGAGGGTACAGCGGTTTGCTTGAGGCGAAAGGAAAAAGTGTCGCTCCCGCTGCTCTTGTATTGGATGTCCACCTTGAGCTTCATCGTCTTGGTATTGGGCATTCCTTTGGGCAGAAAAAAGGAGTAGCTCCAACCAGGGTCCCCGGCGGACGCGTGAGAAAGCGGCAAGCACGTGAGAACAAGTGCGGCACACAAGAGCAATAGGAGGCTTCTTTTTATAGGATTGCTTTCTTTCATTGGATTGCTTCTTTTCATTGGATTGCTCCTTTTTATCGGATCGCTTCTTTTCATCGGATTGCTTCCTTTCCATTTCAGGTGTAGGGCGAATGTGGGATTGTGAAAAAGGAGAAAGGGTGTCGACAAATAAACGGACGGCGGCAGAGAATTGTTCCCAGGAGCGCCAAGATGCTCCGCTTCGCAAAAAAACACACAGCAAAGAGCGCGCCGATCGGATCATTGGCGCGCTCTTTGCTGTGATGTTGTAAAAAGCTACGATGTTCAGTTATAGATTTCCATCAACCGTCCGTCATGCTTCAGCAAGATCACAAGCACGTCATCGCCCGTTTGATTCTGGATGCCCAAATAGCAGCGGAGGCCCGGATAGAAAAACACCGCGCACTCTTTCAATTTTTGTACGATTTCGGCATCCTCGCTGTGATACTGTTCTGGGGCCATCCTGCGATACCCGTGCGCTACCAGCTGCTCGGCATAATGCTCAAACGCGCTCTCGGGGGCATCTTTGATGTAGAGGGTGCCCGTGAGCATGCTTTCCCGCTCGGGCTTGTCCTTGAGCGCGGTGACTTGAAAGATCGCCAGCGTGCCGGCCAACGTGTACTCCGGAATCAGGTTGGCAACGACTCCCTTTGGCCACGCACTCGGCGCACCATACGCCACCTCCCGGATTCCATCCTCATAAACCTCGTCCATGAGCACTTCATCGGGGGTAGCATCCTTCACGCTCTGTAGCTGGGTATCCTTATCGGGCGCAAGGTCCGGTTCCTTTTTATCCAGAAAATCGAGGGCGAAGTGCACGTAGTCGCCGCTGCCCATTTTTTTGACGCTTTCAACGGCTTCCCGCTGTGCCTCGGCAATGTCTTCCGGCAAGGTCATCTCCGCCAGAAGGCCTTCCACCATCGGGCCGTTCTGCGCCGTATAATAATGGAATTGGACTCCATCCTTCACCAGCAACCCGTAGGAGGTGGCTACCGGCGCGTACGCCTCCCGCATGCGCGCAATCATCTCCTCGTCGGTGCTTTCGGCATAACCGGCTTCGCGCAGGCTCAGCAGAAATGCCTCAAGCTCTTCGGGCTTGTACTCGTACATTGTCCAGCTAAGGCTGCGCACATACTCCGCCTCGGTCGACCAAGCCGGGTATATGATGCGCAGATCAGCGATCCATCCCTGCCCCTTGTACTCCGGTAGCGCGCCGTGAAGGTAGCGTGACGGCCACTCATAGGGATACGTTATCCTGGCCAGGGCTTCGCCTTCGCCCGCCTCCTCCTCGGAGTACGATTGCAGTCTCTCATATGCATCCGGAGCCTCGATCCGAAAACGCGTGGATATCCATGTGCCGTAATCGACGGGGTGATCCGCACGGGCAGGCTCCGCCGGCAGCGCGGGCTGCTCGGTTGCCTCGGGGGCCGCCGTGGGCTCGGACGGTGTCGCGGCCTGAACGGAGCTGCCGCTCTGCGCCGCTTGGGTGCCGCTGGTGTTCCCGGTCTGGCCCAAACCCGGCGTGATAAAACCGAAACACAACACCGCACACAGGATCATTGCACAGCTTCTCTTCACTGGGGTTTCCTCCTCTTTTGGACTGTTGCGTGCCCGGATTGCTCCCAGCACTTTTTTCCATTATAGCATTCAACGAGGCATATAGCCATCCCGGAAAGTCTGCCGACTGTTCGAAATATGTCGAGGAGACCAATGATACGTGTCGTTTTCCAAGAAGCTAATACCAAATCCAATTAGGTTTTGCCAATAAGCCAGCGAGAGATTTTTTCGATCGGCTAGGAGTCCGAAGGAGGCGTAGCCAGCAGCTACGCTGACCGAGGCACGACAACGCCGACCGGATAAAGATCCGCTGGATTGTGGCAAAACGTTGTTGGAATTGGTATCAGCCTCTCACCACGTGGAAGGATTTGCACGCTGCACCACCGATATATATTTGAAAGGCATATATCCTTCGAGTTCGTCCACACGGACGCGAAGAAACACCCCCTCCTCTTCGGCGGAGACGTACCATGGGAGCCTTTCCAGATTTTCTTCATCGATTGTTTCGCCGGGAATCCCTACAACACCAAGTATTTCCACCTGTGTGTTGTTGAAATAACGGCCAAGCACTGTCGCGTCGAGGGTGGCGGCAGCATAAAGCGGCAACCGTATTGTATCCTCTGGAAGCATCAGAATACCGTAGGTTCGTTCGGTTTTAAAATCGCCTAGCCAGTAGCCCGCGTCGTAATCCAAAGCGGGCCGCATAAAGCCTTGGTAGCATACCGAAGAAGGATACTCGCCGTAAACGCTTACATAATACCAGCTCCCTGCCACGCCCAGCACACTCGCACCCACGGTTTCAAAACGGGCAATCAATGGGGCATTCGCGTCGGGGAAGGTGCGCAAATCAAAGTCCATAGACAGCGTTGCGTGTAAGCTGCGAATGCCCACCAAAGTGCGCTTTCCGGCTTCACCCTCCACCAGCAACGCGGAACGCTCCATGTAGCCTTCGCGATCAACAGTCTGTACCAAGCAGTAAGGCGAACCATCCTCTACGACGCGCACCACTTGACCGCATGGATGCTCGCTCAGTTGCTTGGCCTGAGAATCAGGCGCATCCAAGAGAGGCACGATGCCGTTGTCCGTTTCCGGGTTGACCAGTGCGAAGGTGAGCGGAAAGTCAGCGTAATAGTCGGCACGCTCCCACAATAGGTTGGCGGGAAGCGAAGCGGAACGACCGTTTGTATGGATGCTATCTTCCGGTACATACCCGTAAACCCCATCGGCGCCGGCCAAGTAGTAGCCATCCACCTTACCTAGCAAGCGCAGCAAAGTGCCAGGTGTTAGCAAGGATTGAGGGGTAGCATTTGCATCGGGCGCAGAGAGTAGCAGGATGGTCTCCCCAGCAGGCCCATTGAAGGTGCCCTCCGGCAACAAATCAATAAAAGACTCCGTAGACTGCCAGCCAACCTCGCGCACATCGGATTCGGCGATATATCCGTTTGGATGCAAAACGTCACCACCAGTAACCGAAAAGCTTGCGGGCAAATCAGGAAAACCCGGTACCCCCTCCGCACGCACGGCTAGCCAACCATTTTCATGATTCAGTACCGAAAAACCTGCGCCCGCATAGAACCAACACAAAACTGGCGCATTGTCATCCGGCCGTTCACGTACTGCTACCAGCGTGGCCGTATCTGCGCCGGAAGCAAAGCAAACCGTATCATCACACGCCCGTGCGCCATGAGATGACAATAGACAGAGACAGAATACAAGCAGCAGCGCCAATCGAATGCGGGCCATTTCTTCACTCCTCTTTGTCGAGAACAGGTTTCATACTACTCCCCGATAGATTTCCAGCATATCTCGCGGATCTTTATCCGAATGGCGTTGTCGCGCATCGGTCAGCGTAGCTGCGGGCTACGCCTCCCTCAGGCTCCTAGCCATTCGCAAAAAATCTTTCGCGATCTGCTGCGTGAAATCTAACGAGGAATAGTATGGGTCGTACATTCATGTAAACGAAATAAGGGAATGAAACAATTCCCTTGTATTCAAACATTTGGAAATTATTTTACGATTATTTTCCTATCCAATCCGCTAGCAATTCTCCGGCACAGCAGGCTTGGGTGCAGGCAACGATGCAGCAAAGGCTCTACGACAATGCTCTCTAGCAATGGATACCGAAAGGATTTCGCTGTGTGGTATGATGAATTGACCAATTTCGTTTTTTGCATATACATCGTCGCTGAAAATTGAAAAGAGTTTTTTATATGAACCTTTCATGAACCTTTTTCGCTTCCTCAACGACTTAATAGATGTCCCCCATTTGCTGGGGAACCTGCGCAGGAAGCCACACCAAGGGAGGGGATACGGTGAACATTCAAGCATTTGAATCGGAAGTTCTGAAAATTGAGCGATTGCTCTACCGGGTGAGCTGGTCGATGCTATCGAATCAGGAAGACTGTGCGGACGCCGTACAGGAAGCGTTGACCAGAGCCTGGAAAAACCGTGACACCTTGCGCAACATGCGCGTGTTTCGGAGTTGGCTGGTGCAAATTCTGAGCAACGTTTGCAAAGACATGCTGCGCAAAAGGCAAAAACAGCGTTGGGTTCCGTTGGAGGACGACGCATTGGCCGCCTTGGCCAGAGATGACGATGGTTTTTCCATTGTAGAGATTCTGCAATCCCTCACCCCGGAATACCGAACCATCGTGGTGCTCCACTACCTGGAAGGGCACAGAATCCGGGACATCGCGCAGATGCTCGATACCCCGGTGGGCACCATTAAGACTCGGCTCATGAAAGCGCGCGTTTACATGCGCAAAGCGGTCGGTTTACAGGCCGACCTACACGGAGGTATCCACTGTGAAAAAGTATGAATTTCGTGACGCGCTGGAAGCGGCTGTACCCGAAGCCTCTGCGAACTTTGGTTATGCTGTACGTCAAACTCTTGCTGCGTTGGCACGCAGTGAGCAGGAAAACACCGCGCCCGTTCCCGCAAAACCCATGATGCCCAAACGCCGCGTGTTGACCATTGTGTTGGCTGCGACGATGCTGGTTGCCGCCGTGGCGACCGCGGCCACTCTGCTCGCCCGCAACGTGTTTGACGTAACCATGGGCGATACCCCGATGAACGCGAAAGCCCTAACCCAATACGACTTGGCCAAGGAAACCATCGGCGATGCCGAGATCGCCGTCAAGGAAGCGGCCTACGACGGCATGACGCTCTACATCGTATACAGCATCCGCGATCTGACCGCTACCGAGCAGCTTGGCGTAGTGGATAAAGGAACCGGCGAACGCCGCCTTCGCGAGGAGGATTACCAGCGCATCGAAAAGCTGGGCGTCGGCTGGTGGTGGGATAATCTCTGGATCGACGGCAGAAGCGTGAATATGCCCAACATGTCCGGCGGCGACGATCTGCCCGGCGATCAGCCCGGTGAGGCGCTTTACTATATGCAGTATCGCCTGGATCAGGAAAATGTGTTCCTGGACGGCAAGGATGTCGAAATCGCGATGCCCGTCGGCGTGCGCCAAACCGGCGATTCACTGACCCAAACAGAGAATGGCATTGCCAAGCCGGAGAAAGGTGTGGTCGCCTTCCGCCTGGATTGCTCGAGCCGCGAGCAAGTGACCACCGAAACCCCGGACTTCCCCATGGAGGGCAGCAAATGGACGGCAAAGGCAACCAAGGTAGTGTACAGCCCCCTCCAAATGTATGTGACGCTGGATTGGGCCATCAAGCCCGAGGTGCTGGCGGCCTACATCGCGGAAAACGGCGACGGCTACTATGAAAACGGCCAAAAGCTGTGGGATTACGACGGTCTGGAGATCTGTGGCGGCGAGATGATGGGCCTGATCTTGGTGGACAAGGACGGCAAACCCGTGTTCGACGCTATGGGCGGCTTCTATGGCTGCGGCGGGGCAAGCGATACCCAGGCGTGGTACACCTTCCCCTATGCGGAGAAGTACCCCGAAACCATGTTCCTCGCGCCGGAGATCGACGGCGAAGTGGACATGACGCAGGCTATCAAGGTGAAGTGAAGACAGAAAGGGCTCGGCTCTCGCATAAGGAGCCGAGCCCCAACAGAAAGAGGTGCGCAATGAAAAGAATCATCCTGATGTTGCTATGTGTGATTGGGTTCGCCGTCTCGACCGCGCAGGCCGAGCAGATAACCCTGGCAGAACTAAAACAGCAGACCCCGGAACGATTACAGATGGAGGTCACCACCGACGCTGGGGAGACCGTCGCAGTGGACGCGCCGATCATCCTGCCGGAAGAGGAGATGCTGCCGATCCTGGAAGCCGCTCTTTGCCCCGTCAACTCAAAAGCGCTTCAAGAAACCTATGGTAAGCACGGAAAGCTGTTGTGGGGCACCGGCCGGGAGCCCAACGCAGAGGACTATGCCGGCATCTGGATCAATCCGTTCGGCGACGACGGAAAGAGCGCCCTTACCGGCAAACGAAGTCAAATGCAAGTGCCTAGGAAGCTTGGTGGTGATGGCGGCGTGATTTTTCAGCATACGCTTACAGAAACGCCAGAAAACAACCCGTTGTCGCCAGGCGCGCCTCAAGCCAAGATGCGGGAAGTATTGGAGATTGCCGGCCTAGGTGATCTGGACATCCGCTTTGCCGCGCAGGTGACAACCCGAAGACCTTATCGTAGCATCGAAAAGCGCCAAACCGACCCGGAATGGGGCATACTCTTTACTTGGGAACCCGACTTCAGACATCCAATCCCTGGTTATGAAATGGGCTATTACCTGACGGGCTTTTCCCAATACTTTTACGGCGCGCAGCTTTTCGGTAGCATTTATTCCCCCGTAGCTTTTCAGCAGCGACCAAAAACAGAAAAGCGCCAGTATTGGGGGCAGGGTTTGAGCATGCGCATGATCGCCGATGATGACTTCTACGTTGCCAGCGAGACGCTGCTTCGCGAGCGGAGCGTGCTTGAGGTCGACGCGCCGCTCGCGCCCTTTTCGGCGATACAACAAGCTGTTGAAGAGCGTATGCGGGCTGGTAAACTGCGGAGCGTATTCTCGGTCGAACTGGGGTACATGATTCGTTTCCCTGAGGGGACGGATCAGAGCGGGAACACCCGCCCGGAATCTTACATCCTTGCCCCAGTTTGGCGTGTGCGCGGTGAAGACGAGAAGGACCACTACAACCTGATTGCCAATGATCGGCGTATTAGTGGCGAGGACGGATCTTACAGCTACGATTTGCCGCTGGCTGTGAGCAACTCTCTTGATTTCGAGATCCGTATTGACGCCGAAACCGGTGCAATGATCGACGATTACACCTGGACGACCTACCCGCGGGGCAATCAATAAGCAATGCAACGATGCAATCGAAAGGAAAAACAATGATAAAGAGGGTTCTTTCCGTGATGCTATGTTCGGTTTGTTTTGCTTCGCCGGTCGCGATAGCCGAGCAGGTAACCCTGGCAGAACTAAAACGGCAAACTCCGGAACGTTTGCAAATCGAAATCACCACCAACGCCGGGGAGACCGTCGCAGTGGACGCGCCGATCTTCTTGCCCGATGCGGACACCATGCCGCTGGTGCTCGTCCAGCGCGCCACCTTCAACACGCTGGATCTCCACAAGGTGTATCCGCTGCCGACGGGCAGGGAGCGTTACTATTATGAAGGATCAAAGTATTATGTACGTGAGATATGCGAGATATTAAGTATTCATCAAGAAGAAAAAGAAAACAAGATTTACGGGAAGACTGACTACTCGCGCCGCTATGCGCTGCCCGCCGGATCACTACCGCCAGAAAATGATGCGACGGTCGAGGAAATCATGGCCTTCATTGAGGAGAATGTTCAGCGGTTTCAATGCGACGAACCCTTGGACCTTCGTGTGGAAGAGGCCGTAGCTATGAGCGGGCTTTGCGAAATGAAAAAGGAAAAGGTATCAGACGGAAACGGCGTGAGTTGGACGGAAATCATACCAGACCCGGCAAAACCCCTCAAAAAAGGAACCAAAGGGATTTGGTCGCTTAAGCTTGCGCAATTTATGTATGGTGCGAAAATCATGGACGCCTATTTACCCTTTGGCAGCTATCAACCGCCCAGCAGACCCAACGAGTGGCAGACACCGATTTTTTTGAATGCGGATTATTTGGATGATAAAAACCTCAACATCGGTATCATGGCGGTGAAGGAGATCAAACGCCTCGAAGAGGATGTAGCGCTGCGCTCCTACAACGATGTGGTAGCCATCCTGCAAGACCGCATCAGGGCAGGGAAGCTAAAAAGCATCTACGCATTACAGCTTGCCTACTCCGTACGAATCGTCAAGGGCGATGCCTTTTGGACCGAGAAGAATGGGGGCGATTTACGTATGGATACGCGCTTCGTCCTCGTACCTGAGTGGCAAATCCTCGGCTTTGACGAAAAGGACGCCGCCACTGCCAAGTCCGTCGGGCTTGAGCAACCCAGCAAGGAAGCCATCCTTGACCCTGCCAATCACAGTCGGTACAGTCTTCGCTATGAGTTGCGTATGGATGCCACCACGGGTGAGTTCATTCTGGATTATGAATCCATGGAGTTTATCTTGACAGAATAGGTGGATCGGCCTACCAATCGACGTATACAAAAGGAGAATTCTTATGTCTACGATGAAAAAGGGTACTGCATTGCTAATCGCTACTGCGTTGGTGTTTTCTTTCGGCATAGCTGGAGCACTGGCAACGCAAAACGTAACCCTCGCCGATATCCGCGAAGAAGCGAAGGATGGCTGGCACCAAACCTACGAAGCGCATGGGCGGACGATTACGGTCGATCTGGATATCCTTGTGCCCCTGGCCGATACGGTGCCAGTGCTAAAGCTGGAGTTAGCGCCCCAGCCCGACGATGCCGCTCTGGCGGCTTACGATACAGTCGAGCTGTATCCGCTCGGCAGTAGTGTAATAAGTGTGGTCAAGGGCGACCCGGGCAACGGCAATATCTATAAAAAGGTCAGCGGAAACATTACCGATGGGCCTACGCAGTGGATGGATGCGCCTCAAATCGATTGGAGCGTCCATGCCGAGGATAATCCGATGACCATGCAGGAGGCCACGGACCTCACCATGGGCGTGATCGAGCAACTCTATGGGCCGCAGATCAGCGGCCAGTACGAGGTCAAGAACGTTGGCGCGGGCGGGAAAATATATCGCTGGAAGGGGTACGATGGCAATACCGCGCACCTGACGACTCCTTTGGATCAGCCCGGGAATATCGGGACCTATTACATCAGCCTCCGTCCGGTCTTTCACGATATCCCGGTCATTTACGGCGGTGGCGGCTGGTTCTCCGACTATACACGGGTCGAATTGCCCAGCGAACAGCCCCTTGGGTATGAGGCCGGTGCCTTTGTAACCACCGCGCAAGATTATAGCGTCAGCATCCATGCCGTCCGGGAGGCGGAACAATTGCACGCCGACATACCGCTTGCCCCTTTTGCCGACGTGAAGCAGGCACTGGAGACCCAGATTGCCAATGGCCGCGTACGGACGCTGGAACGGCTAGAGTTCGGCTACGTGCAGTATTATGATCCGGAGCGCGTGGATGCCTGCTGGCTGGTGCCTTGCTGGGTAGCCTTCGGCGAAATGTATGACGACGCCAAGGGAGAGCCCAAGCTGTACAAAGACCCGGAGATGGAGTTTACGCAAAAGGAGAATGGCTGGCTGGTGGTTCAGGCGCAAACCGGGCAATTGCAGGATACCTTTGACCCCAGCAGAACGCGGCGTTATGTGCCGGAGACCTTTGGCTGGAATTAGGCGATGCGTCTACCCTCTTCGGCGTGTGCCTTGTACTTATACCCATTCCAGCTACGTTTTGCCACAATCCAGCGGATCTTTTACCGATCGGCGTTGTCGTGCCTCGGTCAGCGTAGCTGCTGGCTACGCCTCCTTCGGACTCCTAGCCGAACGAAGAATCTCTCGCTGGCTTATTGGCAAAACCTAATTGGAATTGGTATTATGCAGACCCGAATCAGGGGATGGATATAAGCGAGGACTATCCTTGGAAGCCGAGAGTGGCTGGGCAAATTGCAATACAATAAGGGGCTGTCGCTACCGCGACAGCCCCTGTGGTGCGGGAAACAGGACTTGAACCTGCATGAAGTTGCCCTCACTAGAACCTGAATCTAGCGCGTCTGCCAATTCCGCCATTCCCGCATGGATGGAGAAGCAACCTTAGGTATCGGGGAGAATTTAGGGTATCTTGGGTATAAAGAAAGAAAACCCCAGCTTGGGTTCGGGCAGACGACCCGCACGAACGCAAAGCCGCCTGCCCATGGAAGAAGTGTGGTGCGGGAAACAGGACTTGAACCTGCATGAAGTTGCCCTCACTAGAACCTGAATCTAGCGCGTCTGCCAATTCCGCCATTCCCGCAGAATCGCTCCCGTGAGCGATAAGGTTGTTGGTGGAGGAGGGTGGATTCGAACCACCGAAGTCGGTGACAACAGATTTACAGTCTGCTCCCTTTGGCCACTCGGGAACTCCTCCATAAAAAAGCTTGGCCCATATGCAGTTGAAAAGGTGCCTGGAAAAAACGATGGAGCTGGTGAAGGGACTTGAACCCGCAACCTGCTGATTACAAATCAGCTGCTCTGCCAAATTGAGCTACACCAGCGTAGCGGCGGAGGCGGCGGAGCCAGCCCCGGCTAGGAAAAAGTTGGCGACCCGGAAGGGGCTCGAACCCTCGACCTCCAGCGTGACAGGCTGGCATTCTAACCAACTGAACTACCGGGCCAAAATGTGGTGGGCCTTCAGGGACTCGAACCCCGGACCAACCGGTTATGAGCCGGCCGCTCTAACCAACTGAGCTAAAGGCCCGTGCGGCACACCGTGCAAGGAAAACGCAAACGGGAGAAAATGGTGACCCCGAGGGGGTTCGAACCCCTGTTACCGCCGTGAAAGGGCGGTGTCTTGACCACTTGACCACGGGGCCATGAAGTGTCGCTGGTCGGGGTGAAGGGATTTGAACCCTTGGCCCCATGCTCCCAAAGCACGTACGCTACCAGGCTGCGCCACACCCCGATTGCTCCACTGCATCGCAAGCGACGAATCATAGTTTACACGATCCAGGGTTCCTTGTCAAGCGTGGATTGCCGCACCTCATCAGCTTTTTTTGCGCTTTTTTCCCTCACGTTTTCCGCGCGTGTAAAAGCCCCGACGCATGGCTCCGCCGAAAAGTATCGGGGGGCGGAAATCCCCCGGAAACCGGGCGGGCCGAATGCCCCTCATCAGCGCATCATCCGGCTCACCGATTCGATCTTTTGGAAAGGTGCGCTGCCGCCATCCACCGTCCGGGATACCGAGCGCCCATCCTCGGAAACGCGGTACTGCGAATCCCAGAAAATAACACAGGGGTCGTCGTCTACGTTGCATTCGGTGACGGTCACCATCCCATTCTTCGCGCCGATGATGAAAAAGCTGTGGCCGGAGATGCGCACGTAATCGCCCGCCTCGAGCGCCTTCCACGATTTGACCGAAGAGTAGGTCTTCCAGCCATCACCGTTGTAGGGAATGGTGCCGAATATATCGCGGGCGATGCTCATCGCATACCCGACGCACTGAATAAAGGAGAAGTCCTTTTGATCGATGTAGAGGAAATCCTGGCCTTCGTAGCGCACATAGACGCTGTAGCTGGAGTTGTTGCAGATGGCGGAGCCGATCCCCATCCGGCTGGTGATCTCGCCAAATTCCCCGTGCTTGCCGTTCTGGCAGGGCACGCTGGTGACGCCGTCCGGATCGTTGGAGTTGCCCACGAAGTGATTCCAGTGCGTGCCGGCCGGGAACTTTTTGCGCAACCAATCGAGGTTGGCCTCGACCCAATCGCTCTTGGATTCAGAATTCCAGATGGGGCGCTCCTGATCGACTTCGGTGAAGGTGATGGTCAGCGTATCGTTCGCGCCCACGGTGTATCCCTTGCCGTCGGCAGGATCACGTAGCCGGACGGTGACCGTGCGGTCACCCGTGTTCTCCACGCTGTAGTAACCCCCCATGCACAGCGGCGTGCTCTCTTGCTTATTCAGGATATAGAAATCACGCTCGGCGGTGCGCTCCTTGGCCGCGGTCAGGTAGCGGGAGCCGTTGACCGCAGCGTACATAATGATGCCCTGCTTGCGCATATCGAGCAAGGAACGGCGCGCAGAGGTGATCTTGGTGTTGACGATATCGACCTCCGGATCGCTGAGCTCGATATGCACCTTGAGGTCCTTGGTGTTCTTCCGATCCCAATTCTGGGCCAGCACCGCGACTTCGAACGATTCGTTTTCCTGCACGGCAATGGCGGTCTGTGCAAACTGCACGACCGGGAGTTTATCCTTGGTGGTAGCCTGCCCCTCTTCCGCGAACGCGATGACGGGCAGCTTCCCCTGCGAGGTCAGCATGAGTATGCTGATAGCGCAGAGCAACAGCGCCAGCGCGACCATGGGCAGACGTTTCTTGGCGAGGGATCCTTGCGACATTGAGGACACATCCATCTCTTCTGTATTGCGCGGGTATTGCGCGGGGACTGTGCGAAAATAGCAGGCCAGCGAAGATGAAGCCATTGCTACACTTCGGTTGCTAAAATAATACAATATAATTACGGAAAAAGCAATATCATTACGTATTATTTAAGCAATCGAATATTTCCGGCATATTTTAGACACATTTTTCGGCGTTTGCAGAAATCTCCGGCACATTCGGGCACAAAAAAGCGACCTCCCCGGCAAGGGAAGCCGCCGTTGGACGTGAAAAATTGGGATTGCTCCGTTACCCGAGGGCGGCCATGCGCGTGATCACCGCTTCCATCAACCGCACCGCCTCGTGCAGCATCGGCTCCGCCTCCAGCCGCGCATCGCGCAGCACCAGGCTGGGCGGGGTTTGGGGCGAGAGCGAGAGGCGCTTGTCGGTCTCGTGCATGGCGACAAACAGGCGCGCCCCGTCGATGTGCGCATGGGGCGAGAACTTCATGACCAGCTGGCCGTTGCGGTGCACCACGCTCTCGATGCCCAGCGAGCCGCACATCGCCTTGAGGTGCGCGATGGCGACCAGGTTGACCACCGGTTCCGGCTCATCGCCAAAGCGGTCGACCAGCTCCTCCTCCACGTCGGTGCGCGATACGCGATCTTCTATGGCGGCAATGCGCTTGTATATCTCGATGCGCTGGAACTCGCCGCGCACATACTCGGCAGGCAGGAAGGCATCGACTTGCAGCTCCACCCGGGTCTCGATATCGACGCTCTCCCCCAGCTCGCCGCGAATCTCACGCACCGTCTCCTCGATGAGCTTCACGTACATGTCGTAGCCCACGGCGGCCAGCTGCCCGCTCTGCTCGGGGCCCAGGATATTGCCCGCGCCGCGCAGCTCCAAATCGCGCATGGCGATGCGAAAGCCCGAGCCAAACTCGGTAAACTCGCGAATGGCCTCCAGCCGCTTCTGTGCGGTCTCGGTCAGCACCTTGTTGGGGCGCACGGTGAGGTAGGCGTAGGCCAGCCGGTTGGAGCGGCCCACCCGGCCGCGCAGCTGGTAAAGCTGCGCCAGACCAAAGTGATCGGCGTCAAACACGATGAGGGTGTTGGCCGAAGGAATATCCAGCCCGGATTCGATGATGGTGGTGCACAGCAGCACGTCGTACTTGTACTCATAGAAATCCATCATCACGTCCTCGAGCGCATGCTCGCGCATTTGCCCATGCCCCACGGCGATGCGCGCTTCGGGCACCAGGCGGCAAAGGCGCGCGTGGAATTTCTCGATGTGCTCCACCCGATTGTAGAGGAAGTAGACCTGGCCCTGGCGCGCGATTTCGCGCAGGATGGCGTCACGAATCATGCCATCCTGGTATTCGACCACGTAGGTCTGCACCGGGTACCGTTCCTCGGGCGGGGTTTCGAGCACGCTCATGTCGCGGATGCCCACCATGGACATGTGCAGCGTGCGCGGGATGGGGGTGGCGGAGAGGGTGAGCACGTCGATGTTCTGCTTGAGGTTCTTGATGGATTCCTTGTGCGCCACGCCGAAGCGCTGCTCCTCATCGACTACCAGCAGACCCAAATCCTTAAACCGCACATCCTTGCCCAACAGCCGATGCGTCCCCACCAATATATCGATTTTGCCCTCCGCAAGGTCCTTCAGCACCCTTTTTTGTTCCGCAGCCGTGCGAAAACGGCTGATCACCTCCACCTGCACCGGAAACCCATCGAAGCGCTTGCGGATGGTGTTGTAGTGCTGCTGGGCCAATATGGTGGTGGGCGCCAGCAGCGCAACCTGCTTGCTATCCATCACGGCCTTGAAGGCGGCACGAAGGGCCACCTCGGTCTTGCCGTAGCCCACGTCGCCGCAGAGCAGGCGATCCATGCAGGTGGTACGCTGCATATCGCCCTTGATCTCCTCGATGGATTGCAGCTGATCGGGGGTCTCCTCGTAGGGGAAGTTATCCTCGAACTGGCGCTGCCAAGGCGTATCGCCGGAGAAGGGGAAGCCCTTGTTCTCCTGCCGCTGCGCGTATAGGCGCACCAAATCGAAGGCCAGCGCCTTGATCGATTGCTTGACCTTGGCCTTCTGCCGCTGCCATTCGCTGCCGCCCAGGCGGTTGATGTGGGGGGCCATCTTCTCCGCACCGATGTACTTCTGCACGCGATCGAGCTGATCGGTGGGCACGTAGAGCTTATCCGAGCCCTGATACTGGATGAACAAGTAATCGCGGTAGGTGCCCTCGCTCTGCAGGCGGATGGTGCCCTGATAGATGCCTACGCCGTGGCTCTCGTGCACCACGTAATCGCCCACCTTGAGGTCGGTAAACGCGGCAATCTTCTCGCCGCTGCGCTTGCGAGCGCGCGCCTTTTTCTGGCCCACGCCGAATATCTCCCCGTCGGAGATCACCACCAGCTTGGCCTCCGCGCACTGGAAGCCGTGGGATAGGATCAGCGGCAATATCACCGCCTCACCGGGGATGAGCGGCTTTTCGTGCGCCTCGGCAAAGGGCACGATCGCGCCCGCCTCCAGCAGCGATTCCGCCAAGCGCTGGCCGCGCGCCGCGCCGCCCGAAAGCAGTACGACGCGGTTGCCGTCGGCCTGCCAGCGCGCCACATCCTGCGCCAGCTCGCGCAGCTGTCCGGTGTAGCCCGCGCCGCCGATGCTCTCCAACTTCACCAGCTCGCGGGGCTGCAGGCCGCCCATGGTGCGCAAAAAGCCGCTGAAGGTCAGCGTCGAGCCCCTCGTGAGCAGAGGCAGCAGCGCCGCCCAATCGAGCAGCAGATCGGCCTGGGCGGGCAGCGCCTCGCCGCGCTCCAGCGAGGAGGTGAACTGCTCCACAAATTCGAGATGCCGGTTGTCGCACCGCTCGCGCAGGCGGTCGGGCTCGTCCAGCAGCACGATAGGATTGTCGAAATAGGAAAGCGCGGTCATCGGCTCGGGGAAGAGCAGGTGCATCCACCGTTCCAGGCCCTGCACCCGGCGGCCCGCACGCAGCGCTTCGGCGATGTCGCGAATCTCGCCGATCAAGCGCTCCTGCGGCGAGACCGCGCTCTGCGGCTTGGGCTGCTTTTGCGCCTTGGCCGCCGCGTCGGGCATCTCCCATAGTCCGGGGAGCTCATCGCCGCCCCAATCCTCATCGTCAAAGGCCTCGATGGGCTCCAGCACGGGCGTGTCGTCGCTGACCGTTTTCTTTGCGGCGGGCGCAGCGGTGAGCGCATCCAGCAGGCGCTGGGCCACTTCGGCAGCCTCAGCCGGATCGATCCGCGCCTCGTCGGCAGGGGATATCTCCACCGGGGATATCCGCGTCTGCGAACGCTGGGTGAGCACATCGAAGGTGCGGATGGAATCGACCTCATCGTCAAAGAACTCCACGCGCACCGCGCTGAGCGCCGCAGGCGGGTACACATCGAGTATGCCGCCGCGCAGGGCGAACTGGCCCTTGCCCTCCACCATATCCTCGCGCGTGTAGCCCGCCGCCAGCAGCCGGTCGGTCAGCTGCTCCAGCGGGAATTGCTGGCCCTCGGCCAGGGTAAACACATGGGCATCGTAGAGCGCCGGGGGCATCAGCCGATGCATAAGCGCATCGGCGGAGGCCACCAGGATAGTCACCTCGCCGCAGCGCATGCGGTGCAGCGTCTCCAGCCGTCGCGCGCTCACCTCGTGGCTGGCGGCCACGGCGCGGTACAGGCTGATCTCGCGACCCGGCAGCATGCCCACGCCAACATCCAGCAGCTGCGACAAATCCTCGGTCATGCGCGCCGCCGCCACGTCGTTGGCGGTAACGACAACCAGGGGCCGCCGGGTATCGCGATGCAGCGCCGCCGCCAAAAATGCCTTGTGGCCCTCGGCCATGCCATGGGCCGCGGTGATCTGCGCCTTGGCGGCGGCGGTTTTCAGTTGTTCGTAGGGCGGCCACCCGGCCATGGGGGCAAAGAGGAGCTCCTGGTTCTGATTTGCCATCGCAGCCTCCTGTCAGTGCGCTATCATCCCCAAAAATCCTTGCAGCATCAGGGGTTCGCGGCCCGCATCCCGGCCTCGACGCCCTGCTCAGCCCAGACCAGGGCGGCATCGGCGGCGCGCAGGAAGGCATCGAACTGGACCTTGCGCTCGGCTTCCCCCGCGTAATGCGAAAGCACGAAGTCGGCCAGCTCGAAGTTCTCAGGCTTGGGGCCAATGCCCACACGCAGGCGCGGGAAATCCTGCCTGCGATACTCTTCTATTATAGAGCGCATGCCGTTGTGGGTGCCCGCGCTTCCGCTGGCACGCAGGCGCAGCTTGCCCAGCGGCAGATCGATATCGTCGTACACCACCAGCACCTGGCTCGGCTCGGCCTTGAACCACTGCGCCAGCGCCAGCACGCTCACGCCGCTGAGGTTCATGAACGTTTGCGGGCGGGCCAGCACCAGCTTTTCGCCCTTGTAGAGCCCCTCGGCCACCGAGGCCTTGCAGCGATCGCGCCACGCGGTGATGCCAGTCTTTTGCGAAAGCACCTCCACCACGTCGAAGCCCACGTTGTGGCGGGTGTGTGCATACTTTGTGCCCGGATTGCCCAGGCCGACGATCAGGTGCATGGCGCGCCTCCATCATGTATGTTTTTTGCACATCGCTCTTTATATGATGCGCAAATCGGCTTCCCAAAACGCGCATTGGCGGAAGGAGCACTCTCCTTCCGCATGTGCGCAAGCATCATACCACGAATGGGGCTTTCGCGGCAAGCCTAACGCGGCGGGTTTTTCTTTGTGTCGGCATTTTCTATGGCGTTTTTCAAAGCAGCGGGCTTCTTCGCTCCGTACAGCCATTCGAACTCATGGATCGCGACCACGCAGGGCTTCAGCTCGCCGCAGCCCTCGCACAGATCAACCTCCTGCAGGACATTCCGTTCGTGAAGCGGCCTTCCAAAGATTTTATTGTAGCATTCCAGGCAAAATTCGGCCATCGCATCATCCCTCCATCCCTTCCATGTAACTTACATGTGGGCAATGCCTACATATTGGTTATATACAACATATTAGCTTTGTTCTACGCTTTTTGCAAGAGGGGGAGATGCAATGATTTCCTATGAACCCTTTTGGCAAACAGCCAAAAAGCTTGGCGTTTCCACCTATGCGCTCATACACAAGCATGGTGTATCCAACGGAACGCTATATCGCATGCGCAAGAAAAAGCCGATCACAACCGAAACGTTGGATCAGCTTTGCAGGGTGTTGCATTGCCGGGTGGAGGATGTGCTGCTCTACGTGGAAGAGGAAGCAACGTGACACGCGAAAGGACTGTGCACGACCGAGAAGAATCCCACCACCACTGCGGTGGTCCCCCTGGGGAACCGCGTGAGCGGTGGAGGGATTCCTTCTGGGGCCTTGATAATGCTCTGACTCTTGTCTACAGTCTGAGACCGTGCGCGCCCTGAGCTGCGACGGTCCTTTTTCATTTCGAAAAAGCCAGACCGTTCAGAAATGCCCAGGTGTAGCTGAAAAACAAGCCCATCCCTGCAATGGAAGAGCGAGCCTGTCCGCCAGAGGCGCATATCAATGCGCCGACAAGGCAGGCGAGCGATGAGGCCGCAGATGGGCGTTTATGGACGGTCTGCTAACAGCGCACGCCCTTGCGCTTAAACCCAATCCGCCCCTTGGCCATCGCCTTCTCGATCTCCTGCGAGGCGATGGGCGCCTCGCACGCGCCCTTTTTATCGAGCGGGTAGATGGGGCCGACCGCCTGCGCCACGCTGAGCGCTTCCGCGTGCAGCGGCGCGTACGATACGCCCACCGCCATCAGGAAGCCGTTCATCGCGTCCTTGGTGTGCTCGGGCGCGGAGTGGATGCCCTCCTGCACGGCGTGGAGCATGCCGCATATCTTCTCCGCATCAAAGCGCGCATCGGGCAGGTAGCCCAGCAGCCATTCGTAGGTATGCCAGCCCGAGGAGCGGTGCAGGTCGTCCTCGTGCGCGATCCAGCGATCGGCGATGATCTGAGCCAACGGTGATTCTGCCAGCGTGACCGACACGATGTGGTCGCCGATCATCTCGCAGTACGCGCCGTCCATCCAGCGCTCGAAATCGGCCTCGGTCATGGTTTTGGGATTGGCGATCATGCCGGCCAGGTACATCGCGTCGTACACGCCGCTATCGTAGAGCAGCTCGGCCAGCGCCTGATCGTTGCGGTAGGGCTTGGCGAGCGGCTTCATGGCGCCGGTGGACGAGCCGAACACAGGATCGCGCGCACCCTTCGACATAAAATACTTGCGCATGCGCTCGTTGCCGATCTTGCGCAGTTCCTCGATCAGCTCATCCCGGATCGCCTCGCGGTTTATTTCGCCATTTATGACAGTGCCCATTTTACTCCTCCTGCGGCAACACGACCACCTTGATGGACGCGTCGCTCATTTGCATATGAATCGCTTCCTCCACCTGCGCCAGCGGGAAACGGTGGGTAATCAGCGCATCAATGTTCAACCGCCCGTGGTTGAGCAGGTTGACGGCGCGCTGATGGGTGCGCGGATTGACGAACGAGCCCATGATCTTCAGTTCCTTTTTAAATACGTCGAAGAGCGGCAGCGGGTACGTGGCATCGAGGGCAGGCACGCTGAACAACAGGATGCGCCCGCCCGCCTTGGCCGCGGCGATGGATTGCTGGGTGGCGGCGGTACGGCCCACGCATTCGATCACCACATCCGCCCCGTCTACGCCGGTCTGCGCGCGCAGCGTATCGGCGATGGAGCCGCGCAGCGGGTGCACCGCCGCATCCGCGCCCACCTCCAGGCCGATGGCGCGCCGGGCCGCGATGGGCTCGCTGAGCACCACCGTGCTCGCGCCGCAGAGCCGTGCCAGCTGCACCATGATCAGGCCGATCGCACCGCCGCCCACCACCAGCACCGATTCACCGGGCCGGATGGCGATGAGGTCGATGCCGTGCAGGCAGCAGGCGATGGGCTCGGCCATCGCGCCCACCTCGAAGGGCAGCTCGGGCGCCAGCTTGTAGCATTGCCTTTCGGGGGCGATGCTGTACTTGGCAAAGCCGCCATCGCAGGTGACGCCCAGCGCCTCCATGTGCTCGCAATGCTGCTTGATGCCGTTGCGGCAGGATTCGCAGAGCTCGCAGTTGATGTTGGGATCCATGGTCACGTGGTCGCCGACGGCCAGCGTGGTCACCGCCGCGCCAATCTCCACCACCGCGCCCGCGTATTCGTGGCCCAGCACCACCGGCGGCATAACCTCCGCCGAACCGGGCTCGCCGTGGTAGATGTGCACATCGGTGCCGCAAACGCCGCAGGCCATGTTGCGGACGCGCACCTCGTACGGGGCCAGCGTGGGCATCTCGCAATCCCGCATCTCGAATCGGCCGTCGCCCAAGAACAGATTGGCCGGATACGTCGCTTCCAGCATAAACAGATTCCCTCCCTCGTCGCACATTACCCGATGGGTTTATGGATCGATTTTTGAGTGGATTCCCCGATCGATCCCTTCTCGTGATTTCAGTATACAGTAAAATCAAAAATAGACAAGAGAAAGCCTTCATGGCGATTGCATTTGAATGCAGAGATTGGGCTTTGCAGCCGAAAGTGGCCGGAGGGCGACCGGAAACCCCTCCGGTCGCTCCCGAAGGAGCGAAACCTCCCGCCTTTTCGGAGAATTTCGCCCTTGCGAGGGCGACCTAAGGGCTTTCCGCTCGCCCTTAGGTATCCTTCGGTCGCAAACCCCAGTTTCTGCGTTTAAATGAAGCCGCTCTGAGAGAGCCGCTCAAGCTTTGACAGTTCCCTTGGTTTCTGTTACAATGCCAGCGAAATTGTGCGGCGCAAACGCCGCGGGAGGTACGCGTATGCAGCATGTTTGGGCTATCATCGGTTTCGGCGGACTGGGCGGCTGGCATCTCAGCAGCATCTCGGAAAAAGTGAAAGACATTCGCGTGAAGGGCGCTTTCGATATCCGCCCCGAGGCGATGGAAAAAGCCCGCGAAGCCGGGCTGTACACATATGCCTCGCTCGACGAACTGCTGGCCGATCCGGAAGTGGATATCGTCACCGTGGCCACCCCCAACGACGTGCACCGTTCGCTGGTGATCCGCTGCCTGGAGGCGGGCAAGAACGTGGTGTGCGAAAAGCCGGTGGCGCTCAATGCCGCCGAGCTGGAGGACATGATCGCGGCCTCGCGCCGCACCGGCAAGCTCTTCTCCATCCACCAAAACCGCCGCTGGGATCGCGATTACCGCATCGTGCGCGAATCCATCGAATCCGGCGCGATCGGCACCCCCTACTTCATCGAGAGCCGCGTGCTCGGCTCGCGCGGCGCGATGTTCGGCTGGCGCGGCCACAAGCTCAACGGCGGCGGCATGCTGCTGGATTGGGGCGTGCACCTCATCGATCAGCTCATGGACATGATCAAATCCCCGGTGGTGGAAGTCTCCGCGCAGCTTTGCAAGGTGTTTGGCAGCGAGGTGGACGACAACATCAAGGTCACCCTGCGCTTCCAAAACGGTGTTTCCGCCATGCTGGAAATGGCGACCAACTGCTTCATTAATCAGCCCCGCTGGCATGTATCCGGCACCGAGGGCACGCTGGTGGTGGAGGATTGGAGCTGCAACGGCAAGATCGTGAAACTCGATACCGATGCCGAAATGGAATGGGACGACGATATCGTGTACACCGAGGCGGGCCCGACCCGCACCATGGCCCCGCGCCCCAAGAGCACCACGCGGGAGCTTCCGCTGCCCGAAGCCTCGCCGGATTGGTCGGAATTTTACAAGAACATCGTGGCCACGCTGGATGGCAAGGCCGAGCTCATCGTCAAGCCCGAGCAGGCGCTGCGCGTGATGCGCGTGATCGATACCGCGTTCGCCGCCGACGAGAAGCGCTGCGGCATCTCCTGCGAGATTTAACCCCACTCCGGATGTTCCAGGAGCCGGGCATTTCATGAGTTTGGACATTTCAGGAGGATTCACCCGATGAGATCGTACCACGAAAACCCCGAGACGCTGCACGTTGGGACCATGGAAAACCGCGCGTACTACCTGCCCTTTGGCAGCGCCGAAGCCGCGCTCGAAAGCGCGGGCCGCGAGACCTCGGATCGCTTCCTATCTCTCAACGGCGATTGGGATTTCGCATTCTTCACCCGCTATTGCGACGTGCCGGAATGCATCGACTATGCCGCCACCATCCCGGTGCCCTCGGTCTGGCAGCAGCACGGCTACGACCACCATCAATACACCAACGTGAAGTACCCCTTCCCCTACGATCCGCCCTACGTGCCCATCGAGAACCCATGCGGCGCATACCGGCGCACACTGATGCTGGATAAGCGCGCGAACCGGCGCTACTTCCTGAATTTTGAGGGCGTGGATAGTTGCCTGTACCTGTACGTCAACGGCGCATTCGTGGGCTACAGCCAAGTATCGCACAGCACCAGCGAGTTCGATATCACCGATCAGCTGACCAGCGGCGAGAACACCATCGAGGTGCGGGTGCTCAAATGGTGCGAGGGCAGCTACCTGGAGGATCAGGATAAGCTGCGCATGTCGGGCATCTTCCGCGATGTATACCTCCTGGAGCGCTCCGAACAGCACCTGCGGGATTACTGGGTGCGCACCGTGCTGATCGACGGGGGGCGCGCGGCCGAGATCACGCTGGATTGCGCCTACTTCAGCCAGCCGGTCGAGGTGCGCTGCACCCTGCTCTCCCCCGCAGGGGAAACGCTGGCCCAGGCGCAGGTTTCGGGGGCGCACATGAGCCTGCGCATCGAAAACCCGGTGCTTTGGAACGCCGAACAGCCCGCGCTATACACCCTGCTCCTGACCGCCGGGGATGAGCACATCGCCCAGCGCGTGGGCATTCGCGAGGTGTGCGTGAAGGATGGCGTGCTGCTGCTCAACGGCACACCCATCAAGTTCCGCGGCGTCAACCGCCACGATAGCGACCCGGTGACCGGCTACACCATCAGCCGCGAGCAGTACATTCGCGATCTGGCGGTTATGAAGGCGCACAACATCAACGCCATCCGCACCAGCCATTACCCCAACGCGCCCGAGATGCCACAGCTCTGCGACGAGTACGGCTTCTACCTGATCGCCGAAAGCGATATCGAATCCCACGGCGTGTGCACCATCGTCACCCCCGAGGGCGGCAACTATGCCAACGACTACGCGCGCATCGCCCGCGAGCCCATGTTCGCCCTGGGCATGCTCGACCGCGTGCAGCGCAACGTGCTGCGCGATCGCAATTGCCCCAGCGTGCTCATTTGGTCGCTGGGCAACGAATCCGGCTTTGGCGAAAACATCGAGAACGCGGCCCGCTGGGTCAAGCAGTTCGATCCCACGCGGCTGTGCCACTACGAGGGCATGTGCCACCTGCCCGACGACCGCCAGAACGATACCTCCGCGCTGGATTTGTACAGCGAGATGTACCCCTCGCTGGCCGAGATCGAGCGGTACCTGGCGGGCAGCGACCCGCGCCCCTACGTGATGTGCGAGTACATCCACGCCATGGGCAACGGCCCCGGGGACGCCGAGGATTACCAGGAGCTGATCGACAAGCATCCGCAGATGTGCGGCGGCTTCGTGTGGGAATTCTGCGATCACGCGGTGTACGCGGGCCGCACGGCCGATGGCCGCGCCAAGTACCTGTACGGCAGCGA
This sequence comes from Eubacteriales bacterium, assembly GCA_031553615.1. GTDB lineage: Bacteria > Bacillota > Clostridia > Christensenellales > Aristaeellaceae > WQXF01. The sequence goes on from JAVBLJ010000003.1 coordinate 31,300, forward strand.
TTTTGGCGAATACCCCCACGACGGCAACTTCTGCATGGACGGCCTGGTCTACCCGGATCGCACGCCGCACAACGGCATTCGCGAATTCAAGCAGGTGATCCGCCCGGTGCGCACCGAATGGCTGGGCGCGGGCAAGGTTCGCCTGTCGAACCGCCTGGATTTCACCGACCTGGCCCATATCGCCACCTGCGAATACGAGCTGACCGTGGACGGTAAGACCGTCGAAACCGGGCCGGTCGAGTTGCCCGCTATCGCGCCCCACACCTCGGCGGAGGTGGCCCTCCCGCTGCGCGCCGCGCACAGCGAAGGCCGCTGCCTGCTGCGCCTGATCTACCGCCAGAAGCACGATGCCGCATTCACCAGCGCGGGCCACGAACTGGGCTTCGATCAGCTCGTGCTGCACGAGGGAGCTGTCGCGCCCGCGCTGCCCACACGAAAGAATGCCGCCGCGCCGCAGCTCCGCCGCGAGGGCATGCGCATAGAGATCGCGGGCGAAAACTTCCGCTACACTTTCGATGCGGCCACCGGCCTTTTTGACGAAATGTGTTACGGCCAGCGCACGCTGCTCACCCGCCCCATGTCCTTCAACCTTTGGCGCGCGCCCACCGACAACGACCGCTACATCCGCGTGAAGTGGGAACGCGCCGGATACGACAGGGCGCAGCCGCGCGTGTACAGCGCCGAAGCCCGCATCGAAGGCAGCGAGGCCGTGATCGATTGCCAGCTCTCGCTGGCAGCGGTCTACCGCCAGCGCGCGGTGACCCTCTCGGCACGCTTCGCCGTGGATGGGCAAGGCCGCGTGCGCATTCACCTGGAAGGGAAGCGCGACGATCCGGTGATGCCTTGCCTGCCGCGCTTCGGTCTCCGCCTGTTCCTGCCGCAGCGCATGCATCGCGCCACCTACTTCGGCTACGGCCCGCACGAAAGTTACCTCGACAAACGAAACGCCTCCTGGCTGGGCGAATTCGAAACCACCGCGCAGGCCAATCACGAGGATTACATCCGTCCGCAGGAAAACGGCGCGCACTACGGCTGCGATTACGTTACCGTGACCGACGGCGCGGGCGGCCTGTGCGCCCACAGCGCGCAACCGTTCAGCTTCAACCTTTCGCCCTACACCCAGGAGGAGCTGACCGCCAAGGCCCACAACTTCGAGCTGGAGCCCTGCGGCGAAACCGTGCTCTGCCTGGATTACGCGCAAGCGGGCATCGGCTCCAACAGCTGCGGCCCCGCGCTGCTGGAAAAGTACCACCTAAACCCGGCGGCGTTCGCGTGGGACATCACGCTGGACCCGCTGGGCTAACCGAAGCATGCCGGGCCGTCGCGTTTCCAATCGCGGCGGCCCTTTTGATGCGCCGCGAAGGATTCCAACGACCGCAAAGCCCCCATCCAAAGACCGCAGAGCCCCACAATTCGGTTGACACACCCCGCCCATCCCGGTATACTTTTGGTAGGAATGGGCGCATCTGCCCTTCCGATTCACAAAGGGGGATTGACCATGACCAGCGATATCGGGGCCGAAATGAACGCCGAACGGAAGACTCCGCTATATGACCGCCATCTGGCCTGCGGCGGCAAAATAGTGCCCTTCGCGGGGTATCTGCTGCCCGTGCAGTACGGCACAGGCGTGATCGCCGAGCACATGGCCGTGCGCACCAAGGCCGGTCTTTTTGACGTATCGCACATGGGCGAGGCCGAGGTGAAGGGCCCCGGCGCGCTAGCCATGCTGCAGCAGGTTTGCACCAACGATATTTCCACCATGACCGACGGTCAGGTAAAGTACGCCATGCTGTGCGACGAGCGCGGCGGCGTGATCGACGACGTGCTGGTGTACCGCTATACCGCCGAGCACTACCTGGTGGTGCTCAACGCATCGAACCAAGAGAAGGATTACGCGTGGCTGCAATCGCACTGCGCGGAGGGCACCGAGCTGCGCAACATATCGGAAACCACCGGACAGCTGGCCTTGCAGGGCCCGCTCGCCCTGGACATCCTGCAATCCCTGGCCCCCGGCCAAGCGCTGCCGCCCAAGCATTACACCTTCGCGCCCGAAATGACGGTGGCGGGCATCCGCTGCATGGTCTCGCGCACCGGCTACACCGGCGAGGATGGTGTGGAAATCTACTGCGCTACCGAACATGCGCCCGCCCTTTGGGATGCGGTGCTGGCCGCGGGCGCGCCGCTGGGGCTGATCCCCTGCGGGCTGGGCGCGCGCGACACCCTGCGCCTGGAGGCCGCCATGCCGCTCTACGGCCACGAGCTTTCGGCGGATATCACGCCCATCGAGGCCGGGCTGAGCTTCTTCGTGAAGCTCGATAAGCCCGATTTCATCGGCAAGCAAGCGCTGATCGAGCGCGGCGAGCCGGAGCGCCGCCGCATGGGCCTGCGCATCACCGGGCGCGGCATCGCGCGCGAGGGCTGCACCGTCTACGTGGGCGGCGAGGAGGCCGGTTACACCACCTCGGGCACGCATGCGCCCTTCCTGGGCTACGCGGTAGCCATGGCCATGCTCGACGTGGCCGATGCACAACTCGGCACCCTGGTGGAGATCGATGTGCGCGGCCGCCGTGTGGAGGCCGAAGTCGTAAAACTTCCGTTTTACAAGAAGGCGAAGGCCTAAAAAGGCCTCAGACTATCAACAAAACTGCGCAGATGGGCCGCGAAGGTCCAGGGCGATCGCAAAGCCCTGGTCGCATCCGCAGATGCGAAATGTCCCGAAGCTAAGCAGCGCAAGGAATTCCGCCCTTTGCGACGGGCGGCCAAAGGGCTTATCGCTCGCCCTTTGGAATCCTTCTCTGCGCATCCAAGCACTTTGTTGATGCCCTGAGGCCTAGACCTAACTCGCAAGGAGTACCTTTGGGGCTTGACATTCCACTTATTGTTAAGGAGGACTTTCCCATGAACACCCCCAACAACCTCAGGTACGCAAAATCCCACGAATGGCTGGAGGACCTGGGCGGCGGCAAGGTGCGCGTCGGCCTGACCGATCACGCACAGCACGAGCTGGGCGACCTGGTTTTCGTGAACCTGCCCGAGGTGGGCGACACGGTGAACGCGGGCGAACGTCTGGCCGATGTGGAATCTGTGAAGGCGGTTTCCGACGTATACAGCCCGGTAACCGGCAAGGTTTCGGCCATCAACGAAGCGCTGCTCGACGATCCGGCGGCGATCAACAACGATGCGTACGGCGCTTGGCTGGTCGAGCTTGAGGGCGAGGCCGGTGCGGGCCTGCTCTCCGCCGAGGAGTATGCCGCGCTGGTCGGGGAGGCGTAAGCATGAGCGGCTATATCCCGGCCACCGACGCCGACCGCGCCGCCATGCTGGAAGCCCTGGGCCTGCGGCGCATGGAGGATTTGCACGCCTGCGTGCCCGAGGAGGTCAAGCTGCGCGTTCCGCTCAACCTGCCCGCCGAACTCAGCGAGCTGGAGGCGCTGCGCGCCCTGCGCACCTTTGCCGATCAAAACACAGTGTTCCCCACGGTGCTGCGCGGCGCGGGCTCGTATCGGCACTTCATACCGGGCATCGTGCGCGGCATTTGCGGCAAGGAGACCTTCCTGACCGCCTACACGCCCTATCAGGCCGAAATGAGCCAGGGGCTTTTGCAGGCGATCTTTGAATTTCAAACGATGGTGTGCGAGCTGACAGGCATGGACGCGGCCAACGCCTCGGTGTACGATGGCGCGACCGCCGCCGCCGAAGCCGCCGCCATGTGCCGCGAGCGCGCCCGCACCCGCACGGTGATCAGTGCCGCCGCACATCCGCAGATGATCGAGGTGGTGCGCACCTACTGCCGCGCCGCCCATACCGAGCTGATCCTCGCCCCCGCCAAGAACGGCGTGACCGATCGCGAGGCGCTGGCCGCGCTGCTGGGCGATACCGATGCCTGCGTGATCGTGCAGCAGCCCAACTTCTATGGTCTGCTGGAGGATTGCGACGCGCTAGGCGAAGCTGCCCATGCCGCCGGAGCCAAGTTTGTGATGAGCGTCAACCCGCTGGCCGCCGCGCTGCTGCGTACCCCCGCCGATTGCGGCGCGGATATCGCCGTGGGCGATGGACAACCGTTGGGCTTGCCCATGGCGTTCGGCGGGCCTTCGGTGGGCTTCATGGCCGCCAAGCAGGCCATGGTGCGCAAGCTGCCGGGCCGCATCGTGGGCCAAACCGCCGATGCCTCAGGCAACCGCGCGTTCGTGCTCACGCTGCAGGCGCGGGAACAGCACATCCGCCGCGAGAAGGCGGGCAGCAATATTTGCAGCAATCAGGCGCTTTGCGCCCTGCAAACCGCCGTGTACATGGCCGCTATGGGCCCGGAGGGCGTGTGCGCCGCCGCCCAACAATCCATGGATAACGCCCACGCGCTTGCCGAAGCCCTTTGTTCTTTGCCGGGCTACGCGATGCGCCACGCCGCGCCCTACTTCCATGAGTTCGTGACCACCTGCCCGGTGCCGACGGAGCGCGCGATGGAAGCGCTCGAAAAGGCCGGCATCCTGGGCGGATTGTTGCTGGAGGGCGAGTTTGCCGGGTGCATCCTGTGGTGCGCCACCGAGCTGACCACGCCCGAGGATATCGGCCGCACGGTGGCGGTGCTGCGGGAGGTGCGCGCATGAGCACGAATCAAAATGGAACGCTACGCCCCGAAACGAATACACCCGAGGCGAAAAAGCCCGAGATAAATAAACCCGAGATAAATAAACCCGAGATGAAGCTGCTTTTCGAAAAGAGCGTCGCCGGGCGCGGCACCCTGCGCCTGCCGCAGAAGGCCGCGCAGACCGCGCTTCCCGCCGGGTTTGCGCGCGCGCAAAAGCCGCGCCTGCCCGAGCTGAGCGAGGTGGAGGTCGCGCGGCATTACAGCGCGCTGGAGCGCCGCACCTTTGGCGTGAACAACGGGTTCTATCCGCTGGGCTCGTGCACCATGAAGTACAATCCGCGCCTCAACGAGGATGCGGCAGCGCTGCCCGGCTTCGCCGACGTGCATCCGCTGCAACCCGCGCACACCGTGCAGGGCTGCATCGAGGTGCTGCGCGAGGCCGAGCGCGCGCTGTGCGAGATCACCGGCATGGATGCCATGACGCTGCAGCCCGCCGCCGGTGCGCACGGCGAATGGACGGGTCTGCTGCTGATGCAGGCCTATCACGCGGCGCGCGGCGACGCGGCCCGCACCAAGATCCTCTGCCCCGATTCGGCCCACGGCACCAATCCGGCCAGCGCCGCCATGGCGGGCTACCCGGTGGTCACCATCCCCTCGGATGCGCAGGGCTTTGTCGACTTGGACGCGTTGCGCGCCGCCGCCGGGCCGGATACCGCAGGGCTCATGCTCACCAATCCCAACACCGTGGGCCTCTTTGACGCCAATATACTGGAGATCACGCGCATCGTGCACGATGCGGGCGGCCTGTGCTACTACGACGGCGCCAACCTCAACGCCATCATGGGCGTGACCCGCCCCGGCGACATGGGCTTCGATGTGATCCACCTCAACCTGCACAAGACGTTCTCCACCCCCCACGGCGGCGGCGGCCCGGGCAGCGGCCCCACCGGCTGCAAGGCGACGCTGGCGCCCTTCCTGCCCGGCCCCCGGCCTGGCGCGGAGGGCTGGTTGCCCCCCGACCCGGCCAGCGTGGGCCCGGTCAAAATGTTCTATGGCAACTTTGCGGTGGTGGTGCGCGCGCTGACCTACATCCGCACCCTGGGCGGCGAGGGGCTCACCCAGGCCTCGCGCCACGCGGTGCTCAACGCCCATTACCTCATGCATCAGCTGCACGACATCTTCCCCCCGGCCTACGAAGCGCCCTGCATGCATGAATTCGTCAGCTCGCTGGCCGCGCTCAAGCGCGAGGCGGGCGTATCGGCCATGGATGTGGCCAAGGCGATGATCGACGAGGGCATGCACCCGCCGACGATGTACTTCCCGCTCATCGTGCCCGAGGCGCTGATGTTCGAGCCCACCGAAACCGAGACCCGCGAGACGCTGGATGAGGCCGCCGAAGCGCTGCACGCCATCCACGCGCGCGCGCTGGCCGATCCGCAATCGCTGCACGACGCGCCCTTGCGCGCCGCCATCGGCAGGCCGGACGAGGTGGGCGCGGCGCGGAACCCCTGTCTGCGCTGGAAATGAACCTCCGAAGGATTCTCAAGGGCGACCGGAAAGCCCTTGAGTCGGCCGTGAGGACGAAATACCCCAAACGCTTTGTGAAAGAGATGTTTCGCTCCTTCGGGAGCGACCAGGGGGCTTATCGCTCGCCCCCTGGACTCCTTCTCTGCGCCCGTAAAGTTTCAGGTTGCAAAAACGCTGCCCCCGGTGGGGATTCCCCCCTGGTGGCGATTTTTCGCCCTTGCCGTTCCCGCGCAAGTATGGTAGAATCATGTAAAACAATGCAAAAGGAGGTGAGAGAATGAACCTGACCACCCTCGCGGATGGGCGCGTGCACCTGGAGTGCATCTACGGCTTCGCATTTAAATTTGCGGCTGCACAGGATACGTCTGCCCTTTTTGGCCTGATCGCCGGAAAGCAGCGCGTCCAAACGAGCCGCAGGAACGTTCTCTCGCCGCAGACTGCCGTGTAGGATCACGTCCAACGCGCAGCATGCCCGGGGAGCCTTTGCGGCTTGCCCGGGCTTTTTGCTATCCATCCCCAGCTGCCCGGCGGCAGAGCTTGCGTTGGAGGACTCGTTATGAAACAACAAACAGTACTCGCACTGACTTTTCACCGGATTCGGCACTGGATTCGATCCAATTGGATCACCTCGCACATGGTTTTCATGGGCAAAATCAAGGGCGGCGTCGGTGCGCTGCTCTGGAATTCGCTGCTGCGCGCCATCTACCTGCTGCCGCAAATGTACCTTTGGCGGTCGCTGGCCGGGGTGGGCGTGGATTTGGGCGGCTTTGCCCTGCCGCAATTGCTCACCTACACCTGCGTTTCGGCCATGTTGTGGGAGCTGCTCAACGTGCGCACCCCGGCGGGCTCCTGGCATTACGAGGGTACCATGCTCGATCTCTATCGCCGCCCGCAGACCGTGTTCGGCCAGCTGATCGCGCAGACCGTGGGCGGATGGATTCCTGACCTGCTGCTGTTCGCGCTGCCGATGGCGGTGCTGCTGCCGCTGCTGGGCATTCGCCTGATGCCCGCGAGCGCATGGTTCGGCCTCTCCCTGGTGCTCAGCATGGCGCTGGGCTTCGCCATCGATTTCCTTTTTGCCTGCTTCATCATCCGCATGCAAAACGCGAGCTGGCTGGCCTACGTGATCCGCAACGCGGTCACCGCCCTGTTCTCCGGCGCGATCATACCGTTCGCGCTGCTGCCCTGGGGCCTGGGCCGCTTGTTCCAGCTGCTGCCCTTCGGCAGCTTGGCGGGTGCGCCGCTGGCGATGTACGTGGGCTTGGCCGACCCGGCGACCGTCCTTCCCCTGCAGGCGCTGTGGAACCTGGCGCTTTGGCCGCTGGCCTTCTACGCATTCCAAAAAAGCCGCGAGAGGATGGTGTCCTATGGCGGATAGATTGACCCTGCGGCAAATCCTGCGGCTCTACGCGCTGTATGCGCACATGGATTTGGATTGGCTGCTGCGCGATACCCGCTTCGCGCTGATGGCCGTGGTGGCCGATACGCTCTCCATCGCGGCGGGTATCTCCGGCATCTTCCTGCTGGCCTGGCGATTCGACGGCGTGGGCGGCATGTCGCGCTGGGAGGTGCTGCTCATGCTGGGCTACGTCACCTGTGTCAATGGGCTGTATTCCCTCTTTTGCTCCAATTGCAACACGGGCCACATCAGCCGTCGCATCGGGCGCGGGCAGTTCGATCATATGATCGTACAGCCGCTGCCCTTCGCCGTGCAGCTGGCCACTGAGGGGTTCCTGCCCTTCACGGGCAGCCAAAACCTGCTTTTCGGCCTGGGCATCGTCGCGTGGGCGGTACACGGCCTCGGCCTCCCAGTCTCGTGGCTCTGGGTGCTGGCCTTCCCGGGTCTCCTGTTGGTCAGCCTGGCGGTGATCGTGGGCATCACGTACGTATTCAGCGCGCTGGCCTTCTGGCGGCCCGTGGCCTTCGAGGAGATCGCCAGCACGATAAATGGCAACATGACCGGCGAGCTCTCGCGCTACCCGCTCTCCGTGCTGCCCACAGGCATGCGGCTGGTGCTGATCACCGCCATGCCCGCCGGGCTGATGGGCTGGTTCCCCGTGTGCGCGCTGCTGGGCAAGCCGCCGCTGGGTCTATCTGCATTCTTCCCGCTGGCGGTCGCCGCCGTTCTATGGATTCTGGCCAACTGGGCCATGCGAAAGGGGTTGCGTCACTATGCCAAGACCGGTTCAAACCGCTACAGCGCAATGGGACACCGCCGTTGAACTACATGATATCCACAAAACCTTCGCGCAAAAGCAGCCCGCCGCCTCGGCGCGCGATCTGCTGCATCCGCGCAAAAAGCTGATCCGCGCGCTGGACGGCGTATCGTTCACCGTGAGACGCGGCGAGTTCGCAGCCTACGCGGGCCCGAACGGCGCGGGCAAGAGCACCACCATCAAGCTGCTGGGCGGCATGCTGCAGGCCGAGGCCGGGGAGCTTTCGGTGCTGGGCATGTCCCCGCTCGCGCAGCGCATCCCGGTGATGCGCCGCCTGGGCATTCTTTTCGGCAACCGCACCGAGCTTTGGTGGGATCATCCGGTATCCTCCAGCTACCGCTGGAAGCGTAAGGTGTGGAACATCCCCGATGCCGACTTTAAGCGCATGGAGAAGCGGGTGCTCGATCTGCTGGACATCGGCCCGTTTTACCAGACCTTCGCGCGCGAGCTCAGCCTGGGGCAACGCATGCGCGCCGACCTGGGCATGATGCTGCTGCACAGCCCCGAGCTCATTTTGCTGGACGAGCCTACGCTGGGCCTGGACGTGCTCGCCAAGCGGCAGATGATCGCCTTCCTGAAGCAGCTCAATGCTGAGGAAGGCACCACCGTGGTGGTCACCAGTCACGATATGGACGACCTGGAGGAGATGGCGCGCCGCATCCTGCTGATATCGGAGGGCAAGCTGGCGTTCGACGGCCCGTTTGACGCGCTGCGCGAATGGATCGGCTGTACGCGCCGTGCGGTAGTGCGATACGAGAATGGCACGGAAACCGCCTACCCCTACCAGGATACGCAGGCCATGCTGCGCGAGCTGGCCGCCCGCCCGGGCATCGAGGATATCCGCTTCACCCAGACCTCGCTGGAGGAGGGCTTGGCCGAGCTATTCAAGAGCTGGAGAAAGCCCGCCGGGGAGGAGTAGCCTCAAAGCCCGTCGCTGCACGAAAAAGGGACTGTCGCTGGCCTAAAGCCGATGCGACCGTCCCTTTATTGTACAGAAAAGTCCCAAAGTGCCGCCGTTACCGTTTTTTCACCCGCCGCTCGGCAGGTTGGTGCCCTGCGGCCCATTTTTGCCTTCCCCGATCGTGTCACCACGGGGGCGTGGCATCCACGCGCCGACCCAGGCTCCATTTGTGAAAATGTGGGTAAAAACAAGCAACTAGCGCACACCCCAGGAATTTATCTTGTGTACGAGAGCATAATAGCACACTGAAAAGTGGCTGTCAAGCGTCGCAATGCCTTGGATATCCTTAACTTACGCCTTAATTTACGCTTATACTTTATCCCCTTTTTTTACCGTTCTATTTTTCTGTATCTCTATTTTTTCAGCAGCTCTATTTTTGCTGCAGCTCGGCCACGCGCCGCGAGAACAGATCGCAAAGCTCCTGCGCAAATTCCACGCGCTGCGATTCCGCCAGCACACGCAGCGACGCGCCGTCCGCCGAGGGAATCAGCATCGCCCAGCCGCCATCGAAATCCACGCACAGCCCGTCGGTGAGGTCGGCACGCTGATGTTCCTCGGCCAAGGCGCGCAGCACGCGGCCCTTGTCAGTCAGCGCACAGGGCACCTCGCGGCTGATCCGGTGCGCGCTGGGCAGCGTTGCCAGCGCAGCGCGCAGCGTTTCCCGGCGCGAAGCCAGCATGCCCACCACGCCCACCAGCGCACACAGCCCATCGAACTGCATATCCATCTGCCAAAGCCGCTCCTGCAGCGCCGCCGGTTCGCCCTCGGCCTCCAGTATCGCCTGCATCATGGCCTCCCGCGCCGATTTAACGCGCCGCACCGTGGCGTCGACCCGGGCGGCCAACTCCTCCAGCGCGCGGGGCGCATGGGTGGGTGCAAACAGCGCGCGCACCCCGCCATGCAGCAGCGCCGCATAGCGCAGCAATGCCTGGCTGCCCTCCTCGGGCGTGCCCTGCGTATCGAATGCGGCGACGCTCTGGCCATCTTCGCTCAGCAAAAAGCCAACCTCCGCGTGCTCCACATGGGGCGTGCCCAGCACCGCCCTGGCTTGGGGCAGATGCAGCGCATCCAGCAGCGCCTGCGCCAGCGAACGCTGCTCCTCGGTGTGCGCGAACACCGCCACACTCTGCGTGCACGAGGCCAACGCCCGCGCATCGGCCCGCGCCGCCAACGCGCCCACGTAAAACGCCCGCGCATCCTGCACAAAGCGCGGGGGCACCGGCTCGCGGGCGAAGGGCTTGGGGTAATCCTGCCGCTGGGCGAGCGCCTCCAGGGATCGCTGCAGATCGCGATTGGGCGCGCAACCGTGCACACCGGTCATCTCCAGCCGCGTGCCGTGCACGAAGATGCCCGCATCCAGCGAGAGCATGCGCTGCACACCGCGCAGCATGGGCAGCGTACCCTCGCCCAGCAACGTCACGCGCACGCCCTGCGCGATCAGCCCGGCATTTACCGCCGCGTATTGCGCCTGGGCGGTGGCCCCCGGCGCGCACATCAGGCCCATATCGACGGCTTTGGCGGCGCGCATCCAGGCTGCGCCCAGCATGGCGGCTTGCTCGGGCGATTCGGCCGTCACTCCGCTGCCATCGACGGCACAATGCGCACCCCCACCCCACACCAGGTTGCTCACCAGGCGGAAGTCGCCATCCACCTGCTTGCCCGGCCATACCCTCACGCCGGGCGCCAGCTCGCTGCGCGCGCCCACCGCGCTGCCCTCGCCTAGCGCACTGCCCTCGAAGGCCCGCGCACCCTCGCCCATGCGCGCATCGTTGCAGATCACCGCGCCGCGTACTTGCGCCTTTGCACCGATCTGCGCCCCGCGCCAGAGGGTGGTCTGCTTCACCGAAGCACCCTCCCCCACCGCGCTCTCCGGCCCCAGGACCGCATGCAGGCCGATGCGGGCCCCCGCCGCCACGCGCGCGCCCTCCCCCACCCAGCAGGGGCCATCCAGCATCGCATCGGGCGATACCTTGGCGCTGGCGGCGATGCGGTTGCCCCGCCCATCGGGCTCGATGGTCGCCCGCAGATTCACCCTGCCCTCCAAAAAATCGGCCTGCGCCTGCAGGTAGGCCTCCTGGCCACCAATATCGCACCAGTAGCCATCCATCACCCAACCGTACACCGCCTGCTTTTCGCGCACCAGCAGCGGGAAAAGGTCTCGGCCAAAATCATAGGAGCGATCGGCGGGCACCCGTTCGATCGCCTCTTTTTGCAGTATATAGATGCCGGTATTCACCGTATCGCTGAACACCTCGCCCCAGCCGGGCTTTTCCACGAAGCGCTGGATGCGCCCGTTTTCGCGCGCGATCACCACGCCATACTCCAGCGGCACGGGCACGCGCTTCATCACCAGGGTGGCCAGCGCGCCGCTGCGCTTGTGGAAGTCCATGGCGGCGGTGAGGTCACAATCGGTCAATCCATCGCCGGATAACACAAAAAAAACATCGTCCAGCGCATCGAGTGCCAAGCGCACGCTGCCCGCCGTGCCCACGGGATGCTCCTCATCCCAGTAGCGCAGGGAGAGCCCATGCGCCGCACCATCCCCGAAGCGCTGTTCGATGGTTTCCGGCAGGTAGAAGAGCGTCGCCCCGGCTTCTTGGATGCCGTGCCTGCGCAGCAATTGCAGCGAATAGGCCATCACCGGCTGATCGAGCACGGGCACCAGGGGTTTGGGCAGGGCGCAGGTGAGCGGGCGCAGCCGCGTTCCCTCGCCGCCCGCCATGATGATCGCTTGTGTTCCCATGTGTCATACTCCTTTGCAGAGCGCTTTGTAAGCGTAGTCTGCGCAGAAGCGAGAGAGAATATCAGTTTAGAAAGCGTGCCGAAGGGGGAAAAAATCAGGTTCCTTGCCCTTTTACCCGAATCACGCCGCCCTTGCCTGCGCGCTCCTCGGGCACCGGGCACTTGGGCCGCGATTCGCCGGAAAGCCAATGCTTGTAGCACAGGCCGATGTAGCTAATCTGCGCGCCATCGTCGATGAGCACCTGCTCGCCGGATTTGATCACGTTGCCCTTGGCATCGATGCGGGTGTTCATCAGCGCTTTCGCGCCGCACCAGCACAGGCTGGCCTCGACCTCCTGCAGCACATCGGCAAAGCGCAGCAACGCCTGGGACCCAGGGAAAAAGTTGCCCATAAAATCAGTCTTGAGACCGTAACAGTGAATCTCCATTTCGTCCGACAGCTCGGCCAACTGCCACACCTGGGCCTCGGTCAAAAATTGCGCTTCGTCCACAAAGACGTGCTGCAACCGCCTGCCCAAATAAGCGCCGAACCAGCGCAGGCGCTCCCGCAGGTCACATTCGGCGTCGGCTACGATATCGGCCTTGGCGGTCAGCCCCACGCGGGAATAAACCACGTCCACGCCCACGCGGGTGTCGACCGCCGGCTTGACCAGCGCCACCGCCTGCCCCAGTTCCATATAGTTATACCGCTGCATGAGCAGCACGGCGGTTTTGGACGAACCCATGACGCCAAAGTGAAAGCGAAGCATGTCTTTAC
>JAVBLJ010000021.1:0-72571 GCA_031553615.1 Eubacteriales bacterium
ACCAATTCCAATTAGGTTTTGCCAATAAGCCAGCGAGAGATTTTTTCGATCGGCTAGGAGTCCGAAGGAGGCGTAGCCAGCAGCTACGCTGACCGAGGCACGACAACGCCGATCGGATAAAGATCCGCTGGATTCTGGCAAAACGTAGTTGGAATGGGTATTACACCACGCCCACCTTCACCGTTTGATAGATTCCTTCGTAGGCCTCGAACCGCATGAGCCCATCGTGCGGATCGGCCACGGTGGCGGTGGCCGCGGCTACGCCGCAGCGCAGCGCGCTCTTCAGCCCGCCGCCGGTGGAAAGCCCCTTCAATATGCCGGAAATCATGGAATCTCCGGCGCACACGGTGGAGTGCACCGGCACCGCGATGCCCGGCGCGAACAGCGTTAGCTTCCCATCGGTCAGCATCGCGCCCTCGCTGCCCATCGATACCGCCACCAGCTGGGCCCCGGCGTCGATCATGGCAAAGGCGGCGTCGCGGATGTCGCGCAGGGTATCCAGGCTCCTGCCGCACGCGTCCTGCAACTCCTGCAGGTTGGGCTTGATGAGAAAGGGCTTTGCGCGCAGGTTGTCAAGCAGCTTATCGCCGGAAACGTCGATCACGCAGCGGCACGAGGGGGGCACCTCGGCCATGATGGTGCCGTAGAAATCCTCGGGGCATCCGGGCGGAAGGCTGCCGGTCAGCACCAGATAATCGCTTTTTGCCGCCAAGCTCAGCGCCTCGGCGCGCACCTCGTCCAGTTGCGCGGCGGGCACCATGCCGCCCGGCTCGTTGAGCTCGGTCACGGTCTGGCGGCTCATGTCGCGTATCTTTAGGTTAACGCGCACCGCGCCCGACGTGCGTACGAACGAGGCCCGCACCCCATCGCGAGCCAAGCGATCCAGCACGGGCTGCCCATCGCGCTCGGCGAGCAAGCCTACGCAGGCCGCCTCCATGCCCAGGCGACGGGCGACCACCGCCACGTTGACGCCCTTGCCCGCGCCATCGTGACGCTCGGAAAGGATGCGGTTGGTGCCGCCCACGGCAAAGTCGGCGACCTGCACGGTGCGGTCGATGCTGGGGTTGAGGCAAAGCGTGGTAATCAACATGTGGATTCCTCCTGATTTCGCGTCGGTGTATGGTGGGTCGGCTCACGTCCGCAGCCCAAGGCAAGCCTAATGCACGAGCCGAAAGAGCGCGTTGTACTGGTTGCGGGCCACGCGCTCGTATCGCGCATCGATCAGGGCCTTCACGCGCGCATCGATGGGCGGGGTGATGTCCAAATTGCGCGGAATCGCCAGCCAACGCGGCGGATTTTCGGCAAACATCGCAAGGATCTCCTCCATCAGCGCAGGATCGACCTGCGCCAGTATCTCCTGCAGGAAGAAGATGCGCCGCCCCGGCACGATGCCGCTGGCAACGTACCACTTGGGCTCCACGCGGTAGCCCAACACATCCCCGCGCTCCTCGGGCGGAATGTTCGCCGCCAGCTCCAGGCAGTCCTCGGCGTAGTGAGGGTAATTCGCCAGCAGCTGCCGAGCGGCGCTGATTTCCTTGTAGCCGCTGAACGCCAGCATGCAGGCAACACCGGTCGCCAGCACAGCCCCGGCCGCCCATTGGTTCCGCTCCGGATACCGGGCCAGCCCGCGCAGCACCGCACCTACCCCAATGGCACCCGCAGGCGCGCACAGCAGCAAATAGTGCGGATAGCCCTTGTGCGAGAGCAGCGCGCTCACCCCGGCCATCACCGCCGCGCAGACGTTCGCGCACAGGAATACGTGCACGCCAGACTGTTCTTTTAAGGCACACTTGTCCGGTTCTTCCCGGGCAGGGCGCCAGGCCAGCACCGTGCCCGCCATCGCGCCGAGCGTGCATAGCACCGCGTACAGCCCGTAGGTGGATAGGATCAGCTCCTTGCGGGTGTAGCGCGGCACCTCGGTGTACATCAGATTATGCTCGAACGCACTGTAAATAAACGCGGGCAGCGCGCCCACCAGCCAAAAATAGAGCACAAAGGGCAGCACCACCAGCGCCACGCCCGCCGCCATGCCCACCAGCGAGCGCATCACCGCCCCCCGGCGCGCGCACAGCATCCACGCCAGCGCCACCAGCACCATCCCGCCGATGGGCATGGCGTTGTTGAGGCGCGTCATGGCGCACAGGCCAAACATCGCGCCGATCCCCAGCGCATGCCGCCAGCGCGGAGTTTCCGCGCACAGCAGCTCTAGCATCCAGGCAAACGCCCACAGGATAAACAGATTGCAGTATTCCTCGGTGTAGTTCCCGCCATCAAGCCGCAGCGAGAACAGCAGCAGGTAGGCCAACTGCACCAGCCAAACGGGCCGCGCCCGGAGCGATACGGCAATGCGCCGCAGCGCGCACAGCGAGGCATAGAGGCAAAGCAGCTCCACCACCCAAATGGAACCCGTACCGGGCGCAATCACCTGGGCCAGCGCGTTGATGTAGAATATGACCGGACCCTTGTGATCAAAGATGCCGGTATAGGGCGTCACGCCCTGCGCAAGCGCGCGCCCAATGGAGATAAAGATAGCGCTGTCGCTGCCATAGGCGCGAAACAGCGGGCTGTTCGAAGCCATAAACAGGAGCGCGAACACCGAGGCCATGCCCAACGCGGCGGCGCACTCCCGCCAGCGGCGCTTCATTGATTCACCTCAGCGTAGGGCTGGTAGCTGTCCAGCAGGTTTTGCAGGCCCTGCAGCTGGAAGGCCTGCGAGCTCACCGAATAATCGGCGGTACAGGTATACAGATGGGTCTCGGTGGCCCAAATGACATGGGTCAGCAGCACGTCCCCGCCCGAAAAGCGCATCACGCACTCGCGGCGCATCCCCGGATACTTGCCCGCGCCCACGGTGATGGGTGTCACGCTCTGCACCTGGATCATCCCCGCTTCGAACGCATCGCTGTATGATACCCAAATCTCCTGGATGCAGACAAACGATTCATCCCAGAGCGGCTGGGCGAAAATCGATATCATGTTGTCGTCCGAAGTAGCCGCGGGGTCGTAGAAGAACACGACCCCTTGCTCATCCTTCCGGTACGCCCAGCCGGGCTGCGGCATGATGCTGGACATGTCCAGCTGCTGATCGCTAAACAGCAGCAGCTCGAACGGCACGGAAACCGGCTCGGGCGTGACCCGCTCCGATTTGGGCCTGAGCTCCAGCGCTTCGTTCGATTTTCGGGTTGGGGCCGGGGTCTCCCGTTCTGATTTGGGCTTGAGCTCGCGCACCTCCTTAGCCGCTTGCGCCGCCGCGCCGCCCAGTGTGAGCCCTATCATCAACGCTGCGGCCAGCATCCGCAACCCCTTCACCATCCTCTGTGTACGCAAAATCATCCCTCCCGATCCTTGCATTCTCCGCACCCGCGCGCGCCTAGCCCTCCAGCGGCTGGCAGCCCGGGCAGAAATAGATGTTGCCGCCCAGGTAGGCCTGGCGCACCAGCATCGAGCCGCACTGCAGGCAGGGCTGCGCCAACGTCTTATTGGAAAGCAGCGTATGGTATCCGCCCGGCTTTCCAAAAAGATCCTTCTCCACGTCGCGCCCGCCCTTTGCGGCCATGTCGGCCAGGGTTTGCTTCACGCTGCCAAAGAGCGCTTCGCATTGCGCGCTGGAAAGCGTGCCCATCTTGCGCTTGGGATGCACGTGCGCCCGGTAGAGAATATCCTGCAGCACGCCGTTGCCCAGACCGGGCACGCGCTGCTCGGTGGCCAGGAACGCCTTGGCGCTCAGTTTGGGGGAATTCGCGCGCAGCATGTCCTCAAAGTATGCGGCGTTGAACGCATCGGTCAGCGGCGAAGGCTTCTCGTACGCGACGCAATAATACCGGTTATCGTCCGCCGCGCCGGTGGGAAACGCCCAGATGCCACCATACATCTGCACCGTGGCGGAAAGAGCGGAGTCGTCCTCCAGCTCCAACAGCAGCTGGTGCTTGGCGGGCCGCGCCTCGCCCGGTGCATGGTAGCGCAGGTTGATGCCATCGAAGAAGCCCGTCCGCATCTCTCCCTCGAGCAGCAGCTCGACGTACATGCCGTGGGCGGTCGCGTCCTGAATAACGCGGCCCTCCAGCATCGCCGAATACGTGGTGGGATCGCCAAAGTAAAACGCGAAGCCATGGGGCGAGGCATTGGCTTGGGCGGCGCGGATGCGCTTGCCGCGCACCGTATCCTGCAGCTGTTGGGCCAGGTGGTTGCACTCGGGCAATTCGTTCATGCGCTCTCCTCCTTTGTGTGGGGGTCGGATTTCTGAAACATCAAAACACCCATTGGATCATGGCCATGTAGGCCAGCGTTCCCAGACCGATGCTGATCATCGCGTTGCGCCTCCACTGCTGGAGCACCAATACCAGCAGGCAGGCGATGGCCTCGGGCAGGCCGTAGGGTGCGCGCAGCACCGCCACATCCTTAAGGCTGTACACCACCAGCAGCGCGATGATCGCGGGCGGCAGCACGCGGCCTAAGTACAGCACCAGCGCCGAGGGCTTCCTGCCGCCGGAAAAGAAGAGGAATGGAAACGCGCGGGTGAACAGCGTGATCACGCAGATCACCGCAATGGCCAGCGCCAACTGCCAGCCGCTCAAGGGCGTGCTCATACGGAATCGCCCTCCCCCCGCGCCCTATGCACCATTTCGGCCGCTTCGGTCGTTTCGGTCGTTTCGGCCGCTTCGGTCGTCTCGGTCGCCTGCACATCCTGCTCGGCCAGCGCGTCGGTCATCCTGGTGCGCAGCGCGATCATCAGGCACACGGTGATAATCACCGCCACCAGCAGCATGTTGCCCGTGCCCACGGCCAAAATGGCCGCGATGCCCGCGCCCACCCCCACCGCAAACGGTATCTTGGTGCGGAACTGCCGCCACTGCCCGTGCAGGATTACGAGGAACAGCGCGGTGAGCGTGAACTCGATGCCTCGCGGATCAAAGCGCACCAGGCTGGCGATCACGTTGCCGATGATGCCGCCGATCACCCAATAGCTCTGGCACAGGCCGGTGACCCAGAGGGTGAACGCGCCTGGATCGGCGTCGGGCGGCGGCTTCACGCCGGTGTGCAGCGCGTAGGCCTCGTCGGTCAGGCCGAATATGGCGTAGGCCTTGCCCTTGCCGCAGCGATCGAACGTATCAAACAACGAAAGGCCATACACCATGTGCCGCGCGTTGACCAGGAAGGTGAGCAGGGCGATCTGCCCCAGCGGCACGCTCTGCGCGATCAGCGGCACGGCCAGGAACTGCATCGCACCCGCGTAGAGCAGCACGCTCATCAGCATCGCCACCGGCCAGCCGTACCCGGTTTGGGTGTACAGCATGCAGCCGAACGTCATTCCAATGGCCAAATATCCCCACAGAACCGGCACCGTCACGCGCAATGCCGCAGAAAAGGCACGCCGTTTCGGCGTCGATTCGTGCATGTGAGCCCCTCCATCCCGCAGGGTTAACCCCCGCAGGCGCAATTCCGTATTACCTCGCTCGCGCCCTGAGCACGCGTACGCCGTAGGGCTCCAGCGTGATCTCGCCCTGCACCTGCCCGCCGCCCAGCGCATCGGTCATGGGCTGGCCCACGGTCACGGCGCAGGCCTCCCCGGTATAGTTGAGCAGGAAATAGATTGCCTCTTCGCCCTGCACGCGGCAGGCCAGCTCCACCTGCGGCGGGCAACCCAGCAGATCCTGATAGGGCGAACGCGATCCGTAGCGCTCCAGCAGCGCATCGGTCATCTCCGGGGAGAAGCCCGCGCCCACGTACGCCGCGCGTCCCCCGCCCGGGTAGGCCTTCTCCACCACGGCAGGCTGCCCATCGTAATAGCCGCCGCGGAATGTGGCGCACACCTTGCCGCCCTCGATGGGCGCGAGGATATCGTGGAACGTCGGGGCCATCAGGCTCCGGCCCTCCCAATCGATCACCGGGGCCTCGCCCTCGAAGCGGGTGAAGGTGTAGTCGGTCACCTCGACGCCGCACAGCGGGCCCGCCAGACCAGGCATGGGCTGCATCACGCAGCGGCCGAACGCATCCTTGTAGCCGGTGCGCGCGCCCATGATCAGGGTGCCGCCCGCCTCGCAATAGCGGGTGAGCAGCGCAGCGATTTCGGGCGTGAGGATGGTGGCGTGCGGGTAGATGCACAGCCGGTAACGCAGCAGGGTTTCCAGCGCGGTATCGGCGGGCAGGGTATCGATCTGCAGGGAATCCATGGGCGTGTGGCTGTGCTGCGCCGCAAAGAAGATCGCCTCGCGCGAGCGCTTGTCCAGCGGGCCGTGCCACTGATCGCGCTCGCCGTCCCATTCGTTCAAGTAATCGGAAAGCATCGCGACCCGCGCCTGATAGCGGCTGCCCGCGACCTGCGCCAGTCGGGTCAGTTCGCCGTGGGTGCGCTCCACCTCGGCCAGACGGCGGTTGGGCCTGTTCGCATAGTCGTTGAGGCCATGCCAGTAAATCTCGGTGCCCACGGTACAGGTGCGCCAGCGGAAGTAGCTCACGAAATCCGCGCCGTGCGCGATGGATTGATAGGTCCAAAGCCGCAGCTGGCCCGGCTCGGGCATGGGCGCGACCATGTTGTACACCCAGCCCTGCGCGGCGGCCTGCTGCTCCATGATGCCAAAATTGGGGGAAACCGAGCGCACCTTGCTCAGGTACCAGCTCGATTTGCGGTCGGCCAGCCCGCCATTGACCCAGCTGGGCTTATCGACGGTATCCTGCCCGTGGGCAAAGTTGGGGTAACTATCGAAGAACAAGCAGTCCAGCGCCGATTCCGTCATGGCGTGGTTATCCAGGTGGCCAAACATCCCGTTGGTGGTAATGAACCGGTCACCCACGTAGCGGCGCAGGATGTCGCTCTGCAGCTTCACGTAGCTGATGGCGCATTCGCTGATGAACGCCTTCTCCAGCAGCGCCATGTGCGGGTTGGCGTGGCCGTGCAGCGTGGTGCGCAGCAGATCAACCTGCGCCCAATCGGTGTAGGTCTGGTTCCAGAACCGCGCGCCGATGGCCTCGTTGAGCGCTTCGAGCGTGCCGAAGCGGCGGCGCAGGTAGGCGCGGAACGCGTCCCGGTCGCTCTGGGCGTAGAATACGTCGATCTCGCAGTTGATCTCGTTGTCGATCTGCCAGCCGATCACCGCCGGATGCTGCCCGTAGCGCTCCGCCAGCGCGGTCACGATGCGCCGCGTATATTCGTGGTAGACCGGCGAGGTGTAGTTGTAATGGCGGCGATGCCCGTGATGCATGAGCGCACCGCCCACGTCGGCATTGAGCACCTCGGGGTGCGCCTCGGTCAGCCAGGCGGGCGGGGTGGCCGTGGGTGTGCACAAAATCACGCGCATGCCCTTCTCCGCCGCCAATTGCAGGAACGAATCGAAGTACGCGAAATCGAAGCAGCCCTCGGTGGGCTCCACCATGTTCCAGGCGAACTCAAATACGCGCACCACCTCGATGCCCATGGCGAGCATGCGGTCCAGATCGCCGGCCCACAGGCTAGAATCCCAATGCTCTGGATAGTAGCAAACGCCCAGGGTTAGGTGATCCACGCGCAAGGACTTGTCCACAATCCCGTTCATCGTCTTTCCCCCTCGAGATAATCGCTTGTGTAGGAAGCCACACCGCTCGTGTTCCGTAACCTAACGGGTACTGCGCCGCAAAGGCAGGGTAGCGAAGTAAATCGTGACCGCGACCAGCACCACCGCCGCGCCCGCCGACGTATTGAGGTAATAGGAGAGCACCAGCCCCGCCACGCCCGAAACCATGGCGATGAGCACCGACCACCGCGCGTATCCGGCGGCGTTCTTGGCCAGGTTGCGCGCCGCCGCCGCGGGCAGAATGAGCAGGGAGTTGATGAGCATCACGCCCACCCAGCGGATGGATAGCATCACCACCACCGCCACCAGCACCACGAACGCAACCTCGGCGCGGCGCGCGGGAATGCCCCGGCTGGCCGCCAGCGAAGGGTTTACGCTGGCCATGAGCAGCGGGTTGAAGAGCTTGGCCCACACGATCAGCCCCACCACCAGCGCCGCCGCCAGCAGCGCCAAATCGCCGGCGGACACCGAAAGCACGTCGCCCACCAGGTAGTTCGCATACTTGGCAAAACCGCCCCCGCGAGAGAGGATCACCAGGCCCAGCGCGATGGCTGTGGAGGAAAACACGCTGATCACCGTATCGGTGGAGGCCGAACGACCCTGCTTGATGCGGGTGATGAGCAGCGCGGCGATCACGCCGAAGCCCAGCATCGACACCATGGGATCGGGGATGCCCAGCAACACGCCCAACGCGATGCCGGTAAGCGCCGAATGGCCGAGTGCATCGGAAAAGAAGGCCATCTGATTATCGACCGCCATGGTGCCCAGCAGACCAAACAGCGGCGTGAGCAGCAGCAGCGCCAGCAGCGCATGCTTCATGAAGGTGTAATCCAGCCAGTGAAAGGGCAGCACCGCATCCATGATGCTATAGAGAATGTTCATGGCCGTGCTCCCCCTTCCTCCCCGCGAACGGCTTCGGGCCCGGATCCCAGCCCGGAATTGGGCTGCGCGCCAAATTCCCGGGCAAACGCGGCCCCGCCGAACACATGCCCCGGCGTGCCCTCGTCCAGCACCTCGCGCCGGATGAGCACCACCCGGTCGGCATAGCGGCGCACCACGTCAAAATCGTGCGAAACGAGCAAAATCGCCAGATGATGCTCCTGCCGCAGATCGACCACCATGCGGTAAAATTGCTCCAGGCCGTTGTGATCCACGCCGGATACCGGCTCATCGAGTATCAGCAAATCCGGGCTGGGGGTGAGCGCCAGGGTGAGCAGCACCCGCTGCAGCTCGCCGCCGGAGAGTGCGCCCAGCCGCCGGTCGATCAACTCCTCGCAGTGGGTAGCGCGCAGCATGGCCCGCACCTGCTCGCGGTCAGCCTTGCGCGTGCCCCGCCACACCGCCCGGCTTTGCGTGGCGGCGCGCAGAAAATCGCACACCGATACCGGCGCGCTTTTGTCGAACGCCATCTGCTGGGGCACGTAGCCGGTGCGCACCGCGCGCATGGCGGTTCCATCGTGGCGCACGTGGCGCACCATGCCTTGGTAGGGCAGCTCGCCCAGCAGCGCGCGCAGCAGCGTGGTCTTGCCCGCGCCGTTCGCGCCGATCAGCGCGGTCAGCTCGCCGCAGTGCACGTGCAGGTCGATATCCCGCAGCAGCACCTGCCCGTCCAACGTGACGGAGAGATGCTCCAGCTCGATGCGGCATAGCTCACAGGAATGTACGTGTTCTTGCATGTCTCTCCTCCAGGGGCAGTTTTTGCAGGTCGGTTACTGCAATGCCTCGAGCAGGGTTTGTAGGTTGCGCTCCATGGCCTCCTCGTAGGCGGTGAGGGTCAGGGGGCCGGTCACTACCGGATCGAGGGTGTAGACCGTCGCGCCGCTCTCGCGGGCGATGATCTCGGCCACCCGCCCCGGGTACTGCGGCTCCACGAACAGCGCGGGAATCTCCTTTGCGCGCACCTGATCGACGATATCGATGAGGTCGCGGGTGCCCGGCCCGGTGCCCGGCTCGCGCTCAATTACGCCCGCCACGTGAAAATCAAACGCCTGCGCAAAGTAGGCAAACGCCTCGTGGAAGGTATATAGCTCGCGTTCCCGCAGGCTCGAAAGCTCGGCGTGCATTCGCTGGGACAGCGCTTCGAGCCGGGCCGCATAGGCCCCGGCATTGGCCGCATACTGCGCTGCGTTCGGCGGATCGAGCTCGCCCAGCCGCCGCGCGATGGTGCGCACCTGGGCGGCCGCGTTGCGCGGATCGACCCACACGTGTGGGTTCTCGGAGTGCTCGTGATCGTGGCCGCCGACCTCTGCGTAAGCATCGTGACCGACCTCTTCGTGATCGTCGTGACCGACCTCTTCGTGATCGTCGTGATCGGCCTCTTCGTGATCCTCTGCCTCTTCTTCGTGCTCGTGCTCGTGCCCGTCGTCCGCCAGCAGCGCGATGCCCTCACTGGCCTCGATCACCGGCAGCTCCGGGTGCTGCGCGCGCACCTTGTCGAGGAAGGGCTCCATGCCCGCGCCGTTGATCACCAGCACGTCGGTGTTTTCCAGCGCGCGCAGATCGCCGGGCAGCAGCTGGTAATCGTGCAGGCAGCCCACCTCAGGCGCGGCCATGTTGTGCACGCTCACCCCCTCGACTCCCTGCGCCACGTTCGCGGCAAAAAGATACATGGGGTAAAACGAGGTAACGATGCGCAGCCCGTGCGCGGCCTCCGGCGGCTCCGCCACCCGCGCGCAGCCCGCAGCGCTGCACAGGCAGGCGCAAGCCAACGCCGCCGCAATGCCGCACTTGGCCCCTCCCATCCCCCTCGATCTCTCCGGTTTTTGCATGCTCAATGCCCCAATACCCCTCGCTCTATATCCTTGCTAATACCCTTCCTTGCTCAGCGCGCCCAGGCTGCCCACGTCCTCGCTGAGCGTGCCCAGCGCGTAGCGGCGCATCGCTTCCTCCATGATGGCCTCGGAGGCTGAGACGCCGCATCGCGAAGCGCCCACCGCGCGCACCGCCAGCACCGCATCCAAATCGCGGATGCCGCCCGAAGCCTTCACCCGCACCCGGGGCGAAACATGCGCGCGCATCAGCCGCACGTCCTCCACGGTCGCTCCACCGGTGCCGTAGCCCGTGGAGGTTTTCACAAAATCCGCACCCGCTCGCTCGCTGATCTCGCAGGCGGCGATCTTCTGGGCATCGTCGAGGAAACAGGTCTCCAGGATCACCTTCACAATGGCCCCCCGGCGATGCGCCACCTCGACCACGCTGCGAATATCGGTCTCCACAGCCTTACGATCCATGGCCTTCATGCAGCCAATGTTGATCACCATATCCAGCTCTTCGCAGCCGTCGTCCATGGCGCGCTCGGCCTCGAATACCTTCACATCGGTGCGATGCGCGCCGTGCGGAAAGCCGATCACGGTGCAGACCTTGACATCGCTGCCCCGCAGCAGCTCGGTCACCAGCTTGATATCCCCCGGGCGCGCGCACACCGAGGCCGTGTTGTATTTCAGGGCGATCTCGCAGCCGATCCGCACATCCTGTTCGGTCAAAAACGGCTGCAAGGTGGAATGATCGAGCATCTTGGCAATAATTTCCGGCGTTAACACAGCGTCATCCTCCTACCATTTGGCATACCAGGCATTCCCTATTCTATCCGCAAAGGCACAGGTTTACGTCTCGGGTAGCCATTCGCCCCTCTATTGTAACAATACGGGGCATACATCGCAACAAAAAACGCCGCCACGCGATCGAAAGGATACGCGGCAGCGATAGCGGCCAATCAATGGCCCAGGTAAGCCTTGCGGATCGCGTCATCGTCCATCAGTTCCTTGGCGTCGCCGCTGCCCACGATGCGTCCGGTCTCCAGCACGTACGCGCGATCGGCGATGGAGAGCGCCATGCGGGCGTTCTGCTCCACCAGCAGCACGGTGGTGCCGCTCTGGTGCACGTCGGAGATGATGCTGAATATCTCCTTAACCAATATGGGCGAAAGGCCCATAGAGGGCTCATCGAGCATGAGCAGCTTGGGCTTGCTCATCAGCGCGCGGCCCATGGCCAGCATCTGCTGCTCGCCGCCCGAAAGTGTACCCGCCAGCTGCTTTCGCCGCTCCGCCAGGCGCGGGAAGCGCTCAAACACGTGGGCGTACCCCTCTTCGATGGCGGCACGGTCGGTTTGGATAAACGCGCCCATCTCCAGGTTTTCCATCACCGTCATCTGCTGAAAAACGCGGCGACCCTCCGGCACCTGCGCCAGGCCGAGCTTCACGATGTTGTGCGGCTCGGTGTTGCGCAGGTTCTGCCCGGTGTATTCCACCGAGCCGCTCTTGGCGCGCAGCAGGCCGGAGACCGTCTTGAGCACGGTCGATTTGCCCGCGCCGTTTGCGCCGATCAGCGTAACGACCTCGCCCTGCTTTACCTCGAAGGAAACGCCGTGCAGCGCGTGAATCGCGCCGTAGTATACCTCAATTTCCTTTACAACGAGCATGCTCATTCCTCCTCACTGCCCAGGTACGCGCCGATGACCTTGCTGTTGGCGCTGATCTCATCCGGCGCGCCGGCGGCGATGATTTGGCCGTAATCGAGCACCACCAAGCGCTCGCAGATACCCATCACCAGCCGCATGTCGTGCTCGATGAGCAGTATCGCCACGCCGAAGGTATCGCGGATGAGGCGGATGGTGTCCATCAGCTCCTGCGTCTCGGTGGGGTTCATGCCCGCGGCAGGCTCATCCAGCAGCAGCAACTTGGGGTTGGAGGCCAGTGCGCGCGCGATCTCCAGCTTGCGCTGCTGGCCGTAGGGCAGGTTCTTCGCATCCTTGGCGGCCAGCGCGCCCATGCCAAATACGTGCAGCAGCTCGCGAGCGCGCGCATCGGCCCGCTTTTCCTCAAACCAGAAGCGTGGCAGGCGCAATATGCCCTCAAGCTGGGTGTACTGCATCTGGTTGTGGTAGGCGACCTTCACGTTGTCCAGCACGCTCAGGTTCTTGAAAAGGCGGATGTTTTGGAACGTGCGGGCGATGCCGACCTGGGTGATCTCGTAGGTGGGCAGGCCCACAATGCTCTTGCCCTCCACCTCGATGGTGCCGTTGGTGGGCGTGTATACGTTGGTCAGCAGGTTGAACACCGTGGTCTTGCCCGCGCCGTTGGGGCCGATCAGGCCCACGATCTCCCCGGGCTTGATGTTCAGCCCGAAGTCGTTAAGCGCCTTGAGCCCGCCGAACTGAATGCCCAGGTGGGTCGTTTCCAGCAGCACGGGCTGGATGGGCGTCTTTGGGTTGGTGAGGCCGTGGCCCGAACGGTAAGCCTCCACCTGGGCGGCGCGGCGTTCGTTGAACGTGCGCTCGGCCTCGGCGGCCTCCAGCTCGGCATCGGGCTTGCGGTGCAGCAGCCAGTTCAGGCAGCCGGAGAGCGAGAACTCCTTGGTGCCCAGCAGGCCCGAGGGGCGGAACAACATCATAAGAATGAGCAGCAGCGAGTAGACCAGCATCTGGTAATCCAGCAGCTCGGGCACCTGGCTCAGCAGCGCGGGAATCAGCGTGAGCACCACGGCCGCGCCGATCGCACCGGTGATCGAGCCCATGCCGCCCAGCACCACCATCACCAGATATTCGATGGATTTGGTGAACGCGAAATCCTTGGGGGCAAGCACGCCCATGCGGTGGGCGTAGAGTCCGCCGGCCACGCCCGCGAAGAACGCGGAGAGCGTGAACGCGAATATCTTGTAATACGTGGTCGGTATGCCCGAAGCCTCGGCGGCCACCGGATCCTCGCGAATGGAGAGGATGGCGCGGCCATGGCGCGAGCGGCCCAGCGTGAACATCACCGCCACTACGATCACCATCACCACGTACACGTAGGTGAAGGTGGTCACGCGCGGAATGGCGCGCAGGCCCTTCGCGCCTCCGGTGAAGCTCAGGTTGGTGATGAGCACGCGGATGATTTCGCCAAAGCCCAGCGTGATGATGGCCAGGTAATCGCCCTTGAGCCGCAGCGCCGGTATGCCGATGATCACGCCGAATATCGCCGCCACCAGGCCGCCAAACAGCAGGCTGAGCACCAGCGATAGGTTGGGGTCGAGCCCCATGTGGAGGGAGAACAGCGCGGCCGCATAGGCGCCGACGCTCATAAACCCAGCATGACCCAGCGCCAGCTGGCCCAGCAGGCCGGTGGTCAGGTTCAGGCTAACCGCCATGATGACCGCCACGCCCACGGTGAGCAACATGCCCTGGTAGTACTTGTTGATCGCGCCGCTATCGATGAGCACCATGGCGAGCACGTAAACCACCGCTACCGCCACCAGGTTCAGGAGATACGAACGGAATTTTTTCTTCATCGTGGCGGCCCTACACTTTCTCTCGGGTGCGCTTGCCCAGGATGCCCGAGGGCTTCACGAGCAGCACCACGATCAATATGCCAAATACCACCGCATCCGCCCACTGGGAGGAGATGTAGCCCTTGGTCATGCTCTCGGCCACGCCCATCACGAAGCCGCCCAGCATGGCCCCGGGCAGCACGCCAATGCCGCCCAGCACCGCCGCCACAAAAGCTTTCAGCCCGGGTAGCGAACCCATGGTCGGGGCGACCGTGGGGTAGGCCGAGCAGTACAGCACCGCGCCGATGGCGGCCAGTGCCGAACCGATGGCGAAGGTGATGGATATGGTGGTGTTCACATTGATACCCATAAGCTGCGCCGCGCCCGTATCCTCGGAGACCGCACGCATCGCCTTGCCCATTTTTGTGTTGCGGACGAAAAGTTGCAGGCCCACCATCAGCAGCACCGATACCGCTACGGTGATCAGCGTAGTCAGGCTGACGCGCACCCCGCCCAGCATATAGGACACTGAAGGCAATATGGAGGGATAGGTGCGCGGTGTGGGCGAGAATATGAGCTGCGCGATGTTCTGTAGCAGCAGGCTGACCCCAATGGCAGTGATCAGCGAAGTGATGCGCGGCAGCGCGCGCAGCGGCTTGTACGCGATGCGCTCAATCGTCACGCCCATCAGGGCACAGAACAGCATGGTCAGCGGTATCGAAATCCAGAAGGGCAGCCCCGCCATGGTCATAAGCACCATGGAAAAGTACGCGCCCACCATGATGATGTCGCCGTGGGCAAAGTTGATCAGTTTCACGATGCCGTACACCATCGTGTAGCCCAACGCGATTAGCGCATAAATGCTGCCCACGTGTAGGCCGTTGATCAGCTGATTGACGAATAGCATGCCTTCACCATCCCATCGCATTCCAATAAAATTGTGCGTGCAAAAATCGTGCGTTGATTATGCACTCGGCAACCGGGTGCCGTATTGTATACCATCATAGCAAAAAAATGCATCCAAAAGCAAGAAAAAGCTGTGAATATGCAGAACCTGCGGACGACGTTGCCCGCAGGTTGCTGCCTGATTGCGTTATGTGATTGGGAGCTTTGCGGGAAACCGGCCTTTAACCGATCACGGCGCAACGACGGTCTTGAGGTACTTGGTGCCATCCTCTTTGTAGGACATGACGTACGCGCTCTTGATCGGGTCGTTGTGATCGTCGAACACGATGGTGCCGGTAACGCAGTTGAAGGTGCCGGTCTTCATGGCGGCAGTGACCTTGGCGTAGTCGGTGCCACCCGCAGCCTTGATGGCTTCGCAGAGGATCAGCGCGGCATCGTAGCCCGTCGCGTTGAACGAGCTGGCGGGCGTGCGGCCATACTCGGCCTCAAAACCGGTGAAGAACGCCTTGACGACTTCGTTCTCGGCCTCGGAGGTGAAGTGATCGGTGTAGACCACGTTGGTCAGCAGCGCCTTGTCTTCGATGACGGTTTCGACGCGGCCCATGCCGTCGGCGCCCAGAATCGGCACGTTGAGGCCGACTTCCTGCGCCTGCTTGATGATGAGCGCGGCGGGGCCGTAGTAGAACGGCAGGTAGAGCACATCGGGGCTCTGGGCGGCGATGTTGGTCAGCTGGGCTTTGAAATCGACATCCAAGCCGGTGCCCGCTTCGTAGGCGACGATTTCCAGGTTGTTCTCGCCCGCATACTTTTTGAAGGACTCGGCCAGGCCGGTGTTGTAATCGTCGGAGGAATCGTAGAGCACGGCGGCCTTGACGGCCTTGTATTCGCTCACCGCGTACTTGGCCATGACCGAGGCCTGGAACGGATCGAGGAAGCAGGAGCGGAAGTAGTTGGGCTTGTCGGTGGTGACATCGTAGTTGGTGGCGGAGGCGGTGATCATCGGGATGCCGATTCCCACAGCCAGGTCGCCCACAGCCAGGGAGGGGGTGGAGGTCACGTCGCCGATGATGGCGACCACGCCGTCCTTGTCGACCAGCTTGTTGTAGCCATCGACCGCCTTGGTGGCGTCGCCCATCTCGTCGAACCAAACGATCTCAACGGTTTTGCCGTCGAGGCCGCCCGCCGCGTTGAGCTGCTTGATGTAGAGATCCACGCCTTCGCGAACCGCGATGCCGTACTGAGCGACTTCACCGGTCAGCGGGGCCAGGCCACCAACCTTGATGGTATTGGCCTTCGGCGTAGTCACCAGCTTGCTCAGAGCAAACGCAACCACAGCCAAGGCAAGCACAGACGCAACCAGGATGATAAAGAGCTTACGATTTTTCATGATTTTTCCTCCTACAGCGCCTCTTCGGCATCTTTCGGTATATTATACCTATATGCGCGCGGGGAAGCAAGCCCTTTTTTTGCATTGTATACGATACCCTGCAAGATGTTAGAATGCTTCCTGCAAAACGCACATCTCCGCCGCGCGCTCGCGTTTATTTGTCAATGCTCTCTAAAAAAGCTGCTCGGCACGATGCACCGCCGAAAGGCGCAGGATGCATCGCACCGCAGGTTTATGCAATTTCGCCGTGCGCGGCGGGTCTCCCCCTGTGCGCTTGCGCTCACAGCCCGCGCCCGATATCTCGCCGCATGTGCGCACCCTCGAACGTCACCCGATCCGCCGCCGCGTAAGCCTCCCGCACCGCTTCGCCCAGCGTGGCCGCGCAGGCCGTCACGCCCAGCACCCGCCCTCCAGCGGTTACCAGCGATCCCTCGGCGGCACGCGCCGTGCCTGCGTGGAACACGATGGCCCCGCTCTGCTCGGCCTGATCGACGCCCTCGATGACCTTGCCCCTTGCGTATTCCCCCGGATAGCCGCCCGAGGCCAGCACCACGCACGCCGCCGCGCCCTCGCGCCAACGCAGGTGCTCCGGCCCCAGCCGCCCCTCGGCGGAAGCCAGCAGCGCCTCCAGCAAATCGCTTTCCAGCAGCGGCAGCAGCGCTTGCGTCTCCGGGTCGCCAAAGCGCGCGTTGTATTCCACCACGCGGGGCCCCTGGGGCGTGAGCATCAGCCCGATGTACAGCACACCCCGAAACGCGATGCCCTCGGCCTGCAGCGCTGCCAGGGTAGGCCGCATAATCTCGCGCTCCACCCGCGCCGCCACCTCGGGCGTATAGCGCGGGCTGGGCGCAAACGCCCCCATGCCCCCGGTGTTCGGCCCCAAATCGCCGTCGAACGCCCGCTTATGATCCTGCGAGGCCAGCATGGGCCATATCGTTTTGCCATCGGCCAGGCAGAGCAGCGTCACCTCGGGCCCGGTCATGCATTCCTCGATGAGCACCCGCGCACCCGCCTCGCCAAACCGGTGGCCCTCCAGCATCGAAAGCACCGCCTCGCGGGCCTCCTCCAGGGTCTGCGCGACCACCACGCCCTTGCCCAGCGCCAGACCATCGGCCTTGATCACGATGGGCGCGCCCTGCTGCTCCACGTAGGCCAGCGCCGCACCGCAATCGTCGAACACCGCACAGCGGGCCGTGGGGATGCCGTACTTCGCCATGAGCTCCTTGGCAAAAATCTTGCTGCTCTCCATGCGCGCCGCCGATTGTGTGGGGCCAAACGCCGCGATGCCTGCCGCATTCAGCCGATCCACGCAGCCCAGCGCCAGCGGATCGTCGGGCGCAACCACCACAAAATCCACGCGCTCGGCCTTCGCCAGCGCCACGATTCCGTCGATGTCGGTCGCCTTCACGTCCACGCATCGCGCCAGCGCGGCGATGCCCGCGTTGCCCGGCGCGCACAGCAGTTCAGTCACGCGCGTCGATTGCGCCAGCTTCCAGCAGATCGCATGCTCCCGCCCTCCCGAACCGATAACGAGAACCTTCATACATTCATCCCTTCCTGCATAAAAGCGGCGCACCGTATGCGCCGCCGATGACAAAGAGCCGACTAATGCTTGAAATGCCGCATGCCGGTGAACACCATGGCGATGCCGTGCGCGTTGCAGGTGTCGATCGATTTCTGATCGTTCACCGAGCCGCCGGGCTGCACGATGCAGGTGATGCCCGCGGCTGCCGCAGCCTCGGCGCAATCCTCGAAGGGGAAGAATGCGTCGGAGGCCAGCGCCGCGCCGCCCACCTTTTCGCCGCTGCGCTCGATGGCCGCCTTGGTGGCCCAGATGCGGTTGACCTGCCCCGGGCCGATGCCCAGCGACTGGTTGCCCTTGGCGATGGCGATGCCGTTTGACTTGGTGTGCTTGACGATGGCCCAGGCCAGGCGCAGATCGGCGCACTCGGCGTCGGTCGGCGCGCGATCGGTGACGACGCGCCATGCCTCGCCCTTGGGCCAAAGCGTGTCGTTCTGCCCCTGCACCAGCAGGCCGCCCGCCACCTTCTTCATGTCCAGCGTGCCCTCGGGATAGGCGCGCACCGTGGTATCCAGCTCCAGCAGGCGGATGTTCTTCTTCTTGGTCAAAATCGCCAGCGCCTCGGGGGTGAAGCCGGGAGCCACGATGATCTCCAGAAAAATTTCGCCCATGCGGCGGGCCGTGGCCTCATCCACCACGGCGTTGGTGGCCACGATGCCACCGAATATCGATACCGGATCGGCCTCGTAGGCCAGTCGGTAGGCCTCCTCCACGGTATCGGCCAAGCCGACGCCGCAGGGGTTGGCATGCTTCACAGCCACCACGGCAGTGCCTTCAAACTCGCGCAGCAGATCGAGCGCGCCGTTGGCATCGTTGATATTATTGTAGGAAAGCTCCTTGCCGTGGAGCTGCTTGGCGGAAGCCAAACAGCCGCAGGTGTCGCCCAGCTCGCGGTAGAAGGCCGCGGGTTGATGCGGATTCTCGCCGTAGCGCATGCTCTGCACCAGCTCGTAGGGCAGGGTGAGCGCATCGGGGAAGTCCGCGTGATCGGGCAACTGCTTCCCCACTTGCTTCCATAGATAGCCCGAGATCAGCGCATCGTACTGCGCGGTGTGCGCGAACACCTTGTAGCAAAGGCGCAGCTTGGTTTCCAATGAAATCCCGGAAATCCCCGAAGCGCCCGAAGCGCCGCCCGCATCCATCTCGGCCAGCACGCCCTTGTAATCGGCGGGATCGACCAGCACGGTCACGTCCTGCCAATTCTTGGCGGCGGCGCGCAGCATGGTGGGCCCGCCGATGTCGATGTTCTCGATGGCCTCCTCGCGCGTCACGCCCGGCTTGGCGATGGTCGCGCGGAAGGGGTAGAGGTTGATAACCACCAGATCGATGGGCTCGATGCCCAACTCGGCGATCTGCCGCATGTGCTCCGGGTTTCCGCGCATGGCCAGCAGGCCCGCGTGGATGGCCGGATGCAGCGTCTTAACGCGCCCATCGAGGCATTCAGGAAAGCCCGTGATATCGCTAACCCCGGTCACCGGCACGCCCGCCTTTTCCAGCTCGGCCTGGGTGCCTCCGGTGGATAGTATCTCCAAGCCGCGCTGCTGCAGTGCCCTGGCAAACTCCACAATGCCGGTCTTGTCCCACACGCTGATCAATGCCCGTCCGCTCATGTGCTCCTCCTTGCAGTTCGAGACGCGCCTCGCGGACGCGCCGTTATAAGTTCATGCTGGGGTAAATCTTGGCGGTGTAAATCCACCGGAATTGCAACTTTTGCAGCATGCCGATCACCGGCTTGTTGCTGCGCTGGCCCAGCACCCGCAGCGTGCCCGCGCCGCGCTGGGCAAGAATATCCTTCATGTGCAGCATGAGCGCCGTGGCCACGTGATGCCTGCGCCATTTGGGCAGGGTGTAGAGCATCTCGAGCGCGGCCTCCCCGTCGCTGCCGGTCACCATCGCCTCACCGATGCAATCATCGCCATGGTACACTCCGCAAACCAGGAAATAGGGCAGATCGGCGGCCTCCAGCAGCCATTCGATCTCGTGCTGCTGCCCGCTCCAATGGTTGATGCGCTTGAGCAGCGATTCCATGTCGTCGTAGGTTTGCAGGAAGGTGGGCGCGATGTTGCTGCCCACCGGCGGATTGAACCGCTGGCGTTCCACCTTTAAATCCCAGTGGAACAGCTCCTCGCCATCGCTATCGTCAAAGCCAGCCAGCGCGTAGTAGTAGCGCATCTCCGCATCGTTGGGGTCGCAATCGGCCACCAAGCGAGCCGGAGCGCCCCTGCGCTGGAGCGATAAAAATTTGGATCGCGCATAGAGCGCGCCAAACATCATGTCGCGCGCCGCCGGATGTGTGTCCATGTGCATGCGAATCTGCATGGGTCGATCGGGCGAGGAAGCGCGGCTCGAGTCGATCTGCAACCAACCCTGCCCCAATTCCACGCCCGCATTGTCGTGAACGATAAAACTGTTGTCTCGTTCCGATCCATGCAGCATTGCTTGCGGATGAAAGATTCTCATATCCTCCGGGCGCTCCTTGTGTACACGTTGCTGCTCCTATGCATATAGGAACACATCATTGTAGCACAGAAACGCGTCTTTCATCTACCCGTAATTTTCCGGCGCAGAAAAGGGCCACGCTCTGGGGCAAAATCTGGTGCTCCGCCTCAAGCACCCGGGCCGCGAGGCTGTGCGCATCGTCGCCCTCTTCCACGGGTACCGCGCGCTGCATCACGATGGCTCCATGGTCGGCCTGCTCGTCCACAAAGTGCACGGTGGCCCCGCTGACCTTCGCGCCGTAGGCCAGCACCGCCTCGTGCACGTGCTCGCCGTACATCCCCTGTCCGCAGAACGCGGGAATGAGCGAGGGATGAATGTTCAGGATGCGGCCCCGGTACTCGTCCACGATGGCCTCGCCCACCATGGGCAGGTATCCGGCCAGCACAATCAGCCCGACGTGCTTGGCACGCAGCTCGGCCAACACCGCCTGATTGTAGGCCTCATCGCTGCCCGCCTGCTTTTTGCTGACGAACACGGCCTGGATGCCGCGCGACCGCGCGCGCTCGAGCGCAAACGCGCCGGAGCGATTCGAGAGCACCAGCACCACCCGCCCATGAATCTGCCCGGCATCGATGGCGTCCAGCACCGCCTGCAGGTTGCTTCCCCCGCCGGAGCAGAGCACCGCGATGCGTACCGGAAGCCCTTCCCCGCCGCACGCCTCGCAGCTCATGCCCACACCAGCCTATCGGCGGAGCCTTCGGCCTGCGCCGCCACCGAACCGATGCGGAACGCGCGCTCACCCAGCTCGCTCGCCTTGGCGATCACCGCCTCGGCCTGATCGGCGGGCACGGCAAGCACCATGCCGATGCCCATATTGAATGCGCCGTAGAGCGCGTCGCGGTCGAGCCGCCCCTTTTCCTTCAGCAAATCAAAGATGGGTGGCACGGGCCAGCTGCCCTCCCGGATGCTCACGCACAGCCCGTCGGGCAGTATGCGCGGGATATTTTCGTAGAAGCCGCCGCCGGTGATGTGGGCGATGCCGTGCACGTCGAACGCCGCGATCAGCCCCAGCGCGGCCTTCACGTAGATGCGAGTAGGGGCCAGCAGCGCCTCGCCCAGTGAGCAGCCCAGCGCCGGATTGATGGCGGAAAGATCGGTCTTTTCCTCCTCGGAGATCAGCAGCTTGCGCACCAGCGAGAAGCCGTTGGAATGCACGCCGCTGGAGGCCAGACCAATGAGCACATCGCCTTCCTTCACCAACTCGGGACGAATGCAGCGATCGCGATCCACGATGCCCACGGCGAACCCAGCCAAGTCGTACTCGCCCTCCGGGTAAAAGCCGGGCATCTCCGCGGTCTCGCCGCCGATGAGCGCGCATCCGGCCTGCACGCAGCCCTCGGCGATGCCCGCCACTACCTGCTCCGCCTGCTCGGGCTGCAGCCGCCCGGTGGCCAAATAATCCAGGAAGAACAGCGGCTTCGCGCCCTGACACACCACGTCATTGACGCACATGGCCACGCAATCGATACCCACGGTGTCGTGCTTATCCATCAAGAACGCCAGCTTGAGCTTGGTGCCCACGCCGTCCGTGCCGGCCACCAACACCGGCTTGGCCAGCCCCTGGTTCTCCAGGCTGTAGAATCCGCCAAAGGAACCCAGGTCGCCCAGCACGTTGGCATCCATGGTGCGCGCCGCATGCCGTTTGATGCGCCGCACCGCCTCGTATCCACGCTCCACGTCCACCCCTGCGTCACGGTAGGTAATCATGTGCTTCCTCCTCATGCGTATGATGTGTCTGGCGATGTTTGCGAACACCTTACGGTCAAAGCTCGAGCTCCGCGATGTCGCCGCTGTCGGTCACGGCCATAGGGTATCTGCCATCGAAGCAGCCAGTGCAGAAGCCGCAGCCCGAATCCTCCACCGTGCTCAGCAGCGCATCCTGATCCAGAAAACGGAGGCTGTCCGCGCCGATGTACTTGCAAATCTCATCGACGGCCAGCGTGGAGCCGATGAGCTGATCGCTGGTGCCGGTATCCACGCCAAAGTGGCAGGGGTAGATGACCGGCGGCGAGGAAATGCGCATGTGCACCTCCCGCGCCCCCGCGGTGCGCAGCATGTCCACAATCTTTTTGCTGGTGGTGCCGCGAACGATGGAATCGTCCACCATCACGATGCGCTTGCCGCGCACATTGCGGGTCAGCGCGTTGAGCTTGGTGCGCACGCCGTGCTCGCGCATGTCCTGCGTGGGCTGGATGAACGTTCTTCCAACATAACGGTTTTTGGCGAGGCCGTCGCCGTAAGGGATGCCGCTCTGCTCCGCGTAGCCCATGGCGGCGGGCAGCGCGCTGTCGGGCACGCCGATCACCATATCGGCCTTCACATCGTCGCCCATGGCCAGGCGCTGACCGGCCCGCTTGCGCGCCGCGTACACGCCCACGCCATCGATGATGGAATCGGTCCGCGCGAAATACACGAATTCAAATATGCAAAGCTTGCTCTCCAGCGGCGTGGGCACGCGCACCGAGCGCAGGCCGTGCTGATCGATAATCAGCACCTCCCCGGGATGCACGTCGCGCACAAACTCCGCGCCGATGGCGTCAAAAGCGCAGCTTTCGCTGGCCAGCACGTACGCCTCCTCCTTCTTGCCCAGGCATAGCGGACGGATGCCAAACGGATCGCGAATGCCGATGAGCTGATCGCGCGTCATGAGCACCAGCGCATAGCTGCCGCGCGTCACACGCATCATCTCGAGGATCGAGGCCTCCAGCGAAGCGCCGCCCAGGCGGGCGAGCAGGTTGAGGATCACCTCGGAATCCACCGTGGTCTGAAAGATCGCGCCCGCGTCCTCCAGCCGGGTGCGCAGGCTCCCGGCGTTCACCAGCGTGCCGTTGTGGGCCAGGGCCAGCGTGCCGCCCTTGTAGCGCGCCACCAGCGGCTGCGCGTTGATGGGATCGTTGCTGCCGAAGGTGGAGTAGCGCACATGGCCGATGGACATGTGCCCGGTTAGCTCGCTGATCGCCTCGCCTTCACCAAACACCTCCCACACCAGCCCCTTGCCCCGGTGATGGCGCACGGTTTCCCCATCGGAAACGGCGATACCAGCGCTCTCCTGCCCCCGGTGCTGCAGGGCATATAGGCCATAGTACGCGTCGTGTGCCACGTCCAGCTCGCGCTTTGGGTCGAGCATGCCGAACACGCCGCAGGCCTCCTCCATTTGGTCGTCCAAGCGGAATTCATCCATCGCGGATTCACCTCGTTATCACAAAAGTCCGGCATCCGGCCTAGGCAGGCGGATGCCCCGATGCTGTCCTGCGTCGCTGCCCTTCGAGCGCTGGGCGGGGGCTACTCCCCCTCAAGCCGCGCATTTAGCGCCGCATCGGCCTTGGCGATGCCCTCGGCCATGCGCACGCGGTGCGCTTCGAGCGCCGCCACCAGCTCGGGGTAGCGCAGCGAAAGCATCTGCGCCGCCAGGTATCCGGCGTTGTCCGCGCCGTTCACCGCCACGGTCGCCACCGGGATGCCGGTGGGCATCTGCACCGTGGAAAGCAGCGAATCCAGCCCATCCATCAACGAGGATTTCACCGGAATGCCGATCACCGGCAGCGTGGTGTGCCCGGCGATCACTCCGGCCAGGTGCGCGGCTTTGCCTGCAGCCGCGATGATCACGTCGTAACCCGCCTTGCGCGCGCCCTTGGCAAAATCGGCGACCATGGCGGGGGTACGGTGCGCGCTCATCACGCGAACCGTGCATTCAATATGGAACTCCTTAAGCACCGCAATGCAGCCCTTGACTGCATCAAAATCGCTATCGCTGCCCATGAGCAGCGCGGCCTTGGGGAGCTGGGCTTCGTGGGATCGATCGGACATCGCGCGCCTCTTTCTCCGGCGAATGCTCGCCGCCTTTTTCCGAAAAGAACACGCTCATGATAGCAGAGTACCCCCCTGAAAGCAACCGGAAATCTTAACGTTTAACATCTTTTTATAAAAAACGTTCGTGTTCTGAAAAATGATTGGCTGTAGTACATCTGTAATGCAGGGTTTTATTTCCGTTTGTCGAATACCTGATGTCGAATTACATCGAAGATCAAAGCTTTTTCGCACTCATCTTGATCGGGCATGTATTTCAACAAAATCAAAAGACATATAGGAGGTTTTTCAAATGGGCAATATCGTGAATCTCGTGGTGCAGTTGGTGGGCGGCGGCCTGGGCGGCGTAGGCGCCGGCAAGGTGTTCCCCAAGATTTCTCTGGGCAACGTGGGCAACATCATCGCGGGCATCCTGGGCGGCGTCGGCGGCGGCCAGCTGCTCAACGCGCTGAATATTGGCTCCCAGGCCGGCGGCCTGGACCTGGTGGGCATCCTGACCAACATCGTGGGCAGCGGCATCGGCGGCGGCGTGCTCATGGCCATCGTCTCCTTCATCAAGAAGCTGATTAAGAAGTAAGCCGGAGCAAAACGGAGATAAACCCAAACACTCGCGCTTAGAAAAGCCGCTCAACACCGGTCGCTCAAGGGGGAATCCCTTTGTGCAGCCGGATGTTGAGCGGTTTTTTGTCGTGTATCACCGAAATCCGCTTCGGGCCTTTACCAGAGCCGTACCACACTGACCCCCTGGAAGAAGTAGGTCACGATCTTCTCGGCCTTCTCGCCCTGCTCGGCCAGCCCGTACGCACCCCATTGCGACATGCCCACGCCGTGGCCATAGCCCTTGCCCTTCATGGTCACTTGGCTGCCATTCAGCTTGACCTCCTCCAGCAGGGTGGATTTCATCTTGGTGCTGCCCAGCGCGATGCGAAAGGAGGCGGCGGGCACGCTGTTTCCATTGATGATCAGCGTGGTGGCGCGGCCGGACTCCCCCTTTTGACCGATCTGGATACTCTCCAGCGCATCGCCCTTCGCGCCCACCTTGGCGGCGGCCCTCATCACCTCGGCGGCGGAGAAGGTGACCGTCCATGCGGCCACGTCCTTGGGGGCCTTGCTGCTCTCCTTGCCCTCCACAATCTTGGTGTAGGGCGGCTCAGCCTTCTCGTATTCCAGGCCTTCCTTGGCCTTGGCGGTCATGCCGCCCGAATGCGCATGAAACCAGCCGAAGGGCAGCGTGCCCTGCGCCGAAAGCACCTGACCCTTGGTTTCGTTGACCGCCTGACGGATGCGGTCGTTGACCCCCGAAGCATCGTAGGCCTGCGCCTCCTCGATGTCGGTGGAGATATCGGCGTCCGGGTATTTCGATTTCTTCTCCTCCACGAACTTGAGCACGAAGGTGCGCGCCAGGATGGCCTGGGCCTTTAGCGCCTCCAGCGGCCAATCGTTCTTCATCTCCCCGGCCAGCACACCCTCTAGGTATTTTTCCAGCGGCATGCTCTCGCTCCGCTTCTCTTTTTCCACATAGACGGTGAGGGAAGGCTGTCCATCCGCGCTCATCTTGAGCTTGGCGGGTAGCTGGATGCTCTTGTCGATGGGCATATCGGAACTCGAGGGGCCGTCCTCGCCGCTCAGCGTAGGCTGAGGCGTGTCCGCGCCGCTGGGCAGGGTGTTCTTATCTTTCAGAGTGCCGGGTTGGTTGGTAGCGCAGCCCGCACACAGCCCCGCGACCATCGCCAGACAGAGCATGAGCGCAAATCCTTTGACCTTCGTTCGATTCATGAACTATCGATCTCCCTTTCTCCGTGTATGCATGGTTTTCGCATCGCCTCGTGCACATAGCTTGCGCGCGCAGGAAGAAGATGATGCCCGACGGATGCGGTAAATGCAGGAAGCCTTCGAATAGGAAAACGCCTAAAGTAAAGAAATGTTAAAAAGGAATGAAAAAAGGAGAACGCCGGGAATCAAAAAAGCCAGCCGGAATCGCTTCCCAGCTGGCCCCGATATCCCCATCGAGTTTCGGTTATCCAACCTTGTCGGCCTGCTTCATTTTCGTAAAGATCATGCGGCCTGCCGAGGTCTGCAGCACGGTGGTCACCACCACCTCCACGGTTTCACCCACGTAACGGCGGCCGTTGTCCACCACGATCATGGTGCCATCCTCCAGGTAGCCCACGCCCTGCCCGGGCTCCTTGCCCTCACGCACGACCTGCACCGCCATCTCCTCGCCGTGGAGCACCACCGGCTTCACCGCGTTGGCCAGCTCGTTGATGTTGAGCACGCTCACGCCGGTCACGCTGGCCACCTTGTTCAGGTTGTAATCGTTGGTGACCACGATGCCGCCGATCTGCTGCGCAAGCTTGAGCAGCTTGACGTCCACCTCGTCGGCTTCCTCAAATTCGGTCTCGTCCACGGTGATGGGCAGGTCCAGCTCCTTTTGCAGGCGCTGCAGCACGTCCAGGCCGCGGCGGCCCCGGTTGCGGCGCAGAGCATCGCTGGAATCGGCAATGTGGCGGAGCTCGTCCAGCACAAATTGGGATACGATCAGCGGCCCTTCCACAAAGCCTGTTTTGCAGATATCGAATATGCGCCCGTCGATGATCACGCTGGTATCCAATATCTTGGGCACACCGCCGCTAACCGGTGCGCTCGCCCGCTCGCTGCGCCGCTCTCCGCGCCGCATGAGCGAAAGCATCGGGAATTCTCGCCAGCGCTTGGTGCTCACCGCCACGCCCAGGTAGCCCATGACGAGGTAGGTGATCACCGCCAGCACCGCAAAGAACGGCGAGCCCGCGAAAGTAAATAGCTGCGTTATCAGCGCCGCGATCGCCAGACCGACGATCAGGCCCACCGCCCCCACAAAGACCTGCGCCATGGGGGTGGCATTCAGGTAACGCTCCATGCGTGCGACCAGCGAAGTGAATCCGTCGATGATGCGCGAAGCAAATATGTAGGATATGAAAAGGCCTAAAAATGTGAATGCTGCTCCAACGCCTATCGCGGTCAACGGATCCCAGTACGCTACCCGGCCCGTGTTGGCAAGCAAGCGCCAGCCTTGAATGGCCAGCAGGCCAAAGCCTCCGCCAACCGCGCCACCGATCAGTACCGTCAAAGTCCGCAGCCATCGCTTGATGTTCGTGTTCTTCATACCGCGCTTTCCTCCTTTTTGCTGAAAGTTGGGTCGAATGACCTTTTGTTTGGATCGATGCATGAAGATGGATCGATCTTCGAGAGCGTCTCCGCCTCTAGCTTGCCCCCGCTGCCGGGTTTTATTCCCAACATTGCCCAACGATTTTGCGATTTATCCCAGCAGTACGCCGATGGCCTCAGCCAGCGTGTCTACGCCGTAGAGCTTCATATCCTGGGTGCTGCGCAGGCGCTTGGCGTTCTCGCGGGGGAGCACGCAGGTGGAGAAGCCCAGCCGCTTGCATTCTGCCAACCGGCGCTCGGCCTGTCCTATGGCGCGCACCTCGCCGCCCAGCCCCACCTCGCCCATCACCGCCCAATCGGCGGGCACCGCGATATCCCGTAGCGAGGAGGCCACCGCCGCGCACAGCGGCAGATCGGCCGCGGGCTCGGTCAGCGCCAATCCGCCCGCCACGTTGATGTACACATCCTGATTGTACAGCGGCAGCTTGGCCCGCTTCTCCAGCACGGCCAACATCACCGCCAGGCGGCCCAGCTCGATGCCATTGGCAGTGCGCCGCGGATTGCCGTAGGCGGTCTGCGCCACCAGCGCCTGCACGTCCACCAGCATGGGGCGCGAGCCCTCCATGCCGCAGAACACCGCCGACCCGGCCACCCCCCGCGCGCGGGCCGAAAGTAGCAGTTCGGAAGGATTGGCCACCTCGGTCATGCCCTCCTCCTGCATTTGGAAGAGCCCCAGCTCATTCACCGAGCCAAAGCGGTTCTTGACCGCGCGCAGAATGCGATACTCGTGCTGGCGGTCTCCCTCGAAGTAGGCCACCACGTCCACCATGTGTTCCAGCACGCGGGGCCCGGCAATCGCGCCCTCCTTGGTCACGTGGCCCACCACGAAGATCGCGCAGCCGCTGGTCTTCGCCAGACGCATCAGCACCGCCGCCGATTCGCGCACCTGGGATACGCTGCCCGGGGCCGAAGCCATCTCAGGCTTGTACATGGTTTGGATGGAATCCACCACCATGAAGCTAGGCTGGATTTCCTCGAAGCGCGATTCGAGCGAATCCATGGCGTTCTCGGCCAGTATGTAGAGAGCGCTGGCATCCACGCCCAAGCGCTGCGCGCGCATCTTGACCTGGCGTGCGGATTCCTCCCCCGTCACGTAGAGCACGGGCGCGTCCTGATTGCCCGGGCCGCCCTGGCTGGCCAAATTGGCCATGGCCTGCAGCAGCAGCGTCGATTTGCCGATGCCCGGATCGCCGCCCACCAGCACCATGGAACCCGCCACCACGCCCCCGCCCAGCACCCGATCCAGCTCGCCGATGCCGGTGCTGGCCCGCAGCGAGGTTTCCTCGGGGATATCGCGCAACTTCAGCGGCATCGCCCCGGTGCCTGCACGCTGCTTGGCAGGCTTTTGCGCCGGGGCTTCGGGTGCGGTGGTTTGCTCCGCCAGGGTGTTCCATTCGCCGCAATCCGGGCACTTGCCCAGCCAGCGAGGAGTCTCATACCCGCAGGAGCTGCATACGTATACGGTCTTGATCTTCGATGCCGCCATTTTGCTTCCCCGGCACGCCCCACAGTATAGCACAGCGCCGCGCCTTTTTGAATGGCAAGGCCTGCGGATTCCTGTCGAACATTCCGCCTTTCATTCGCGTAATCTCATCGGGGCGAATCGGTCTGACGCAAGCAGCTCTTCGCGATAGCTCGCATCAGATAACTCTCATCAGACTGCTTACATCAAATTGTAACAAAAAACTCTAAGTTTGAAAACATCTAGCGGTTGCAACCGAAAGGAATACCGCCTATAATACACTATATCGCGCAGATGTGGCAGAATTATGTCACGCTTTTTCCTTTTTTGGCTTATTTCCCCGTTTTCGGAGGAATGAGCACCTTTGCGCAATGTTACTCACGGTGTTCTTTGCACCATCGTCGATGGGAAAGGGTCGGATAGCATGTACCGCAACGTGATCCCAGCCACCACCTACCGATACGCACGCCCCAGCGCTCGCTCGCCCTCGCTTCGTTCCCGGCGGCGCGCAAAACCGAGCTTCACCATGTTCTCCGACCAACGCACGCGTGGAAATTTTCACGCGGGCTGGTTTTTTTTGGTGAGCGTTATCGTCTTGGTGGTGCTTACCGGCTATATAGCGTTCGATAACAACTACGCCCAAGTGGAAAGCGTAAAGGTCGTGCTCACCGGCATGGATCGCGCATTCGATGGCTACACCATTTTACACATTTCCGATTTGCACGGCAAGCGCTTCGGCGCACAGCAGCGGCAGTTGGCCAGCGCGCTGAGCAAATACCACTTCGATGCGGTATGCATATCGGGCGACGTCACCGCCGCCGATGGCGATCCCTATGCGTTCTACGAGCTGCTGGACGTGCTGGAGCCCACCAAGCGACCGGTGCTTTTCATCGCCGGGGACAACGATCCCCCCGCGCTGATCGGCGAGCCCCATTATACAAACGATGTGCTGGCCGAATTTGTTACCAGCGCGCAAAGAAAAGGTGCGATCTACGTAGACGCGCCGCAACAGATCTCCGTCAACGGCAAATCGATTTGGATCGTGCCCGGTTGGCAGCTGAGCCTGGACGTGGACGCAACCGAAGCCCGGTACCGAAACCAGCTGCGCAACGATCAGGAGGGCGGCAACGCAAACACGCCGGGCATCAAGGCGCGCGAACGTCTTGCGCTCTACCAATTGGACATGCTCGAGCAGCTGCGCTCAGCGCGAGAGCGCATGCAGCCCGGCGATCTGCATCTGGCGCTGGTGCACTTTCCGCTGCAGGCCGATTACCTGAGCACCTTGCAAAACACCAGCCTCAGCTCCACCACCAGCGGAAGCAAGAGCCAACCGCTCGATCTGGTGCTCTCCGGGCACTACAATGGCGGGCAGGTTCGCCTGCCCTTCGCAGGCCCGGTGTACGTGCCCAGCAGCGGCACCACGGGCGGCCGATGGTTCCCCGGCGATAAGCGCACCCAGGGCCTTTCGCAAAATGCAGGCATCTCGCAATATATCAGCCCGGGCCTGGGCGTATCCAGCGCATACAGCATACCGCTGCGGCTCTTTAATTCGCCCAAAGTCACCCTGATCCGGCTGACCACCTCGCTGCCGCCGCAGTAAGCCAAGCGTCCTCCGCAGGCATCCGCATTACGCCTCCGCAGAGT
The DNA here is from genome assembly GCA_031553615.1 of Eubacteriales bacterium. Taxonomy (GTDB): domain Bacteria; phylum Bacillota; class Clostridia; order Christensenellales; family Aristaeellaceae; genus WQXF01. The sequence continues at coordinate 30,282 of JAVBLJ010000021.1, forward strand.
CCGCCATAAAACCCTCCTCTTCCAACGCCCACCGGCGAACGGCCACGGCCACGCCTTCGTGGGCGTTGTCTTTGGTAATCCAGCGGCTGATGGCCCGTATCTCCGGCGTGGCGTTGCCCATGGCGATGCCCCATCCGGCCCATTCGATCATGGCCCGGTCATTTTCCTGGTCGCCGATGGTCATTACCCGCTCGCGCTCGATACCGAATCGCGCGGCCAGCGCCGCCACCGCAGTGCCCTTGTTTACGCCCGCAGGCAATATCTCGATGTTATCGGCCCAGGAGCTGGTCAGCTCCACCTCCGGCAAGCCGTTCAACCGCTCCCGCACCGGGGCCAACGCCGCGCCGCCCGTGCGGTCGATCACCATCAGTTTGTTGATTTCGCCGGCATCCGCCGCATCGCGCAGCGGCTGTGCGCCAACGCGCGCATCGGTGCAGCCATGCTGCTTCTGCCGCTGAATCCATTGCTCCTCGTCCGTGCCCTCGGGCAGGCACGAGGTGTACGTGCGCGTCCCGGCAAAGGCGAATACCTCCAGGCCGCTCGCCAGACCCAGCTCCACGCAAACGCGCGCCGTCGCCGGATCAATGACGTGCTCCTCAATCAGCTTGCCGTAAGGCGCATCGAGCACGCGGCAACCGTTGCCCCCGCAGACCCAGCACGAAAGCCCGGCCTGCTGCGCATACCAGTTGATATCCTCGGGCATGCGCCCGGAGCAGATCGCCACCACGATGCCCGCCTGCGTCGCCTCGCGCAGCGCCTGTGCGCTCGCCTCGGAAATGGTGTGCTCGGTGTTGAGCAAGGTTCCATCCATATCGATGGCAATCAAGCCAATCCGCATTTTGCTCTCCTTCATACGATTCTTCATACGATTCTTCGTGTGATTTCTCGTCTGTTTTCTCGTTTGGTTCTTCGTTTGTTTCCTCGTTTGGTTCTTCGTTTGTTTGATTGGTACACAGACCGCCAAGGCCGCTATTTATACCAATTCCAATTAGGTTTTGCCAATAAGCCAGCGAGAGATTTTTACGTTCGGCTAGGAGTCCGAAGGAGGCGTAGCCGGCAGCTACGCTGACCGAGGCACGACAACGCCGATCGGAAAAAGATCCGCTGGATTGTGGCAAAACGTAGTTGGAATTGGTATTACAACGCCGCTTGGCTAGAACGGCGCCTCCGCCACAAACGCCCGCCCGTTCAGATCGGCCAGCGCGCCGCCCACGTGCAGCACCAGCCGCGTCGCCCAAAGCTTCTGTACGCGCGCGCCCTGCCGCCGGTTGAGGGCACGGTCGCCGTATTTATCGTCGCCCAGCACCGGATGCCCGATGTGCGCCAGGTGTGCGCGGATTTGGTGCGTGCGCCCGGTGATCAGCCGCACCTCCAGCCTCGCGATGTCGCCCGCGCAAAGCACGCGGTACGCGGTCTCAATGGGCTGTGCGCCCGCGAACGGCCCATCGCGAACGGTCACCCGCGCCGCCTCCGCATTCTTGCGCAGATAGGCGGTCAGCGTGGCTTCGGTGGGCTCGGGCGTCCCCGCCACCAAGCAGGTATACGTCTTTTCCAGCGCGCGCCGGGCAAACGCCTCGCGCAGCAGGGCTTCGGCCTCGGCCCCTTTGGTCAGCAGCAGCAGCCCCCCCGTTTGATGATCGAGCCGGTGGCACAGCCGCAATTCGCAGCGTTCGCCGCGGGCATCCAGCGCAGCCTGCAGGCACTCCAGCACGCCCGGCGTTCTGCGCGGATCGTCGGCGCGCTGCGATGCGATGCCCTGGGGCTTGTTCACCAGCCAGATGTGCGCATCCTCGTACACCGTCGGAATCTCCGGCTCTCTGTGCGCCGCGCTCTCCGCACCCGCCCGGTTCATCGCCTCGCGCGGCAGGTAGATCACCAGCTCCTCGCCGCCGCGCACCTGCTCCGCCGCCTCCAGCCGCCGCCCCTCGCGCTTCACCTGGCGCTCGGCCAGCACCTTACGCACCACCCACTCCGGCATGCCGGACAGCGCCCGGGCCAAATAGACCCGCAGCTCCACCGGTTCAACATCCTTGGGAATCATGTGGCGCATGGTTTCCTCCTAACGGCTTGCAGAGCCATCGGCATGCGAAAACGCAGAAGTGCGAGCCTCTGCGTTCAAGCTTCCCTTTCGTTGCGGACTGTCTCGTGTGCCCCGCCGATTATTGCACAGCCCGGCTCGAGTGCGCGTAATGCCCCTCCCAGCGGGGTACGCCCTGCCAGAGCGCGTGAATCGCATGGCGGATGGCCGGGGTCTCCAGCACGCAAAGCTTCGGGGCCAGCACGTAGTGCAGCGCTTCAAGGGGCGCGCCCTGCTTGGCCAGCAGCCGAAGCTCCTGCACGCAGCAATCCGGGTCTTGGCTGGGCCGCAGCGCACCCTTGAGCACGGCAGCCAGCGCGGCATCAAGGGGCTCCTCTACGGGAAGCACGCCCTGCATTCCGCCCAATAGCTGCACGGCATCCACCTGCTGCGCGCCGACGGGATGGGTCCATCTTTCGATAAACGCCTCCGGATCGGCCAGCGCCGGATGCACGAGCAGCACGCCCTGCGGATAATCGACGCAATCGTATGCGGCCCAGAGGTATTGGCGCGCCAGGTGCTGCGCCTCCTCGTCCTCCGGCTCGGCCTGCAGCACCTGCTGCATGAAAAGCTGCTGCGGCGCGCAATCGTCGAGCGCGCCCGCGATGTAGAGCAACCCACTGATGGTGGCGTGCACCGAGAAAAGGCGCATGCGCACCGCGGCGTGGGCGGGCCGCTCCATGGCCTCGCGCAGCGGCTGGATCAGGCGGCTATCGAGCCGCGCGACGATCTCACCCGCCAAGTACCCCACGTCCACCCAGAGGCGGTGGCGCAGCGCACAGGCCGCCTCCAGCTCCTCCAGCTCCTCCAGCACCGCGCTGCCCCCCTGCACCAGCATGCGCTCCAGCAGCGAATGCTCGGGAATGGCCAGGCAATCCACCTGCCGGGGCAACGCCTCCAGCACCACACGCAGCGCGACTTCCTCCTGCTGCGCGGCCACCGGCTTGCAGGGCACAGCCTGCCAACCGCATTCGATCCGAAACCGTAGCTCCTGGGCCGTCAGCCCGGATAGCGCGCCATCGCGCACCTCGGATAGCTCCGAAACCCAATCCTCCCAACGCTGTGCGCGCATGGCGCTCAACGTGCGCGTGCTCCAATCAGCGTCCGTAACCTTTTGCATGCGAAACAAGAATCTGCCTCCCCCGCATCGTGCTTCATATTCTCGGGGCATAACCCTGCTTTCGTGTGCCCGATGGGTGCGGCTCGAAATACGCCTCGCGCAGCGTCAGCGGACGGATTCCACCCAGCCGTGCGTATCCGGCAGCAGTCCGCACTGGATGCCGGTCAGCGCATCGTATAGCCTCTGCGTCAATTCGCCAATGCGGCCCTCGGACAGCTTCACCTCGCGCTCGCCCCAGCGCAGCAAGCCCACCGGTGAAACCACGGCCGCTGTGCCCGTGCCAAAGGCTTCGCTAAGCTCCCCGCGCTCCGCCGCATCGAAAACTTCATCGATCGCAAGGCGGCGCTGGGTCACCGGATGGCCAAGCTCGGCGGCCAACGTCATGATGCTGTCGCGCGTGATGCCGCCCAAGATCGAGCCGTTGAGCGGCGGGGTGATCAGCTCGCTGCCCCGATCCGTCTTTAGGAGGAAGAACATGTTCATCGAACCCACTTCCTCCACGTAGCGGTTCTCCTTGCCGTCCAGCCACAGCACCTGAGCAAAGCCTTTCTCCTCGGCGATGCGTCCGGCCAATATGGAGGCGGCGTAGTTGCCGCCGGTCTTGGTAAAGCCCACGCCGCCGGTAACGGCGCGCACATATTCATCCTCCACGTAGATGCTCACCGGGGCCAGCCCGCTGGCGTAGTACGGACCCGAGGGCGAGAGGATGATGAAGAAACGATAGGAATGCGAAGCGTGCACGCTCAGCATCGTATCGGTAGCGATCATGGTGGGGCGCACGTATAGCGAAGTGCCGGGCCAGGAGGGCACCCAATCGCCATCGAGCTCCAGCAACCGCTTGAGCCCGCTGAGCACCAGCTCCACATCGATTTCTGGCATGCAGATTCGGCGGGCCGAGGTGTTCATGCGGTTGAAATTGTCGCGGGGGCGGAAGAGCTGCAGCCCGCCATCGGCCCGGCGATAGCACTTGAGTCCTTCAAATATAGTCTGCGCGTAGTGCAGCACCACGCAGCCCGGGTCCATCTCGAAGGGCGCGTAGGGAAGGATGCGGACATCGCCCCAGCCCTCGCCCTGGGTATAATCCATCACCAGCATGTGATCGGTGAACAGCTTGCCGAAGCCCAACTCGCCGGAGCTCTTGGGCTTGTCCTTCAGCGTAGACGCCTGTTGGACAACAATCTTTTGCATTTGCGTACACCCCGCGCCCGTGCGCATAACGCGCGGGCTTCCTCTCTTCTCACCGTATTCTTTTCGCCGTTTTCTTCTTGCCGTATTGCAGAATGTATGATTATGTGGGCTTCACAATTCTTAGATCATTGTACCCGCCCACGTCTTGGCATGTCAAGCGAAAAAGCCTTCCAAGCGTTGTATAAAATGCCAGACTGGGGCGGGATGAAAACGCGCTTCTCTTTCCGCCGGTGCTTTGCTATACTGTCGCCAAGGAGCAAAAAAGGAGGGGATGCCGGTCTTGGAGCAGAAACATGCCGCGAGCGCACAGCGCGTACTGTGGGTGACGCTGCTGATCAACGCCGTGCTGATGGCCGTCAAGTTCCTGGCCGGGTGGCTGGGTCACAGCGGCGCGATGATCACCGACGCGGTGCACACGCTCTCCGATGTGGGCACCACGGTGATGGTGATGGTGGGCCTGCGCATCAGCGCCAAGGAAAGCGATGCGGAGCATCCCTATGGCCACCAAAAGCTGGAAACCTTGACCGGGCTGGCGCTGGCCGCGCTGCTGGCCCTTACCGCGCTGGGCATTGGCTCCAGCGGATTGCAGGCGCTGTTTTCGAAGAAAGCCCTGGAAGCGCTGCCCGAACCCGGCCTGTTCCCCCTGCTGGCCGCCGCCCTATCCATCGCCGTGCAGGAATGTCTTTTCCATTACGCGCGGCATAACGCCAAGGCGCTGGGCTCCACGGCCATGATGGCCGACGCATGGCATCACCGCAGCGACGCGCTGAGCTCGGTGGGCAGCCTCATCGGCATTGGCGGCGCGAAGCTGGGCCTGCGCATCATGGATCCGCTGGCCTCGCTGGGCATCTGTGCGGCCATCCTGTGGGCGGCCTATCACATCGGGCGCAGCGCGGTGCGGCAGCTGGTGGATGTATCCGCCGATGGGGAGACGCTGCGGCGCATCGAGCAGCTCATCCGCGAAACCGAGGGTGTGCTGCACATCGACACGCTACGCACCCGCCAGCACGCCAACCGACTCTATATCGATGTAGAGATCGCGGTAAATCACACCTTCACCTTCGAGCAGGCGCACCGGGTAGCCGAGGCAGTGCATCACAAACTGGAGGATAGCCTGCCCGACGTGCTGCACTGCACGGTGCACGCCAACCCGCACCACGGCGACGGCACGCCGGTGGAATAATCCGCAGCAAGCCCGCCGTTAGATTGCCTCTTCCCTAAACTTACAAATGCGCGTATAATGCAATTACATTGAAGTACAAAGCACATAGGAGGGCCCGCCATGATCGCAACAAAACCCCAGAAAACCCCGCGATTCACGAAGCAGGAGCTCGGCTGGATCCTATACGACTGCGCCAACTCCGCGTTTTCCACCATCGTGTGCGCCACCATCTTCCCGCTGTTCCTCGACGTACTGGGCAAAGCCGCCGGTGTCGATGCCACCACCAGCACAGCCTACCTGAGCTACGCGACCTCGCTGAGCTTCCTCATCTGCGCGCTGCTCGCGCCGATATTGGGCTCACTGGGCGATTTCCCCGGCTACAAAAAGCGCCTGTTCACGGTGTTCATGCTCATCGGCGTCGTCGGCACCGCGCTGCTGGCCTTCACGGGCAGCTGGCTGGTGCTGCTGCTGTTCTACATGGTCGCCAACATCGGCTTTAGCGGCTCGGTGCTCTTCTACGATAGCTTCCTAGGCGACGTCACCACCCCGGACCGCATGGATTTGGTATCCTCCATGGGCTACGGCATCGGCTACATCACCGGCTCCACCATACCGCTGATCGCGGCGCTGGTGCTCTACCAATTCCACGGCGCGCTTGGCCTTTCCCAGGAAACCGGCATGCGCATCTCGTTCGTGCTCACGGCGCTCTGGTGGGGGCTGTTCACCATCCCCATGCTGCGCAACGTTAAGCAGACCCACAGCGTGCCGCGCTCGGGCGGTATCGTGCGCCAATCCTTCCAAAATATCACCGCCACGTTCAAGAAGATCATCAAGAACAAGGGCCTGATGTGGTACATCATCGCCTATTTCTTCTATATCGATGGCGTGGGCACCATCATCCATCTGGCCACCAAGTTCGGCGCGGCCAAGGGCCTGGAGCCCCTCCACCTGCTGCTGGTGCTCATGGCGGTGCAGCTGGTCGCCTTCCCCTGCGCCATCCTCTACGGCGTGCTGGCCAAGAAATTCGGCGCGCGCACCATGATATTGGTGGGCATCTGCACCTACCTGGTGGTGTGCGGGGTCGGGCTGTTCCTGAATACCATCCTCGATTTCGTGCTGCTGGGCGCGCTGGTGGGCACGGCGCAGGGCGGCATCCAGGCGCTGAGCCGCAGCTACTTCGGCAAGCTGGTGCCCAAGGATCGCTCCAGCGAATACTTCGGCTTCTTCGATGTATTCGGCAAATTCTCGGCCGTGCTGGGCCCGGCGCTGTTCGGCGTGGCCGCGCAGCTCACCGGGCAGGTGCAGGCCGGCGTAATTCCCGTGGCGCTCATGTTCCTGATTGGCGGGGTGATCTTCGTATTCTTGGTGCCCAAGGAGCAAAAGATCGAGGATTGATCCACACACCGAATCGATACACATCACGCAAAGAGGGCTGCCAGGCGGCAGCCCTTAGACTATCAACTAAAGCTACGCAGATGGGCCGCGAAGGTCCAGGGCGATCGCAAAGCCCTGGTCGCATCCGCAGATGCGAAATGTACCGCAGCGAAGCAACGCAAGGAATTCCACCCTTTGCGAAGGGCGGCCAAAGGGCTTATCGCTCACCCTTTGGAATCCTTCTCAGCGCTTCCAATCTCTCTATTTATCCCCGATATAGCGCACCCAATGCATGCGCACCACCTGATCGCGCTGGAAGTAGAACGCCACCTCGACAAACTCGTTCTTTTTATCCCGCGGGTAGTAGTAATGGGCGGCGTAGTTGCCATCCTCGCCCAGGCGGTAGACGCCGATGGAATTCAGATTGTTATCGTACAGCAATCGTTCGCCGTTTTCGCGCTCCTGCCCGCCCATGTCGCGGAAGGCGGCGATCACCTTGTCCTGCTCCGAGCCGATCGTTATCTTGCGAGGGCCCACGATCCCCCCGCTCTCCACCATCAGCTCGTACAGCACGGATTTGCCCGCCGCTTCAACCTGCAGGAAGCAGGCGTAGCCAAAGTCGTAATCGGCGCGGTACTTCTCATCCTCGCTGCCGATGTCGATCTGTTCATACTTCAGGGGCTTGCCGTAGGCGCGCACAAACTGATCGTAGGTAGTCTTCATAAGCACCAGTTTATCGAAGCGATCGTCCGCGTTAAAGCTCTTTTTGACCGGAACCTTCACGTCGTATTCTACGTTCATCTCGTAGCTGACCTTGCCGCGCAGATCGACCGCAATCGCGCGCAGGTAGCATAGGCCCTTGGGCAGCTTTACAGGGCCGGTGTAGCGCGTGGAGTTGATGGTGGGCACCGTGTTATCCACCGTGTAATAGATGGCCCACTTGTCGTTCTTTGCCGTGATTTTTACGTTGGGCGCGTAATCGTATGTGCCCGAAGCAACGTTGGCCGTGGGCGCATCCGGGGTGGGGAACACGACGGTGTAGGTCTCGTCCATCTCCTTGCTGGGCACGCCGTTTTCCTGCACGGCTACCGCGCGAATGCGCGTGGTGCCCTCGCCAAGAAAGAATTCCTCACCCTCGTAAACCTTGCCGTATTTTACGGGATCGTAAAGATCTTCCTCGGCTTCCACGGTCTCCTTGGTGGGCTTCCGGTCGTCAAGGGTGTACTTGATGGTTACCCCCTCGACCGCTTTAATCGTAACGTACACTTCCTTTTCGGATCGATCGCCCTTGGGGTCCGCATACGGGGCATTGGGCGAGTATTCGTGAATCAGCTTGTTAAAGCTGTCCTGGCCCGTCTTATCGCGGCCCGTCTCCAGCATAGCCACCGCGTTTGCATGATCGCCTGCGTCCTTGTAGATGCGATACATGCGAACATAGGCCTCGGGGTGGTTGGGCGAAGTCGTCCCCATAAGGTCGGTATAGAGCGCTATCGCGTCCTCCATTTTGCCATCGCGCTCATAGGCGTTGGCCAACGCCAGGATTCCTTCGACGTTGGGGGTATCGCCCTTATCCTTCTCGTCCTTGTATGCCTTTTTGAACGCGTCGATGGCCTCGGCCACGTAACCCTCGCGCATCTTGCTTTCGCCCAGCCGCCAGAAGGCTTCGATCGGCACGCCCTTCCAGCCTCTTTCGGCCAGATACAGTTGCCCGTCCTGCGTAGTGGTCAGGAAGTACCAGGCGGTGCCTGCGCCCAGCCCCACCACGGCCAGCACGATCAGCAGGATCAGGCCAATCCGCGGCCCGCAGCGGTTGAGCGACACCCGGCGCTGCACGCTGGCCCGCACCGGGCGCTCCGGCGGCTTGCGCACGTAGACCGGCCCCTCCGGCGCATCGCCCACGCCGTACACGCGACCGGGCCGCTCGATCACCGGCTCGGGCGCCATGCGGACGGGGGGGCCGCTGCGCCCCGCGCTTGCCACGACGGCGGACGGCGGGCGCGAGCTCCTGCGCCCCTCGCGGCGCATGGGCGGCAGCTCTATCGGCGGTTCCCGGTAGTATTGGGTGTAGGTTTGACCGTTCCACTCGGTATTCATCCCGTCGTCTGAAAGCGGCGCTTCCTGTTTGGGTAAGGAAACAGCTTGCCCCGGGAGGGACGCCCCTTGCTCCTGAGGGGAAGTTCCCTGCTCCTGAAGGGAAAGGGAGCGAAGCGCAGCCACATCCGCCCCGCACTGGGGGCAGAGCTTGTCGCTGCGTTTCAATCGATATTCGCATTGGGGACAGAGCACCGCTTTCCCTCCTCTCATTCAGGAGTGTACCCACATCCATCGTTCCTATGCATTTATGGCATGAAACTTGTAGCCGCAACTGGCGCTCGCGGCGCAAATGTGGGGAGCACAGATTGGAAAAGACGAGTTCCGATCAGAAACGTACTACTTTCGTCATGCTTTGGACACATAAGCATTCGACGCGTTCGGCGCTTTTCCTGCCGCGCTCACGCCGAGTGGTTGTTCACCGTGTTGTTCACCGTATGCCCGTTAATAACCAGCTCAAACGCGCAGCGCAGCTGTTTGGCGGCGGTCTCGCACATCACGATGCGCGGCAGGTAGATTTGCAGGTATTCGAGCACCGAGGAGGTATCGTCCATGGTCAGCTCATGGCGGATGATGCGGCGGGCGGTATCGACCTCGACCCGGCCCGAGGAGATCGCGAAATTGACCCGGTCGTGCACGTCCACCGGATCGGGCCGCCCGTTGCGAACCCGCGTGCGGTGCGCGTCGGTCTTATCGGCCAGTACCAGCGCTGCGGATACCTCGCTGGTCACGCTGCCGCTCTGCTCCTCGTGGTTGCCCACGGCGGTTACGATCTCCAGCACATCGGCGATATCCATCTCCATGCGACGCAGCACGGGCATGAGCATGATCGCCCCGGTCGCACCGTGGTTGTGCCGGTTGACGCAATTGCCCACATCGTGCACCCAGCCCGCGATGGCCGCCAGCTCCACCAACCGCTGCGGATGATCGAGGGCGCGCAGCACCGAGGAGGCGGTGCGGCTCACGTATCCCACATGCCTGCGGCCATGGTCGGTGTAGCCCAGCGCGGCCAAGTAGGCGTTTCCCGCCTCGATGAGCGCCGCAATCTCAGGGTCGTTCTGTATCTGCTTTAGTGTGATCACTTGTCCACCTGCTTTTGCGATTCCTTTAAAGCCTCATAAAATGGATCGCCCGTAAAATCGCGCTCCGGCGGTGCGTCTCCGCCCAATTCCTCGATGGCGTTGGCGATCTCGATAAAATCCAGGTAGGTGGTCTCCGAGGATTCGGCGGCGGCCAGCAGCGCGGGCACGGCGCGCGGATCGCCCAGCTTGCCCAGGTACGACGCGTACAACGCGCGATTCTCCGGCGCGGCAACAAATTTGCGCAAGGCTAAAGAATAGATGCGCTCATCGCCCGGATAGTTGCAAAGCACATCCAAAAAGATGGTTTCGGCTGCCTCGGAGGCTTCGGGCAGCGCGGCCAAAATCGCGTCCACCACCCCGTACCCCATGCCCTGCAGCGCCTCGGCGGCGATATCGACCTGCTCGTTGGCCTGCGGGCAGGCCGCGATGGTCTGCACGTAGAGCGCCATGGGCAGGGCAGAGCAAAGCTCGCGCAGCATCGACATGGCGGTGAGCACCGCCTCATACGGCGCTTGCGGATCGGTCAGCAGCGCGTTGAGCCGCTCGGCGGCCGGATCGCCCAGCTCCACGATGCGCTCCAGCAGCGGATCGGGGATCGGCACCTTGCGCTCGAAGTAGGCGCACATCCAGCGCACCAAGCGGTCGGTGTCGTCAAACTGCGAAAAATACAGCGCTGGCGCATGCCCGTCCAACCATGGCGCGGGCATGTTGCTCCAGCGCATGTAGACCTCGGGCATCTGCTCCTCCATGCGATCCATGTTGTTGCGAAATTTCTTTTCGTTCTCGCTCATCCACTGGGTCACGTATTCGGAAAAGTGGTCGTCGAAGTTGATGCAATCAAAGTTTTTGCCATCAAAGTGACAATCAGCGTTCGCTTTGGGCATGGCGGTCGTCCTCCTTCGGGCCGGACTGTCCCGGCAAATCTTTCGAATCTTCCGAATCCTTCGAATCCTTCGGGTTTTTCGGATCAATTGGATCAATTGGATCGCTTGGGTCGATTGGGCCTTTCGGATCGGTTGGGCCTTTCGGTCCCCTTGAATCCTCGGGATTCTGAAGCAGCATGCGCATGCAGCGGCGCAGTGCGCGCAGCGAGATGCGCTGGCGGGCACACAGCCGCTCCAGGTTGACGTGCCGATGGTTCCGGGCACGATACGCGCACTCCAGCGCGGCGATCCATACGCGGGGCCGCTTGATCGGCTCGCCCGGCTGCTCCCGCCGCTGCACAAACGGCAGCCAAATGCGCGAAAGCTCCTGAACCACATCGCCGTAGCGCGGGGTGAGGCGATCGACGGCGGCCTGCAGGATGCGCTCGCAGTTGGGCGGCAGCGCAACCTCCGGCGAAACCACCTGACCCATCACGCGCAGCACGCGCCCGCTGCTCTCCATGTAGTAGGGGCCGCACAGGCCACGCTTGGCCAGCAGGCCCATGACCTCGCGCTTAAGCTCCTCGCTCTGCTCCGCATCGGTCAGCAGCGCCAGCAGCATGCGCTCCGCCCGCTGGCCCTTGAGCGAGCCGAGCAGCGAGAGCATAGCGTTGCGCGTGGACTCGTGCTCATCCTGTACGGTGAACCCCCAGGCCAAAATGGCGGCGAACTCGGCGTCGCTCTCAAACCGCGCCTGCATCGCGTCCTGCCCTTGGCGCAGCACCTGCTGCAAGGTGAGCAGCTTGTCGATGCTATCCTCGGCGGAGAGCTCCATGCGATAGCTGCATGCTTCCTCCGGGCTAGGCGGCTCTTGCACCTCGCCCTGGTCAATCTTCGCTCTTGCGCGCTCGTGCATCACCCAGGCCACCAGGTTGCCGGGGTCGAGCCGGCGCAGCGTGGCCCAATGCTGCAGAGCCTGCCGCACCTGCCCGATATTCCAATGGGCGGCGGCCAGCATGTGCAGCAAATTGGGCGCGAAGGGCTGCTCGGCATGCACCACGCGCAGCAGCGCGAGCACCATGTCGTGGGCACCCACCTCGCAAGCGCACTGACAGAGCAGCGCGATCTCGTTGGCCGTCTCAGCCTCGCTCTCCGCGCGGTCGAGGAATTTGGCGCTGAGCACCGGGTTGCGCTGCGCATACATCGCGCATGCCATGGCGCACAGCGCGTACACGCTGTGCTTATCGCTCCGGTATGCGCGGCGCGCGCATTCGAGAGCCTCGGCGGGGCGATCGCCCGCCAGGTGTGCAAAGCAGAGCAGCGCCGGGGCGTCCGGGTGGCCCGCGCCCTTGCTCTCCGCATAGCCCAGCCAGCGTACCGCGCGCGCCGATTGCCCGCTCTCCAGCGCTTGCACACCGCGCTGCATCGCCTTTTCGGTTCGATCCTCCGCGCGTTCGCCCGCCAGCGCCTCGTCGAGCCGATCGAGCATAGCCTCGCACTCCTCGGCGAAGTGCCCCTCGGGCTCCAGGCGCGTGGCGGTCAACAGGCAATCCTGCGCGCGCCGCACGTCCTGCTGCACGTAGTAATTGCGCCCCAGGGTAAAGAAGCAGGCGGCCAAATGCTCGCCGCTCTGCGCCAGCTCATACAGCAACCGGTTGCCCAGCTCGTACGCGCCCATGTCGCTATACTGCACAGCCAGCTCGAACCGCTGCAGCGGATTTGCATCCTCGCGCCCGGCCAGCAGGCGGTAGAGCTCCAGCGCCTCCAGCATGCGCCCCGCCCGCACGTGATCCTGCGCACGCGCGCGCAAAAAGCCCGCATCGCGGGCAAAGGGCACCACGTTGTGCGGTACACGCGTTTCGTCCATACTCAATCCTCACCGCCGTTGGCACCGGCCTGATCGCGCAGCGCGGCCAATTCGGCCTCGTCAAACGCATAATGCTTGCGGCAGAAATGGCAGCCCACTTCGGCCCCATGCTGTTCGTCGATCATCTCCTGCAATTCCGCCGCGCCCAGCGAAAGCAGCGCGCGTTCAATGCGATCCCGCGTGCAATCGCAGGTCAGCGCCAGCGGCACCTCCTCCAGAATGGATACGCCCAGGCCATCGAAGCAGCTGGCCAGCACCTGCTCCAGCGTGTTCTCGTGCAATAGGCCGCTCAGGTCGGTAAACAGCTGGGAGCGCAGCTCCAGAGCGTCCAGCGTGCTCTCCGAGCAGCCGGGCATGGCCTGGATGAGAATGCCGCCCGCCGACTTGACGCTATCGCCCAGCAGCACGCCCAGCGCGCACAACGAAGGCGTTTGCTCGGAAGCGGTGAAGTACATGGCAATGTCCTCGCCCACCTCGCCGCTGACCAGCGGCACTTGGCCGATGTAGGGCTCGCCAAAGCCCAGATCGCGCACCACGCTGAGCCGGCCTTCGCTGCCCAGCGCGCCGCTCACATCCAGCTTGCCATCGGCACGCGGCGGCAATTCAAGCTCAGGCTGGCCGATGGTGGCCTTGACCGCGCCGCGCCGCGCCACCGCCACCAGCGGACTGGCGGGGCCATCGCCGCGCAGGGTCAGGGTGATGCTCTCCCCCACATCCTTGAGCTGGCAGCCCATCATGGCCGCTGCCGCGATCATGCGGCCCATGGCCACGGTACAGACCCGGCTGGAATGGTGGATATCGGCGGCTTCGCGCACCATGCGCGTCACATCGCAAATAAGCACGCGCGCCTCCCCGCCGCGCAGGGTGGCGTGCAAAAGGCGGCTGGGCGTATTGTGCAGGTTCAGTAGATTGTCGGTTGCAGAGCTCATAGGTCCTCCTTTGTGTATGAAACGCAGAACGCAAAAAATACCATAAAATTCCTTCCGGTGATGGGTTCGCCCCGAAGGTTTCCAAAGGGCGACCGGAAAGCCCTTTGGTCGTGCGTGAGCACGAAACGTCCCCAAATCCACAGACGTCTGCTGCCCCCAGAAACGTCTCCCTGCTACGTACGCGTGGCCACGAAATGCCAGCGGTGATCGTGCGGCGCGGGCGATTCGAACGTACGCTCGCCATAGGCGCGGATATCGGTAAAGCCCGCTTCGGCAAGCCCGCGCTCCAGCTCCTCCCGCGAGTGCGCGCGCTGACGGTGCAGCTCGTCAAAGCGGCGGTAGCGCCCGTCGGGTTCGCGCACGAAGCAGGTCAGCTCCATCTCAATCCGGGAATAGGACGGGTCGTAGCGGTTCTGCCAAAGGTACGATACATCGGAGCGGCTTTCACCGTAGAGATTTTCGCCCAACACGTGCTCCAGCTTGTAGGGCGTGGATACGTCAAAGGCCAGCGCGCCGCCGGGGCGAAGAGCCGCATACGCGGCCGCAAAAAAAGCGCCGACCGCCTGCGGCGTGTCCAGGTAATTCACGCCATCGCAGGTTGCCAGCACGGCATCCACTGGGCGGTGCAGCGCGAGCGCGCGCATGTCCTGCTGCACAAAGGGCACGGAAACGCCGCGCCTGCGCGCCTTATCGCCCGCCACGCGCAGCATGTCGGTGCTCAAATCCACGCCGGTGACGGCGATGCCCTGCGCCGCAAACTCCACGGTCAGGCTGCCCGTGCCGCACGCGCACTCAACCAGCCTGCGCGGCTCCGAGCCCTGGGCGCGCAGCAGCGCCAGGTAGTGGGCCGCCCAGGCCCGATAATCCACATCGTCCATCAGCGCATCGTACACCTGCGCAAATTCCGTATACATCGGTTCTAGCATCGATCCATCCTTTGCACGCCGCCCAGCGTATTCCGACCTGCGGTCGGGCTATGCCCGCGGCTTTTCGGCGCGCAGGCGGCGGGCCACGATTCCGCCCACCCTGCCGGATTCGGCGGTGGTCAGCCCTGGCCAGCCCACCTCCAGCACCTTGGGCATGAGCCCCAGCTCCTCGGCCACCTCGTATTTAAGCCTCTCCAGGTGGGTCGGCGGCGCGTAATGATCGCGCTTCATGCGAATTCCTCCCCCTCGCAACGCGTGTTTCAACACGGTGATTCCCGCATAGCATGCGCAGGGGTACTCCGCCGTATGCGCGGGGTTACTCGTCCTCGTCCTCTTCATCGTTTTCGCGCAGACCCAAGTTGACCGGCGCGCCTTCGATGTTGGGGTTGATGTATCGATCAAACACGCTGTTGGCAAACGAAGCATTCACCAGGCGGCTCATGGCGAAGCCGATCAGTAGATAGTACAGCGCGATGAACAGCAGACCGTATGCGCTGCCCAAGAACACAAACACCACCAGGCCGATGATCATGGGCAACAGCGTCGCCAAGCGAATCGCCACCGCGAAGGGCAGACGGCCTATCGCCAACAGCATCGAATTGCGGAAAAGCTGGCGCACGCGCAGCTGGTAGCCCACCATGAGCGGATAGGCAAACACCAGCGCCAGCGCCCACACCACGCCCACGATCACCATCATCACCTGCGGAATGATGGCAATGGCGTTGCTCTGGGCCAGCGAACCATAGAACTGAACGCCAATCAGCAGCAGGAAGGGCAGCACCGAGGTGATCGCCGAGATAAGCAGACCCTGCTTCCAGTTGGCCTTAAACGCATCCTTGAAATCGCTCCAAAGGAAGGAATGCTGATCGCGCGCCCAGTTGCGGGCCACGTACGAAGCCGCGGCTGTGGAGGGCCCGGTGATCAGTATGCACGGAATGAGCAGAATGGCAAAATTACTCAGCAAGCCCAGCAGGTGGTTGGCGATTTCCTCACCCGATGCGTTGACATCAATCGTGTTCGCGGCCATGAAGGTCAGCAGCGTGACCAGCAGCATGGGAATCCAGAACAACAGCTGAATCAGATTCAGCCGCACCAGGCTCCATAACCGCACGCGCAGCACCTGCCAGAACAGTTGAAACCGGTTGGACGGCAGGTCATCCTCCGTGTAATCCGCCTGACCCGCCTTGCCGTAGTAAAACCGATCAAAAAAACCCATACTTCCGCCTCCCAGCGCTAAAAATATCGTGTGTCCGCCCGTTTATGCACCGCTTGCGCAGACCTGCCGCTGCGCCGGTTCCCCGCTTTACGCGCGCCAAGCGATGAGGTCGTGGAAAAGCTGCACCCCGTAGAGCAGCGCGCGCTCGTCGAAATCGAAACGCTCACTGTGCAGCGGCGCGCTGTGCGCATCGTCCATGCAGCCGCAGAAGCAGTATGCACCGGGCACCGCGTGTTGGAAAAAAGAGAAATCCTCGGCGATCATCTTGGGCGGCACCTGCAGCAGGAATGAGCCCGCCGCCCTCATGAGCTGGCGGGTCTCCCCCTCGTGATTGAACACGCAGGGGTAGCACACCGGCTCCTCGATTTCGCCGCGCACGCCGAACGCCGCCTCCACCGCGCGCACATCGTCGCGTATGAAGCCCTGCAGCGCCGCGTATGTTTCATCCGAAAAGGTGCGCACCGTGCATTCAAGCCGCGCCCTGTCCGCAATCACGTTGCGACGCTCGCCCGCGCGCAGCACGCCCACCGTGACCAGCGCGCGCTCAAACGGATTGAGCCGCCGCGTCACCGTGGTCTGCAGCAGGGTGTAAAGGTGCGCCGCCGCCGCCACCGCGTCCACGCCCAGGTGGGGCAGGGCGCCGTGGGCCGCACGCCCGTGCAGGGTGATGTTCAGTTCACTGGTCTGCGCCATCAGCGGGCCGATGCAGGTGCCAATCGTGCCCAGCGGCAGATCGGGCATCATGTGCAGGCCGTAGATTGCTTCGACCTTGGGGTTTTCCAGCGCGCCTGCCTCGATCATGCGCCGGGCTCCGCCGGTGGTCTCCTCCGCGGGCTGGAACAGCAGCACCACGTCGTCGCGCATCTCGCCCCGATGCTCCGCAATCAGCCGCGCGAGGCTGAGCAAGCAGGCCATGTGCCCATCGTGCCCGCAGGCATGCATGCGTCCCGGATGCTCCGATGCATCCGGCCGGCCCGTACCCTCGGCAATGCAAAGCGCATCGATATCGGCGCGAAAGGCGATGCACCGCCCGCTCCCATCGCCACGAAACACGGCGCGCGCGCCGGTATCGGCGCAAGGCCCCAGCGCATCGGGCGCAAGCGCGGCCAACGCCTCCAGCAGGTAGCGCTGTGTCTTGTGCTCCAGCGCGCTCTCCTCGGGGATGCGGTGCAATGCGCTGCGATCCGCGCAGATGAGCGGCAGTTGAGCCTGGATCTCCTCCATAATGCGCATGTGATTTCCTCCGCCTACTGGTATTCGCGTATGATACCACATTCAGCGCAAAAAATGAAGAGGAAGCATACGGCCTTCCGCCGCTTCCTCTCGATAAATCGCTTTGCGTCGTTTCGGGTCGTGTCGGGTCGTGTCGGGCCGTCACAAGTCGTTTTGCGCCGCCGCATCGCCAGGTGGCGGCTACTCCTCCTCGCAGAACGGGTTCTCCAGCGTGCCCTCGCCCTGGGTGAAGGGCAGTTCTTCGACGGTCACCCAAATCGCCGCGCGGACCCCCACGTTATCGCGCTCGACGCGCGCCAGCGCAAGGATTCCGTCGGTGCGCACCAGGTGCACGTTGGTCTCGTTGGCCTTGGTGCGCGTGTAGTAGTTGGTGTAATCGCTATCCTTGGCATCCCAAAGGTTGTTGTCGTACGCATGGGTGGTGCCTTCGGCGATGCGGTTGGGGTCGGCCGCGTACTTGTCGTCCACGAAGCCATAATCCGGATTGGTGAGCTCCGCATCGGAGGGGATGAACACCTTGCCCACCTTGCCGTTATCGTAGAGAATGCCGCGCTCGGCCTTTGTGAACGCCTCGTTGATGAACACGCGGTTCAGCCACGTGCGCAGGTCGCTGCTTTCCCATTCGTTCTGCTCCAGATCGAATTCGTGGGTATCCAATATCAGCTCGCTGAGCAGCAGCGCGCGGCCCTTCTTGACGGTGAGCACGCGCCACAGGATGGGCTCGTCGTCGTACTCCTGCGGATAGTGGCCAAAGAGCACGTACTGATAGCCTTCGTTCGCGTCCCAGCCACGCAGCGCGTCGGCATCGAACGCGCCATCAGCCAGGCCCGCCGCACAGGACGAGCAAGCCACCAAAAGCGCCAGCAGTAGAGCGATCCTCGCAAAGTGTTTGCGCATAAACCCACATCCTTCTACAATCATATTGATTCGCATTGATTCGTTTTGATTCGTTTTGATTCATATTGGATTGCGGTAATATAGTACCATTTTTCTTTGCGTTTTCCCTGCCGAACCCGTATACTAAATGTAAACCAACTCCATTTTTCGCGCAAAAAGAGCCGTGCAGAGGAATACTACCATGAAATCACTCACGAAAATGAGCAGGAAAGCACGCAAACAATTGAGCAGAGCGCTGATCCTGCTCGCCATATGCGTCTGCGGCGCCTCGGCTTGGGCCGCCGATTCGCCGGCGGAGCTGGTCACCTCCGAAATCCAGGCGCGGGTCGCCGAGCTATACGCCAGCCCGGAAGTCGCCCGGAGCCTGCTCCTCGGCGAGATTCCCGAAAAGCACCAGGGCACGATCGAGCCCTTTATGAACGGCGATACGTACCGATCGTATCAAAGCCGGAGCGAGCGCATCGAATGGGGCTTTTATTGGGATACCCCGACGAGCGAGCTGGCAGGCGATACGCTGAAAGCCTATCTTTCCCTGCGGCACCGCGTCAATTCGGATGGCACGCTCACCTATATGTACGATCCATTCGATGCCGCGAAGGGCGCGAGCCTCTCCTACGACGATTGCGACGTGGCGTGGCGACTTACTGTAGCCGCGGATCGCGTCGCCGCCACGCTGGAGGAGTTTGTGGCGCTGGCCGCCAATACCACCGGGGTATGGGGTGAGCTCGAAGGTGATGCGAAGGCTGCACAAGAAGCCGTGTGCGGGGCGATCGTGCGCAAGTGGGAGACAGAATTTCCGTTGGCTTCCCGCGCGCTCAACACCGGCTACCCGATCCCTTGCCTGGAGGCGGATTACGCGGCAGGCACGTATTGCGCGAGCTTGGATTTCGAATTGCATCCCGATTGCAACGAATACGCCGATTATGCGCTGACCGCTGCCCAGTTCGGGGAGGCCCTCGCCCTGCTCGAACCGCTGGCCACCCACCTTCGCACGGAGGCGCTTATGGGCTACCTTCGCTCGCGGCAGCTACCGCCCAGCCGCATCTATGAGATGTACGGCGGTTCCGAGGAGGATTTCTGCTGGTTGCAAGAAAGCCCCGCCATCGACGGCGATGACGCCGTCTACTTCCTGCGCTATAACGACGAATATGACGCCATCATTGGGCTGACGCAAGCCGAGTTCAACGCGCTCGCTTTCGAATGGTGGCCGCTGGATCAGCCCGCGCGCTTTGCCGCTATGCGAGAAACATACGAGCGCCTTGCCGCCGAGGGCCGGTGTGCGGACGAGTAGCCTGCTCAGGGCATTCCTGCAGCGCCCCTTCCCCCTCGCAACCCCCACTCAAAAAAGAAACGCCGAGAAAACCGTTGACATTTCCCCGGCGCGCGCCTATACTATATCAAAATCACGCTAGGATGGGGATCAAACCGCGCGCAACCCGCTTTCAGAGAGCTTCCGGATGGTGCAAGGAAGCAGCGGCGGCGCGGAGATTACGCCCCGGAGCGCGGCAGAGAACCGGCGTTTGCGCGCCGCAGTAGATTGCCGCCGGTGCGCCGGATACAGCGCGGGGCCCGCAGGGGCTCATGAGGGATGCTCCGCAAGGCGCATCCGAACGGAAGTGGTACCGCGTACTGCGCCTTCCCGGTTTTTCCGGGGAGGCGTTTTTGTTTTCCACTTTCGTTCTCCCCTCCAAACTCAAACGAGCCTCTAAATCGAAAGGAGTCTTGCCCCATGCAATCTGCTGCGCCCGACCTGCGCTTCGCCGACCGATTCGAGGGAATCACCGGCAGCGCCATCCGCGAAATTTTGAAGCTGCTCGGCAAGCCGGGCATGATCTCCTTTGGCGGCGGCAACCCGGCCTCCAGCGCGCTGGAGGAGGACGTGATCGCCGAACTGGCGCAGCGTGTGCTGGCGCGCGACGGCAAGGCCATTTTGCAATACGGCACCACCGAGGGCTACGCGCCGCTCAAGCAGGCGCTGTGCGATTGGCTCGCGCCCCTGGGCTTCCGGCCCGCGCCCGAGGAGGTGCTGCCCGTCACCGGCTCCACCCAGGGCATCGACCTGGTGGCCAAGGCGGTGATCAATCCGGGCGACGTGGTGCTGGTGGAAAACCCCTCGTACCTGGGCACGCTGCAAGCGCTGCGGCTTTACCAGGCCAAGCTGGTGCCCGTTCCCACCGACGCGGGCGGCATCGTGCTGGAAGCACTGGAGGCGCAAATCAAGGCGCACAAGCCCAAGATGCTGTACGTGATCCCCACCTTCCAGAACCCGACCGGAATCACCCTGGCCGCCGATCGCCGCGCGCCCATCGCCGAAATGGCCGCCAAGTACGGCGTGCTGGTGCTGGAGGACGATCCGTACCGCGATCTGCGCTATGCGGGGGAACCGCTGCCCGCCATCAAATCGTACGATACCGAGGGCTGGGTGGCGCACCTATCCAGCTTTTCGAAGATCATATCCCCCGGCCTGCGCTGCGGCGCGCTCACCTGCCGGCCCGATCTGCTGCGCAAGGCGGTCATCGGCAAGCAGAGCACCGACGTGCACACCAGCTCGCTCACCCAGGCCATCGTGGCCGAGTACCTGGCCGACGGCCTGCTCCCCGCGCACATCGCCGCCATTTGCAAAAGCTACGGCGCACAGATGCGCGCCATGCAGGAACACTTGACCCGCTTCCCCGAGGGTACCCGATATACCCGGCCGCAGGGCGGTCTGTTCCTATGGGTGCAGCTGCCGGGAGGGCTGGATGCGGAAGCCCTGCTGCGCAGCGCCATCGACCGGAACGTGGCCTTCGTGCCGGGCACGCACTTCTTCTGCGAAGGCGGCCACACCGACACCCTGCGGCTCAACTTCTCCAACAGCACACTGGAGCAAATCGATACCGGCATGGACACACTGCGCACGGTGATCGAGGAAGCGCTGGCATAACTCTGACATGCGCTGGAAGCCCCCGAGGTTTCCAAAGGGCGACCGGAAAGCCCTTTGGTCGACCGCGAGGGCGAAACACCCAAGCTTTTTCAGCAGGCATTTCGTGCCACGCACGACTCAAGGGCTTTCCGATCGCCCTTGAGAATCCTTCGGGGAAATACGTCCTCGCAAAAAAACAGGGAGGAAACCACCATGCACATTTTGGACACCCTAAAGGAGCGCGGATTCATCGCGCAAATCACCTTTGAGGAGGACCTGTACAAGCTCTTTGAGCGCGAGCCGGTCACCTTCTACGAGGGCACCGATCCCACCGCCGACAGCCTGCACATCGGCCACTGCGTGCCGTTCTTTGCCATGTCGCACATGCAGCGCGCCGGGCACCGCCCCATCGCGCTGATGGGCGGCGGCACCGCCATGATTGGCGACCCCAGCGGCAAAACCGAGCTGCGCTCCATGCTCACCACCGAGCGCATCGATGCCAACATCGAGCGCATCCAGAAGCAGGTGGGCCGGTTCATCGATTTTACGGACGGAAAAGCCCTGCTGGTCAACAACGCCGATTGGCTGCGCGACCTCAACTACCTGGATTTCATGCGCGATATCGGCGCGCACTTCTCGGTCAACCGCATGCTGACCGCCGATTGTTACAAGACCCGGCTGGAGAAGGGCCTCTCCTTCCTGGAGTTCACCTACATGCCCATGCAGTCCTACGATTTCCTGCAGCTTTTCCAGCGCTACGGCTGCCGCCTGCAGGTGGGCGGGGATGATCAGTGGAGCAACATGCTGGGCGGCGCGGACTTGATCCGCCGCAAGGAGAAGCAGGAAGCGTTCGTCACCACCTTCAAGCTGATCTCCAATGCTGATGGCTCCAAGATGGGCAAGACCGTCGCGGGTGCGCTGTGGCTCGATCCGGAGCGGTGCAGCCCGTACGATTTCTACCAATACTGGCGCAACGTGGCCGATGCCGACGTGCAGCGCTACCTCGGCCTGTTTACCTTCCTGCCCATGGACGAGGTGCGCCGCCTGGGTGCGCTGAAGGATGCGCAGCTCAACGACGCCAAGCGCGTGCTGGCGTTTGAGGTGACCAAGATCATCCACGGCGAGGCCGAGGCGGAAAAGGCGCAGCAGGCGGCGGCGGCGCTGTTTGGCGGCGGCGGCGATGCCGCGGCCATCCCCACCGCGCAGATCACCCTGGCCGACCTGGAGGCCGACGCCCGCGTGATCACGCTGGTGGTGCGCGCCGGGCTGGCCGCCTCCAACAGCGAGGCGCGCAAGCTGATGCAGGGCGGCGGCATCTACGTGGGCGATGCGCAGGTAACCGACGTGAACGCCACGGTGAGCGCCGACGATTTCCCCGGCGACGGCCTGATGCTGCGCAAGGGTAAAAAGAGCTACTGCCGCGTGACGTTGGCCCGCTGACATGGCGCAGGCGGCATACAAGACGCTCCGGGCCCCAGGGCACGATGAGTTTATTGTGCAAAAGTCGCGCTTCATCGGCTGCGGAACCCCCGTGGCCGATGAGGCGGCGGCTTTGGCCTTTTTAACGGCGATCCGCGCGCAATACAAGGATGCGAGCCACCACTGCTACGCCTACATCGTCGGCCAAAACGAGGGCGTAATGCGCTACAATGACGACGGCGAGCCGGGCGGAACAGCGGGCATGCCCATACTGGGCGTGATGCGCGCGCGCGGCGTGGTGGATTGCGCCGTCGTGGTGGTGCGCTACTTCGGCGGGGTGCTGCTGGGCGCGGGCGGATTGACGCGCGCGTACACCCAGGGCGCGGTGACCGCACTGGACGCGGCGGGCGTGGTGGTGATGCACCACACCCATCGCTACCTGGCCGAGCTGCCCTACCCGCTTTGGGATCGGGTGGCCCACGCGCTTTCCTCGGCCCCTTGCGTAATCGAAGCCCAGGAGTTTACCGACCGGGTCACGCTGACGCTGCGCGTGCGCGAGGCCGATGCGCCCGGGCTGCTCGCGCTGCTGACCCGCATCACCGATGGGCGCGCCGAAACGCTGCTGGAGCAGGAGCTCTACCTAGGCTGGGAGGAATGAAAACCGGAGGTGCTCGCCTTGGAAAACGCAACGCAAACCGCGCCGGATATCGAGCTGGTTCCGCCCCGCGAGGAGCACGAAGCGCAGGCCCTCGCCTTTGTCGCCGACTTTCGTGCCAACGGCGAGATGAAAATGAACGGCAGCTCCGGCCTGAGCTCGTCCCCCGATTATGCATCCTGGCTGCAAAAGGTGCGCGACCGGTGTAATCCTGACCTCGAAACACCCGGCCTCGTGCCCTGCGATCAGTACTTCGTCATCCGGCCCCGCGATGCAAAGATCGTCGGCATCGCGCAAGTGCGCCGCCGCCTAACCCCCGAGATGATGCTCGGATCGGGGCATGTGGGCTACAGCGTATGCCCCTCGGAGCGCCGCAAGGGCTACGCCACACGCATTCTGGCCCTGGCACTGGAAAAGTGCCGTGAGCTGCCCCTCGACCGCGCGCTGATGATTTGTGACCAGGGCAACACCGGTTCCGCGCGAACCATCGAAAAAAACGGCGGCGTGTTTCAGGATCACATCACCGAGGAAAACGGCAATGTGGTCGAGCGATACTGGATCGATCTGCTCGCATAAATCCATAAAAAATCCGCCGAAACAAAACGTTTGCGGCGGATTTTTGATTTTATCATACCCTTTTCGCTATCTCCTCGTTCACGCGCGCGCGCAGGCGGAGCAGGTAGCCCTCCTCGCGCGGGTAATCGGTAAAGGTGATCGGCTTGCGCCTGCCCTCGCCGATCAGCCCCAGCACGAAATCGCGGCCCGCCAAGCTCTCCAACAGCTTCATGGCCCGCAAATCGTTGAACGCGTGCATCACCACCATCAGGCGGATCGAGCCCAGCGGGTGCCCATCCTTGCCCGGGTAGACCAGGAAGGTATCGCCCGAGGGGAAGGTGCCGTCCGCATCGGTGCTCAGGAACGGATCGACCGGGTACACCGAGTGCATGCAGTAGTAGAAATTGAAGCCCCACTGCAGGAATCCGGCGATGTTGTGCTGATAGAGCAGCGCGCCCAGAATCCGGTTGCGGTACGAGGACTGCGCAAAGAAGCGGTTGGGCACCCGGTAGCTCTGCGCACAGCAATGGTAGCACCACAGCTCGGGCACGTCGCCCTTCAGGAACGGCTCGATGTGATCCACCGCGGGGATGGGCACCGGCACCGCGCCGCTCTTGTAAAATTTGTAGTCGGAAAGCGCATCGATCACCTTGTAGCCCTGCAGCAGCGGCACGGCGATATCGCGGGCCGCCCGGTAATCCTCCAGCTGATCGCACGAAGGCTCATCGGAAATATGGAAGTAGGTGCGGTCGGCCACGCCCCAGCTCGCCAGCGCAGCGGTCAGCGCGGGCAGCATCTGCTGCAAATAGGCGCGGTACTCCGCGCCGGTAGCGTCGGTTTCCCAGCCGAACAGACGCTGATATTCGCCATTCCTCCAGCCCATAATCTTGGGCGCGTGCTTCGCGCCCCACTGGGTAAACAGGTGCGCCATCTCCAAATATCGCACGCCGATCCGCGCGCACATGTCCACCCAGCGCTTCAGCTTCTCAAAGCCGAAGGTGTACCGCCCGCCCTCCTCGCGCACCTCGATAAGCTGCACGGTGGGCCGTTCGCCGCCCTGCTCGGTGTCCAGCGGCGGCGTGTGAATGGGGGTGAGCAGCATGTTTGCGCCGTGCCGCACCGCGCACTCCGCAAACCGCTCGACGATCGCCCAATGCTCCTCCGAAAGCATTTCGACCCCGTAGTGCACCGCCAAACAATCGGCGTGAAACCACTCGGTATGCGGGAAATCCTGCTCGGGCAGGGTGGCCGCAACCACGCGCAGGGTCACGCGCTGCTCGCAGGCCGGCACACCCGCCTCGTCCTCCAGCCGCACGGTCAGCGCATGCTCGCCAGCGGGCGCATCCTGCGGCACCTCCACGTCGATCCACACGCAATGCCACCAACCTGATATCACCGGCACGCACGGGCCCTCCATGGGCTCTAGCAGATCGGGGAACAGGCCGGGAGCCTTGGTCAAATAATCGCCATCGGTGCGGAAGCGGATGGGCGTGCTGCCCGGCACGTGCGATACACGGCGCAGCGTGACGCGCGCCCATGCCGGCGCATCCACGTGCAGGCGCGCCCAACCGCGCAGGTTGTCCGGCCCGGCCACCGCCGCCTGAAAAGCCACGCTTTCGCCGCGCAGCGCCGTCGGCTCCGCCCACGCGGCTCCCTTGGGAATCGGTTGACCGGGGAACACCTTGGTCAGCGGGCTGAGCAGCCGCAATTTGAGCTTGGTACTCACGGGAACTCCTCCTTTAGCAAAACGGGCGATGGGCCCGTGCATACGAAAATGAGCCGCCGCCCTCCCTGGCTGGGAAGGTCGACGGCTCTATTCATTCGCCCAAGGTTAGGCGTTTTCCTCCGAATTACAGGGTGTTTTCCTCCGACTTGCGGGAATCTGTATGGATGGGCGCATCCTCGCTCTTCACGGCGGCGGCTACGCTGTCCGCGGTGTTCTTGATGTTCTCGGCGGCATGGCCCATCAGGTCGCGGAAATCCAGGTTCGGATCGGCGGCGGCCTTGTTCCACTTGATCTTGCAGCCGGTCACGAACGCCGCGATCACGCCCACCATCAACACCCACGGCGCGCAAAGCAGCACAAACAACCAGGAGATCACCGTCAGGTTCGCGACCAATGTATCGCCCTTGCGCACCGAAACGCGGGAGAACAGCATGCGCTTGACGTTCGACCAATCCGGCCCGAAACCCTGGCCACGGTGCTTGCGGCCGCTGTCCTGCGGCATGTCCTCGGGGCGGATGCGCCCGATTCGCTCCAGCTCCACCATGCACCTGGCCAAGTCGCCATCGAATTGCTCCAGCATGTTCACGGCTTCCTCGTAGCTCAACCCGGCCTTGTCGCGCAAGTAATCGATCTGTTCGATGGTGCCCTTATTCATTGTGTTACCTCCTGCAATTTCATGCATTTTTTGATTCGCTTTCGCGATCTGTTTTGTTCTTGCGGGCATCATCGCCTCGCAACCATAGAATACCGCATTGAGACGCGTCTTGCTTGAAAATGGGATAAGCGCTTCATGAGAATCCGATGAAAAACCAGCTCGATTCTCTTATTAAACAGATCGCTTTGCCCCAACACACCGAGGCCTGCAACACAGGGCCAGCGCATTTACATCCTAAAACTTGGCAAATGCGCAGAGAAGGAGTCCAGGGGGCGAGCGATAAGCCCCCTGGTCGCTCCCGCAGGAGCGAAACACCTATCTTCGGGAGGGTATTTCGCCCTCACGGTCGACCAGAGGGCTTTGCGGTCGCCCTCTGGACTCCTTCGCAGCGCAACTCCTAGTTTTTGTATCCAAATACGTTCGCCCTGAACCTGCAACACGCATCTTGCATTCGTTTCCGGGTTTTGCTATGATATTGCGCACCGAAACAGCGCGGCACGTCCCATGCTGCGAACGTGAAAGGCGGATGCCCATGCAAAAGACCACGCAATTCCTGCAAAAAGTGCAAAGGGTTTTATTGAAATACGTGGGCTGGCGCACCCTCAAGACCACGCTTGCCGTGCTCATCTCCGCGCTGTTCATGCGCTACGTGGTAAACGATACGCCCTTCTTTGCCTGCATCGGCGCGGTGGCCGCCATGGAAAAGACCATGCCCGATTCCTACCGCGCCGCCATCGTACGCAACGTGGGCACCTTGGTGGGCGGCCTGCTGGGCATTTTGTTTGCCAAGCTGACCGACAACGTGGTGCTGCTGGGGCTGGGCATCATCCCCCACATCATCATCCACAACATCCTCAACAAGCGCGAATCCATCGTGCTGGGCAGCATCGTCTACTTCGCGGTGGTGTACAGCATCCAAGATAGCATGGCGCTTTCCTACGGCCTGCGCCGCATCGCCGAAACATTCCTGGGTACGCTGATCGCGCTGGCGATCAACCGGCTCATCTCGCCGCCCAAAGCGGCGCAGCCCGTCTCGGAAACGGAACAGGCTTAGCACAAAGCAAACCGCCTTCGCACAGCACGTTCCCGTGCGCCGCGAAGGCGGCTTTTGCATTACTGCTTGTCCAGGCAAAGCTCGGCGGAATCGGCCGCCTTGGCGGTGCGCAGCTCGTGCATCACATCGTACAGCACCAGTCCGGTCGCGGCAACCATGATCGTCGCCGCAATGCGCAGATCCAGCGGCCGCTCCCGCGCCAAGAATGGCAAGTAGCTCATGAACGAGGAGAATGTCACCATCACGGGGATGTACCAGCGCTTCGGGTAGCGGATGGCGTACAGCACCGCAAACAGCTCGGCCAACGCAAAGTACCGATCGTGCATCTTGGGCAACACCATGGGTATCAGCAGCGTGAAGGCCAGCGAGAGCCGCCAAATCTGATTCATGTTCACCCACTTGCGGCGGTTGAACAGGTAGTACACCGCGCCCAGCACCAGAATGCCCGCATAGGGTACCAGCGCGCTGAGCAGGTACTTGATGGTTTCCAGCGTGTACCATTCGTTCACTTGCGTGGGCGAAACGCCTGGAATGTACTTCAAAATCGCCATGTACACAGGCTGCGAGCCCAGCTCGCCGAAGGGCATGAACTGGTAAATGTTGGCGGCATTGAAGGTCAGGCGGTCGTTGTATTGGCCCGTCTGCCGAATGTAGATGCTCAACGCGCTCACCAATGAGCGCCCGCACAGCAGCGCGGGGGCGAGCGAGATCAGGTACACCCCCACGAACACCAGCGCATGGCGCAGCTTGTACTTCTTGCCCCAGAGGGCCAGCAGCACGATGGGGAAGAAAAAGATGGTTTGGATCTTGAAGGAGAAGGCGATGGTTAGCAAGGTGACCGAAAGCACCGGGCGGTCGACCAGCATCGCATACACGCACGCGAGCACGAAGAAGCAATAGATGGTATCGCACTGCGCCCAGAACGCGCCGTTGAACCAATACGTGGGCAACAGCAGCAGCACCGCCAGCACCACATGCCCGTGATCCTTGCTGATGAAGCGTTCCACCGTGCACATGGCCAGAATGGCCAGCGCGAAATCGAACATCACCGACACAAACTTGATCAGGTACATCGGGTTAAGATTCACCTTAGAGATCAGCAGAAGGATGTACTGATAGGGCAGGTTGTAATCGCCGACCTCTTTGGCCAGCGCCTTCGTCCCTTCCAGCCGGAATGTTTTAACCCAGTTGCTCAGGAAATTCGAATAGTCGGCGGTAACCTGGTTAAACACCGCGATGCGGATGAGCAGCGCCACCATCATCAGCGCGGCGACAAACAGAAAGCGCGGCCAATCCATCTTCCGGCGAAGCAGCAGGCAAGCCGCCATGGCTCCAATGAACAGGCCCGCAAACATAAGGATGTAGATTTTGCGTTCCGCCCAGGAGGAGCACGTCAGTATCGTCGCTGGCCCATGGTTCACGCTACCCAACGCAAATATCACGGCCATGAGCCCTACCACTGCCCACTGGAGCAACCAGCGGTGGCGGCGGTCGATTTCCTGTGCCCAGGTCATCAGCTTTTGCATCAAGTGTCTTCCCTCCCTGTCGTATCAGCCAATCAGCAGGCTCTTGCCGGTCATCTCCGCGGGCTGCGGGATGTCCATCAGGCGCAGCATGGTGGGCACCAGGTCGCACAGGCGGCCATCGGCGGCCAGCTTGGCGCTGAGCCGAGCATCGTCCACCACGATGAGCGGCACCGGGTTGGTGGTGTGCGCGGTGAAGGGCTCGCCGGTGACTGGATCGACCATCTGATCGGCGTTGCCGTGGTCGGCGGTGATCAGCGCTCGGCCTCCCACGCTGCGAATAGCCTGGATGAGCGTGCCCACGCAGGCATCCACGGTGCGCACCGCCTGCATCGCCGCCGGGATGATGCCGGTGTGGCCCACCATGTCGCAATTGGCGAAATTGAGGATCATCACATCGAACTCGCCGCCGTAGATGCGCTTGCACGCCTCCTCGGTGACCTCGATGGCGCTCATCTCGGGCTTCACGTCGAAGGTGGCGATCTTGGGCGAATCGATGAGCACGCGCTCCTCACCCGGGTTGGCCAACTCCACGCCGCCATTGAAGAAGAAGGTGACGTGCGCATATTTCTGCGTCTCGGCGATGCGCAGCTGCTTGAGGCCCCGCTTGGAAAGGTACTCGCCCAGCGTGTTATCGAGCGTCTGCGGCTTGTTGACCACCTTTAGGCCGGTGAAGGTCTCGTCGTACTGGGTCATGGAGACGTACAGCACCTTGCGGAAGCCCTTCTGGAACGGGAAGCCGGTGAAATCCGGCTGGATGAACGGGCGGGTGAGCTGGCGCGCGCGGTCGGGCCGGAAGTTGAAGCAAATGACCGAATCACCCTCCTCGATGGTGCCGACGGGCTTGCCCCCGGCTTGTACCACCGTGGGCTTGACGAACTCGTCGGTCTCGCCCTTGTCGTACGATTGCTGCACGGCCTGCGCGCCGCTCTGGGCGGTCAAGCCCTGGCCGTACACCATGGCGTCGTAGGCCTGCTGCACGCGCTCCCACATGTTGTCGCGGTCCATGGCCCAGAAGCGGCCCATCACCGTGGCGATTTGGCCCGCGCCAATCTCCCTGGTCTTGGTCTGCAGCTCCTCCACGAAGCCCAGGCCCGAGGAAGGCGGCACGTCGCGGCCATCGAGGAAGCAATGCACGTACACGCGCTCCACGCCCTGGCGCTTGGCCAGCTCCAACAGCGCGTAGAGGTGGGTGTTGTGGCTATGCACGCCGCCATCGGACACCAAGCCCATCAGGTGCAGCGAGCGGCCGGGCTGCTTGGCGTTCTCCATGGCCTCCAGCAGCTCGGGCTTGGCGAAGAAATCGCCGTCGAGTATATCCTTGGTGATGCGGGTGAGCTCCTGGTACACGATGCGGCCCGCACCGATGTTCAGGTGGCCAACCTCGCTGTTGCCCATTTGCCCCTCGGGCAGGCCCACGTCCATGCCGCTAGCGCCCAGGGTGGTGTGCGGGTAGGTCTGGGTCAGCGCATCGAGGGTAGGCGTTCCGGCCATGGCGATAGCGTTGGAGGACGGATCGGGGTTCACGCCGAAGCCGTCCATAATGATCAGCGCTGTGATGGGTTTCGTTGCCATACGTGTTCTCCTTTTATGGGGATTATCGATCGAAATGCACGACCTTCGAGAAATCCTCGGCCTTGAGCGATGCGCCGCCGATCAAGCCGCCGTCGATCTCGCTCTGGCGCATCAGCCCGCCCACGTTGGCCGGGTTCATGCTGCCGCCGTACTGGATGCGCACCGCGTCGGCCACACCGTCGCCATACAGGCCGCGAATCGCGTCCCGAATCACGCCAATGGTCTCGTTGGCCTGCTCGTCGGTGGCAACCAATCCGGTGCCGATGGCCCAGACTGGCTCGTACGCGATCACCACAGCGGCCACCTGCTCGCCGGATAGGCCGGTGAGCGCCGTAAGCGTCTGGTAGGCGACCAGGGTATCGGTGTAGCCTTCCTCGCGCTGCGATTTCATTTCGCCCACGCAGATGATGGGCACCAGCCCAGCTTTCACGGCAGCCAGCACCTTGCGGTTGACCGATTCATCGGTTTCGGCGAAGTATTGGCGGCGCTCGCTATGGCCGATGATCACGTGGGTGCAACCCGCAGCCAGCAGCATCGCCGCCGAAAGCTCGCCGGTATACGCGCCGCTAGCCTGCCAATGCATGTTCTGCGCGCCCAGCTTCATCTGGGTGCCCTTGATGGCTTCGCTCACCGCGGCGAAGTTGACCGCCGGGGTGCACAGCACGACTTCGCACTTCGCGCCTTCGACCAGCGGCTTGAGCGCCTCGACCAACTCGCGGGCCTCGGCGGGGGTCTTGTTCATCTTCCAGTTCCCGGCAATAATGGGGGTTCTCATGTTTTTTCACTCCTGTTAGTTTTGAAGTTTTGGGCGTGTAAAGGTTTTTCGCATAAACATGGAAGAAGGGCAGGCACTGTGCCTGCCCCCTGCTCGATGCACTATTTGTCGTTGAGGGCGGCCACGCCGGGCAACTCAATGCCCTCCAGGAATTCCAGCGAAGCGCCGCCGCCGGTGGAGACATGGGTGATCTTCTTGGCGAAGCCCATCTGCTCCACGGCCGCCGCGGAATCGCCGCCGCCCACGATGGTGGTGCCGTCGCACTCGGCCATGGCGCGCGCGATGGCGCGGGTGCCCTCGGCGAAGTTATCGAATTCGAACACGCCCATGGGGCCGTTCCAGATCACGGTCTTGGCACGGGCCACTTCGGCGGAGAAAATCACCTGGGTCTTGGGGCCGATGTCCATCCCCTCGAATCCATCGGGGATATCCTGGGAATGGACGGTGATGCGTAGCGTGTCGTTGTCGAAGGTGTTGCCTGCCTCGTTGTCCATGGGCAGCAGCAGGCGCACGCCGCGTTTGGCGGCCTTGGCCATAAGCTCCTTGGCAAGATCGACCTTATCGGCCTCCAGCAGCGAGTTGCCGATGCGTCCGCCCAGCGCCTTCTGGAAGGTGTAGGCCATGCCGCCGCCGATGATGAGCACATCGACCTTCTCCAGCAGGTTGTTGATGACGCCGATCTTGTCGCTGACCTTCGCGCCGCCCAGGATAGCCACAAACGGGCGCTCCGGGTTCTCCAGCGCCTTGCCCATGATTTCCAGCTCCTTCTGGATCAGGTAGCCGGCCACGGCAGGCAGATAGTGAGCCACGCCCTCGGTGGAGGCATGGGCGCGGTGCGCGGTACCGAACGCATCGTTTACGTAAATCTCAGCCATGTCGGCCAGCGCCTTGGCAAAGGCGGGGTCGTTGGCTTCCTCTTCCTTGTGGAAGCGGAGGTTTTCCAGCAGCATCACGTCGCCATCCTTCAGGGCGGCGGAGAGCTCCTTGGCCGAGGGGCCGATCACGTCGGCGGCCAGCTTCACTTCCTTATGAAGCAGCTGGGCCAAGCGCTCGGCCACCGGCGCCAGCGAATACTTCGCGTTGAACTCGCCCTTCGGGCGGCCCAAATGCGAGCACAGGATCACGCGGGCACCCTTTTTGATGAGGTATTCGATGGTGGGCAGCGCACCGACGATGCGGTTTTCATCGGTAATATACTTGTCCGCATCCAAGGGCACGTTAAAGTCGCAACGAACCAATACCTTCTTACCGGATACCACGACATCTTCGATCGTCTTCTTGGCCATGGTGCACTCTCCTTCATGCTGTACAATAACATTCGGTATCTGAAGCGGTAATGCGCAGCAATTGCGGCGCAACCGCGGCCATGCGCGCATCTTCCCGGGAAGCGGCGGCATAAAAATGCACCGCATACCTTGTAACAGGATACCACGGCGCGTTCGTTTTGACAAGGCCGGAATCGCTTCCGCCTGAAAGCTTGTTAAAATTTTTGCAAACTTTCCAGCGTCCGCCGGAGCTCATAGCGCCGTCAACACGATCGTCATCACCGCGCCAGGCACGCCCAGCACACCGGAAACCGCCAGCGTCACCAGGTTGACCGACACGTTGGCCCACACTGCCTGCGCCGCAAACAGCGCGGCGATGCCCAGCCCGGCATGGAGCAGTCTGCGCCATCCCTTGCCGCCGATCAGCGCGCGGCCCGCCACGAACATCACCATCATGAGCACCGCCAAAATGGCCACCCATTCCCAAGAAACCAGCATCGCGCTCCCCTCCCGCTTGAGGGTATGCATGAGGGGAAAGCGGTATGCGTCCTCGCAAAGCGATCGGAAGGCCGCATGCGTCAGTCCCCTACAGAAACTGGATTTTCACGCCGTGCTGTGATACCATAGGAGCATCACCGTGCCGATAATCGTTTGCCGGCAGATGGAATGCTTCCTAAAAAGAAGGAATGCTTCCTCAAAAGATGAAATGCTTCCTCAAAACCCGGCCTGCAAGGCCCGGTATGCGAAGCCCGATACAAAAAAGGATGATCCAGTATGAACGATCACACCCAGCCCACAAACATGCTGCACGAGGCGGTTCGCCTGATGCGCCCGCGCCATTACCTCAAAAATCTGCTGGTACTGCTGCCCCTCTTCTTCTCCGGCAACCTGTTTCAAGGCGCGGTTGTGCTGCGCTGCGCGCTGGGTTTTGCGGCTTTCTGCCTGCTCTCCTCGGCCATCTACGCGTTCAACGATCTGCGCGATGCGGATTCGGATCGCTTGCACCCGGTCAAGCGGCTGCGTCCCATCGCGGCGGGCACGGTCTCGCCTGAGGCGGCGCGCGTGCTCATCGGCGTGCTGCTTCTGCTCGCGGGGCTATGCGCCGCGCTGGCGGGCAGCTTTTCCGGCCCGGCATGGCTGGCTCTGGCCACCTACCTGGCGCTCAACATCGGGTACAGCTGCGGGCTAAAGGCGGTGCCCATCGTCGATGTGGCGATCCTGGTATGCGGCTTCCTGCTGCGCGTGCTGTACGGCGGCGCGGTGATCGGCGTGCCGGTTTCCAGCTGGCTGTATCTCACTGTCACGGCGCTCTCGTTTTATCTTTGCCTGGGCAAGCGGCGCAATGAGCTGGCGCAGGATGGCACTGAACGGCGCGAGGTGCTCAAGCACTACACCGCCGCCTTTTTGGATAAGAACATGCACATGTTCCTGCCGCTGACCATCGCGTTCTATGCGCTCTGGTGCGTCGACCCGGCCACGGTGGCACTGCACGGCACGAGCGCGCTGGTGTGGACGGTACCGCTGGTAATCCTCCTTTGTATGCGCTACAGCTACGACGTGGAGCGCGCGGTCTACGGCGATCCCGTGGACGTGGTGCTCCACGACCGGGTGCTGCTCTGCCTGCTGGCAGGATACGCCGCGCTCGTGTTCGCAATGGTGTATTAATAATGTATACAAAACAGGCTGCGCGTCGTTTTGCTACGGCGCGCAGCCTGTTGCATCTCATTGTTTTACTTCGTTAGGGTGGTGACCAGTGTCTCCAGCGCCGCGTCGAGGGAATCGATCTCCGCCGTGGGGGCCGTTTCGGAGACGGTGAGCAACGTCGTGCCGCTGATCACGAACACCTGGCGCAGTGTCAGGGTCGTCTCGTTGGCCACGTAGGTTCCTTCCAGAATGCCCACTTCGCGGCCCTGCATGTCCACCGCCGTGAGCGGGGTGGTCAGGGTCCATTCGGGCAGCATGGCCTTGTACTGGGCATCGAACGTGGTCCCGAGCGGCATCAAATCCGCCACCGTCGCCGCCACGCCCATTTCCTGCGAAATCACGTTCATGTTGGCGTTAAAAGCGCCCTTCTTCATTTCGAGCGGATAGAGAATCACCATGGGCATCGTCTTGGTTTGCGCCGCCGATGTGCTCATCAGCGCATCCCACGTGCCGTTCGCGATGCCCTCCTCCGAGATCGCATCCACGTTCGTGCTGTCGATCGTTTGCCAGCCCTCGGGGGTTGCGAAGCTGTAGCCTCCAGTCGGGTTGGTGTAGTCCGGCGCAATGAGGGGCTGATCCACGGCGGTATCAGCGACCTCGGTTAGCTCGGCCACGGTGGTGTCGTCGGACTTGGAGAGCTCGGTCACGATAGCGCTGCTGGCATTGGCGGTGTACGGGGCAACGGTGGTTGCGCCCATGAGGCCGAACGCGAGCATCAGCGCAAGAAAAACGGAGTAAATCTGCATGTTGGGGTTTCCTCCTTCTTACCTTCCAAATAGTTGTGGAATCGTTGCAAATCGTTCTGAGGCATAAAAAACACCTCAGTCCCAGTATAACACAGGGACGGAGGCAAGAAAAGCTTTCGTCGGAATTTTGCTATTTACAATCGCCCCGGTGGCTCGGTCACGATTGTCCGTTGCGATTGGATACCCGCAGGCGCACCATGGCGCGGGCCAGCATGGAGCGGGCGATGAAGTATTCGTGCATGCTCTTCTGCTGGCGAATTTTTTCCTCGGCTAGCTGGCGATCGCGCTCGGCGCGCGCCCGGTCGATCTCCTCCGGCCATTCCACGGTCTGCATCAGCAGCAGCACCTGATCCTGCATGATGGTGGCAAAACCATCGGACGCGGCGGCCTCGCGCCATTTGCCGTTGCGCAAAATGCGGATGCCGCCCTCGCGCATGGAGACCACCATGGGCGAATGCCCGGCCATCACGCCGACCTCGCCGTCCGGGGCCAGAAAGACCACCATCTCCACCGCCTCGTCGAAGAAGCTGCGCTCCGGTGTAAGGATTTGCAAGCGAAAGGTCGCGGCCATGCTACGCCTCCATTCCCCGTGCGGCTGCGCGCACATCCTCCAACCCGCCGGCCATAAAGAACGCCGCCTCAGGCAGGTTGTCGACCTCGCCATCGAGTATAGCCTTGAAGGAGGCGATGGTCTCCTCCACCTTCACATATTTGCCCGGGATGCCGGTGAACACCTCGGCCACGAACATGGGCTGGGATAGGAAGCGCTGGATGCGCCGCGCGCGGTGCACCGTCAGCCGGTCCTCCTCGGAAAGTTCGTCCATGCCCAGTATGGCTATGATATCCTGCAGCTCGCGATAACGCTGCAGCGCTTCCTGCACGCGCAGGGCCACCGTGTAGTGCTCCTGCCCCACGATGGCGGGATCAAGAATGCGGCTACCCGAATCCAGCGGCGAAACCGCCGGGTAGATGCCCAGCTCGGCCACCTGGCGCGAAAGCACGGTGGTGGCGTCCAGGTGGCTGAAGATCGCTGCCGGGGCCGGGTCGGTCAGGTCGTCGGCGGGCACGTAGATGGCCTGCACCGAGGTGATCGAGCCGTTGCTGGTGGAAGCGATGCGCTCCTCCAGCGCGCCGACCTCATTGGCCAGCGTGGGCTGGTAGCCCACCGCCGAGGGCATGCGGCCCAGCAGCGCCGAAACCTCGGAGCCCGCCTGGATGTAGCGGAAGATGTTGTCGATGAACAGCAGCACGTTCTGCTTCTTCACGTCGCGGAAATATTCGGCCAGGGTCAGGCCGGTCATGGCCACGCGCATGCGCGCTCCCGGCGGCTCGTTCATCTGCCCGAAAACCAGCGCAGTCTTTTCGATTACGCCGGATTCGTTCATCTCGGTCAGCAAATCGTTGCCCTCGCGGCTGCGTTCGCCCACACCGGTGAACACCGAATAGCCGCCGTGTTCGGTGGCGATGTTGTGGATCAGCTCGAGTATGAGCACCGTTTTACCCACGCCCGCGCCGCCAAACAGGCCGATCTTGCCGCCATGCGCGTAGGGCGCGAGCAGGTCGATCACCTTGATGCCGGTCTCGAAAACCGTGGTGACCGGTCTCTGCTCCGCAAAGGTAGGCGCGGGGCGATGGATGGGATGATGCTCGTCGGTGGGAATCTCTCCCTTGCCGTCGATGGCGCGGCCCAGCACGTCGATGGCGCGGCCCAGGGTCTGCATGCCCACCGGGGCCATGATGGGCGCACCGGTATCGACCGCGTCCAAATCGCGGCTGAGTCCCTCGGTGGCCTCAAGCGCCACGCAACGCACCGTGTCGCCCAGGTGCTGGGTCACCTCGGCGGCCACACGGCGGCCATCCTTGGGCATTTCGATATAGATCAGGTTGTGAATCGGCGGCATATGGCCCGCCGGAAACCTCACGTCCAGCACAGGGCCGATGACGCGCGTTACTTTGCCTTGCATGCTGATCTCCTTTTCTGCTAGGGTTCCAGCTCCACTCCAGTGCTGATGGAGCCATTCGATGTCCTCAAACCGAGTTCGCCCCGGCAATGATCTCGTTCAGCTCCTGCGTGATGTCGCTCTGGCGCGCCCGGTTCAAATCCAGCCGCAGGCGGCCCAGCATCTCGTCCGCATTGCGGGTGGAGGAATCCATGGCCGTCATGCGCGCGCAATGCTCGCTGGCATAGGCCTGCACGCAGGCCGTGTACGCAAGACCGATCAGGTACTGCGGTACCAGCTTTTGCAGCACCTCGGCCTCGGAGGGATGGTACTTCAGCTCGGCGGTCTGCTCGTGCAGCGTCTCCGCGTCGGCGAAATCCTCGGCCACGATGGGCAGCAGGCGCATCACCGTGGGCTCTAGCGAGGTGGTGGAGTGCATGTGGGTATAGACCACGTACACCTCGTCGAGCTGGCCCTGCTCGTACAGATCGCAAAGCTCCATGGTAATCTCTCTCGCACTGGCCAGCATGGGGTTCTGGCTCATGTGCAGGTACTGCACGTCGGGCTGCATGCCCAGGCGATAGAAGTAGGCCGCCGCCGTCTGCCCAATGGTGAATATGAAGCTCTGCGCGTGCTGCGCCGCCTCGATGGTGCCGCGCGCCAAGCGGAGCACATCCTCGTTGTACGCGCCGCACATGCCCTTATCGCCGGAAATAACGAGGTAGGCCACGCTCTTGACGGTGCGCGGCTGGAAATACGGATGCTCCAGCTGCGCGTGGCTGTTCTCAATAATGAAGCGGATATCGGAGCGCACGCGGCGGAAATATTCGCGGTTGCGCTCGTGCATGCGCAGCGCCTTCTGCATCTTCGCGGAGGAAATAAGGTACATGGCACGCGTAATCTTGCGCGTATCTGAAACGACGCGCAGGCGGTGTCGAAGCTCCGGAATGGCGCTCATTGTACATCATCTCCCGTTACGATCCCGTTCTGCGCCAGCCAGGTGTTCACGGCCATGTGAATCCAGGCCTCGGTCTCATCGCCCAGCTCGGCATGCTCGCGCAGGCTCAGCGAAAGGTCGGGGTACTGCTCCTCCAGCACGCGGGGGAACTCCTGCTTGAATTTGAGCAACAGCTCCATGGGTATCTCGTGCGGGATGAGGCCGCGCACCATGGCGTAGAGGAAGCAGACCTGCGTGGCGGTGGGCAGCGGTGCGTTGTTGCGCTGCTTGAGCATTTCACTCAGCCGCTCGCCGTAGCTGAGCATGTCGCGGGTGGTCTTGTCCATATCGGAGGAGAACTGCGAGAACACGAGCAGCTCGCGGTACTGCGCCAGCTCCAGGCGCAGCTGGCCGGAGACCTTGCGCATGGCCTTGGTCTGCGCCGCACCGCCCACGCGGGATACCGAGAGGCCCACGTTCAGCGCGGGCCGCGTGCCCGCACGGAACAGATCGTGATCCAGGAATATCTGGCCGTCGGTGATCGAGATCACGTTGGTGGGGATGTAGGCGGAGATGTCGCCTGCCTGCGTTTCAATGATGGGCAGCGCGGTCATGGAGCCGCCGCCCTTTTCCTCGGAAAGGTGCGCGGCGCGCTCCAGCAGGCGGGAGTGCAGGTAGAACACGTCGCCCGGGTAGGCCTCGCGGCCCGGCGGCCTGCGCAGCAGCAGCGACATGGCGCGGTACGCGACCGCGTGCTTCGATAGATCGTCGTACACGATGAGCACGTCGCGGCCCGCGTACATGAACTCCTCGGCGATGGCGCAGCCGCAATAGGGCGCGATGTACTGCATCGTAGCCGAATCGCTGGCGGTGGCGCACACCACGGTGACGTAGGAAAGCGCATCGGCCTTGCGGAAAACCTCGATGACCTGGGCCACCGTGGAAACCTTCTGACCGATGGCCACGTATACGCACAGCACATCCTTGCCCTTTTGGTTCAGGATGGTGTCGATGGCGATGGACGTCTTGCCGGTTTGGCGGTCGCCGATGATCAGCTCGCGCTGGCCGCGCCCGATGGGCACGGTGGCGTCGATGGTCATGATGCCGGTCTCCATGGGGCGCTTGACCGGCTGGCGATCGATGATGGAGGGCGCGGGGGCCTCGATGGGGCGCGCGTGATCGGCACGGATGGGGCCCAGCCCATCGATGGGCTGACCCATGGCGTTGACCGTGCGGCCCAGCATGGCGATGCCCACCGGCACCGAGAGCACCTGGCCGGTGCCCAAGCCCTGCGTGCCCACGTGAACGCTATCCTCGCTGCTGATGAGCACCACGTCCACGCTCTCCTCGTTGAGGTTCATGGCGATGCCGTAGGCGGGAATATCGCCGTCGCCCAGCTCGATCAGCTCGCCGTAGCGGCAGCCCGACAGGCCCGAGACCGTGGCGATGCCGTCGCCCGCGCGCAGCACTTCGCCCGCGCCGCGCACCGTGGCCCGGCGCTCGCGGCCCAGCTGCTTGCGCAGCAGCGTGCCCAGCGGCTCCTCGCCCTCGGCCAGGCCCGCGCCTTCGCCCTTTTCCAGCCCCTGGGAATCGTGCAGATCGATGCCAGCCAGCTCGCCGGAGAGCAGCTCCGCCAAGCGCTTGGCATCCAGGGGGGCGTCGGGGTCGGCCAGCTTGCCCTTGAGCAGCGTCTGCCGGAGCGTATTGAGGTGCCCGCGCAGGCTGTCGTCGTACACGCGTCCGCCGATCTCCACGCGGATGCTGCCCAACAGCATGGGGTCGATCTGCTGGATCAGGCTCACCGGCTCGCCCAGCAGCTGCGAGAATTGCTTTTCCGTTTCCGCAATGGTTTCCCGGGGCAACGGAAGGGCGGTGAGCAGCTTTCCAGATAACATCTTTTCAGACTGCAAGCTCATCCCACCTTCGTTAAGAACTCATCGATGATCTTCTGGTGATCCTCGGTCTTCACCTCGCGCTCCAGCAGCTTTCCGGCGATCTCTACCGCCATGTTCACTGCCTGGGCGCGCACGGCCTCCTTGGCCTCCAGCTGCAGCTGCTTGGCTTCCTGCTGCGCCTGGTCGACGATGTTCGCGGCCTGCTTCTGCGCGCGGGCCACGATCTCCTCGGCGGTCTTTTGCCCTTGCTGCACGCCCCCGGCGATGGCCTGAGCCGCCTCAATCTTCGATTGCTGCGCCGCCGCATCGAGCGCGGATTGGCGCTCATCGGCCGCGTGCTCCTTGGCCTCGGCGTCGGCCATCTGGGCGTTCACCCGGTCGGTGCGCCCGTTCAGGAACTTGCGGATCGGCTTGTACAGCAGCAGGCGGATCGCCACGAATAGGATCACCACGTTGATCACGTGCAGCAGTATATCCCGTGGACTCAATAGCTTCAAAAACTCTTGCATGCCGAACTCCCTTTCACCTGGTCATTGAGCCTATGCTTGGCTTAGTGGATGGAGCCAGGCAGCACGAAGATGAGCAGAATGGAGACGAACAGGCCGTAGATGGCCGTGGTTTCCATCATGATCAAGCCGAACATGAGCGAAGAGTTGATCTTGCCGGCGGCCTCGGGCTGGCGTGCGATGGCTTCCACGGCCTTACCGGTGGCGTTGCTCATACCCAGTGCGGCTCCGATACCGGTCAACGCGGCGATGGAAGCGGCGATAGCGATCAAACCCAGTACAGACATTGTGATACCCTCCCGTTTTCTCATATCTACGTTCTTTTTGAAGGGAAACCCCTTTGGAAAAGCCCTGTATAACAAGCCCGCGCGGGGGCGGATCGGCAGGCTATTCGGTGGCCTCGCTGATGTAGTTGAGCGTCAGCAAGCCGAACACGAAGGTCTGGATTCCCACGTGGATCAAGTTGAAATAGATCGACAGTACCGCGGGCACCACCAGCGGGATCACGGCGTAGATCAGCTTCATAATGATGCCGCCCACCAGCACGTTCGCAAACAGACGGAGCGCCATGGAGACCGGCGCGACGCAATCGGTCAGCACGCGGATCGGCAGCACCACGGCGGTAGGCGTCGCCAATCGCTTGATGCGCACCTTTACGCCGAATTCCCTGATCGCCGTCACGTTGACCAGCGCAAAGGTCACCAACCCCAGCGCCAGCGTGCACGATAGGTCCTCGGTAGCGGGCGGCAGGCCAAAGAGCTCCACCAGCGTGGCCATGGCCACGTAGCTCATGAGGGTGAGCACCACCGGCGCCACGAAGTCGGCGTTGTGGCCCACTTTGCCGTGCGCAAAGTTGTAGATGCTCTCCACGATCATCTCCAGCACGTTCTGCAAGCCCTTGGGCTTGTCGGTGAAGCGCTCGATGCGGCCGCGCAGGCTCAGCAGCAAGATGAGCAGCAGCAGCGTCACCGCCCAGCCCACGATCACCGATACGCCAATCTGCATGCCCAACAGCTCCACCCGGTGCGGCATGATGCTGATCTCCGGCAGGCCTCCGGCGCTGGACGCGGCATGCTCCACAGCCTCGCCCGCCGTCAAAAGTCCCAGCATAAAC
Source organism: Eubacteriales bacterium (assembly GCA_031553615.1). Classification (GTDB taxonomy): domain Bacteria; phylum Bacillota; class Clostridia; order Christensenellales; family Aristaeellaceae; genus WQXF01. Next base: position 71,253 of record JAVBLJ010000021.1, read on the forward strand.
GGCATTCCTTTTACTCCCCTTCACGCAGGTATATCATTCATTTAGGTTGCTTTGGTCGCTTAGCTTCGGGCAACATAGGTTGTGAGGATCGCCCGCCAGCAATGCCCACTGCAATGCGGATCGCAAACGCGAGATACCCCGCCCCGGCCACCAGCCCGCCCACCAGCAGCTCCCCCTTGCCCCAAAGCGCCAGGGCAATAAAAAAGCCCGCCCAAATAGGAAGCTTGATGGATAGCAGCGCGCCGCGAACCGCGCCGGACGTCGCCCGCGCCACCGCGCGCAGCAAACGTGCCTGCACGATCACCACCAGTACGGCGATTCCCCCCGCAAACACATAGGTCATTTATGCACAATACACCTTTGCGCGGCGCATTGCAAGCGCATGCCCGCGTAGACAAGACGGTGCATGTCCTATCTGCGCCAGTTTTTCAAAATTATCGTCATTTTTCTCGTCTTTTCTCGCGTTTGCTCCCGATCTTGATTTTCAAAATGGCTCTTCTCCTTTTTCTTCCGCTAATCGCATAAAAACCATCCCCGGGCTTCGTGTAGCCTGTATACCTTCACCCAATGCTTTACAACCGACGCGCTTTCCGCTATACTCATTTTTAATGACGCTGGCGAGCCGTTCGCCGCGAGAAGAGGTGTATTCATGTCGCCCATTATGCAGCCCTTATTGTTGCTATGGACCGAAGCAGCTCCCCACGTCTCCGGACTTACCACCTTCCTGCACGATTTTGAGCAGATCTTTAGCCAGGTCATCAACATGATCACCCACATCCTAGAGATCATGGGCGTGATCGTGCTGGTCATCGGCGCGGTCAAGGCCTTTGTGGCCTACTTTACCAAGCGCTCCAATGTTCGCCTCGACCTGGCCCAGAGCATGGCCCTTGCCCTGGAGTTCAAGCTCGGCGGCGAAATTCTGCGCACCGTCGTCGCCCGCGATTGGAACGAAATCCTCACCGTGGGCGCGATCATCATCCTGCGCGGCGTGCTCAACTTCCTGATCCACTGGGAAATCGGCAACATCAAGCACGACGAAGAAATCGTAAAGAAGCACGCCGAAACCGACGACGTAGGAGTGTAGGTACGCCAAGGCTCCGCCCTGGACCCGCCCAAGGGCTGTGCCCTTGGAAATCCCTTCACATCTACAAAATTCATCCACAAAAAGCGAACCCCTCGCGCGTCAGGCGCAAGGGGTTCGCTTTTGCAAGAGGATGGGGTTTCCAAAGGGGCTCAGTCCCTTTGGCTGGGTCCAGGGGCAGCGCCCCTGGCATCCCGGTTACTGGTAAAGCGGGCCGTCTGCGCCGCAGGCACCGACA
>JAVBLJ010000056.1:0-3701 GCA_031553615.1 Eubacteriales bacterium
TCTAGGGAGGGGGATCGAAACCCCTCCCTGATCCTCTCTGCGCCCCCGTCGTTCCCACATAACCCCGTTGCCCGGTAACTCCGTAGCTCCGTAACTCCGTAGCTCCGAGACTTGTGCGGGAAGGGGTGTTTCGCCTTCGCAGGCGACCAGGGGGGCTTTCCGGTCGCCCCCTGGGCTCCTTCGGACTCAAGCCTGCCTCGTTCTGACCTCCATCATATCACAAAAGCACCCTTTTGCCCAAGGCGAACGAACGCACATGCGCAGTGCTCAAGATCGCCGTTTTGTGGCTGGAATTTCCCGGATGCATGTGCTATGCTGCACATAAACACAGGGCAGCATCGACGCGAAAGGGAGAGGATACCATGAGCGCTATAATCGAAAAATTTATCCGGCTCAAGCAGGCACAACCGGGCAACCGCGAAAAAACCGGGTTCGAGTATTCCTTCGGCATGCCGCGCGAGGAACTAAACCGCATCACGCCGATGCACCCGCACGTGCTGCGCATCCTTTCACAAATCGAGTTTGCCATCCATCTTTCGCAGGCGGAGGGCGGCGCGTATGAAGGGCACATCGAAGCGGCCATCGACGCGCTGCAAGCCGACATGGAGCGCGAGGGCTGTCTAACCCGTCAGGCCGCCGAGCGCGCAGAGGCCTCGCTGGATGCGCTGCGCGAGCCCGCGAAGGCCTACACCGTGCTCTGCGCCGCCCATGCGCACATCGATATGAACTGGATGTGGGGCTGGCACGAGACCGTCGCCGCCACGCTGGACACCTTCCGCACCATGCTCCAGCTCATGGAGGAATATCCCGAGTTCACCTACTCGCAATCGCAGGCCTCGGTCTACAAAATTGTGGAGGATTTCGATCCGGACATGATGACGCGCATCCGCCAGCGCGTGGAAGAAGGCCGCTGGGAGATCACCGCCTCCACCTGGGTGGAGAACGATAAGAACATGCCCTGCACCGAAGCGCTGGTGCGGCACAACCTTTACACCAAGCAATACCTGCGCGAGCATTGGGGCGTATCCCCCGATTCGCTGCGCATCGATTTCGCGCCCGATACCTTCGGCCATGGCCGCGATATGCCCGAGATTGCGGCGGCGGCGGGCGTGCGCTACTGCTACCATTGCCGCGCATTCGATGGCCCCGCATACCTCTATCGCTGGCGGGCGCGCAGCGGCAAGGAGCTGCTGATGTACCGCGAGCCCTATTGGTACAATTCGGGCATCCTACCCCACGTAGGCATCGGCGCGCCCGACATATGCGCCACTTACGGCATGAAGACCGCGCTCATCGTGTACGGCGTGGGCAACCACGGCGGCGGGCCGACCCGCCGCAATATCGAGCAGGTGCTGGAGATGAACCGCTGGCCGGTGTTCCCCCGCATCCGCTTCGGCACCTTTGGCGAATTCTTTGAAGCCGCCGAGGCGGTGCGCGGCACACTGCCCGTGGTGGAGCAGGAGCTCAACCACTTCGCCCCCGGCTGCTTCTCCACCCAGAGCCGCATCAAGTTGGGCAACCGCCAGGGCGAAGCGTTGCTCAAAAGCGCCGAGGCACAGGCCGCCATCGCCCGCACGCTGACCGGCTCCGCCTATCGCAGCCGCGCCTTCGAGCGCGCGTGGCAAAACGTGCTGTTCACCCACTTCCACGATATCCTCACCGGCTCCTGCGTGCAGGAGACCCGCGAACATGCGATGGGCCTTTATCAAGAAGCGTTCGCCGTGGCCAATACCGAGCGGGGCAACGCCATGCGCGCCATCGCCGAGCGCATCGACACCTCGGCCATCGCCGAGGAGGGATGCGTGGCGCGCGCCCAATCCGAGGGCGCGGGCGTGGGCCACGGGCTTGCGCAATTCCGCGTGCCCACCGGTTACCGCGCTGCGGGCCTCACCCACGTATTCCACGTGTTCAACCCGGCGGCCTTCGCGCAGCGGCAGGTGGTGGAACTCACGGTTTGGGATTGGCAGGGCGACATGGCGCGCATCGAGTTCACCGATGGCGAAGGCCAGGTGGTGCGCCACCAACTGTTGGACAGCGAGTATCAGCGCTACTGGGATCACCAATATTTCCGCGTGCTAATCGACGCGCGGCTCCCGGCCATGGGCTACGATACCTACGTGTTGCGCCAGCGCGCCGCCGAGGCCTACCCCGTGTTCCGCCACCCGGATCGGCGGTGCAGCTATCCGCTGGATAGGCCGGTGGTGCTCGAAAACGCGCAGCTGCGCGCCACCTTCGACAGCAAGCACCTTCGGCTGCTTTCGCTAATCGAAAAGCAGAGCGGCCGCGAGATGATCGACCCCGAAAAGGGCGCGGGATTCCGGTTTATCGAGGAGGACCCGGCGCAATCCAGTGCCTGGACCATTGGGCGATACGTGCAGGTCGACCCGCTTCATCGCAACGTGCGCGTGAAGTCGGTCACCGTCGGCGAGGGGCTGCTGCGCCAATGCATCGAGTACGAGCAGCTGATCCGAGGCGAGTCGAAGATGACCGTGCGCCTGTGGCTGGACGATTGCCAGGCCGCGCTGGTGTACGATGTGAGCGTGGATTGGCACGAGATTGGCACCGACAAGCGGCTGGTGCCACAGCTCAACTTCGCGGCGGCTCTGCCCCAGGGCACCGCCGGTTATCATTTTGATACGCCGGGCGGTGTGCTTTCCCGCAAGCCCGAGGCCATCGACGTGGCCGCCAACTCCTTCGCCGCCGCGCTGCCCGCCCAGGGCAAGGGGCTGCTGCTGACCAGCAACTGCAAGTACGGCTTCCGCGCATACGAGGATACGCTGGCGCTCACGCTCATCCACGCCCCGGCCAGCCCCGATCCGTACCCGGAACGCGGCATCCACAGCATCCGCCTCGTGCTGGCGGTCACCGATCCCACGCCGAAGGCGATGGTCGATCTGGCGTTCTCGCTCAACTGCCTGCCCGCCGCCCTCACGCGCCGCCCGGCCAAGGGCACGCTCCCGCAGCGCGCCGAGCACCTGCGGCTGGATAGCGAGGGCATCGTGCTGACCGGCTGCAAGGCTGAGGAGCAGGGCGAGGGCGTGATCCTCCGCCTGCACGAAATTGCCGGAACGGGCGGCGACGCGGTGATTCAGCTACCGAAGCCTGCGGTTTCCGCCGAGCTGGTGGACACATTGGAACAGCCCGACACAGCCTCTACCGCGAAGGTGAGTGTGGAGGGCCCCGAACTGCGCGTGCATTTGGATGCGCATGCGCTGCAGGCGGTGCTAATCAAGTTTTAGGCTCACGAAGTTTTAGGCTTATAAGATTTTAGGTTTTGACACTGGTCATTCAAGGCGACGCAACGAGAACCTGCGGAACGCCCGATCTTTCGGGATGTTCCGCGGGTTCTTTGCATGCGAGCGGGTCCTTCAGCGTACAGGGTGAAATGCTCATCCCTGCATCATGATAAGCAAATGCTTTTCCCGTGATTCCCGTGATTCACCACGCACGGCGAACGCATTTAAATACAGATACTGGGAGTTGCGCTGCGAAGGAGTCCAGAGGGGTCGGAGCGCCGTCGCGCCAGTGGCGCGAAGAGACGGCGCGGAAGACCAATGAGCGACAGAGCGACCGAAGGGCGCGACAATCGCGAATTGAGGGGACCGCAAAGCCCACTGGTCGACCGTGAGGGCGAAATACCCTCCCGAAGATAGGAGTTTCGCTCCTGCGGGAGCGACCAGGGGGCTTATCGCTCGCCCCCT
>JAVBLJ010000019.1:0-41718 GCA_031553615.1 Eubacteriales bacterium
GTGATGAACACGTCGCCCTGCGGCGCGGCCTCGGCCATGGGCATCACCTCGAAGCCGTCCATCACGGCCTCGATCGCCTTGACCGGATCGATTTCGGTCACGATGACCCGCGCGCCCAATCCCTTGGCCCGCAGCGCCACGCCCTTTCCGCACCAGCCGTACCCGGCCACCACCACGGCCTGACCCGCAACGATGAGGTTGGTGGTGCGCAAAATTCCGTCCCACACCGATTGGCCGGTGCCGTAGCGGTTGTCGAATAGGTGCTTGCAATCGCCGTCGTTGACGGTCATCATGGGGAAATCGAGCTGCCCGGCCTCGGCGCGCGCCTTCAAGCGCAGCACGCCGGTGGTGGTCTCTTCGCAGCCGCCGATCAGGTTTTCCGCCAGATGCCGGTGCGAGCTATGCAGCAGGTGCACCATGTCGCCGCCATCGTCGATGATGATGTGCGGCTTGATGGACAGCCCCTGGATCAGGAAATCCTCGTATTCGCGGGCGGTGCAATTGTGCCAGGCATACACCGTAATGCCCGAGGCCGCCAGCCCCGCGCATACCGCATCCTGGGTGGAAAGCGGGTTGGAGCCCATGGCGACCACCTCGGCGCCACCGCGGCGCAGCACCTGTGTCAGGTAGGCCGTCTTGGCCTCCAGGTGCACCGAAACCGCCACGCGCAGCCCGGCGAAGGATTGATCGCGCTCAAACTCCTCGGCCAGCGCATTGAGCACCGGCATGTGTTCCGCTGCCCAAGCGATCTTTTGGCGTCCATCTTCGGCCAGAGAAGGGTCGCGGATGATGCTCTGCATGTGCGTTTTCTCCTTGCGTGTTGATTCTGTGCGCATTGATTCTGGATGTATCATTTCAATACTCATGCCCTATTTCGGCTTGGGCGTACCAAACGGATTGGGGCCGGGTGCCGGGGTGGCGCCGGGCGCAGGCGTGAAGGTTGGCTTGGGGGTCGCGCCGCCAGCCGGGGTGGCCGTGGGCTTGGGCGTAGCCGTCGGTGCAACCGTGGGAGTGGCCGTGGGCTTGGGCGTTACCGTCGGTGCAACCGTGGGAGTGGCTGTGGGCTTAGGCGTAGCCGTCGGTGCGGGCGTGGGCTTCGCCGTGGGCTGGGGTGTGGCCGTGGGGGGCGGCGTCGGGGCGGGCGCGGCGCTCGGCGTGGCCGTGGGCACGACCGTGCCGGTCGGCACTGCGGTGGGCAGCTCGGTCGGCCCCGGGGTTTGCGCGGGTTCGGCGGTCGGGGTGGGCAGCGCGCCGGGTTCCGGGGTGCGCAGTAACTCGTCCATGGTTTCCTGCTGCAGCGTGGGCAGATACTCCTCCAGCGGAATCTGCAATTCGTACAGGAGTGCGGCATGCTCCAAGCCTACATAGCGCAGATGCCAGGGCTCAAAATTGTAGCCGGTAATCTTTTCCCAGCCCGGCTGATAGCGAATAATGAAGCCGAACCGGTGCGCATTCTCGGCCACCCACTTGCCCTCGGGAGAATCGCCGAAGCTCTGCTCCAGGCCCAGGTTCAAGGTGCTATCGCCGTTGATGTCCATCACCAAGCCGGTTTGATGCTCAGAGTATCCGGGCGGGGCCACCCATTTTTTCGCGGAATCGCCGCTCTCGCCCACGCGACGCTCGTAGATCGCGCTCTGCGACCCGGCGGAACGGTAGCCGGACACGCCAAAAAGTTTGTGTCCTTCCTCGGCCAGGGCGGCATCGAACATCTGCTCCATGGCCGTGGCCGCCACCGGCTGCAGGTACAGGTTGTTCTCGATGCCCTTTTTGGAGGCCGGGATATCGGGCAGCCTCAGCGGCGGCGCGGCGTTCGGCGCTTTGTGCTCCTTGTTGACCAACAGGAGCGGGCCATATGGATCGGCATGCGGCTCTACGATGCCCCAGCCGCCGTACACCAGGCTGCCGCTGAGCACCAGGGCCAGGAATGCCCGAAAAATCTCCAGCATGAAACGTGATCCTCCGTTCGCGTGGGTTCGTTGCGCGTGGGTGCGCGCGGGTTTGATTCGCTTGGGTTTGCGCCGCGCCCGCTTGCTTCTTGCGGCATATGCAGATTATTATACCACAAATCGCGCGCTTCGCCATACCTGAATGCGAATCGGGATCACCGCCGCACGAGCTTAAACTGATTTTTCCAATAGTCGATTGTCCCCTCGCGCTTGAGGCGCGCCAGCTCGCGGGAGAGCGCACTGCGATCCACGCACAAAAAATCAGCCAGCTCCTCGCGGTTGAAGGGGAGGGCGAAGGCGGATGTCCCCTGCTGCGCGGCCACCGAGGTCAGGTAGCGCAGCAACCGCTCGCGGATGGTTTTGGCGCTCAGCAGCTCCAGGCGGCGCTGCAGCTCCAGGCTCTTTTGCGCGATCACGCGCAGCATGTTTTCCACCAGCCGCGCATGGAACGCGCAGGCCTGCGGACAGGAGCGCAGCATGCGCGCAAAGCCGATTTGCAGCACGGTCGCGTCGGTTTCGGCCAGCACGGTCACCGGGCTTTCCCCCACCCCGGCGCAGCAGAGCACCTCGGCAAACAGCTCGCCCGGCTCCAGCGCGGCGAGCAGCGCACGGCCTCCCTCGGCGTCCTCGCGCACGATGTGCAGCCGCCCCTCGAGCACCACGCCCACCTGATCGGGCCTATCCCCTGCCGCCAGCGCGCACTCGCCCCGGCGCAGCTCCACGGCGCGCGCACCCAGGCAAGCCAGCACCGCACGCCGCTCCTGCGCATCGATCCCCGCAAACAGGCTCACCCGGCCCAGCACCTCAAAATCCCGCTGCACAGCATGCACCGCCCTTGGACAAAATGGAAACAGGCGCGCCGGGGAAGCCAGCGCGAGCATAGAAAAGGGGCGAAGCCTTGCGCGCCCCGCCCTTTAGCCCTATTTTTGATCCTCGTGTTCGGCGATTTGGTCGTTGAGCAGGTTCACGTTGCCGCAGCCCATGGTCAGCACCAGGTCCCCGGGCTGCCAGTGGGCGCGCAGGTAGGCTTCGGTATCGTCGAACGTGGGGGTATAGTGCACGCTCCGGCCCCGGGCCGCAATGCGGTCGACCAGCATGGTGCTGTGGATATCCCCCGGGTCCTTCTCGCGGGCCGCGTAGATGTCGGTGACCAGGATTTCGTCGGCCGCATCGCAGCAATCGAGGTAGCCCTCGAACAGCCGCTTTACCCGCGAATAGGTGTGGGGCTGCATCACTGCCCAGAGCCGATTGTGCGGCTGCATGGCGGCCACGGCGAGCGCATTGCGCATCTCGGTTGGGTTGTGGCCATAATCGTGGTAGAGGCACACGCCCTGCACTACGCCGGTCAGCTCGAAGCGGCGGTGCACGCCGGTGAATCCGCCCAGGGCGCGGGCAGCCAGCGCCCTATCGATGCCCACAGCGTGGGCGGTAGCCAGCGCAGCCAGCGCGTTCAGCGCTTGGAATTCTCCGGGCACTTGCAGCGCCACGTGCGCCATCGGCTCGCCATCGAGCGTGGCGGTAAAGCGGGCGTGGCCGGTCTCATCGAAGTGGAGCTCTGTCGGCCTCCAGCGGTTGTGCTCGCCCAAACCGTAGGTGAAGGTGGCGCACCGCAGACCGTCCAGCAAGCGCAGGACGCGCGCATCATCGCCGCAGCCTATGCATGTGCCGTCATCGGGCAGCAGCGCCAGAAACTCCGCGAAGGTCTCGGTAATGTGCTCAATATCGCGGTAGAAATCCAGGTGATCCGCATCGATGTTCAGCACCGTGGCCACTGTGGGCCGCAGCTGCAAAAAGCTGGCGTTGAATTCGCAGGCCTCGGCCAAGAACATATCGCCATGGCCCACACGCATGCCACCGCCGAGGGCGTCCAGCGAGCCGCCGATGCTGATGGCCGGATCGACGCCCGCCTCCAGCAAAATCTGCGCAAGCATGGAGGAGGTGGTGGTTTTGCCGTGCGCGCCGCAGACGCCGATGGCGCAAGGGTAGCCTTCCATGAGCTGGCCCAGCAGGTGGGCGCGCTCCAGGGTGGGGATGCCCAGCCGTGCGCACGCCATGCGCTCCGGGTTATCGGGCGAGATGGCGGCGGTGTAGATCACCAGCGCCGCACCCTCCACATTTTCGGCCCGGTGCCCGATCACCACCGGAATCCCCTTGCCCACCAGCTTGCGCGTGGCGTAGGAATCGGTATTATCGGAACCGGCGACCTGGTAGCCCTTGGCCAGAAGCATTTCGGCTAGGCCGGACATCGAGCTGCCGCCGATGCCCACCATGTGGATGCGCTGCCCCTGGAAATCGCGGATATGCGGTGTCTGCATGCTACACCTTCCTTATTTTGGAGTAAGCGAGTCTTTTTTCGGAGTGAGCGAGTCTGCTTTCGCAGCGGGTGCGTCAAAATGACCACGTCTATTATACGCCGAAGGCCGCCACGCAATCAACCGTTTACGCAAAATGCACCGTGCCACCGAAAATTGGCGAAAAGTCGAACGAAAAATGGAATTCGAGGCAAATTAGGGGTGGATTTTGCACAATGACTGCATTATAATAGGATAAGCTCTTGTGAATATTCGGCTTTTTGCGCTGCTCGCGCTTTTTCATCCCGTCTCTGTATCCCCTTCGACCGCCCCCACACGGAAAGGAGCACCCCCCATGGAACGCATCCGCCGCAACGAACGGCTGGCCGCCATGACGCGCATCCTGGTGTCCTCGCCCAACCGCATCTTCACGCTCAGCCACTTTGGCGATCTTTTTGGCGCGGCCAAATCCACGCTGAGCGAGGATATCGATATCCTGGGCGACGTGATGACCGAGTTCCAGCTCGGCGAGCTGGATACCGTGACCGGCGCGGCCGGGGGCGTGCGCTATCGCCCGGTGATGCCCAAGGAGGCGGCACACAAGTTCATGCAGACGGTCGCCAATCGGCTGGCCGGTCCGGGCCGCGTGCTGCCCGGCGGCTTCCTATATATGGCTGATATTCTCTCCACCCCCGATCTGGTGGAAAAAATGGGCTCCATCATGGCCGGGCAGTTCTACCATTCCGAGCCCGATTTTGTGCTGACCATGGAAACAAAAGGCATCCCGGTGGCGCTGATGGCCGCCAAAGCCCTGGGCGTGCCGCTGGTAATCGCGCGGCGCGATAGCAAGGTGTACGAGGGCCCAGCGGTCAACATCAACTACCTCGCCGGCTCGGCGGGGCGCATCGAAACCATGTCGCTCTCCCGCCGCGCGGTGCGCGAGGGCCAGCGCGCGCTGATCGTCGACGATTTCATGAAGGCCGGCGGCACCGCCAAGGGAATGGTCGATATGATGCGGGAATTTTCGGTGACGGTGGTAGGGCTTTGCGTGGTGATGGCGACCAAGACCCCGGAGCGCAAGCGTGTGGACGGGGTGAAGGCGCTGATGGTGATGGAGGAAGTGGACGACGAGCGCGATTCGGCGCTGATCCGCCCGGCGGATTGGCTTTTGGCTGACCCTCGGTAACCCGGTATGGACCGCGCATTGCGGGCTATACTGGTAGAGCCGCAAGGCCTTGCATACGAAACCGCACGACCGAGCTAAGGATGGAGGAATCCCCGTGAGCAACTCCCCCCAAACGGCCAGCCTCCCCGCATTTGCCAACCCCGAGGAAAGGGCGCGCATCAACGCCGCGCACCAGCAAAACGGCGTGTGCCTTATCGATCCGCAGGCCACCTACATCGATGCCGACGTTTCGATTGGCGCAGGCACCGTCATCTATCCGGGCAACGTGCTGGAGGGCAGCACCGCCATCGGCGCGGGCTGCACGCTGCTGCCCAACAACCGCCTGCGCGACACCCTGGTGGGCGATGGCGCGACCCTGGAAAGCACCGTAGCCACCGAGGCGGCGATAGGCGCGCAGACCGCGGTGGGCCCCTTTGCTTACCTGCGCCCCGGCAGCAAGATCGGCGCGCACTGCCGCATCGGCGACTTTGTGGAGATCAAGAACAGCACCATCGGCGATCAAACCAAGGTCTCACACCTCACCTACGTGGGCGATAGCGACCTGGGCGAGGATATCAACCTGGGCTGCGGCGTGGTGTTCGTCAACTACGACGGCAAGCAAAAGCACCGCTCCCGCGTGGACGATCGCGCGTTCATCGGCTGCAACGTCAACCTGGTTTCACCGGTGCACGTGGGCAAGGAAGCCTACGTCGCCGCCGGTTCCACCGTAACCGAGGATGTGCCCGACGCTTCGCTCTGCATTGCACGCCAGCGCCAAACGGTCAAAGAGGGCTGGGTCGATGCGCGCCGCAAGGAAGGTAAATTGTAAGAAAAGCACATTTGGGAAGCGGCATCACTGCCCTTCCCAAATGTTTTGTGCCATCCGGTAGAACTGCTGGATATCGCCGTACGCAAGCTGCGCCTCAATGTGATCGGAGCCGGTGGCGTGCACCGAGGACATGCTCAGCACGATTCCCTCCGGCTTCAGGAAATACCGGAAACTATCCGGGTAAGAAAAGGGATTCATGCCGCCTTCCCTTTGCATTTCGAGCATCTCGGGGAACTGGACCGCATCGTAGGACGTGACCGGATTTTGCGGAAAGGCGGCCTTTTGAAAGAACACCTGGGCAAAGTTCGCATCCACCGTATACAGCTGCGCCAGCGCGATCTCCTGCAGGGTGGCAAGATCGATGTTGTACGCAATAAGATCGGTGAAGGGATGCGCGCTGCGTTCGACCTCGCTATATCCCCAGAAAATGATGCTCACCACCCTGCTATTCTTCAGGGTGACGGCCGTTTCGTAATCCATCGAAAGGCCGGTATCCGCCGGGAAATCCGCCGGATCGAGCCGCGACATATCCAACACCTTCTGATAGATCAGCGCGTTCAACGCATCGTATTGCGCGCCCGTGAACCGCGGATACTCGATGCGAATGGAGCTCTTCGCATTGGGCACGGCGGTGTAGAGCGCCAGCTCGCAGCCCTCCGGCAGGGGCACGGTCAGCACCTCGCCCACGATCAGGTAATCGGCCAGGAGGTACCCCGCCTGCTCGCCCGCCTGCACGTAGTACCACAGCGTGGCCGTCTCGCCCAGCACCGTGATGGTATCGCCTGCGCGCAGCGTAGCCGCCACCGGCGAATCCTTGCCCGGATCGGCGCGCAGGTTGGCCCAGCTGTTCGCATCGATGTTGCCCACGATGCCCTTGGGCTGCCGGGCCTGCACGCTGCCCTGATCGGCTCCGATGCGCAGGTATTCGGCCTTCATGTATCCGCCCTCGCTGCCCACGTTGACCCATATCCACTCCGCATCGAAGGGCGGGCTGCACCGCACCTCGGTGCCGGTGAAATAAAGCCCCTTCGATTTCGAATCCGCGCTGGGCTTCTCCCGCAGGTGCACCCGATCCGCCGTCCTTCCATCGATCACGCCGCGCTCGATGCCTCCATCGCGCGCCCAGCCAATGCCCGCGCAGGCCACCAGCCCAATTACCAAAACCACCAAAACAAGCAACTTTCTCATGGTTTTACACTCCTTCGCTCCCCGCCTAGCCCGCCATGGGGCTATTCCTGCTAGATAGACGGAAGTAACCTGCCATTTCATGCAGGCACACCGCCTCTCCGTGCGAAAATGCACCGTTGCGGAGGCCGAGCGCTGATCGCGACCGGCGCTGGCAAAATGCGGCAAAACTGTGAACCCAGAGGTAACAAATCGTTGAATTTGCTTAAAACATCGTCACACCCCTTGTTTTCCCAAGATATTAAGCGTATACTGTTGGAGAGCTAGGAGAGGAGGTAAACATATGAAAACGATAAGCATCAAGTTGCCCCTGGCTGAGAACGTGAAAACGTTCGTCAACGTCGTGAACAAGTATCCTTACGACATGGACCTGCGCGCAGGCCGCTACGTGGTGGATGCGAAGTCGATCCTGGGCATTCTGAGCCTGGATCTGGCCAAGTCGATCACCATGGAAGTGTACGCGGACGATTGCGCCGACCTGATGGCCGACATCCAACCCTTCGTGGTGTGATGCCCCCATCGCAAGCCTGCACCGCGCAGGCCATTGCACTCTACACAATCGACGCTGCCAAACACCGCTGTTTGGTAGCGTCTTTTCGAATTGTTGCACACAACACTTTGCGGGCAACATCAATTTATAGCGGAGGTATGGCATGACCACCCGTCAACCCTCCATGACCGAGCAAAAGCTGGTGACGCTCTACGCCCTGGATCGCCTGGGCCCGACCACCGCGCTGCAGCTGCTGCGCTTCATGGTGGAAAACGAGATGATGGATTACATCGCGCTGCAGCTCTCCACCGCCGAACTGGATGAGATGGGGCTGCTGCGCAAGCTGCCGCACGCGCTCGGCGCGCTGTATGCGCCTTCAGCGCAGGGCTACAAGGCGCTCGACCTGTTCCGGGATCGCATCCCCTATTCCCGGGCGACGGAGATCGACGCCATCGCGCCGAACTGGAAGCGGCGCTTCCGCGAGGAAAAGCAGGTGCTGGGCGATTGGGAAAAGATGCCCTCCGGCGAATACCAGGTGCACCTGAAGCTGCTGGAGAGCGAGCTGCCGTTGCTGGAGATGCACATCAGCCTGCCCACGCGGGAGCAGGCGACCCAGTTTTGCGCGCGCTGGCCCCAGGAGGCGGGCGCACTGTACGCCCACCTGATGCACACCTTGGGGGAGAATGAGCAGGCCAAATCAACAGGGGAAGTCCTGGACAATCCCCCGGAGAAATCCCGAAAGAAATCCCCGCAGAAATCCTTAGAAAAAATTCCAGAAAAATTCCCGGAGGAGGCGGATGCCTGATGTGCGGACGCTACGCGCTGTTTGACGATGAGGGCATGCTCTCCCGCGAGTATGCGGCATGGCTGGCCGATGCGTTCGGCTTGATCGGCGAGCCCGAAGCCTCGGCCATTCGCGGCGAAACCGCAGGCGAGGTGCGGCCCAATCAGCGCGCCCCGGTGCGCGTGCAGGATGAAGCCGGGATGCGCTGGATGACTTGGGGCTTCCCCAACCCGCGCAGCCTGGGGCTTACCATCAACGCGCGATCCGAAACCGCGCTGCAAAAGAGCATGTTCCGGCAAGCGATGCTGCACCGGCGGATCGCCGTGCCCGCGCTGGGCTTCTACGAATGGCGGCACAATTCCAGCGGCAAGGGAAAGGACCCTTACCTGTTCCGCATTCCAGAGCAGGAACGCATGTGGATGGCTGGCGCGTACACCACTTTCCAAACCGCCAGCGGCGGCACCATTGACCGCTTCGTCATCCTGACCGCTCCCGCCGATCCGGTGGTGGCGGCGTACCACGATCGCATGCCCGTGCTGCTGCGGGAAGCCGAGGTCGAGCGCTGGCTTTCGCCGGATGATTGGCAGCCGCTGCTCGAGCGCACAGCCTGGGTGCATCCCGAAGCGGTGTCGGCGCGCGGCGTACCGCCGCTGCCCTCAGCGCAGGCCAAGGCCCTGCAGACCCTCTCGGGCCAAACGCCCCCGCCCACCGTATCCGCCGAGCCCAAACGAGGCAGCGCACAGCAGCAAAGCCTGTTTTAACGCCCTGTGCCCCTCCCACGCCGCTCCACCACCGCAGCCAACCCGCGCATCGCCCACACGGTGAGCACCGCACCCAGCTCCAGGCAAGCGAAGTAGCCCAGCCGCCCCAGGCCAGCCATCCACATCAGAGGCGTGCCCGGCGGGGCATAAAGCAGGAACATGTAGTTGGCGTCGATCAGCCTGTCCACCGCGTACACCAGCACGAGGAACGCGTTGCCCGCCAGCAGCACGCCCCCGGCGGCGCGGCGTTCCGGAAGGCGGCCCTGGGCGCACAGCAGCAGCGGCGCGAACGCCACCAGCGCATGGGTGAGCATGAACGCGGTGCCCATCAGGCCCGGCCAGCTCGAGACCTCCACCGCCGGGAAGAGCAACGCCAGCACCGCGCCCGGCATGCCCAGGTACCAGCAAAAATGAAAGCAGGCCGTACTGCCCGTGGCCAGCAGGTAGATCGTCATGAACGCCGAAAGGCTGCACAGGTGCAGCGGAAGCAGCGTGCGCAGCAAGTCCTTGTGATCGAGCACGGTGAGCGCAATGGTGACCGCCATACTGCCCGCCAGCATCACCAGCGCGGTCAGCCGCGCCGCCCGCGCCGCGATTTTTCCCCGGTGCGCCGCCCAGAGCGCCGCGCAGCCCAACCATCCCCAGCATGCCAATTGCGCCGCCTGCATACAGCACCTCCCGTTTCCTACGGGAGGCATTTTTTCCTTCAATTGCATAATCTATGCGCAAAGCCGCCGGTTTCCGGGCGCTACAGCAGCAGGATACCGCTGGGCTCCTCCACCTCGATATCGCAGGGCTGGGCAAAGGCGCTGGCCGAGTGCACCGTCCACACGCGGCTGCCCAACGCATCGCTCCAGTACACGCGCGCGCCCGAGCGCACCGCGATATCGGGCAGCGCGCCTTCGAGCGGGATGCGCCACGCGGCCCGCTTGCCGTGCTTGGCAACGTAGATTACCCCATCGAGCACGCCGATCAACACTCCTTCATCGGGCAGGGTGATCAATCCACCGGGCATGCCCTCCATCGGAAGCGCGCGCTCCACCCGCCAATTGCTGGTGCGCACCCGCACCAGACTGGAGGACATTTCCTCCTGCCCCACGGCGCAAAGCACCCACAGCACCCCGGGCGCAAAGCTCACCCCCACGGCGATGCCATCCACATCGATGGTGGCCTTCGAGGCTAGCGTGTCGCTTTGCAGAATGTGCACGCAACAGGAAGCGCCGCCCGCCACCGCCAGCGTACGTCCCCCCGGCTCCATCGCCAAATCGCGCGGCTGCACGCCCACCCGGGTCAGCATCTGCAGCGCGCCGCCCCCGGACATGTCCAGCTTGATCAGGCTGTCGGCATCGCCCGCCAGCGCGTAGAGCGAAGCGCCATCCATCCCCGGCTTGAGCGCGCGGATGCCCGGACCCGCCGGAATGCAGCGCAGGGATTCGAGCGTATCGGCATCGAGCACGTGCACGCAGTCCTCCTCCCGGTCCGCGCACAGCACCGCGCCCTTCCATGCGCACAGCGCGCCTGCGCCCCGGATATCGCAGGAAGCCAACGGCGCCAGCGTACCCGCGTCGTACGCGGTCAGCATGCCGTTTCCGATATCCGATACCAACAGCCGCATGCAGCATCGCTCCTCTCCACCCTTCACCGCGAGGGGGATGTTCCGCTGCATCCTATGTGCGCGGGGCCTCGCCGGTGCTTGCTCCCGCCGCCTCTTAACGCATCTTTACGCATCTTATAAGAAGGGTTTCCGGCAAAAACGGCGAATTTTGTTAGATTATTGAATCTGCTTTATTTGACTTTTCCGATAGCAATCCGCCTTCGGGCCTGCATTTTCCTAGGAGGATGATCATGCGATCACGACGAATGCGCCGCGCTCCGCTACGGCTCGCGGCCTGCGTTTGGGGAATACTGCTTTGCTTTTGCCTGTGCGGCCACGCGCTGGCCGATCAGGGCGCGGCGCTGATTCCCGAACGTGCTCAGGATGAGGCCGGGCAGGGCTGGGCCGCCTACGATGCCGGCGAATACGAGGCCGCTTATGCACACTTCGATGCGGCCATCGCGCTGCGCCCCGAGGATCCCACCTACTACGATGGCCGCGCCTGCGCCGCCCTCTCCCTGGGCCGGAATGAGGACGCGGTGGCCGATTACGACCGCGCGCTGGAGCTTTCGGGCCGCATGCCCTCCTACTACGTAGGTCGGGCGCGCGCACTCTGCGCCCTGGATCGCCACGAGGATGCCTTGGCCGATTACGATCGCGCCATCGCGCTGGACGCAGTAAACCCCGAATTCTACGATGGTCGCGCCGAGACGCTTTGCGCGCTTCGCCGCTACTCACTGGCCGTGGAGGATTATGGGCGCGCCATTGCGCTCATGCCCCAGATGGCGACCTACTATGGTCACCGCGGCACAGCGCTGGCCACGTTGGAGCATCACGAACAGGCGCTGGCCGATTTCGACCAAGCGCTGTTCCTTGCCCCCGACGACGCGGGGCTGCACAATCGTCGCGCCAATACGCTGATCGCCGTGGGGCGCAACGAAGCCGCCTTGGCCGACTACAGCCAGGCCATCGCGTTGCGCCCCCGGGAGGCGATATTCTACGATAACCGCGCGATGCTGCTGCACAGCATGGAGCGCTACGAGGAAGCGCTGGCCGACGAGGATCTGGCCGTGACCCTACGCGGCAACGACGATGACTACCTGACCTACCTGCTCCACCGGGCCAACACGCTCACCGCGCTGGGCCGCCACGAGGAGATCGTGCGCGATCTGGACATCGCCCTGGCGCTCGACCCCTACAACGCCACGGCGCTCAACCAGCGCGGCAGCGCGCACTACGAGCTCAAGCATTTTGAAGCGGCGCTGGAGGATTTCACGCAGGCCTCGAAGCTGCGGTTCGATGACCCGGTGCTGCACAGCAACCGGGCGGGCACGCTGTTCCAGTTGCGCCGCTATGAGGAGACCGCCGAGGACTACGCCAAGGCTTCTGAGCTGGCGCCCGAGAACCCCGCATACCCCATGGGCCAGGGCAACGCACTGATGGCGCTGGGCGATTATGCAGGCGCGCTGGCCCAGTACGACCGTGCCGTAGCGCTGGAATCCGACGACCCCGATCTGCGCGGTTGCCGCGCCAACGCACTTTCGCGCCTGGGGCGATATGCGGAATCGCTGCCTGATTTCACCGCCGCGCTGGCCGTTCGGCCCGAGAACGCGGGCTATTACAACGGCCGGGGCAACGCGCTTTACTCGCTGGGTCAGTATGAAGCATCGCTGGCTGATTTCCGCGCGGCCGTGACGCTGCTGCCCGAAAACCTCATCCTGCGCAACAACCTGGCCAACGTGCTCTACAGCATGGGGCAATACGAGCAATCGGTGATCGAAGATACCGCGATCATCGAGCGCGCGCCCAATTCCTACGCGGCCTACACGCGCCGGGGTGACGCGCTGCTGCGCCAAAAGCTGTTTGCCCAAGCGCTGGAAGATGGAAACGACGCGGTCGCGCTCGATCCGAAGCAGGCAGTGGGCTACATGCTGCGCGGCGTGGCGCAATTCAACCTCTACCGTTACGCCGAAGCCATCGCCGATTTCGATCGCGCCGCCGAGCTGACCCCCGACGATCCGCAGGTATTCGAAACGCGCGGCAATGCGCTCAACTACATGTGGCTCTTCGAAGATGCGCTGCGCGACTTTGACCGCGCGCTCACGCTCAAGCCCGGCAACGCCGATCTCTACCTCAAGCGGGCCTACACCCTCAATTGCCTGGAGCGATACGCGGAAGCGCTGGTGGATTGCGACCGTGCCATGAACCTGAACCCGGACGCGGCTCGCCTGGAAGAGCTTCGGGAGCAGGCCAAGAGCGGCCTGCTGGCGGCGGGAAAATAGGCCCGGACACAGGGCGGAACATGGGCTCGCACAACAAAGCTCCCGGCGAAGCGCAAGTGCCTCGCCGGGAGTATTTCTGTTTTGGCAGGGTTTTGCAGGGTTATCGCAGGGCTACTGCGCGCTGCCTTCCAGCCGCGCCTTGGCGGCGCGCAGACGGGCCAGCGTCTCCTCTTTGCCCAGCAGGTACGCCATCTCGATAGCGCCGCCCGGGGTGGACTCGCGGCCGGTGATGGCAATGCGCGCAGGCCAGAGCACCGCGCCGTTCTTCATGCCGGCCTCGGCGATGGAGGCCATCAGCGCAGCGTGTAGGGCGGGCTCGGTCCAGTCGGCCAGCTGCTCCAGCACGGGCAGGATGAGGTTCACCGCAGCCAGCGCCACCTGCGGATCGGTCTTCATCTTCTTGTGGGTGTAAAGCTCCAAATCGTAATCAGGCATGGCGGCCAAGAATGCGACCATCTCCGGAAGCTGATTGAACACGTCGGTGCGGCTCTGCAGCATCTCGGCCAAGCGGCGAAGATCAAAGCGCGCCGGGTCCAGCGCTTGCTTTAGCCAGGGCTCCGCCAGGGCGAAGTACTCCTCGAAGGGCAGCTTGTGAATGTACTCACCGTTGAACCAATTGAGCTTCACCATGTCGAACACCGAGGGCGATTTACTCAGCCCCGCCGGGTCGAAGGCCTGCTCCAGCTCGGCCAGGGTGAAGAACTCCTGCTCGGTGCCCGGGCTCCAGCCCAGCAGCGCGATGAAGTTGATCACCGCATCGCGCAGGTACCCCATCTCCAGCAGATCCTCGAAGGAGGGATCGCCCTTGCGCTTGGAAAGCTTGCGGGTGGCATCCTTCATCACTGGGGTCAGGTGAATGTAGAGCGGCTGCTCCCAGCCAAAGGCTTGATACAGCAGGCTGTACTTGGGCGCGCTGGAAAGGTACTCGTTGCCGCGCATCACGTGGCTGATGGCCATGAGGTGATCGTCGATCACGTTGGCGAAGTTGTAGGTGGGCAGGCCGTCGGCCTTGATGAGCACGTTGTCGTCCAGCGTGTCGCAATCGACCTCCACGCGCCCGTACAGCAGGTCGTCGAAGCCCGCGACGCCGGTGGCGGGCACGTTTTGGCGGATCACGTAGGGCTCGCCCGCCGCCACGCGCGCCTTGGCCTCCTCCTTCGAAAGGTGGAGGCAGTGCTTATCGTACTTCCAGGTCTCGCCCTTGGCCTCGGCGGCGGCGCGGCGCTCGTCCAGCGCCTCCTTGGAGCAGAAGCAGGGGTAGGCCGCCCCCTTCTCCACCAGCTCCCAGGCGTAGGGCGCGTAGGTATCCTTGCGCTGGGTTTGGATGTAGGGGCCGTAATCGCCGCCCACATCGGGGCCCTCATCGTAATAAAGGCCGGCGGCGCGCATCGACTTGTAGATCAGCTCCATCGCGCCGGGCACCTCGCGCTCCTGATCGGTATCCTCTATGCGCAGGATAAAGGTGCCGCCGTGCTTTTTGGCAAACAGGTAGGTATAGAGCGCAGTGCGCAGCCCGCCCAGGTGCAGATACCCGGTGGGGCTGGGCGCAAAGCGGGTGCGGACGGTATTCGGCATGGGAAAAAACCTTCTCTCGTATGATGATGGACGCAATTTGATTGTGTTATCGGCCTGCGGCTTCCTGCCCCGCCATCTTGCTCCAGCTATCCTTCAGGCTCACGGTGCGGTTGAACACCGGCGCGCCGGGCATGCTGTCGGCATCCATGGTGAAGTAGCCCACGCGCAGGAACTGGAACCGGTCGCCGGGGTTGGCCTGGGCCAGCGCGGGTTCGGCATAGCCGTGCGCCACGCTCAGCGATTCGGGATTAAGGCGGGAGATGAAGTCCTTCTTATCGTGATGGGCTGGGGCAAGGCTTTCTGCGGCCTCGGCGGCCTCGTTCTCTTCGCCCAGCTCCTCGGCGTTTTCATCCTTCAGCAGCGGCTCGTACAGCCGCGCTTCCACCGGCACCGCATCGGCGGCATGCACCCAGTGCAGCGTGCCCTTGACCTTGCGCGCCGCACCCTCGCAGCCCGATTTGCTATCCAAATCCACGGTGCAGCGCAGCTCGATGGGGTTGCCCTGCGGATCGACGATGGCCTTTTCACACTTGATGATGTACGCGCCCTTGAGCCGCACCTCGCCGCCCGGGAACAGGCGGAAGAACTTCTTGGGCGGATCCAGCATGAAATCTTCCTGCTCGATATAGAGCTCGCGGCCAAAGGTGACCTGGCGTTCGCCCAGCTCGGGGTGATCGGGGTGATTTTCGAGGGTGAGGGTTTCGACCTGGCCTTCAGGCCAGTTGGTAAGCACCACCTTTATCGGGCGCAGCACCGCCATGGCGCGGGCCGCCGTGTTGCCCAAATCCTCGCGCACGCAGTGCTCCAGCAGGCCAAAGTCGGCCACCGAATCGGCCTTGCTCATGCCTATGCGATCCACGAAATCGCGAATGGCGGCGGGGGTGTAACCGCGGCGGCGCATGCCGGCGATGGTGGGCATGCGCGGATCGTCCCACCCGGCCACGTGGCCGCCCTCCACCAGCTGGCGCAGGTAGCGCTTGGACATGATGGTGCGCGTCATGTTCAGCCGCGCAAACTCGATCTGACGCGGCGGCTCCTGGGTGAAGCCGCACTTTTCCACCACCCAATCGTACAGCGGGCGATGGTTCTCAAACTCCAGCGAGCACAGCGAGTGCGTGATGCGCTCCAGCGCGTCCTCGATGGAGTGGGCGTAATCGTACATGGGGTAGATGCACCACGCATCGCCGGTGCGGTGATGCGCCACGTGCACAATGCGGTAGATGACCGGATCGCGCATGTTCATGTTGGGTGAGGACATGTCGATCTTCGCGCGCAGCACGCGGGTACCGTCGGCAAATTCCCCGGCCTTCATGCGCTGGAACAGATCGAGGTTTTCCTCCACCGAGCGCTCGCGGTAGGGCGAGTTGCTGCCCGGCTCGGTCAGCGTGCCGCGGGTGGCGCGAATCTGCTCGTGCGTTAGATCGCACACGTAGGCGTTGCCCTCGCGAATCAGCTTGAGCGCCAGCTCGTACATGGTGGGGAAATAATCGGAGGCGTAGTAGAGCCCGCCGGTCCATTCGAAGCCCAGCCAGCGGATATCCTCCATAATCGCGCGGACGTACTCTTCGCTCTCCTTCGAGGGGTTGGTGTCGTCAAAGCGCAGGTTGCACAGCCCGTCGTAGCGTTGCGCGGTCAGGAAATTGATGCAGATGGCCTTGCAGTGCCCAATGTGGAAGTAGCCGTTGGGCTCGGGCGGAAAGCGCGTTTGCACGCGGCCCCCGTTCTTTCCGTTGGAAAGATCGGTATCCACGATGTCCCAAATGAAGTTGGTGCGCATGGTCTTGGCGTCCTGCATGGCTAGGTCCTCCTTAATTTCCCGGGTTTCATTTTATTGCGCATGAAAAGGGATAATATCGTATTGTACCATAAAAATTTCAAAAAACAACGAGAAAGCCCGCCCCAACACAAAAAATCGTGCAAAAACCGATTTGCGGGGACGGGGGTTTTCCCGTATACTGTATGCAATACGCAGCGGAGAGGCACAGACCGCACCACCCCCTGTGCCCGCCCCGCCTAAGGAGGGCCTTTCTGTGCGCGAAATTCCGGTATCGGCCATCGAAAAAGCCATCAAAACGCTGTGCCTTTCAGCCTGCCGCGAGATTGAGCCCGACGTGCTGTGCGCGCTGCGCGCCGCGCAGGAGGCCGAACGATCGCCCTTTGGCCGCGAAATTTTGCGGCAGATCGTGGAGAACGACGAGCTGGCCTGCGCGAAGAGCATGCCCATCTGCCAGGACACCGGGCTGGTGGTGGCGTTCATCGACGTGGGCATGGACGTGCACCTCTTCGGCGGCGATCTGCAGGCGGCCGTGGATGCCGGGGTGCGCGCGGCCTATCGCGAGGGCTGCTTCCGCAGCTCGGTGCTCTCACCGCTTTCGCGCAAGAGCACCGGCGATAACACGCCCGCCGTGGTGCATCTGCGGCTGGTGCCCGGCGAGACAATCGATATCAGCGTGGCCCCCAAGGGCTTTGGCAGCGAGAACATGAGCCGCCTGGGCATGCTCACCCCCTCGCAGGGTGTGGCGGGCGTGGCCGATTTTGTGGTAGATACCGTGCGCATCGCCGGGGCCAACCCCTGCCCGCCGGTGGTGGTGGGCGTGGGCATTGGCGGCACCGCCGAAAGCGCCATGCTGCTGGCCAAGCGGCAGCTGCTCCGCGCGATCGGCGAACCCTCGCCCGATCCGGAACTGGCCCCGCTGGAGGCCGAGCTGCTCACCCGTGTCAACGGGTTGGGCATCGGCCCCCAGGGCCTGGGCGGCGACGTGACCGCCTTGGCCGTGCACTGCGCGCAGCTCCCCACCCACATCGCCGGGCTGCCGGTGGCGGTCAACATGCAGTGCCACGTGGCGCGGCATAAGCGAGTGGTGCTGTAGCAGAGCGCCGCTGATACAGAGACCCTGGCAACACACGAAACCCCATCCCCTTCGCGGCAAAGCCTGCCGAGAGCGGATGGGGTGTTTTGTTGCCTGTGCGTCTGCGATTACGGGGTGGGCGAAAGCAGCGACGCGCTGACGTAGCCGATGTTCCCGGTGGGGGTTAGCACCTTGTACCAGCCCGGGGTGCCTAGCTCCTCCGGCGTGGCGATCACCACCACCGCGCTGCCCTTCACCACGCTCTCCACCCTGGGGGAATCACTGCTGGGCTTTTCGCGCACGTTGGCGCTGTTGGTGTTGGTGATGTACAGGAGGGTAATCGCCTTGGTGGGTTCGGGCGACGGGGTGAATGTGGGCTCCTCGGCGGGCAGGGGCGTGGGCTGCTGCGCGGGGGCTTCGGGGCCGTCGGTGGCGCTCGCCGCCGCTCCGCCCTGGCTCCTATCCTGCTTGGTGTTGTTCAGCATATCGAGCTTATCGTTCGAGGCTGTGCGCGGCTTGTTCGCATTGGCAGGGCTCGCCGGGGCTTGCGTGGGCTGTGCGGTGGGCGCAGCGGTGGGCACTTGGGTGCTCTCAACAGCAGGCGCTTGGGTGGGCGCTTGGGTGGGTGCGGGCGTGGGCTGTGCGGTAGCCAGCGGGGCCTCGGTCGGCAGGGCCGTGGCGGGTTGGATGGTGGCCACCGGAGGGCTCTGCTCCCGCGCGGAATCCGCCGTATCGGCCTGCAAGGGCTCTATGCGGAAGAGGGGCTCCTGGCCCGCCGCGAGGGCCTGCACCGGGCGGAAGCCCCGGAAGGCGCTGAGCGCCACGTGGCGCACGCCCGCAACCACCGGCCAGAATACGCGGGTGGTTACGGCACCATACACCAGCGCGCCGCAAAGCACGAGCAGCAGAGCGATGCGCTTCCCAGGCGCGGGATTTTTACGGCTGTTCACGGCGTTTTCCTCCCCGATCGATGGTAGGGGTAATCGCAACGAAAACCCAGGACAAAAATCAAGAGCAAAAATCGAAGGGTGTGTCTTGGCCTTGTCAGCATAGCATGCCGACCGGGCCTGCGTTTTCCGCCGGGTTGCTGGCCGGTTTCACGCATTGTTCGATCCCATCATGATTCCATACCATTTTATGCTATCTACCCGCGTTTGTAAAGCACCCGTGCTCCCTCCTGCCCCGCCCCGAAGCCCAAAAGGCGAAGCTCCCCCACTCCCATCTATACACCATCCTATACGTCATCCTACACGTCATCCATAGATTGACAATAAAAACACAGTGTTCTATACTCATGAAAACCCCCGACCGAAAGCGAGGGATCACGATGCAGCAGAAACCGGTGCATACCGAAGGCTGGCGCAATGCCGTGGAAGTAACCGAGGATATCGAGGAACTTTCCGCGCTGCTCCGCGAGCTCGAAACCAAGCAGAGCAGCTGGCCCGTGTATCTCGCCATGGAAAAAGAAAGCCGGGGACTCAAGACCGCTGTGCTGGCCAAGCGCTGCGGGCTGACCCGCCAGGGCATCGAGAAATGGCAGAACAAGGGCGCGCTGCCCGATTCACGCACCACCTTCATCAAGCTGGGCATGGCCTTTGGCATGAACCTGACCGAAATGAACCACCTGCTGCAGCGCTACGGCAAGTACCCCAAGCTCTACGCGAAAAACATGCACGATGCGCTGTGCCTATATGTCATAGAGCAGTACGGCAAGACCACGCCCGAAAGCGCCAAGCATGTCGATTATCCCTACGGCCATGTGGAAGCGCTGGACGCGCGCCTGCAAGAAAAGCTCTCCGCCTGGGAAGTCGAGGGCGCGCTGGGGCAGGAGGACCGGACGCTGCACGTGCAGGCGGGCATCGCCAGCGCACCAAGCGACGCGGATTTTCTCGAATACCTGCGCGAGCACCGTACCGTGTTCCTCTCCCATTCGTACCAGCAGCTCGAGCAGTGCATCCACGATTTTATTCGCATCCAGCAGCTCGACGCAACCGATCCGGATGCCGTGCCCACCATCCACGCGCTGGTGCAATCCGGCATGCTGGCCAAGGGCTTTGAGAAGGTCTACTCCCAGCTGCACACCCGGGGCGAGGTGCCCAGCCGCCTGAAGCTGATCGCCATCGGCCTAAGCTTCAACATGACGGTGGAAATGATCGATCAGCTGCTATCGCTGGCCGGCATGGAGCCGCTGTGCGCGCGCGACCGGCTGGAGCTGGTGCTGATATTCGCGGTGCGATGCGCGCACATCTACGATCCCACCCTAGAATACGACATCGCGCACAAGCTTTCGCAAAGCACGCAGGACGAAGGGCGTAGGCGGCAGTGCGCCGAGATCAAGGAGTTGCACGAGCGCATCCTGCGCGATTATCCGCCCAGCAAGCTAGAGATCGGCAGCGTGAACGAGTACGTGCGGCACGTGCTGGCGCAGCTGCGCATGGAGGAGGAAGCAGGCGAGCTGCTCGATCTGCTGAGCCCGTAAGCCCATTGCCCGTAAACCCTTTGCCCGCGAGAGACCCGGCGCCAAACCCCGGTGCAACCCAAAGCGAAAGATGCCGGACGTAGGTGTGATACCTTGTAGCTGAAAATGCGAGGAGGGCACCGCTATGACCGATAACACCGCGACCCGTTCCCTGGCCGAACATCTGCAAGCCTGTTTCGCGCTCCCTTGGACGCTGGCGCGCACCCTCTACGAGGACGAGCAGGGGCGCGGCACCGGCGTGTACGAAATTCAATCGGAGACCGAATCCGGCGCGGAGCGCTCGGCGCTCAAATGCGTGCGCGTGCCCGCCGCCAAGCGGGCCAAAGCGCTGCGCGAGGCCGGGTTGATGCGCTACCTTTCGGATTGTGAAAACATCGTCACCATCCACGAATACGTGGCCGTGGAGGAGGGCGACGATGTGCTGCTGCTCCTGCGCATGGAGCTGCTGGTTTCGCTGGACGCGCTGCTGGAGAGCGGCGAGCTGCCCGATACCCCTTCGGATGCGGAAATCGCGCGCATCGGCGCGGACATCTGCAATGCGTTGGCCTTCTGCCACGCCGAAAAGATCGCCCACCGCGACGTGAAGCCCCAGAACATTTTTCGTTCGGAGGCCGGTGCGTTCAAGCTGGGCGATTTTGGTATTTCTCGCATGTTTCAGGAGTACGTAAACCTTTCGAACACCGTGAAGAGCGAATATACGCCGCTGTACGCCGCCCCCGAGGTGCTGGCCGCCCAGGATGCGGATTACCGCCTAGCCGACCTATACTCGCTGGGGCTGGTGCTCTACAAGCTGGGCAACAGAAGCGTGCTGCCTTTTGGCCCCTCGGGGCTGGGCGACCTGCTGGCCCGCCGCCGCGCCGGTGAGGAGCCGCCGCTGGCCGCGCACTGCGGCAAGCCGCTGGCCAGCATCGCCGCCAAGGCGCTGAGGTTCGATCCGAAGGAGCGCTACCCGGATGCGCAGGCCATGCTGCACGATCTGCGCACCGTGCTGGAGGGCGAGGGCAAAAACAGCGCACTCGCCGAACAGCTTTGGCGCGAGGGAGACGCGCTGTACGCCCGCCAGGAATATGGCGCGGCCTACGAGCACTTTATTGAAGCGTACGAGGGCGGCTATGAGCGCGCGGCCTACTCGCTGGGGCTGTGCATGTACCATGGCAACGGCACCGAGCAGGGCACAGACGGCGCGGTGGAGTTGCTGCTGCCCTACGCCGATTTGGGCGATACCGAGGCCTGCTACCTGTGCGGCCTCTACTTCTATAGCCAAAGCGTGGCCAAAAAGGATTATGCGCGCGCGGTGCGCTACTTCCAGGTCGCGGCGGCCAAGGGGCATGCCGATGCGCAATTCCGGCTGGGCTACTGCTTCCGCAAGGGCTACTCCATCGAAAAGGACGACGCCCAGGCCGAGAAATGGTTCCGGCTGGCGGCGGCGCAAGGGCACATCGGCGCGCAATCGTACATCCAGCATGAGCAATTCTGGGGCATTTACGATTGGATGGAGACCGAGGGTGGCAAATCGGTGCGCCTGACCCGGGTCAAGTACATCGATCCGCAGGGCTGCGCGCTCATCCCCGAGGAAATCGACGGCAAGCCGGTGACCGCATTGGCCGAGTACCTCTTCCTTGAAAAGCCGCCGGAGCACACTGCGCAAGAGAAGCGCGCTTCGCTGCTCACCACCTCGAACGGCGAGGTACGGCAGCTGTTCCTGCCCAGCAGCGTGCGCACCGTGGAGCGCGGCGCGTTTTACGGCTGCGTAAACCTGCAGGAAATCCTGCTCTCTCCCGCCAGCGAACACCTGTGCATGCGCGAAGGCGCGCTCTATACGGCCGACGGCAAAACGCTGCTGCTCTACCCGGCGTGCAGCGATGCGGAGAAGTTCACCGTCGCGCCCGGCACGGTGGAGATCGCCGACTACGCGTTCCTCTGCTGCGGGACGCTGCGGGCCGTGGAGCTGCCCGGCTCGCTGCGCCGCATCGGCGATATGGCGTTCGCCGGTTGCCATTCGCTGGCCCGCATCGCGCTGCCCGAGGGCCTAGAAGGCCTGGGTGTGGAGGCCTTCGCGTTCTGCGATAAGCTAACCCGCCTGGGCATTCCCGATAGCGTGCGGCGCATCGGCCAGCACCTGCTCTCCCGCCGCTTCTCCCCGGTAATCCTCTGCTCCGAAAAATCCTACGCCGCCGCCTACGCGGGCGAATACTGCATCCCCTACCGCAACCCCGGCCCCGATGAAGCTTCGCCCCGGGAGCCGACGGATTCCCTCTCGGACGAGGTGCAGCAGCTGCTGATGGGCGGGCTGCTCGCGCTGACCGTAGCCTACGAACGCCACCCTGAGGGCGTGCCCAAGAGCTCGGGCTCCTACCGCATCGTGATGTCGGCGGGGCAGGAGGTGTACGAAGGCGGAGGCGCGCCGCTGCTTCATGCGCTAATCAGCCTTTTTACGGATCGCTACCCACAACACGTGAAGGAACTGACGGCCTATTGGGCGCGTTTCCGCTCATAAATCGGCACAGTCCGAACGGACGAGGAGGATAACCATGTGGCGCAATCAATCGGCTGAGCTCAACACCTCGGCCTTCGCACCCGCCCTGACCCTGCTGCTGGAGACCACGATAGAACGCGCGGCCATGCAGACGCTTGCGCAGGTGACCGAGGGCGACCTACTCTACTGCCTGCTGGAACAGCGTGCCGACAACGCGGCATTCCTGGCCCTGCCCGAGGCCGAGCGCACTGCCTTCCTCAACGCGGTGGGCTTGCTGAAAAACTACTTGGCCCCGGGGGTGCAGCTGACCGATTGCCTCGACGCGTTCGATGCGGTAGCCCTGCGCAGCAGCCAGGAGATCAACCCCTTTGAGCGCGAAAGCTGGCGCGAGCCTCTGGGCGCGCTGATCGATGGGCTGCCCGAGGACGCCGGTTTGCAGGCACTGCTGGAGGGCCTGTTCGCCGCCGCCGAGACCCTGCCCGATGGCGATCTGCTGACCGGGCTGTTCCGGCAGGGCGACCTGCTGGCCGCGCTGGCGCAATCAAAAGTGCGGCGCGAGCTGTTTGACGAATCGGGCGCGCTCTGCGCCGAGGTGCTGCGCGACCGCGCGCTGTTCCTGCTGGAGCAGGGGCTGCAGCTTGCGGCCCGGGGCGGGGCGGCGCAGGCCGAGCCGCTGCACCTGCTTTCCGCCATGGTGCAATACCGCGAGAGCTTCACCAACCTGCTGCTGCGCCGCACCGGCGCTTCGGCGGCCACAGCGCGCGCCGCCAACTACCTGGCCAACGCGTACGGCGGCACGAACGAATCCGCCGCGCGCCTGCCCAGCGTGCGCGCCTCGCTCTCACCCGCGCTCACCGCCACCTTGGAGGCCGCGCTGCGCACCGCCGCCGCCAACGGCCAGGCGCGCATGGGCGAACGCGAGCTGCTGCTCGCCCTGCTGGATAGCGATAGCCCCAAGGCGCGCTACCTGCTCGACGACGTGCTGCGGCTGGAGATCGAGCTTTTCCGCGAGGTGCTGGTAAAGGAAAAGGAGCCCGACATCATCGAGCCCGCGCTTCCGCTGGACGTGTGCGATTGCCGCAACCTAACGCTCACCGCCCAGGGCACGGTGCCCCGCCCCGAGCTGCTGCCCGACATCGTGAAGGTGTTCTTTCGCAAAAAGAACCACAACGTGCTGCTCCACGGCGATAGCGGCGTGGGCCTGAGCTCGGTGGCCGAGGTGCTGGCCGAGGAGCTGCGCAAGGGCACGTTCGCCGCCTTCCGGCAGACCCAGGTGATCCGCTTCGATCTTTCGGCGGTGCCCCCCGAGGATTACGTACAGGCCGTGGAACGCCTGTTTACCTACATGGACAACGAACCCCAGCGCATCTACGTGCTGGAGGGCTTCGGCAAATACTTCTGCGATCAGTTCGCCGCCTGCTCGCGCCGCCTGGCGCGCAACGCCTACCGGCTGATCGCCGTGGTCAACACTGCCGAATACACCAAGCTGCAGAACATGAGCGAGGTGCTCTCCACCTTCATCGAGCCCATCGCGGTGGCCGAGCCCTCCCGCGATCAATCCGCCGCCATGATCGAATGCGCGCTGCCCGGCCTGGAAAAGGAATATGGGGTCACGTTCGCCAAGGGCATCGTGCCGGTGGTGATGCGCATGGCCGGAGATTACCTCATCTCTAAGCGCTTCCCCAAGAAGGCCGTCGAGCTGCTGGACTGGACCGCCGCCGACGTGGCCGCCGAGATCGAGATGCGCGGCAAGGGCGACCGCACGGTGACCAAGGAAGCCGTGGCCCAGCGCCTCTCCTCGCAGACCAGCCTGCCCGTGGAAACCATACTGGGCACCGGCGCGGACAAGGATTACGTGTACCTGCTCTCGCGCCAGCTCATGGGCCAGGAGATGGCCGTGGGCAAGGTAGCGGGCCGCCTGGACCTGATTCAAAAGGGCATGGTGGATAAAAAAGCGCCCGCCGCGGTGTTCGTGTTCGCCGGGCTTTCGGGCACCGGTAAAACCGAGCTGGCCAAGCAGATCGCGCAGATTTACTCCAGCTCCCGCCGCCTGATTACCTTCGAGATGGCCAGCTTCGGCGAGGCCCACAGCGTTTCGCGCATGATCGGCACCCCGCCCGGCTACGTGGGCTACGAGGAGGGCGGCAAGCTGATCAACGATTTGATCCGCGATCCGTACTCGGTGGTGCTGCTGGACGAGATCGAGAAGGCGCACCCCAAGATTTGGGACCCGTTCCTGAACCTATTTGACGAGGGCGTGATCACCGACATGCGCGGCGTGACCGCCTCGGGCTCCAAGGCGTTCTTCGTGCTCACCTCCAACGTGGGCCAGTTCGACATCGCGCGCATGCTGGCGCGGGGCTGCGGCGCCGAGGAAATCGAGGCCGCGGTGCTCAAGCAATTCAACGAGGAGACCAACCCCAAGACCGGGGAAAAGTGCTTCCGCCCCGAGTTCATTGGCCGCATCATGCGGCGCGGCGGCATTGTGGTGTTCAACGCGCTCTCCCTCGAGGCCATCACCGGCATCGCGCGGCACATGGTGGGCAAGGTGGAAAAGAGCTTTGCCGAGGTGTACGACAGCAAGCTGGTCTGCGACGACGAGGTGATCGATATGCTGGCGCGCATCACCTTCGAGGGCAACGAGGCCGGCATCCGCGAACCGGGCAAGGGCTACTTCGGCGCGCGCCCCCTCGATCAGCTGCTGGATTCGCACATCAACAACAAGCTGGCCGCCAAGCTGCGGCAGATCAGCGGAGCGCCCATGGTGCGCATCGTGCTCAACGGCCGGGAGACCGAGCTGGTGCCGGTGTTCAACGAGGCCGATGCGCAGGAGCTGCTCCGGCAGCGCCGCCTCTCCCTGCTCGATCGGGTCAATCGCCGCTTCGATAAGCTGGTCACCGCGCCCGACGGCGTGTTCGACGCCATGAAGGAGGAGCAGCTGGCCAGC
The DNA here is from genome assembly GCA_031553615.1 of Eubacteriales bacterium. GTDB lineage: Bacteria > Bacillota > Clostridia > Christensenellales > Aristaeellaceae > WQXF01. The sequence goes on from JAVBLJ010000019.1 coordinate 25,654, forward strand.
CTCGATCGGCTGCTCAGCGAGGTCGGATCGATCCTGTAGCCCCGCCCGTGCCGACCGCGCGCCGCGAATCAATCGCCGAGGAGGGTGAGTATGCAATCAACGGGAAAAATGCACGTTTCCCAAATGAGCGGCCAAACCGTGGGCGAGGGCCGCTACCGGCTGCAAGTGAAGCTGGGCAGCGGCAACTTTGGCACCGTGTACCGCGCCGAGGAGCTGCTGAACGGCAGCACCGTGCGCGAGGTGGCGCTCAAGCTCTTTTCCCCCGATGCCACCCGCCTGGGCAACGTGGAGGGCATGCTGCAGGATTGCTCGCTGCCCGCCACCATACTGGCCTCGCCTGCGCCGCTGGAGCACAAGCGCCACTTCGTGCAAATCTACGGCTTCGGCAAGCTAAGCACCCCCGCCGGGGAGTGCGCCTACGTGGCCATGGAGCTGATCCGCGGCGGCACCACGCTGGAAACCATCATGAAGCAACAGCGGCACGCGGACGTATTCCCGCGCGAAGCGGAGATCATCGGCCTCATGCAGCAATTCTTCACCGCGCTGGCGCTGGCGCACAAGGCCGGGGTGCTGCATCGCGACATCAAGGGCGCGAACGTGATGCTGGAAAACGGCGTGGTGCGCGTGATGGACTTCGGCATGGGCGCATACCTGAACAAGCCCGATGCGCCGCTGCAAACCACCATGAGCATCTACGCGCCGGAAAACTTCGAGGGCCGCTACGCCGCCGCCTCCGATATCTATCAGGCCGCGCTGATGTTTTACGAATACTACACGGGCTACCAGCCCTACGAGGAGAAATTCGGCGGCGGCGACATGATCGCGGAGCGCAAGAAGCGCCTCGACTTCGTGTACCGGCCCGGCTCCAGCTTCAAGGGCGTGAACGCCTCGCCGCTGCTGGATGCCATCCTCTCCCGCTGCCTTGCCTACACCGAGGAGGCGCGCTTCCGCTCGGCGCAGGAGGTGCTGGCCGCGCTGGAAAAGACCGATCTGTGCTCCACCCTGGAGCAGGCCGCCGCCCTCGGCGATTATGCGCTGGCCCAAACGCTCTTTGAGCAGGCTATGGCCCACCCCGATCTGGACGACCCGCGCCGCGTGCGCTGCCTGCGCGCCCTGGCGAAGGCACACGCGGACCGGGAACAGCTCGACGCAGCGCTGGAGCTGCTCAAGCAGGCGTTCACCCTCGCCGAGCAGCGGGGAATCTTCTTCCACCTGCCCAGCGAGCGCAACGCGCTCATCGACGATATCAGCCTGCTCTACCTCAAAAAGGGGCAGGGCGGTATGGCGCGAATCTTTGCGCAAAAAAAGAAGTGACCGAGGTGAAAAGCATGACTACCTTGGAAGAATTGCAGCGCGAACGGCCCCTGCCCTCGCGCATGAAGAAGAGCCAAACCCCGCTGGAGGCGATGGCCGAGCTGCTGCGCAGGCAGCGCGCCGCCGAGGAGGCCAGCCGGAATCAGCTGGCCGAGGCGCAAAAGCAGGCCGCCAAGCTGGCGGTGCGCTTCGCGTTGGAGCTGCACAAGAAGCGCAAGGGCGAAAACGCCGAGGCCTTCCGCACGCTTCGCAATCTGCTCGCCGACGAATCGGTGGAGGTGATCACCCACGAGGGCGATCCGGTCACCGCCGAGCTGGAAGAGAACGCCGACATCGTGGAATGGTTGCCCGAGGATGGCGGCGAGTTTGAGCGGGTGTCCGAGGCGATCGAGCCCGAAATCCGCTACCGGGGCGCACTGGCGCATCGCGCCAAACTCAGCTGCGTGATGGCCCCCAAGCGCGTTGAGCCCGCCGTGCCGGAAGCACCCGAGTCATCGGAAGCGCCCATGTCATCGGAAGCGCCTGTGTCATCGGAAGCGCCTGTGTCATCGGAAACGCCTGGGTCATCGGAAACGCCTGGGTCATCGGAAGCGCCGGAATCATCGGAGCCCGCGCAGGCCCCCGAATCTCCCGTATTTTCGGAATCTCCCGTATCTCCGGAATCTCCGGAACCCCCGGCAACTCCCGGCGCAATTCCGGCCCCGCCGCCGTGGTATAGTGAACACATCGAACGGCTCCAAGGGGCGCTGCGCACCGCCGCCCGCGCCGGGAAACGGCTGCTCCAGCAGGCGCGCACCGCGCTCTCCAAGCCCCCTCAGCCCGCAAAGCTCGAGGAACTCCCGCCAAGCGAAGGGCAGAAATCAAGCGACGGACGGAAATCAAACGACGGAGGGACATCCAATGAAGATTAGCAAGTGCGTGGGCATCGACCTGGGTACCACCAACAGCGTCATCGCCATGGTGGGCAACGACAACAAAACCATCATCTGCCGCACCGATGGCGCGGGCCGCAAAACCTTCCCCTCCGCCGTGGTGTACGATGCGCGCAGCAATGCGCTCAAATCGGGTCAGGTGGCGTTCAACCGGCGTGGCAACACCCCCGAGCCCATCATCTCCATCAAGAGCCACATGGGCGATGGCAAGTATACCGCCACCACCGGCCCCAAGACGCTTACCCCCATCGAGGTCTCGGCCGAGGTGCTGGGCGAAATGAAGCGGCAGATGGAGGAGCAGCTGCACAAGACCCCCGAGTATGCCGACTACATCGTCAACCGCGCCGTGATCACCATCCCGGCCTACTTCGCCTCCAATGCGCGCGAAGCCACCACCAAGGCGGGCGAGCTGGCCGGGCTCAAGGTAGAATTCACGCTGCAGGAGCCCACCTCCTCGGCGCTGTACTATTGCCACAAGAACGATATCGACAACGGCATCTTCATGGTGTACGACCTGGGCGGCGGCACCTTCGACGTATCCGTCGTGCGCATTCACGAAGGCGATGCGTTCGTGCTGGGCATCGGGGGCAACAACTACCTGGGCGGCGATAACTTCGACGCCGCGCTGGCTGAGCTGCTGCTGGGCCAGCTGCGCAAGGACCCCCTGGCGCTGGCCAAGCTGCACGATACCAGCGCGCCCAACCTGGCCAAGGTGCGGGAGCTGGTGATCGAGGGCAAGTACGAGGAGGAAAAGGGGCCGGAGGTCATCCCCGCAGTGGACGATTCCGATTTCGATTACGATTACGTGCTCGACGAGGATACCTACAAGGACCCGGAGAACCGACGCCGCTTCGAAAAGCTGAAGCTGTTTGCCGAAAACATCAAGAAGGCATTGACCGGCAACGAGGAGCACTTCGAGGAGATCAACAACATATTTAGCGACAAGGAAAACTCGGTGGTCAACCTGGCCGTGAGCGTGCACCGCAACGTGTTCGACAAGCTGATACTGGATATGCTGTGCACCACCGTCACGGAATGCACCCGCGCGCTCGATGAAGCCAAGGAGAAGCACGGCGTAACCCTGGACATGATCGACGGCGTGCTGATGGTGGGCGGGAGCACGCACGTGCCCCTGGTTTCGAAGGTGATCACCGCCGCGTTCACCGATCCGAGCCTGCCGCTGCACACCAAGCGCGCGGAACCGCTGCGCGACGAGCCCGACATGGCCGTGGGCTACGGCGCGGCCATCGCCGCCGCAGGCTGCGGCACCATCACGGTGGATGACGAGGCCGCCGCGCTGCTCTCCGGCGACGAAGAGGCCGCCGCTGCCGCCGATGGCAAGCTGGTGCTTTCGCCGGAATTTAAGCCGGGCGCGGGCTACGGCGGCCTGTGCAACGTAGAGGGCAAGCTGACCGCGCTCAGCGGCACGCTGCCCAGCGCGCTCTTTGCCCGCGTGAAGCGCGCCGCCGGCGGCTTCCAGAAGGAGTACCCCGTGATGCCCACCGGCGAATTTGCGTTCGTCGAGCTGCCCTCCACCGAGGATAGCGAGCCCTACGCGTGCGAGTTCGTTTCCGGCGGCACCACGCTGCTGCAAACCACCTTCGACGCGGCGATCCGCAACGCGCGCAAGGTCTCCATCGTGCTCTCCCGCGATTACTTCCTGGAAACCCTGAACGAAAACACCGGCGAGCTGGTGATGACCCCGCTGATGAAGAGCGGCGACGAGCTGCCCCTCTCCCGCGAATATACCTTTTCCACCAACAGCAACAACCAGCACTTCGCCGTGCTGCGCTTCTTCGAGGAGAACGATTTTTTGAAGCAGGTCACCATGACTTTCGATAAGCCGGTGCCCCCAGGCACCAAGATCCAGCTTTCGCTCTCCTGCAATTTGCAAAGCAAGTTCGCGGCCCGCGCCACCGCAGGCGGCGTGGTGGTGGATACCGAGTTTGAATCCTCGGACATCGGCAGCGGCGACGGCGGGGACCCGATCCTCGATCTGGAAACGCAGATTCAGCAGGCCCGGGAAAGGATCGCCATGATCCCCGAAGCGGGCAAGAAAATCGTGGCCGAAAAGCAGCTCGACCGCCTTTCGAAGGAGATCGAGCGCTCCATCGACGAGGACGACCACGGCAAGACCCGCGACCGCATGAACGACCTGAAGAAGATTGGCGGCGACGCCAAGCCCCAGGCCCAGCTCTCCCCGCCCATCGACGAGTTCGAATCCACGGTGCGGTCGCTGCTCCAGCTCAACGAGACCTCGAAGAAGGGCAGCCCGAAAATTGGCGAGGACATCCGCCGGCAGGCCGACCTGGGCCGCAAAGCCTTCGCCGAAAATCAGCAGCGGGCATACAGCCAGGTTTTATCCGATCTGGCGGTGATCCACTCCTCGCTGCAAGAGGAAGCGCCCAAGCCGCCGAAGTGGATGATCTGCCACCACTTCGCCACCCAATGCCTCGAATTCATCGATACCGTCGAGCAGCGGGATGACCTGCCCGCTAGCTACTACAAAATGTGCATGGCCGATGCCGCCAACGACCGCAGCGAGCTGCGCGCGGTGCTTTCGGCTACGCGCTACCAGCCCGGGGACGATGAGTGCCAGCCGCACATGCAGGTGATCGGTAAGCTGCACCCCAAGTGGGAGGAACGCGTCAAGGTGGTTGGAACGCCGAAAGTGTAAATTCCCGCCGCCCAGCATACCCGTAGCCTTATTGGAGGAGGATTGCCATGATCTGTCCCATCTGCGCAAACCAGGTCGGCCTCGAGGAGGCGAACTGCCCCTCCTGCCAGACCGGATTGACCGAGTACGCCCAAGCGCACGCCTACCCCGATCTGCTGTTCAATGCGGCGCTGACCCAGCTGCGGCGCGGCCAGCACGCTCCGGCGCGCGCGCTGCTGTGCACCGTGTGCCAATACCGCCCCGACGATCAGGCCGCGCTGCGGCTGTGGGCGCATGCCGCCTCGCTGTGCGGCGACCCTGCCGAGGCGGTGCGCGTGCTGCTGGACGCGCTGGAGCTGGGCGAGGATCCCGACCTGCAGCGCCAGTACGATGAAGCGCTCGCGGCCTACGAATCCGCCGAGAGCAGCCTGGATACGCTGCTGCGCAAGCTGGCCGACCGGATGGATGCCTCGGTTTCGCGGCTCGAGGCGACCGCGCTGCGCGAGCCCGATCCGCCGCCCGCGCAGCCCTGACCGCCCGCCTTCCGCCCCATTCCAGGCCGGAAGCGCCTGCTTGAAGAGCGCCTGTTTAAAAAATGCCTGCTTGAAAAACGCCTGCTTGAGTATTCGTATAGAAACGAGGGAACCGCATGAGCAATCGATTCGAAACCCTGTCCGCTCCCCCTTCGCTATCGGCGAAGGATTTGAGCCTGCACATCCGGATGCAATCCTCCCTCCCTCAGGAGGTCCGGAACAGCTGCAGCCTCGATTTGCTCAACCCCAAGCTCAAGCTGTACGACGAGCTGACCACCGTACGCTTCACCCGCTCCCTGCCCACCGATGAGGACCCGGGCTACGCCAAATTCTGCAAGGCGCTCTCCCGCTCCACGGCGACGCCCATTCCCTACCGCTTCTTCGCGGGGGAATACGCCGCGCTAATCGAAGCCAACGGCAGCCTGGCCCGGCTGGGCACCAAAAAGCTGATGACGATGGCCGAAGCGCTCGACGATATCTGGCGCTTTCAGGCGTACGCCGCGCTGCTGCTGCGCATCGCCCTGCACAGCGAGACCGAGGACCCCGCCCACGCCGATGGTGCATGGGCGCTGGCTCTGGGCGCATACCAGCGCTTCTTCGCCTCCGCCAAGGTGGAGGATAGCTACACCTACCGCTACCAGACCGAGGAGAAGATGCGCGAAACCTGCCGCGAGGCGTGGAACGCGTTCCTGGCCGAGCAGGTGGCCGGGATCGGCGAGCGCGCGCTGGCCTACATCCAGCAGCAGCAAGGCGATCCGCTGGCCGCCTGCCTGCGCACCCTCGCGAGCCGCGAGGCCGAGACGCTGTGCCCCGGCCTGTATCAAAGGGTGCTCACCGATTGTTTTGCGCCGTTCACCAGCGCCATCAGCGGCGCGACCAGCCTGAGCACCGCCGGGACGATGTACGCCGGTTGCCCCAAGGAGCTGCGCGATCAGGATGCCAACAACGACCTGCCCCGCGCGATGTTGCTGGCCATGAAGAACGAACTGGACCTGCTCGATAAGGGCTTCGGCAACGTGGACGACGTGCTGCACTGGATGCGCGAACTGGACACCCTTGCGCTATACAATGGCGACAACACGGTGCTCAAGACCCGCGCCGCCGATTTCTACGAGGATTGCACCGGCTACCTGCGCGCCACGCTGGGCGACGAGAAGGACGACGACGTCACCAGCGCCACCGCCCGCCTGACCATGCTACTGCTGATGCCGGACGACGTGGTGATCGTCATCAACGACGGCACGAACCTTTGCCGGGATTCCCTGATTCCGCACTACACCCAGGTGCTGATCGCGCTGATGCTAAGCGACGTCAAGTCGAGCCACTTCGATGCGAATGCCGCGCGCAGGACGGGCCAGCTGGTGCACCAGACGGTGAAGGGCTGCGCGCCGCCCAACGGCGATGCGGACGAAGCCCTTTCCGTGGCGGCCAGCATCGGCGTAGGCGTGATGACCGAGGCCAACGTAGCCCGGCCCACGATACTGGCATTTTTCGAGGCTTTTCCGGGGGAATTGCCGCTGAAGATCGAGCAGCTGCCCACGGTGAACCTGCTGCGCGCCGCGTTAGGCGGTTCCTCGGTCGGTTCTTCGGGCGGCACCGTGCAGAAACAACCGGTGCTGACCGGCAAGGGCCCTTCGGGCGGCGATCCCTTCGCCGCGCTAAGCGACCAAGGCATTACCGAAAAAATTGCGACGATGCTCAAAGCGAAGGAGAACACCCCCGCCGCCGAAACTGCGGTGCGCGAACTGATATCGGCCGTATACCGCTCGCCCCGCCTGGAGGCCGACAAAAGCGCACTGGCCGCGCTCCAGCAGATGCTGATCCAATACTTCGTGCTGTGCTGCAACCGCTACAAGATGAATCGGGGCAACGAATACGACCGCAACATACTCGATATCATCGCCGCCTACCTGCCCAGCTCCACGCCGCTGCCCAGCGATGAGCCGGGGCTCACCCTCGAAACCCAGATGCTCAAGGTCGATGGCCTCGCGCTGCTGCACGCCGTCACCGATTCGGACGCGGGCACCGCCCAGCAATGCCGCATCATCGAGGCCCTGCTGGACGCGCTGCGCTTTACGCCCAACTTCAAGCTGGACAACGAAACCTTCCGCGACATCGCGGAGAAAATACTCCTGCAGATTTTTTACGTGAACGCCGCAGCGTTCCTGAGCGGCACCAAGGAAAGCACCACCGCCAAAATTCTGCAGCTCTTGGGCGGATATCTGCCCAGCTACCGCTACCTTTCCTCCGAAATCAACGTGCCAGTGGGCGACCTGATGAAGCGGATGCGGCTGACCGGCATCACCCAGCGCGGACGCTTCACCAAGGAGCGCAAACCCGCCGCGCCGGTCAAGCGCACCGCATACAAGGAAAAGAAGGCCGCGAAAAAAACAGCTCCACAAAAGGGTTCCACGGCGAAAAACGGCTCCAAAGCGAAGAATACCGCTGCGTCGCAGGGGAAGAGCGCAATGCCACCCGTGACGCAAAAAACGCCCACCCCAAGCCCCTCTTCCCGAACCCAGACCACCCTCAACGGCATCCGCTACCCCGGCACCGGCTTCGCGGCGGCGCTGCAACACGTGCTGCTCACCCTGCTGATCGCGTTCGGTGCGCTCTGCCTCGCCCATTACTTCCTGCGGATCATGGCCCTTCCGCTGACCACACCCGCGGGCTACGGCGCAGTGCTCGGCTTCCTGATGCTGTGCGCCGTTTGGCTGCTAACCGGGCTCGTGGCGGCGCTGCCGCGCACCATGCGGCTCTTTGGCCGCTTCGTGCGCGCACAGCTTTGGTGGGCGCTGGCCCCGCTGCTCTCGCTGGCCCTCCAGTCCCGCGTGGGCTTCTCGTTTGCCAGCCTGCTGCCCAAGCTGCTTTTCAGCCTGTATGGGCTGGCCTGGTTGATGGGCACGCGCGCGCTGATTGCGCGCATCCGCAGGGATTCACCCAAGCCGGACACCGTCCGCATACGCTCCGGCTTTCATAGGCTGGAAGGCACCGGGGTGACGGCCTTCCTGGGCTTCCTCTTCTCCAGCGCGCTGCTACCCTACATCGTGCTCGCAGCCCTGTGGGTGGCCAACCTGCGCGTAACCGGCCTCTGGCATCAGGTGCTGATGGGCTACCTGCTCCTGGCCTGGCCGTACAGCGTGCTGCTGGCGTTCGTGCAATGCTTGACCCCGCGCATGCCCCGGTTTGGCTCGTTTCTGGGCATTCAGCTCGTGCTGCTGGCGCTGCCCGTCATGGGCTACGCCGCGCTTTGGTACTACGGGAAGCTGCCCCTGAGCACGCTGTTTACTGTGCTCTATGCCATCTACGGGGTATCCTGGCTGCTGATCAGCATCGGCGTGATCAACGTCGTTCGCAAGCCCGGGTTCCGCGTTAACGCCAGCGCGTAACCTCCTCCAGCGCAGCACGGGGCCGCGCCGCCGGGGCCTCATCCGCATAGCCAATGGAGACCGCCGCCGCCAGCTGCGCATCGGTGCCCGCCCATTCGATCAGCGTAGGGTAGGCCTCGAACACGTCGCAAATCCAGAGGCTTCCCAGCCCCATCTCGGTGGCCGCCAGGCACATGTTTTGAATGCACGCGCCCACCGACTGCACATTGGCTAGTTCCATAAACCGCTCGCCGAACGCGGCCAGCGGCTCGAAGGGCGTCTTGCCCTCGGCGTTGAATACCAGCACCGTGACCGGCGCCTGCCGCATGATTTGATAGGTATACCACGCACCCTTGAGAAACTGGCGATCCTGCTCGGTTTGCACGCCGTGCTCCTCCATCCACTCCAGCCCGCCCCGCATCGCCTCCAGCATGCCCTCGCGCTCGCCCTGCTGCGTGGCGACCACGAAGCGCCAGGGCTGGCGATTCTTGGCCGAAGGCGCGGCGATGCCCGCGCGCAGGATTTGCTCCACCGCCTCGCGCTGCACCGGCCTATCGGCAAACTTGCGGATGCTGCGCCGTCCCTCGATCGCTTCCCATGTGTTCACAGCGTTTCCCTCCCTACATCGTCGGATTGCCCTTGTGATACCAATTCCAACTACGTTTTGCCACAATCCAGCGGATCTTTTCCCGATCGGCGTTGTCGTGCCTCGGTCAGCGTAGCTGCTGGCTACGCCTCCTTCGGACTCCTAGCCGATCGAAAAAATCTCTCGCTGGCTTATTGGCAAAACCTAATTGGAATTGGTATTAGCGCCATTCTAGCAAATCTATGGGTACATTTCAATGCGCCTTCCCGGCCGCAAAAGGCTACCGGGATGGCGCATTTTGATGGGAGCCTTGATGGAGATCATGAAGATTTCCTCGGCAATTATGAAGAATCTCGTCATTTCTTGTATGCCCCCCTGGAATCGTATATAATAATCTATGTGTACCTGTAAAACAATTCAAGCAGCGAAGGGTTTATAGACGATGAAAAGAATCATGGCCTTTTTTAGCGGTCGCTTGGAGGATTTTCTCAACAAGTTCGGCTTGGGCATGCGCACCAAGCTGATCCTCATATTTTTGGTCGTGAAGGTCATTCCACTGGTGCTGGTGACCCTCATCGCCCTGCGGCAGATTTCGGTGCTGGGCAACGAACTGCGCAGGATCGCGGTGGGTGACTCCACCGCCGCGCTCAACGACAGCGCCATCGAAAACATCGAGCGCATGACCACCGACACCGCGCATGAGGTGGCCGATTTCCTGTACGAGCGCGACGACGACATTCGCTACCTGGCCTCGATTCCGCCCTCCGAGGAGACGTACCGCCAATTCCTGGCCAGCCGAACCGGCCGCCTGGTTCAACCGGGCGAGTGGGCGCTGGCCGGGGATGAAAAATCCTGGGTACCGGTGAACCGAACCGAGCCCGAGACCCTACCCGGCGGGGTTTCCCACAACACGGAAAACAACGACAAGGACGGCTTTCACTACCGTGAGCCCGATAACCTGGCCTACCAGGACGTGCCCCTCTACGACGAGATCACCTTCGTGGATCTGCAGGGCAACGAGCTGATCAAGGCCGTGGCGCAGAATTCGCCTAAGACGCACTATCCGCTCTCCCCCGAAAAACGCAACGTTTCCCTGCGCGAAAACACATTCGTGAAGGCCGAAACCTACTTCGCGCAGCTCGGCGCGCTCAAGCCGGGCGAAATCTACGTTTCCGACGTGATCGGCGCGCATGTCGCCTCCAACTACATCGGCCTGTATGTGCCCGAGGTGGTGGCCAAGGCCGCCGCGGATCGCGGATACGATATCCCCTACGCGCCCGAGACGCAGGCCTACGCGGGCCGCGAGAACCCCAACGGACGGCGCTTCGAGGGTATCGTGCGCTGGGCCACGCCGGTGGCGGATGCCCAGGGCCAGACCATCGGCTACGTGACCTTCGCGCTCAACCACGATCACATCATGGAATTCGTCGATCACCAAACGCCCATGAACCAGCGCTATACCGAGCTGCCCAGCGCCTTCGAGGGCAACTACGCGTTCATATGGGACTATAAGTGCCGCAACATCTGCCACCCGCGCCATCACTCCATCGCGGGCTACGACCCCGAGACCGGCGACCCCGAAATCCCCTGGCTGGAAAGCTCGATCTACGAAGCCTGGCAGGCCAGCGGCGTGCCGAATTGGTTCGATTACGTGCAGAACCTGCCCACGTTCGATCAGCAATCGCGCAGCAAAAAGCTCGCTCCTGCGCTCACCAAGGCCGGCCTGGTGGGCCTGGACGGGCGCTACCTAAACAACGCGCCGCAGTGCACCGGCTGGATGGATTTGACCGTGGATGGCGGTTCGGGCTCTTTCTACATCCTGTGGAGCGGGCTGTACAAGCTGACCACCGCGGGCGCCATCCCCTACTACACCGGCCAGTACGCGCCCAGCGAGGCCAACGGCTTTTCGCGGCGCGGCTTTGGCATCGTCACCATCGGCGCGGGGCTGGAGGATTTCACCCGCCCCTCCACCGAAACCGAGGTGAAGCTGACCACCGCCATCGACAGCAACCTGGGCGATACTTTCACCCAGCTGCTGATCACCAACGCCATCATCATCCTGCTGGTGGTGCTCATCGCCATCGGCATTGCGTCCTCGCTGACCGGCAACATCAAGGATTTGATCGGGGGAATCTCCCGCTTCCGCGCGGGCGAGCGCCAGTTCCGTTTCCGCTCGTCGCTCAAGAACGAGTTTGGCACCCTGGCCGATTCCTTCGACGAAATGGCCGACAGCATCGTCGATAGTGTCAAGAACGGCCTGTGCATCATCGATATCCACCACAACATCCTCTACATGAACGATGCCGGGCTCACACTTTGCGGCAAGACGCTGAAGCAGATCGAGGGCACGCCCTACGGGCACAGCAGCGTCTACCCCAGCGGCTCCGCCTATGATCCGCTGCTGGCGCTGGAGCAGGGGCGCGAGGCCGATATCTACTTTGTGCCGGGCCTCAAGCGCTACATTCGCGGCACCGCCAACCTCTTCTACAGCAAGGATGGCGAGCAGATCGGCTTCATGGTGCAATCCGTCGATGTCACCGAAATGGTGCTCAAACAGATGCAGATCGAGGAGCAGCGCACGCTGCTGGATCAAATCTTCTCCGCCTCGCCCGATTTGATCTGGTACATGGACACCGAGGGCCGCTATCTGGCCGTAAACCCGCGCTTTGCAGCGATCTGCGGCCAAGCGCCCGAGGCCTTCATCGGCAAGACCGCAGCGCAGATGCTGCCCACCGCCATGGCGCAGAGCTTCGACGAAAACGACCGAAAGACCATCGAGGCTCGCAAGCCGCTCTACTCCGAGGATGCGCTCCGCTTCGCCGATGGGCACGAGGAGGTGCTCGACTCGGTGCGCACCCCGATCCTCGATCCGGGCGGCCATCCGGTGGGCCTGCTGGGCTTCGCGCGCAACGTCAACAAGCGCGTAACCATCGAAAACGAGCTGCGTTCTACCCAGATCGAGCTGGAGCAGGCTGTCTACACCGCCAACCGCGCCAACGAGCACAAGGGGGATTTCTTGGCGCGCATGAGCCACGAAATCCGCACGCCCATGAACGCCATCATCGGCATCACCAACATCGTGCAGAAGAAGCTGCGCACCTTCCAAAGCGACAGTGAAGAACTGGCGGACATCGCAGGCCACATGTGTCAGATTGAGACCTCCTCGCAGCACCTGCTGGGCCTGCTCAACGACATACTCGATATCTCCAAGATCGAGGCCGGAAAGATCGAGCTCTCCGATGAGATCGTGGAGCTGCCCAAGCTGGCCGCTACCGTGGTCAATATCATTAAGCCACGCTGCGATGAGAAAAACATCGCCTTCCCCACCTTCTTCGATGCGCTTTCGCCCTCCGCGTTCCGTTGCGATCCGCTGCGGTTGCGCCAGGTGCTCATCAACCTGCTGGGCAACGCGGTAAAGTTCACGCCCGAGTGCGGCACGGTGGAATTCCACATGCGCAGGCTTGACCGGCGCGGCGGCAAGACGCTCCTGCAGTTCGTGGTGCGCGATACCGGCGTGGGCATCTCGCCCGAAGCGATGGCGAACATATTCAAGCCGTTTGAGCAGGGCAACGCCAGGGTGGCGCGTCAATACGGCGGCAGCGGCCTGGGTCTGACCATCAGCCAGAATATCGTGCGCCTATTTGGCAGCGAGATCGAGGTAGCGAGCCAGGTGGGCGTGGGCAGCGAATTCCGCTTCAGCATTTGGCTTCCCGAAGCGCAATCGGATCAGCCCGCCGAGCAGGTGACCTCCGCCCTGGCGGATGAGCTGGCCGGGAAGCGCATCTTGCTGGTGGACGACGTGGAGATCAATCGCATGATCGTGATGACCATGCTGGAGAGCAACAGCCTCTCCATCGACGAGGCCGACGACGGAAGCACGGCGGTGCAGGCATTCCAAGCCTCGCCTATCGGCACTTACGACGCCATCCTGATGGACGTGCAGATGCCCATGATGGACGGCTACGAGGCCTCCTCGGTGATTCGCGCGCTCGGCCGCCCCGACGCCAAGACCGTGCCCATCATCGCGCTGACCGCCAATGCTTTCAAAGAGGACATCGACAAAGCGATAAGCAGCGGCATGAACGCGCACATCGCCAAGCCGGTTGAGCTGGATAAGCTGCTGGAGGTGCTGTACCGATTCCTGGCGAAGGGGAAATAAGCAAGAACGCATTCATGGGGCTGTCGCACCAAGCACTCCGGCTTGGTGCGGCAGCCCCATAATACGAATCCTCATTTTATTTCACGAGATAGATCACGAATAGTTTTATTGGATGGAGGATTATCATGCGATTCACATGGCACAAAAGCCTGCTCGGCGCGCTACTGGTGCTCGCCCTCTTTTTCAACGCCGGTTTCGCCCAAGCCTCCGCACAGGGGCAAGTGTTCGACGCCTACGGCTTTGCTCTGGACGACGACCTGATTGCCCGGCTCGGCGCAGGCGCGCTCACGGATGAGTTCACTGCGGCAGGATACGATGTCCGCCTCACCCTGGATGCCGCGCTGCAGCGGGTCGCGGAGGAAGCGCTCGCCGAAGCGCTCAACGATCCGAATTTCCCGTATTATGGGTTCGGCGCGGTGGTGGTCATGGACATGGAGGGCCGCGTGCTCGCCATGGCAGACAACCGCGCGGCCGGCCCGGCCCAAGGGCTTCCCCTGGCGTTATCGATGCGCAGCGCGCCGGGCCGCATGTTCCTGCCGCTAACCGGGCTATCCTCCATGGCGGCGGGATTGCTCGACCCCTTTGAAAAAATCTCGGACGAGGGCGACTACAACATGTTTGCAGTGTACGACGCCCCCCATTGCTGGATCGCGCCCGACCAAATCGGCCTCCATCAAGACCAAACCATCGTCGAGGCGCTGAAGAACAGCTGCGATTACTACTTTTGCACAGCCGCTGCCCGCATGGGCAACGAGCCCTGGTACAAGCTAGCCCATCTGTACGGGCTGGGTAACGTGAGCGGCCTGGACATCCCCGGCGAGCGGCGCAGCCTGTTGCCCTCCCAAGAGACGCTGTACAACCCCGAGCTGCCCGCCGATGCCCAGCTGACCCTATACCCCATCATGGCGCGCACCGCCCTGATACAGGAGTTGCGCCGATTGACCGAGCGCCAGGAGGCCGAATCCGCCGAATACACCCGGCTCTCCGAGGACGCCCTAGCCCAGTGCGCCGAGGAGCTGATGCGCATGATGCTGGAGGCGAACCAGAACCACTGGGTGAAAAACATCCGCAGCACCGTGCAGGAAAGGCTAGCCCTTCCGGTGGAGACGATGCAAGGGCTAGCCAACGTGACCCCCATGTACCAGGCCTTGACGCTCATCAAATGGTCCGGCGCGGACACGCTGGATGCCGCGCGGGGGCTCAGCTATGCCCAGGTGACCCCCATCGCCATGGCGCGCTACTGGACGACGCTGGCCAACGGCGGGCGGCTTTATGCCGCAAGCCTGTTCGACGTCGCACGTAATCCCGGCGGCAGCTTCCCGGAAGAGCCCCGAAACGCAACCCTCATCACCGATGTGAGCGAGCTGGTGCAGCCCTACCTGCCCTACGTCCACCGGGGCTTGCAGGGCATAGTCGATTGCACCGGCGAATCGGCCAGCGTATTCACCGGTTGGCCCTACCGCGAGGATATCGCCAGCATGGCCGCAGTGGCCTGCACGCCGAAGCCCTACGAAGGCCAAGGCCCCGACAGCTGGGTCGCGGGTTTCGCGCCCCTTAAAAATCCCCAGATCAGCGTGGTGGTGTGGGTGCCCCGTGAGGAAAGCACCGAAAAGGCAGCGAAGATTTTCCGCGCCGTGACAGAGCAATACCTGTGGGAGGCCGGATATCAGCCGACCATTCGCTAGCCCACGCACCGCCTGACACAGAGCTTTTTCGCAAACAAGGGACGGCCCGCGCCACTGCGCGAACCGTCCCTTTTGCTTGCCCCAGCGCGGCATTACCCGCGCGTAAACTCCGCCACCAGCGCCTCGCCCGCCTCGGTGAGCGCCATGCTGCCCAGCTCCAGCACCGGCGTATCGAAAAGGTTGCCGGGCCTCCCCTTGGCCTCCTCCACGGTCTTGACAAAGTAGGCATAGAGGGCGGAGGTTCGGTACTCCTCGTATGCGTAGCCCTTCAGCGGAATATCATAGTCGAGGGTGATCAGACCCGCGTCGGCCAGACCGGACAGCTCGCCGCCCAGCTGCTTGACCTGCTCCATCGTGTCCTCGGACGTGCCCAGGTATACCGGTTCGAGCGCCACCGAGTAGAGCTCGTCCTCCTGCGCGTTGACCAAGGCAAAGCAGGCCACCGGCAGGCATCCGCGCTTGCTCAGCTCCAGCAACACGTCGGCCTGCAGCGGCGTGTACTCCGCGGGCACCTTTGCCTCCGCGTGATGGCAGCCGCAGTGCTCCCCGTGCTCGTGATGGTGCTCGTGCGCCCCTTGGCAGTGGGAGCCGCCGCAGCCACAGTGATTCTCCTGATGCATCGCAGTTTCCGCCTTCCCTCGCGCCGCCCGATCTCCCTCGTCGGCGCGCTTTCGTTATTATTTTTTGTCCGCATCGTCTTATTACCGCAGGGTAACCATGGAGAGTATAGCATAGCTTGCCCTGGCGCACAAGGCGCGCATTCACGCAGAGTGCGGCGAAAGCATTTACCCATAAGCAGGCAGGGAGGGCGAAGGTTTCCAAAGGGCGATCG
>JAVBLJ010000052.1:0-22811 GCA_031553615.1 Eubacteriales bacterium
CGCGTCAACGCGGCGCTGATGACGATGACAAAGATCGACCTGCGGGTCTTGCAGGACGCTTATGATGGATTGAGATGACTGAGTATGGAGGAGTTACGATGGGTCAAAAAACACGGCTCCGAAAGGCGACGCCGCAGGACGCGGAGGCAATGAAAGCCATCGCTCGGCGCGTCATCCGGCACAACTACATTCCCTTCTTGGGCGCGGAAGCTGCGAACGCCTTTATCGAAGGCGGGTTGTCGGACAAAGAGATAGACGATGGGCTTGGTGACTGCACAACGATGCTTACTGGCGGCGATGTCGTAGGTTTCGCGATTACCAAGGACGATTTACTGCATTTGATCATGGTCGATGTTCCTTTTCAGGGCAAGGGCTTCGGCGGGCTGTTGCTGTCGCATACAGAAGATGGGCTGTTCCAGAAATACGGAGCCATTCGATTGCAGACATTTCAGGAGAATGCGGATGCCGTTCGTTTCTATCTGCAAAAAGGCTGGCGCGTCACCGGGGAGGAGCCCGTGAAGGAGATGGGCAAGACGATGCTTTTCTTCGAGAAAAGCAGGATGTGAGAGCAACGAACTATGGAGAAGATGAGCGGACAGCACAGGAACAACATCGAAATCGGCGCGCTGGTGGATATTGTACTCAAGAAGGACCAGCAGTCCGGCGCTTTGACACGTGGGCGGGTGATGCGCATCCTGACGAACAGCGCTTCCCATCCGCACGGCATCAAGGTGATGCTGGAGGACGGTCAGGTTGGCCGGGTGAAAGTGGTCGTCGAAACAAAGTGACTCCATTGAAAGCGAGCAAAAAAAAGATTGATGATGTAATGATTTTTTCTGTTTTCAGAAAAAAATTTATCTTTTCCTCCGTTTGGGCATTCAGCTGCCCCCGCACAGCGCTGCGATTGTACTGCCATAGGGCGCGAGCGAGCACGCAATATTAAGAGCTGGAAAACGTTGCCTAACGGGGCCGCACACACGGCGAACGCATTTAGATACAGAAACGGGGAGTTGCGCTGCGAAGGAGTCCAGAGGGCGACCGCAAAGCCCTCTGGTCGACCGAGAGGGCGAAATACCCTCCCAAAGGTAGGTGTTTCGCTCCTGCGGGAGCGACCAGGGGGCTTATCGCTCGCCCCCTGGACTCCTTCTCTGCGCATCTGCCAAGTTTTAGGGTGTAAATGCGCTGGCCCTGGGGCCGCACACGAGGATTGCTCCAAAGAAGCAACTGTGCTATCATCATTTTATGACCCCATCAAGGGGCCCACAAAAAGAGGGGTAGGCACCATGCATCAAAAGGAAAAAGAGATACTCCAAACCCTCGCAAAGCAACAACTGGAAATCGCCCAAAGCGACCGCATGAAGCAGCTGCACGGCGAATGGCGGGCCTCCAACGATTGCGCGCCCGTTCGCCCCATGGTGACCGTCGAGCTGGATACCTTCGCCGAGGAAGTCGTCACGCCGCAAATGCGGTGCGAAAGCGAGGATGCGCGCAAGATCGAGTGGAAGCTGCGCTGCAACACGTTCAACACGCTCTACTTTGGCGACGATACCATCGTGCGCGATTTTTTTCCGGTGGTGAAGGGGTATCCGTTCACGCCGTTTAACCTGGAGGTAAAGAAGCAGCAGAGCTCCGGTTTGGGCCATCACTTCGTGGAGCAGATTCACGATTTGGAGGACGATTTCCACAAGCTGCGGAAATCCACCTGGAGCTTCGATAACCCGGATGCGATGGCCGAATACGAGGCCGTCGGCGAAGCGATCGGCCACATCCTCCCGCTCCGCCGCGTGGGGGCCGGGCAATGCTGCGTGCTTACCCAGAACCTACTGCACATCATGAACACCGAAACGTTCATGGTCTCCCTGTACGATTACCCGGAGCTTTTTGCGCAAATGATGCAAAACCTCTCCGACGATTACCTCGCCTACTATAACGAGATGGAGCAAAGGGGCCTGTTGCTCCCCACGACGCAGAGCGAGCGCCTTGGGCAGGGCACCTATTGTTACACCAACGATTTGCCCAAGGAGGCAAGGACGCTGGCGGATGTGTGGTGCTTCTTCGATTCGCAGGAATCGGTGGGTATGTCGCCCGACATGTTCAATACCTTCATTTTCCCCTACTATAAAAAGCTGGCGGACAAGTTTGGCCTGATCTCCTTTGGCTGCTGCGAGCCGGTCGACCCCTTCTGGGATCAATCGCTTTCCCAAATCGGCAACCTGCGCAAGGTTTCTATTTCGCCGTGGTGCAACGAGGAATTCATGGCCGAGCGCCTGCAAGGCCGCAAGGTGGTCTACCACCGCAAGCCTTCGGCGAACTTTCTGGGCGTGGGCGACGATTATTCGGATGATGATCTGCGCGCCGCCATGACCAAAACCGTCAAGCTCAACCGCGGCCGGAGCTTGGAAATCACGCAGCGCGACGTGTACACCCTCCACCACAACGTGGAAAAGGTGAAGCGCTACGTGGGCATCGTCCGGGAGGCGTTCGCCAATCACTGGTGATGCGGGGAAGAAGCAGCGCGGCATGCCGGATCAAGGAGGATCGAGCGCCATGACGGATGTCGATCTGTACATCGCCAAGTTCAGCCCGGAGCTGCAGCGAAGGCTGCTGTTTATTCGCCGAACGGCGCTGGACGCGTTTGGCGAGGTGGAGGAGAAGCCGTACTACGGATATCCCACCATCCGCATAGGCGGCGAGGTCGTCCTGTTCTATGGGGCTTACAAGGAGCACGTTTCCATCTGCACGGGCTTCGAATGGAATGATCTATGGAAAAGCCTGTTTCCGCAGTTCGGCTTCACGCAGGCGACCATCAAGTTTTTTCACAAGGAGCCGCTTCCGGAGGACGTGATCCGCACGATCTGCGATTTGGTGAGCCAGAGCTTTCGTTCCGGGAATCTTCACCAGCCGAAAATGCCGTGACCATGCCCCGGTGCGGGGATGGCCACGGCTGGAGGAGCGATGCTGCTGTACATGCGGGCGGCCTTGCGCCGGTTACAGCCCCGCTATGATCTCCTTTAGGTTGGTATATCCGGCCTCGATGGCCCAAAGCACCGCTTCAAACCCTTCGAATTCCAGCGAAACCGTGCCCTCGTACCCGGCGCGCTTCACGATGCCAAGGCATTGCGCCACCGGCACATCGCCGAAACCGGCCACCGTGCCGCCCAAGTAGTTGCCCGCGCGGGAGCGGAACCAGCCCGGGCCGGGGTTGCGGGCATTGCCGGGCTTCACGTGGAAATCCTTGGCGTGGATATGGAACGCATAGGGAGCCAGGCGGCCAAACGCGAACGCCGGATCCTCGTCGGCGCAGAGGAAGTTGCCCATGTCCAGCAGCAGGCCGAAGTTTTCGTGCGCCACGGCGTTCACCAGCTTTTCGACCCGCTCCGAATCCTGGCAGAAGAAGCCGTGGTTCTCCACCATGGTGCGGATGCCGCGTGCCGCGGCGTATTCGGTGATCTCGCGGCAGCCCTCGGCCAGTTGGGGCAGCGCGTCCTCAAAGCTGCGGCGGCCCAGGCGCGGCGCATGGTAGCCGTAGGTGGCGTCGTGGCGCATCCCCTTGGAGCCCAGGATCACCGCCAGGTCCACCTCGCCCTTGAGGCGCGCGATCTCCTTCTTCATGTCGCCGTCGAACGCGTTGATCAAATCGCCCTCAACGGTGTAGTTGCCCACCTGGATTCCGGCCTGCTCGCAGGCTTTGCGCACCTCCAGCGCGTAGGCTTCGCGGGTCATGCCCTGCGGCGCCTGGAGGCCCTGCACCTCAAACACGTCGTAGCCGATGCGCCCAGCCTCCTGGGCCGCCCAAACGTGGGTATGCTCGGAATCCATCAACCGGGAAAAGCTGTAGCTGCTGACGCCGATTTGCATAGAAACCCTCCTAATCCCGCCTCTAGCGGGTTCTTTATGGGGAACAAGTCTTTGCTAGAAACTGTACCACACGCAGCAGGCCGTGTCCAGTGAAACCGAATGCGCATCGCCGGGGTATTGATCGCCGAACACGCAAATGGTATGCTATGCCCGATACATGAACGAGAACGGTCGACCGAAGGGACGCAGTACGAACGCAGGAGGAACGAGCGCATGCAGAGCAACCAGCGGGTCAAACCCACGCAAAAGCAATTGGAGTTCCTGGATTGGGAGTTTGGGGTATTCTTCCACTTTGGCATCCGCAGCTTCTTTATGGGCCACAAGGATTGGGATGGAAAGCCCATGCCCGCCGAGGCGTTTATGCCCACCAAGCTCGATTGCGAGCAGTGGATTCGCGCCGGGAAGGAGGCCGGGGCGCGTTACGCGGTGCTCACGGCCAAGCACCACGATGGGTTCGCGCTGTGGCCCTCGAAGTATACCGATTATTCGGTGGCCTCCTCGCCCTGGCGGGAGGGAAAGGGCGACGTGGTGGCCGAATACGTGGCCGCCTGCCGCAAGCATGGCCTAAAGGTGGGCATCTACTATTCGCCCGCGCAATGGGGCGGCGGGCATTCCTTCGAGGATAGCAAGGGCTACGACGATTACTTCATCGATCAAATCAGCGAGCTGCTCACGAACTACGGCGAGATCGATTACCTGTGGTTCGATGGCTGCGGCTCCGAGGATCACGTGTACGACGAAAAGCGCATCGTGGCCGCCATCCGCTCCATGCAGCCGGGCATCCGCCTGTTCAACATGTGGGATCCGGACACCCGCTGGGTGGGCAACGAGGATGGATACGCCCAAATGCCCAACCCCAACACCGTGCGCTCCACCGACGTATCGGTGCGCACATCGGAGCAGGTGGCGCTGAGCGAGCTCCAATTCCTGCCCGCCGAGTGCGATATGCGCATGCGCGATTTTACCTGGTTCGATTGCGAGCCCAACGCCCACTCCGTGAAGAGCGTGGAGGAGCTGATGGGCGTCTACGAGCTGTCGGTGGGGCGGGGCGCCAACATGCTCATCAACATTGGGCCCAACAGCGAGGGGCTGTTGCCCGAACCCGATGAGAAGGCGCTGCGCGCGCTGGGCGCGGAGATCGAACGGCGGTATGGGCGTAGCCTTCCTGCATTCGGCCCGCTGGTGCGGGAGGAAAACGGCGAATATACGCTGACCTCCGCCGAGGGGGAGCAGCTGGTGGATCGCGTGGTGCTCGGCGAGGATTTGCGCAAGGGCGAGGCGGTGAGCGCGTTTTCGGTCTACGCGCAGCTGCCCTTTGGCAACACGGCGCGGGTCAAGCTCTATCGCGGCGAGACCATCGGGCACAAGGCGATCTGCCTATTCCCCACCATCCGCACCGCCAAGCTGATCGTGGTGGTGGAGCAAGCCGAGGGCGAGGCCAAGCTGATGCAGGGCGGGGCCTACTTCTGCGGATAAACGGGGAGCGTCGCGAAAGCGATGGGCTTTTCTACCGGGTTATGGTATCATGTTCTTACCGGGGCCCGTCGAGGGTTACGATCATTTGGGAGGTGTTCACGCATGCGCAAGGTTTCCGCCGCGTTTCTCGTGCTGGCGCTCGTCCTCACCAGCTGCGCAACGGTGCAGGCCAAGAGCGGCAGGACACAGCTGCTGATTACTGCCCCCTCGGATTCTGTGTTTGTGGGGGATACGCTGCAGCTGGAGGTGACCAGCAGCGATACCGCGACCTCGCTGGAGGGCCTGACCTATTCGGTGAGTAGCGAAAAGACGGCCACGGTCGATGCGAAGGGCCAGCTCACCGCCCTGAAGCGCGGCCGGGTGAACGTGACCGTCAAGACCGCCGATGGCAAGGTTTCCGGCCGTAAGACCTTCACGGTCATGGATAGGCCGCAGAGCGTGACCATCAAGGCGCAGCAGACCGATGTCGTGGTGGGCAAGAGCCTGCGGCTGACCGCCAGCGTGCTGCCCAGGACGGTCGCCGACCGTACCGTGACGTGGGAGAGCGGCGATGCGAACCTCGCGACGGTTTCCGAAAGGGGAACGGTCAAGGGCATCGCGCCGGGCAAGGTAACCATCCGCGCGATCAGCAAGATCGATACCAGCGTCGCGGGCGAAATCGAGCTCGAGATCATCCGTCTGGCTTCGGCGGTCACGTTCTCGGGGGAGGAGGTCTCGGTGCTGGTGCCCAACACGCTGCAGCTGGCGGTTCAGGTCGCCCCCGCAGACGTTAGCTCCACGGCGGTGAAGTACTCCAGCAGCCGGCCCAAGGTGGCCACCGTGGATGAGAACGGCATCGTCACCGCCCTAAAGGCGGGTAAGGCCACCATCAAGGCCCAGGCGACCGATGGCAGCCGCAAGGCGGCCACGATCCTCGTCAAGGTGCTGCAGCCGCTTGAGGGCGTGCACCTGAAGCACACCGAGATTCGCATCGGCGTGGGCTCCTATTCCACCGTCGAGGCCATTCTGGAGCCCAAGGACGCCAGCGATGTAGCCATGACCTGGACCAGCAGCGATGAAACCATCGCCACCATCAAGGGCAATACCAACCGCGTGCGCGTCTCGGCCCACGCGTGGGGGACGGCCACGGTCACCGGCATCACCGAGGATGGCGGATACTCCGTGAGCCTGCAGGTGCACGGCGGCTCGTATCGCTATGCCCTCCGGGTGGAGAGCGTGAAGATCTCCGCGCACGGCCAGCCCCGCCTGGTGTTCGGCAACCTCTCGAACCTGGAGATGCAGGAGGTTCGCTTCGTGCTCAAGGGCACGGATGCGGGTGGCAAGCCTGTGCAGATGAGCACCAGTGGCGACGATGTGTTCACCATGAGCGGGCGCTACAGCCAGCCCCTCGCCCCGGACGAGCGCACCGAGCACGGCCTTTTCAAGTTCATCAACCCCACGGGCTTCGAAGGCCTGATGGAGCTTTCCTGTGCCATCACCGGCTTCACCACCGCCGATGGCTTCAAGTACAACATCGATGAAGAAAAGTGGACTTGGGTGGATTCGAAGTAATACTCCTACTCCTACTCCTACTCCTACTTCGTTGTAGAAAAGAGGCGCGGCGCTAGAGAATCTAGCACGGCGCCTCTTTGCTTGGCGTGTTGCCGGTATTAGCCGATGTGCTTAAAGTGCGGCAGGTAGGCCTTGTTTTTGCGCAGCATGGCCGTGGTCATCTCCTGAATCTCGTTCAGGCCCAGTACCGCCGAGGTCAGTGGATCGAACGCCACGGCTTGGAACACCTTGTGTGCATCGCCGGTCAGCGCACCTTCCACCGCCATCTCTTCGCAAATGGCGCTGGTGTGCACCAGAGCGGCCAGCTGATTGGGCAGGCTGCCCACGTGAATGGCCTCCAGGCCGCACTTCGAGGCCACCACCGGCACCTCCACGCATGCGCCGTGCGGCAGGTTGTCGATCAGGCCGGAGTTGCGCACGTTGCCGTTGAACTTGAACAGGGTGCCATCGCCGAAGCAGGCGTTGAATATGTGCGCCGCGTACTCGTGGCCGCGCGCCAGGTCGGTCTCCGGCTTTTGCAGCCAGGCCTCGATATCGCCCTGCCAGGTGTCGCCCCGCCGGGTGTATTCATCCAGAATGTAGGCGTATGCGCCGGGGTTCCAGCCGGTGCCCGGGAGGCAATATTTCTCGATGAGATCGGCGCGCTTGCGGAACCAAGCGTTGTATTCCGAGTTGTGCCCGCTGGACTCGGTGGGGTAGTAATCCAGGTGCAGGAACATCTCGTTGCGGACGATTTCCTCGTTGTAAATCTCGGGCTTGGCCACGGCGGCGCGGATGAGCGGATAGGCATCCTGCCCCTTCCACTTGAACTCGGTGTAGAAGGCCTGATGGTTGATGCCCGCGCAGGTGAAGGTGATGTCCTCATCCTTCGCGCCGATCCAGCGGGCCAGCATCTCGGCGGTGCCCTGCACGCTGTGGCACAGGCCGCTGATGGCCAGCTTGGGGAAGCGCTCCTGCATGGCGCGGCAGAGCATGGCCATGGGGTTGGTGTAGTTGAGGAAGATGGCGTTGGGGCAATATTTCTCGATGTCCGCACAGATGTCCAGCATCACGGGGATGGTGCGCAGCGCGCGGAAGATGCCCGCAGGGCCGCGCGTATCGCCCACGTTGATGTCCACGCCGTACTCCTTGGGAATCTCCACATCGTAGCGCCACACGTCCACGCCGCCGCTCAGTATGGTGCAGAGCACGCCGTTCGCCCCCGCAAGCGCTTCGGCGCGGTTCAGGGTGGAGATCACCTTCGCCGGGTACTTGCCCGCAGCCACGATCTTCTCCACGGCCTTGGTGATGTAGGCCAGACGGGTGGGGTCGATATCCATCAGAGCGATGGTGGCGTCCTGGAAATCCGGAAAGGAAAGGATGTCCCGCACCAAGGTACGGGTGAAGCCGAAGCTGCCCGCGCCGATAAACGCGAATTTTACCGCCATGATCGTTCTCCTCCTTGCATATGCGCTGGGTTATGCGACGGTCACCGTCGCGGAAGCGCCCTCGAAATCTACCTGCACCCGGGTCAGGTCGCCTGCCTTCTCGCAGGAAACCCGTGCGCCCTGTGCCGAGGCCTTGCCCTCCAGCGGGCCGTAGAACCAGTAGTTTACCGAGAGGCCCGCGAAGCCGGTCAGCCGCATTTCCAGGCCGCCTTCCTTGCGCGCCAGGGCTTCCACGCTCACGGCGTCCATGCTCACGTGGCGGTCGCTGCCCACCAACGCCGGCGCGCCGTCCGATACATCGTACAGGCCCATCACGGTGGTGTCGCCCAGCTGCAGCGCGGGGAAGTCCACGGTGCCGCCCTGGATCAAGCGGCCCTTCCGGGCCCAGAAATCGAAGGCGTAATACGTCTTGCCGGGTGGCAGCGCGGCGGCCTCCAGCGGCATGCCGTAGGAGGGCAGGGGCACCGGCGCGCAGCGCTGCACCACGCACCAGCTTCGCCCGGCTTGATCAAAGTGGGTGGCCCACAGCGAGGTGAAGGGCGCGGGCTCGTCGGGCTCGATGTGGCTGACGTCGTAGCTGCCCTGCTCGATATCCTTTTCCCAGCGGATGAATGCGCAGGCCGGGGTACTGTAATCGATGGGGCCGGTCTCGGCGGTGCGGGTGGTCAGGCCGGGCAGCGTCTTTTTGATCATGTCCAGCCGCTGCGGATCGTAGGTCTCCGGTTGGTCGGATACCATGTACAGGCAGCCGGTCAGCGCGGAGAGCGAGAGCATCATGCGCGCCCAATGCACCTCGCCACGCACGCATACGTGATCCGGGTCCACGGTAAAGAGCACGCGCTGAGCGAAGAACCACCGCGCGGTCTCGCGCAGCTGCATGCTGTAGGCGTAGAACTTGGGGTTGGAATCGGTGGCCACACGCATCGCATCGCACACGCCGATGGATTGGCTGAGCACGCCCCAGCAGGAGAGATAGTAGGTTTCCTCGCCCATGCCCTTGCGCGCGGCGGCCATGTAAGCCCGCATGCGGGTCTCGGCCTCGGCGTTGGTCAGCAGGCCAAAGCGCACCGCCTCCTCCAAACCGTCGTAGATCAGGTGGCGCAGCGCATCGGATTTGAAGTAGGTGTAGCCCGCCTCCTGCAGCGCGCGATAGTAGGGCACGATCTCGCGTTCCAGCATCTCGGGCGTGCAATCGATGATGTACTGAATCCAATCGCCGTATATCGGTTCGCCGTTTGTGTGCCGCAGGCAAATGTTGCCCGCGCGCACGGCGGCCTCGTTGGTGCAGGTGGCGTTGGTCCAAATGCCCGGTTCAAAGCCTCCGGCTCGGATCGCGCCCACGATGCCCGCGTGGCCCTTGGGGAACTTATCGTTTGGGGTGAGCCAGCTTTCCGCGATGGGTGCGCCGGGGGCGGCGGGCACCAGCTCGTTCTGGTAGCCGTCGTCAATCTGCAGGGTTGCGAGGCCATAATCGCGCAGAGAGCGAAGCGCCGTGGCGGCGTTGTCCACATTGGCCTGGGTGATGTCCGAATGGTAGGCTTCCCACGAGGACCAGCCCGAGATCGCCTTGCCGTTGGGGCGGCGCAGCCAAGGCTGGTGGTAGGTGTAGCCTAGGTGCTCGCCGTAATACCGGGGCCGGAACAGCAGCACCCAGGGCTTCTGGGTCAGCTGCACGGTGAGCACCGCTTCGTAGCCCTGGGCGGTTTGCTCCACGCGCGGGACAGCCCAAGCGAAGGGCTGGCCATGCCAGGAGATCAGCAGATCCCAATCCAGAGAATACAGGCCGTTCACGCCATGGATCAGCGGGAAGCCCATCTGGCCCAGAATGGCTTCGCCGTCCTGCGCGCGCCGGGGCCGCATGTTCACAATTTCGCCCGGGAAGGTGAAACGCACCTCCATCTCCGCCGGTTCCCTGGCGGAGATTACGAACTGCTGCAGGAAGGGCCGGGATTGGAAATCGCCGTCGGAATGATACCGGAGCCCTGCCTCCACGTTCTTTTTTAAAGAAAGGGTGAGAATATCGCAGCCATTGTACTGGAAGGCATAGCGCCCCTCAGCGATCTCGCAGAAGCGGGCGTGACCCACGGGCGGTTCCTGGCTGCGCACATACGCGCGATGCTCTGCCATTTTCCGTGCGCTGGGGCTCTGCATGGCCGCGCTTTCGACTACACTAGATGCCGCCGCGCTCTGGCTTTTAACCCCTTGGGTTTCCGGTGTTGTTCCCTTGGTTTCGTTACTCATACGTGCCTCCCCGTTATCCTTTGACGGCGCCCATGGTGATGCCGCCCACAAAATACCGCTGGAAGAAGGGATAGATGAATATGATGGGCACCACGACAACCACCGTGGTTGCGGCGCGCACGGTGATGGGTTGGATGTTGCGCATGCTGGAGTATAGCTGCTGCTGATCCTTGATTTCCGCCAAGGCAGTGGCCTGGTTGAGCAGGCGGTAGAGCATGATCTGCAGGTTATCCCACTTGCCGTTGGAGTAGAGGCTCACATCGAACCAGCTGTTCCAATGGTTTACGCCGATGTACACGGCGATGCAGGCCAGCATGGGCATGGCCAGCGGCAGGGCGATGCTGGTGAACGTCTTTAGCTCCGAGGCGCCGTCGATGCGTGCGGATTCGAACAGCGCGTCGGGAAGGCCCTGGATGTAGCTGGAGGCCAGCAGCATGTAGTAGCAGCTGAACAGCGAGGGCACCCAGTAGGCCTGGAAGGAGCCGCTCATTCCCAGCTTGAGCATGAGCAGGTAGGTGGGGATGAGGCCGCCGGAGAAATACATGGTGACGATGAACAGCAGGCGCATGAATTTGCGCCCGTAGAAATGCCGCAGGGAGACGATGTACCCCAGCAACGCGTTGCACAGCACGCCGGTGAAGGTGCCCACCGCCAAGCGCAGCACCGAGACGCCCGCGCCCCGGATGAGCTCCTTGTTTTTGAACACGAATTCAAAATTGGTTAGCGAAAACTTTCTGGGCCAGAAGTAGATGCCCCCCAGCACCGCATCCGCGCCTTCATTGAAGGCCAGCACGAACACGTTCCAGAAAGGGTAAATCATGGTGAACATGACGAGGGCTAAAATCGCGCCGTTGAAGAGATCGAAGGCTGTCCCAGCCCGAGTTTTTTTGATGTAGAACGCCGAACGCATGAAACCGCCTCCTTTCTAAAACAGTGCGATGTCGCTCACCTTGCGGGAGATGGCGTTGGTGATGATCACCAGCGTGAAGCCCACAATGGATTTCATGAGGGTCACCGCCGTGGCGCGGGAGTAGAACCCCTGCTGCACGCCGTAGCGGTAGGTGTAGGTATCGATGACATCCCAGGCCTTGCGGGTGGTTTCGTTGCCGATGATGAGGTGCTGCTCGAAGCCCGCGTTGAGGATGCCGCCCACCTCCAGTATCCAAAGCAGCACGATGGTGGGCAGTATGCTGGGCAGGGTGATGTAGCGCACCATGCCGCCCCGGCCCAGGCCATCGATCGCGCCCGCCTGGTAGAGCTCTTCATCCACGCCCGCGATGGCGCTGAGGTAGATGATGGCCGACCAGCCGATGGTTTTCCAGATGTTTAGGGCGGTGTACATGCCCCAGTAGTACTTGGGGTTGGTGAGGAAGGGCACCGCTTTATCCGCCCAGCCCAGGCTGAGCAGCAGGCGGTTGACCGTGCCATCGCTGGAGAACAGGGTGGTCACCATCGCGCCCGCGACCACCCAGCTGATGAAGTGGGGCAGGTAGCTGGCGGTCTGCGTCACCCGCTTGATCTTGATGTGACCGATCTCATTCAGCGAAAGTGCGAACAGGATGGGGCACACAAAAGCTACGGTGATGCGCAGCAGGGACATGCCCAGCGTGTTTTTGAGCAGCTGCATGAGCATGGGTTTGGAGAGAAAATCCTGGAAATACTTTAGGCCCACCCACTTGCTCTGCCAAATCTCCTGGCCCGGCGTGTATTCCACGAAGGCCATGAGCAATCCGTAGAGCGGATAATAGCAAAAGACCAGCGCCCATACGATGATGGGCAGGCAAAGCAGCCAGATTTCCCACTGCTTCCGAAAGCTGACCAGCAGGGGATTGCGCTTTGGGGCGGACGGCGCAAGCGCCTGTTTTGCGTGCATCCAACCTGCCTCCTTCCAACCGAATTCATCGAACCGGGATTCATCGAACCGAGATTTATCGAACCGGCATTTTTCGACCGGGTTTTCATCAACCGAAAATACGTACAGGGCGATTGTGATGGGAACCATTACCCAAACGGGGGCTTTCGGGGAATGAAAACGGGGTGGGGTGGCCTGCATGACCCATCACGCAGGCTTCGCCCCACCCCGGCATGGGTTTGGGTTATTGCGCCATCTTGGCCAGGTTGGCCTTGTACACGTCGGTGCGGAACTGGGTCCAGGTGGCGATGTCGGCGTTGGTCATATCTTCCTGGAGGGTAGCCCAGGCAGCTTCGAACGCGGCATCGTCTTCAGCCATGACGACCAGCGGGAAGTTGAGCTTCCAGCAATCCTTCACGGCGGCTTCCACCATCATGATCTCCTCGCTCTTGGCGGGGATGGCGGCCAGGGCGGTGGCATCGTAGATGGTGCCGGCCATGTTGGTGAACATGATGTTCTTCCACTTGTTCTCGCTGTACCACATCTGGTTGGGCCAGCTGCAGTGCACGCCGTCCGCCCAGCGGGAACGGTTGATGGAGAGCGAGTAGTTGCCCTGATTGACGCCGAAGATGCCTTCCTCGTTGTAATCCCAGGTCTCGGCGAGCAGAGCGGCCTTCGAATCGTCGTTGAATTTCCAATCGGTGGGGCTGTTGATGGACCAAATTTCGACTTCCTTGGCGGGATCCTTGAAGGATTTGACCGGGCCGGGCATGCCCCAGCTGGTCAGCGCCTTGCCGGGATCGGTGCAGGTGAAGTCGATCCACTGCATGATGGCGGCCGGGTCCTTGGCCTTATCGGTGATGATGGTCCAAGAATCGCCGTACAGGTTCTTGCCGGTCAGGTAGGCGTTTTCCGCCTCGGGAGCCTTGAACGCGACCTGGAAGAAGCGCATATTCTCATTCCAGTTTTCGTTGGTGAGGCTCCAGATTTCGTGGCCGGCGTTGTAGCCGATCCACCAGCCGCCGATGAGGCCCACCACGCGCTCCTGGCTAACCTTGGTGCGGAAGTCCTCGTGCTTGTTGACGAAGGAATCGGGGTCCATGGTGCCGGTGCGCCAAATCTTGTTGAAGAACTTGGCCATTTCCTTGCCTTCATCGGTGAAGGGCCAGTAGGTCAGGTTGTTCTCGGCATCGATTTTCCAGCCGCGCTTGAGGCCCCAGTAGCCGGTCAGCCAGTTTTCCGGGGAGCCCTGATCGTACAGGGACAGGCTGTAACGGGTCTCGCCCGCCGGGGTGGTGGGGTGCAGCTCCAGCACCTTGAAGATGGCGTTGTACCAATCGTCGGGGGTCTTGATTTCGG
Organism: Eubacteriales bacterium; assembly: GCA_031553615.1. GTDB lineage: Bacteria > Bacillota > Clostridia > Christensenellales > Aristaeellaceae > WQXF01. The sequence continues at coordinate 13,765 of JAVBLJ010000052.1, forward strand.
GGGAGCCGATCTCGACCCACTCATCATAGCGCAGGTGGGCGGAGTAGTCCGGCAGGTCCATCAGGCCGCCGTAGCTTTGGGGCAGGTAGAAGTTCTTGCCGTTTTCGTCGGCGTAGAGGCCGCGCAGGTCGCCCAGCTCCTTGAGCAGGTTGGGGGAAGCGTCGATGAAGGCGGTCAGATCCGCGGCCTTGCCCTGGTCGACGAACTTCTGCTTGATGGTGCCGTTGGCGGCCATGATCACGTCGGGATACTCGCCGGAAGCCAGCATCAGGTTGAGCTTCTCTTCGGCGTTGCCGTCGGTGGTCTCGAAGGTGATGTCCACGTTGAACTCATCCAGCAGGTACTGGTGAATGCTCGCCATACCGGCCTTCTGCTCTTCCAGCTGGGTCCAGTTGTCGTAGGAAACAAACACCGTGAATGCGAGGGTTTCCGCGGGCTTTTCCCAGCCCAGCTTGTTCGGCTCGGCGGATGCTGTGCCCATCAGGCCCAGGACCAGGAGCGCAACGCAAGCGAATGCCAAGAACCTTTTCATCCTGATATCCTCCTCTTCGCTTTGGGGTGGGGCGGCGCGTTCTCCTTTTGGGTACGCAGAACACAAATCGGCAGAATGCACAATTCTCGCCGCCAGTTATATAAGAATTATACATCCGTTCTTCAGTATGGTAAATGGATTTTCATCGTCGATGCATGGACAAATGCTATGTTTCGTCGGAATCCGGGCCCTGTGAGCGCAGCCAATTTCTGTAATCGGTGGGGGCCATACCCTTCACCTTGCGGAAGATGCGCGAAAAATATAGCGGATCGGGGAATCCGCACTCCATGGCCGCGCTCGAAACGGTGTGATGCGTGCTCTGCAGGCGCAACGCGGCCTGCTCCACCCGGTATTCCGTCAGGTAATCTTTGATGGATTTGCCGGTATGCCGCTTGAACAGCGCCGAAAGGTAGCTGCGGTTGAGCCCCAGCCGGTTGGCCAAGCCTTCGATGGAGATGCGCTCGTAGTACGAGGTTTCGATGATGGAGATCACCATGCGCACGTACTCATTGTCCAACACGCTGGCCTTGCGATCCATGGCGCGGGGTTTGGCGGGGGTGGCCTGCGTCATGTGGTAGAGGAGCAGGTGCATGTTGCCGATGAAGAACTCCACGTGAGCGGAGGACATCTCCATCTCCCTCATTTGCCCCAAAATGGGGAGAATCCGATCCTGAAGGGGGATGGGCAGCACCGTAGTCTCCTCCGAAAAGCCCATTTCACGCAGCATACCCTCGGCATACTCGCCCTCGAAGCCCAGCCAGGAATACTCCCAGGGGTCGGCGGCATCGGCCTCATAGAATGCGATCTGATGCGGAAATAGGGCGAAGCAGTGGCCTGCCTCCGCCCGGTAGGTGTACCCTTGCGTTTGTACCTGGCCGCAGCCACGCAGTACGAAATGGATCAGGCAATGATCGCGCACCATGGGTCCGTAGCCGTAGCTCACCGGCGTGTGGTGCCAACCGAACTGCACCAGGCTCAGCGCGCTTTCCGGCCTGCGGTGTCCCAGGTGGATGAATCGCTGCTCCTCGTCCCGGTAGGAATCAACCACTTGAGGAATGTAGCTTCGCATGGCGTGTTCCCCCCTTTTTTAAGGGCGCACGGGCGTCGCGTCGCGGATTATTCAGCGGAGACTGTGGCGGTTTCGCCCGCGCCCACCGGCACCTCCGCGAGGGTCAGTGTTTCGCCGGTGAAGGGATCGCGTATTTGCCGGGAATCAAGGGGCGTGCCGCTCACCCGGAGCGTGCGCTTTCCATGGAAAGCTGGCTGCCAGATCAGCGCGGGGCCGTGCTCCCGCGTGAGGGTGGAGGTATTTCCCGCATGGGTGATGGCCAGCTCGCCGCCCAGCACCGGCACGTGGCAAAGCTCGGCCCACTCCACGTCCGCTAAGTTCGAAAGGGTGCGCAGGGTGTTCGCCGAAGCCTCGGGCTGCAGGCCCATCAGGCCGGTTGCCACCGCGCCGATGGCGCAGAAGCTCAATTCCGGGTATTCCTTGCGGGGCAGATCGGTGCGCATGGCCCGGCGCAGGCTGGCTACGCCCTGGGCCGCCTGTCCGTAGCGGAAGAGCAGCTCGGGGTAGTGGCTGAAGCATTCGATATCCTGCTTCTCCATCACCTGGGCGAAGGCTTCGACCACGCCTGCCAGCCGCTCGGGGTGATCGAGCATGGTATCCCAATAGAGCATGAAGCTGAGGTTGAAAGCGCCGTTGTGCTCATCGGGCACGAAGATCAGCTCGTGTTCCTGATCCAGCCCCTTGGCGTAGCCCTTCGCCGCGTCGTGCCACTCCACGTTGAGTTTTTGGAGCAAGGCTTCGCCGCGCTTGCGGTAGATGCGCTCCTGCTCGCGCCGCCCCAGCTGCCCGCACATCGCCGCATAGCTCAGGTGGGCGCGCGCCATTACGGCCAGCAGATCGGTGCCCACCAGCAGCGTGCGGGTGGCGAAGGTGGATTCATCGTAGGTGCACAGCCCGCGCCGTCCCTCGGTTGGGTCGCGGTCGGGCAGGCCGTCGCCGTCGCGATCCCAGCGGTGGATGTAGGCCTCCATGGATTGCGCGTAAAAATAATCGTGATCGGGGTGGCTCAGGTAAGCCTGATCTCCGGTCCACTGGTACATGCGCCAGCAGGCGTGCAGCACGTCGAAGTTGGCGGGCAGGTTGTACCAAAAGTCGTGATCATCGGTATAATCCACCGGGCAGGAACGGTCGAAGCGATCGATCTCCCAATGGGAGCACCAGTCCTTGCTTTCCGAAATGCCCTGGGCAAATTTGAGAAACATGTTGCGGTTGTGGTTGGAAAGCCCCAGCACTTCCGCGCCGGTGCATTGGTGGCTCACGTCCCGCATGCAGAACGCATCGCGATTGGGCAGCGCGGCCTCATAGTAATCGCCCACCGGATAGCCCTCGTACACGAAGTGCAGCGCCTGCTGCTTCAGGCGATCGAAGCCCAGCTCCAGCGCATGATCCGCCGAATGGAACAGAACCCGGGGATTGGTTTTCAGCGCCATGGTGGTTCCCTCCTCCGCAGCCAGTACTTGTTCTCGCCCGCATCATAGCACAGGTCGGGGGCATCCGCAAGGGACAATAAATGCCCCGGTGGTGTTGCCGGGGCATTAGAAATAAAAGGGGGGAGGGATACGTGTGAAACGCCCGTTCTCGGAGGTGGAGTCTTTTCGGGTCAGGCTGGCCCCCTTGGCTTTTCCCACACCGGAATCGCCAGGGGCATCGCGCCCTCCGCGATTTCGAACTGGGTGGATTCCAGGCCGATATCGCGCAGGAAATCGCGGTAGCTTGCCTCGCCGAACTCGCGCTTGGGCGCGAATCCCAGCAAGCGCCATACGCCCACCTTGGCGCGCGAAAGCAGGCTCACATCCTGCAGCATGGCCACGGGCGCGATCACGAGCGAGCGGGTGATCCGCTTGAGCTCGGCGGCGGCGCGCTCCGGCTCGTCCAGCAGGTGCAGCACCTGGGAGGCGATGACCACATCGAACGCGCCATCCGGGAAACCGGTCTGGTAGATATCGCACCGCGCGAATTCGATGTCGGATGCGCCTTGGCGCGCGGCTTTTCGTCGGGCGACCTTGAGCATGCTTTCCGAATAATCGGTGCAAACGATGCGCTTCGCCTTGCCCGCGATGGCTAAGCTGATAGAGCCGGTTCCGGCGGCCAGCTCCAGCACCTCAGCGCTCTCGGGCACTCGCTCGCGGATGCGGGCGAGCATGCCGCCGTACGCCTTTCCGTTCGTCTTTTCGGCGATGTCGTAGATGGGTGCGCAAAAATCCCAAAAATCCATGGGTTTCTCCTTGCGGGCGAAGCCCGTTTTGCCGTCGTTTTATCCTTCAAGCAGGTAGGTGTATTCGAGGTAAACAATGTCGGTCAGCCGCTTGCGGAAGCTGCCAGTATCCTTGCAAACACGGAAGCCCAGCTTGCGCAGCAGCGCGTTGGAAGCGGTGTTTTCCTGGGCGACGTTGGCGGAAAAGGCTGTAACGCCTTGCGCCTTGCCCCGCTCGATCAGCGCTTGCAGTGCCTCGGTGCCGTAGCCCTGCCTCCAGTATTTTTGATGCACGGCATACCCCAAATCCCAGCGCCGTCCACCGTCCATGGGCACAACGCTGCAGGTGCCCAGAAAATCGCCGCTGGCCCGGTGAATCATCACCATGGGATACCAACCCTCGTCGTTTTCGATGCCAACGGCGAAGTGGAGCTCGGCCTCATCCGCCTTTTCGCGCGGCGGATCGGCCATGTACCGGCCCATCTCGTCGTCGAGCCAAATCTCTAGGCAGGCGGGGCCGTCGGCCTCGCGGGTGGCGCGGATGTGCAGGCGCGCGGTTTCGATATCCGGCATTTGCATGGCGCTTTCCTCCTGAGCGGTCGTTCCCGTCTATTCCTCAATTACCAAGTGATTGTCGTCGATGCCGTCCTCGCGGGTGATGAATGCGATGTAGTCGCTCAGCGATTCGCCGTTCTCCAGCAGAAGCTGATAGGTGGCCTGATCGGCGATGTCGGCGGCGGTCAGCTCCTCGCCGGTAAAGTAGCGCGCGTTGAGCTCGCGGATCATGGCCAGCATCGCCTCGCGCTGCTCCGGCGTGAATTTTTCCGCGTCGATGCGCTCGGCCATGTTGCTCAGCGTCGCATCGAGGTAGTCGCGCGCGTAGCGGTCATACGCCACCAGGTTGGGGTCGTCCAGGTCGCGAGCGTTCGCCCAGGCCTGCAAATCCAGCCGCTCGGTGCGGTATTCCATGCGCTCCCCCGCGCAGCGCAGCACGCCAAACTTGTGTGGATACACGCTCAATGCGCCCGAGGCCACGTCGTACATGCCCTCGTTTAGCAGGATATCCTGCGCGTGGATGTGGCCGCTCAAGTGCAGCTGAATGCCCGCGCGCTGCAGCACCTCCAGCAGCGCCGATGCGTTGTCCATCGTGTAGTTGGTGCGCAGGGAGCGGTTGTGCGCGAACAGGTTGTGGTGGGTGACGCTGATCACCGGCCGATCGGCCTCGCGCGCCCTGCCCAGCATGCGCTCCATCCAGGGGAATAGGCTCTCGTCGGCGCGCCCCCCCGCATCCGGGTAGCCCTGGCGCACGTTGTCCTGATAGCGGTTGGTGTCCAGCATCAGTATCCACGGGCCGGTTTCGGGGCGCGCCATGTAATCGAGGGTGTAGCTCTTCGCGTATCCGGCCAGCGATTCGCCGAACGCATCGTAAATTTCGGCAAACTGCGCGGGCGTTACATACTCGGCGGGCGACGATCCGCTGCCCTCGAAGGAGCTGGCGTACACGTTGTTGATATCGTGGTTGCCGGGGATCACGTACACGCGCGTGATGCTTGGATCGATGCGCGCCAGCTTGGCCGCCAAATCCTGGTGGCTGTACAGCTCGCCGTTGAACGTCAGATCGCCGCTCAGGATCACCGCGTCGGGCGCATCGGCGATGATGCGATCCACGAACGCGTCCATCAGCGCTTCGGTGTATAGCACGGTCTTGCCATCGCGCGGCTGGGCGATCGTCTCGTAGGCCGCGCCGGTGGTGCCCAACCGGGGAGAGAGGTAGTGCAGATCGGATGCGATGTAGATCACCGTTTCCGTTTCCGTGCTTTTTAATTCCGTGCTTTCCGTTTCCGTGCTTTCTGTTGTCGCGCCTTCCGAGGCGGCTGCGCCTTCCGCATCCGCGATCGCGAAGTGGCCCGCCGGGCTACAGAGCGCCCCCGCGAGCAGAATCGCCGCCAATATCGCTTTGATCCGAATCATGCTTTCCTCCTTGGCGGGCTCATACCCTGTAATCGCGGTGCTTGCGCCAAACGTCCAGCACCAATTGGTAGCGCTCCGGCTTCAGGCCCTTGAAGGGCACGTTGCTGGTGCAGTAGATGTAGCCGCCGCCCGGTTTGCCGTGGGTCAGGCAGTACGTCGCGCTGTCGATCACGTCCTGCTCGGTGCCGGTCTGCATGGCGGCGCAGTGCACGTTGCCGCACAGGCACACGCGATCGCCCACCAGCCGCTTGACCTCGCGGATGTCCACCCCGGCCATGGGATCGATGGAGTGCAGCGCGTGGGGGCGGCATTCCACCAGCTGATTCAGGATGGGCATGATGTTGCCGTCGGTGTGCTTGATGGTGTACAGGCCATCGCGCCGCGCCGCCTCGATGATGCGGGCCAGGTAGGGCTGGATGAATTCGCCGAACATGGCGGGCGAGAGGAACGGCCCCGAGTTGTAGCAATAATCGGAGCAGAGCAGCAGGCATTCGATGCCCGCTTCCTGCAGCCGTTTGTTGCGCTCGATGGCCTGATTGGCCATGGCCTCGGCCTCGGCCTTCACCGCCTCGGGCTCGTCGGCCAAGCGATAGGCGAATTCCATCATCTGCTCACCGTCCGGGATGGCGAAGGTGCCATCCCCGTGGTAGGCCAGCATGGCGCGCTTGCCCGAAAGCTCGCGCAGGATGCGCAGAAACAGCCGCATGTCGTCGTTGACCCGGCCTTCGCGCCAAACGCTGCCGTCGTCTCCCGGCCCGTAGGCGGGGATGATGGCATATTCCAGCGTTTCGTACACCTGCGCCATGTATACCGCCGCCTCATACAGCGCGGTTTCCTTCTCCTTTGCGCCCATGCGGGCCAGCGCTTCGGGGCGCAGCGCGGCGGGCACAAAGGGCTTGCCAAACATCTCCTCGGCCAGCTGAAACTCCAGCTCAAACGTGGGCACCTGATCGGGCTGCCGCAGCTCCAGCGCGGCGATGGCTCGCTCTCTGGCTGTCATAACAGGCCTCCGTTGTTGCGGGATTCGTAATGAAGGGCGCGTATTGAACAAAAGCCCCCGCGCAAGCAGGGGAAAGGGCTACAGATGAAACTTGCGCCGAAGCTCGCTGCGCATGGTGCGGTCGCCGAAGCTGAAGAGCGTGGCCAGCAGCAGCGCCGCGGTGAAGCCCGCCAGCAGCGAGGGCCAGCCCACGCGGATCACGCCCGTCCATAGCAGGATGAGCGGAATGAGCGTGAAACCCGCCAGCGCCAGCAGGAACATCAGAAAATCGCGCGAGTGCAGCTGGCGCGCCAACACCAGCGACGACATGATCACCATCGTAGCCAGCAGGATCAGCGGGGCCAGGTAATCCAGCGACCAGCCGCGGTAACCCAGCACCGCATCCAGCGCGATGAGGTAGAATATCGAGGCTATTGCGGGCAGCAGCACCCGAGCGCCGATACTGCGGAAGCGGAACGTCACCCGCTCGATGATGATGAATACCGCCGAGGACACCACCACGATCAGCGACCATGCCACGCCCCCGGTCAACAGATTGATCAGCCCGCACACCAGAGCAGCGCAAATAAATACGAAGCGCACGATGCGCCGCCCCAGCGATTGCTCCCGGCGCTTGAGCGCGCTGCTCGCGCGGGCGGGATAATCGGGCGCATCCGGCTCGCCCTCGGGCAGCGGCACGTGGCACAGCGGGCAGGTTCCGCCCGCGCTACGCACCGACACGCCGCATACTTCACAACGTCTCACAGCGAAATCCCTCCGTTGTCGGCCACAGTCAGCGATATGCCCTTGCCCACCAGGCAGCGGCAGAAGCGGCGCTCTACCTCGGTTTCCTCGATCGACCGCGTGAAGCTGAGCCGCAGCGTGTCCGCATAGGTGCAGACAGCCACGTTTACCGGCTGCCAGGCGCTGCTGGGCAACAGCAAATCGAAGCTTTCCACGTGCTCGGCCATGCTGGGCGGCAAGGATACGACGCCCAGGTTGCTGATGGTGGCGGTCAGTTGCTTCTCGCCGTAGCGGTGAAAAGCGTGCCGCAGCACCAGCCGCTTGGCGACCAGCGGCGCGATGCGAATCACCGGCTTGTGCTGCATGTACACGTTGGCCGAAAAGCGGCTGCGCATGGTTTCAGCGTTGATATCGCGGCGCATCTGCACCCGGGCAGCCTCCAGGCAGGCCTCGAAGTCGGCCTCGGGCGGTATGCTCACGTACACGTACGAGGAGAAATTGCGCAGCGTTTGGGAGGGGAAGAATTGGCGCAGGTTCACCGGCACTTGAATGCGCACCGAAAGTCCGGTGGTCACCGGGTGGTAGGATTCGATGATGGCATGGCCCAGCAGCGCCGCCAAATATTCGGTGAGCGAGACCTCCGCCGCCTTGGCCGCCGCCTTGATTTCGGTCAAAGGCATCGCGGCGTGGATCACGCGCACTTCGCAATTGGGCGTGAGCAGGCCGCCGATGTGGAAGGCCTCGGCCTCATTGTATAGCACGGTCTTTCCGGGGTCGGCGTAGCGCTGGAAGGCATCCTCCAGTTCCTCGGCGGCCACCGGAGCGTGGGCGGTGAGTATGCTTTCATCGTAGGCCACATCGCAGCCCTTCTGCTTGAGGTAATGGTAGAGCAGCGAGCGCAGGAACGCCGCCGCGCCCGTGCCATCCGCCAGCACGTGATAGGTTTCCAGCGCGATGCGCTGCCCGAAGTACAGCACGCGAAAGCAATAGCCGTTGTTTTCCCGGGGAAGCATGATGCCGCAGGGTGGCTGGGCTTCCTCCTCCGCCCGGGGCTGCTGGCGGTTTTCGGCCAGATAATTCCAAAAAAGCCCGCGATGCAACGTCACCGCAAAGCCGGGAAAGCGCTGCAGCGTTTGTACCAGCGCGGCGTTGAGCGTTTTGGCATCCACCGGCTCGCGCAGGGTGGCGGCTATGCGGAACACATGCGTGTTTTGCAACCGGGTGGCTGCGGGGTAGATCGTGGCCGCATTATCCAATCGGTACCAGTCCCTGCGCTGTGTGGCCATGCTTTCCCCCCTCGTCCAGTCTTACGGCTCATCATACCACGGCGGTAACGGCAAGTCTAGCAAAAAACGCGCGAGACCGGGCGATCTCCTGTATACTCAACTACATGGAGGATGGGCAGAGAAGGATTCCCAAGGGCGATCGATAAGCCCTTGGGTCGTGCACGAGGGCACGAAACACCTGCTTTTATACCAACTCCAATTAGGTTTTGCCAATAAGGCAGCGAGAGATTTTTTCGTTCGGCTAGGAGTCCGAAGGAGGCGTAGCCAGCAGC
>JAVBLJ010000013.1:0-65635 GCA_031553615.1 Eubacteriales bacterium
GCGAACGCATTTGGATACAGAAACTGGGAGTTGTGCTGCGAAGGAGTCCAGAGGGCGACCGCAAAGCCCTCTGGTCGACCGTGAGGGCGAAACACCCTCCCAAAAGGTAGGCGTTTCGCTCCTGCGGGAGCGACCAGGGGGATTATCGCTCGCCCCCTGGACTCCTTCTCTGCGCATCTGCCATGTTTTGGGATGTAAATGCGCTGGCCCTAGGTGGATTTTGAGCGTTCGGATGCTGTACAATGGATTCACAAAAACCGTGCACGTAGGGAATGAGGCGCGGCGCAGCCCCGTGCGCAACGGAACCAGCAGAGACCTCCGAAAGCCTGTGAAAGCCTCGGAGGTCTTTGGTGAGGTTCTCTTGGGATTTCCCCCAAGATTCATGCGCGCCGCAACCGCGATATTCAATTTTTCCGCTATCGTTACGGGATCAAGCGTCCGCCGGGTGCATCTCCCGCCGCAGACCTTCCCGGAGTTCCGCCACGCGCGCCTGACAATCCACATCGCCTATGGCGTCGTGCAGCTCCAGCGGGTCTCGGATCAAATCGAAGTATTGCTCCCGCCCGGTTTCGGGGAAGTAGGCGAGCTTATCGCGCGGGGTGATCAGGAAGTGGTTGGAGCGCGCGCCAAAGGCATGCTCACCGTGCAGCCAGGTGCGCACCGCATTGGCTTCGTGGCGAACGAGCGGCAGCAGGCTCTTGCCCTCCACCGAGTCCGGAATGCCGATTCCGGCCGCGTCCAGCAGGGTCGGCATGATGTCGCGCAACTCCGCCACCGCATCCACTGTTTGGTTCTGCGGCGCGTGCAGCAGGTTCGCCGGGTCGTAGAGGATCAAGGGCACTCCCGCTGAGCCCTCGTAGGGCAATGCTTTGCGGAATAGCCGGTGATCGCCCAGCAGATCCCCGTGATCCGATGCGAACAGAAAGATCGTGCTTTGCATCAGCCCATATTCTCGGAAGGCCATCAGCATCCGGTTGATCTGGTGATCGATGTGGGTCACATGGCCAAGATAGGCGGCGCGCGCCCGTCGAAGCGCATCCGGCGGGATGTCGCCCTCCAGCGCATCGATGTCCAAGCCGCGCTGTTCCGCATCTCTTTCGCAGGTCCAATCGCCCATCAGCGGCGCGGGGATGTCCCCGGAGCGGTTGGCGTAAAGGTCGAAGTAATAAGGCGGCGGGTCCAGCGGCGAATGGGGCCGCACAAAGGAGCTCATTAGGAAAAAGGGCTTGCCCGGATCGCGCCTGCGCAAAAAGTCGATGCTCTGCTGCGCGCACCAGTTCGTCGGGTGGTATTGCTCCGCCAGATGCCAGGGCCGTGCCACCCAGGAATTGCAGTCCAGACCGATGTCGGTCAAATCATAATCCTGGCCCAGCTGCTGCCGCAGCCAATGCAGGTAGTCGTCCGTTTGAGCGAAGGTTTCGCCCGAGGTCTTCTCTTGATTGCGGGTGAAGTGCAGGTAGCCATCGTGCAGTACCACGTTGTGAAAGCCCAGCAGGTTGCGGGCCGGGTGGACGTGCATCTTGCCCACGGCCTGGGTGTGATACCCGGCCTCGGCGAAGACCGAAGCGATGGTGTTGGGATAGTTCCACGGGACGCCATCCTGGTAACCCAGCCGACCATGGCTGCGCTGGGAGAGCCCGGTCAGGATCGCGGCGCGGGCGGCGATGCAGCTGGGCACGGCGCTGTAGGCACGGGTAAACAGCGTGCCATGGCGCTTCATCATGTCCAGCGTCGGCGTGGGGCTTAGGGGATGGCCGCATACGCCCAGCACATCCCTACGCATCTGGTCGACCAGTATGAGTACGACGTTTGGCTTCATAGGAATCTCCGTTTCGCGCTCGTCATTTTGAAGAAATTAGGGCGGCCGCAGTATCCTTGTTGATTATAACACGAACGGAGGGCGTTACAAGCAGAAAAGCCAAGGATGTAATACTATTCCTCGACAGATTTCACGCAATAGATCGCGGAAGATTTTTGCGGAGGGCTAGGAGCCTGAGGGAGGCGTAGCCGGCAGCTACGCTGACTGAAGCGCGACAATGCCATTCGGGAAAAGATCCGCGAGATATGCTGGCAATCTATCGAGGCGGAGTATAAAACGATCCAACAGCAAGGGCGCGAACTTTCGTCCGTGCCCTTGCTGGTGAGGCTATGCGTTTTGTGGATTAGTACATGCCGCCCATGCCGCCGCCGCCCTGGGGCATGGCGGGGGCCGGGTTTTTCTCCGGCAGGTCGGCCACCAGCGATTCGGTGGTCAGCACCAGCGCGGCGACCGAGGCCGCGTTCTGCAGCGCGGAGCGGGCGACCTTGGTGGGATCGATGATGCCGCGGGTCACCATGTCGACGTACTCGCCCTGCAGCGCATCGTAGCCATAGCCAACCTTTTCGCTCTTTTTGAGCGTTTCCACGATCACCGAGCCCTCGATGCCCGCGTTGGTCGCGATCTGGCGGATCGGCTCCTCCAGCGCGCGCAGCACGATCTGCACGCCGGTCTTGGCATCGCCAGTGTTCTTCTCCAGCTCGGCCTTCACAGCGCCCATCACGGCCAGCAGCGCGGTGCCGCCGCCCGGAACGATGCCCTCTTCCACAGCGGCACGGGTCGCGGCCAGCGCGTCCTCGATGTGCAGCTTGCGCTCCTTCATTTCCACTTCGGTGGCAGCGCCCACGGAGATCACAGCCACGCCGCCGGCCAGCTTGGCCAAGCGCTCCTGGAGCTTTTCCTTATCGTAATCGCTGGTGGTATCTTCGATCTGCGCGCGGATGGAGTTGATGCGCGCCTTGATCTCGTTGGAATCGCCAGCGCCCTCGACGATGGTGGTGTTCTCTTTGTCCACCTTGACCTGGCGCGCGGTGCCCAGCATCTCGAGGGTGGCTTCCTTCAGCTCAAAGCCCAGCTCTTCGCTGATGACCTGGCCGCCGGTGAGGATGGCGATATCCTGCAGCATGGCCTTGCGGCGGTCGCCGAAGCCGGGGGCCTTCACGGCCACGCAATTGAAGGTGCCGCGCAGCTTGTTGACAATCAGGGTGGCCAGCGCCTCGCCCTCGACGTCCTCGGCGATCAGCAGCAGCTTCTTGCCGGCTTGCACGACCTGCTCCAGCACGGGCAGAATCTCCTGAATGTTGGAGATTTTTTTGTCGGTGATCAGGATCAGGGGATTGTCGAGCACGGCTTCCATTTTCTCGGTATCGGTGACCATGTAGGAGGAAGCGTAGCCGCGATCGAACTGCATGCCTTCCACCACGTTCAGGTCGGTTTTCATGGTCTTGGATTCTTCCACGGTGATCACGCCGTCATTGCCGACCTTCTCCATCGCGTCGGAGATCAGTTGGCCGATGGCATCCTCGCCCGCCGAGATGGCCGCGACCTGGGTGATGGCCTGCTTGCTTTCGATGGGCTTGGAGAGCGCCTTGAGGCCCTCCACAGCGGCCTCGGTCGCGGCCTCGATGCCGCGCTTAAGTACCATGGGGTTGGCACCGGCGGCCAAGTTCTTCAGGCCTTCGCGCACGATGGCCTGGGCCAGCAGGGTGGCGGTGGTGGTGCCGTCGCCAGCCACATCCTGGGTCTTGGTGGCGACTTCCTTCACCAGCTGCGCGCCCATGTTTTCGAACGCATCCTCCAGCTCGATCTCCTTGGCGATGGTCACGCCGTCGTTGGTGATCAGGGGCGCGCCGAATTTCTTGTCGAGCACCACGTTGCGGCCCTTGGGTCCCAGCGTGATTTTGACGGTATCGGCTAGGGCGTTGAGGCCTTTTTCCAGCGCGCGGCGGGCTTCTTCACCGTAAATGATTTGCTTTGCCATGATGGATTCCTCCTTAAATTGTCTAGCTTAAACTACGAATGTTGCGGGGATTACTCCACCACGGCCAGAATGTCGTTCTGACGAACGATGATCAGGTCCTTGCCGTCGATCTTGACTTCGGTGCCAGCGTACTTCGAGTAAATGACCTTCTGGCCTACCGTCACCTGCATCTTGATCTCCTTGCCGTCCACCACGCCGCCGGGGCCCACGGCTAACACTTCAGCCATCTGGGGCTTTTCCTTGGCGGAGCCGGGCAGTACGATGCCGGATTTGGTGGTCTCCTCGGATTCGATGTTGCGGATGACCACGCGGTCGCTGAGGGGCTTCACATTCATTGCGATATCCTCCTTCGATTTGTGCATTTGCAGCCATTGCGTTAGCAGCGTAACTGCCGATTCAGAGTGGTTGTTAGCACTCGATGTCGTTGAGTGCTAAGCGACGCTGTTAGTGTAAATCAAACCGGCTTGCATGGCAAGAGGAACCAGGAATTGAATTGCGCGAAAAATAGGCAAATTCGGATGAATTTTCGAAATATCTCCGCAAAGCTCGCCGAATCTTTAAAATGCGTCGGTTTTTGATTGACGGCTTGTGGCTGGCGCAGGTGTCGGCAGCGTGGTAGAATAGCAGGCGACGATGCGCATGGAATAATACTAATCCTCGATAGATTTCAAGCAATAGATCGCGGAAGATTTTTGCGGAGGGCTAGGAGCCTGAGGGAGGCGTAGCCCGCAGCTACGCTGACCGAAGCGCGACAACGCCATTCGGAAAAAGATCCGCGAGATATGCCGGAAATCTATCGAGGAGTAGTATAAGGGGGGCAAATGGTGTCAGCGGTAGAGCATGGAGAGACGGCGAACCAAGCGCGAAAGGACCCGCAGGGCTTCTCGCAAGCCTTGCTGGCCTGGTACGATGTCGGACATCGCGCGTTCCCTTGGCGCGAGACCAGTGATCCCTACGCGACATGGATATCGGAAGTGATGCTGCAGCAGACCCGTGCGGGCACAGTGATCGGGTACTACGAGCGGTTTTTGGAGCGATTCCCCACGGTGTGGGCATTGGCCGCCGCGCCGGAGCAGGAGCTGCTCAAGGCCTGGGAGGGCTTGGGCTACTATAGCCGCGCGCACAACTTGCAGCGCGCGGCGCAGCGCATTGTGGAGGTGCATGGCGGTATGCTGCCGGCCAGCGTGGAAGCGCTACGGGCGCTGCCGGGCATCGGCGAATACACCGCCGGGGCCATCGCGAGCATGGCGTTCGGGGTGAGAGCGGCGGCGGTGGATGGCAACGTGGAGCGGGTGATCGCCCGCGTGACCGGCATCCGAAGGGAGATCACCGTGCCCAGCGTGCGCCGTGAAATCCGTGCGTGTGCCGAGGCGCTGGTGCCTGCCGAACGTCCCGGCGATTTCAACAATGCGATGATCGAGCTGGGTGCTTCGCTGTGCGCGCCGGGCACGCCGGATTGCGAACGCTGCCCGGTGCGCGGCTGGTGCGATGCCTCCCGGGTGGGCGATGCGGATGTACTGCCTGTGAAGCAGCGCGTGCATGCGCCCAAGGCGGAGCGGCGCGGAGTGGCCATCGTGCGGCAGGGCGGGCGGGTGCTGGTGCAACGACGCACCGAGCGCATGCTGGGCGGGCTGTGGCAGTTCCCCAATGCGCTGAATGCGGAGGAGCCAGAGGCGCTCCGCCAAGCTCTGCACCGCCAGGGTGTGGATGCGGTTTGGGTAGGCGAACGGGAAAGCGCGAAACACGTATTCACCCACCGGGTGTGGGAGATGCGGCTGCACCGCTTTGCGGCGCAAGAGGCCGCAGAGTTGCCCGAGAGCCTGTGGGTGGATGTAGCGGGGCTGGAGGCGCTGCCGCTGCCCACCGCGATGCGGGCGGCCAAGCAGGAGGCGCTGGCCTGGCTGGCGGAGCCGTTTTCCTAAAAACCGGAGGAGCCTCTTTCCCAGAAAGATGAAGCGAGGTGAGCAGCTTGCGGGTGACGCTGGTGGCGGTCAATGCCATGTACATGCACACAAATCTGGCGGTGCGCTGCCTGAATGCGGCGGTGGAAAACGCTATAAGCCAAGGCGAGCTTATGCCGTTGGAGCACACGGTGCTGGAGCTGCACAGCAACCAACCGTTCGGCGTACAGCTTCGCGCCGTCTGGGCGACCCGGCCCGACGTGCTTTGCTTTTCCACTTACATCTGGAACCGCGAACGCGTGCTGCAACTGGCGCGTACGCTTAAGCGAGCAGTGCCCGGCGTGCGCATTGTGCTGGGCGGGCCCGAGGTGTCCTTCGAGGTGGAGGCTTTGCTGGCGGAGCACCCCTTCCTGGATGCGGTCGTATCCGGCGAGGGCGAGGTTAGCTACCCCGCGCTGCTGGCGGCGTTCGCGCAGGGCGCAGAGCTGGCCGCAGATTTTCCCGGCATTCCCGGCTGCACGGTGCGCACGCAAGGCGGCATTTCGCTCGGCGGGGCCGCGGAGCCACTGCCGCCGGAGCGTTGGCCGCATCCGTATCCGCATGGGTTGGATGCCGAGGCGCAGCGGATTTGGTACGTGGAGACCGCGCGCGGCTGTCCGTTTCAATGCCAATTTTGCCTTTCGGCGGGGGAGAAGGTGCGCGCGCTTCCGGTAGCGCAGGCAGTGGATAGACTGCGCGGCTTGGCCGAGGCCGGGGCGAAGCTGGTAAAGCTGGTGGATCGCACGTTCAATTTTGACGGAGCCCGTGCGCGGGAGATTTGGCGCGCGCTGATAGCGCTCGACACCGATTGCGTGTTTCACTTTGAAATCGAAGCGCATCTGTTGGATGCGGAAAGTCTCGCGTTGCTGGCCGCCGCGCCCCGAGGCCGGTTTCAGTTCGAGATCGGGGTGCAGAGCACCACGCCCGAGGTATTGCGCGCGGTGCGGCGCGGGAATCATTTTCCCGCGATCGCTCAGGCGGTGCGGGCGCTACGGCAGGCCGATACCATCGCGCTGCACCTGGACTTGATCGCCGGACTGCCCGGCGAAACGTTCGCCAGCTTCGCGCGCTCGTTCGATGCGGTGTTTGCGCTGCGCCCGCACCGGCTGCAGCTTGGCTTTTTGAAGCTGCTGCCCGGAAGCGGACTCCGCCGCGATGCCGAAGCGCTGGGCATCGTGTACGCGCCCGATCCGCCCTATCAGGTGCTGCACACGCCGCAGCTCTCCTTTGCCGAGCTGGAGGAGCTCCACGACGTGGATCGCGCGCTCGATTGGTACGGCAACACTGGCCGCCATCAGGCGGTGATGGCATTGTTAACGGAACAGGGCTCGTTCTTTGCGGCGCACCATGCGCTTGCGCGGTGGCTACGCGACCAAGGCCTGTTTGATGCCGACCGCAGCGCCTCCCAGCGCGCCGAGGCGCTGGAGCGTTACGCGGCCCAGCTTCCCGCCATGGATACGAACCGGCTGCGCGAGGCTGCGCTGGCCGATCAGGCTGCGTTGGGTGGCTACCGTCGCTATCAGCGCTCGGCGGATCGTCGATAAGGCCGCTTCGCGTCTCGACCTCGATATCGCGCAAAACTCGAAAAAATACGACGGTATAAAAAACGCCGCGCTGCAAAACCTAGCAGTGCGGCGTTTTTTCCCAAACATGGCGATTTGCGCATCAGTTGGAGAATTACGCATGGAGAGCCAACCGCCCCCTTGGTTGGCGCGCCTGCTATTTCCATGGGATGTGCAGCCAAACTGCTCATGTTTCGCCTGCCCCCTTCCATACTAGGCGCAAGGGGGGAGTGCGCATGCAGGAGATACGTGAAAAGGTGGCGCTAACCGTGTTGCTGGCCGCGCTGTTGGTGGTGCTGGTGTGGATTGGTATCTTGGTTTCCGCACGGCAGCGGGGTGGGGAATCCGTCCGGTTTTCCGATGCGCTGTGGACGATGAAGCACATCGCGCGGGAGGAAGACCCATGATCTATCTACGCATGCGGGAGGTTACGACCTCCGAACCTGGGCAGGCGCTGTGCCTGGCCGATGTGGCCGATGTATTGGCAGACGCCTCGTTGGGGCTGAACGCGCTGCCGATTAGCGTGCCTCGCGTTCCGGGCGTATGGAAACTGGACGCGCTCGCGCTGATTCGCGAGATTCAGGCGCGCTGCCCCAGGGAATCGGTGGTGCTGCTGGGCAGCGCGAAAGCAACGCTTGTCTGCCGGCGTGCGCAAAAACCCCGCTGGGTTGGGATGCGCGCCGTGCTGGTGTTTGCGCTGCTGTTTGTGGGCAGCGCCATGGCCATGGCCTGGTTTCATGCGGACGTAAACATGCTGGGGGCGCAGCGATCGGTGGCGCGCATGCTGACCGGCGGCGACGGCGTAGGCGCGTGGTGGATCGCGCTGCCGTACGCGCTGGGCGTGGGCAGTGGCGTGGTGTTTTACTATGCGCTGACCAGCCGCAAGACGGCCTCGCCGCTGGATATTAAGCTGGCCGAATACCGCAGGCAGGCGCAGGCGCAGATGGCGCGCGATGCCGTACCGGCCCCGGCGGCGCGAGGCGGAAGCAAGCGAGGTGAAGGCGAGCCCCATGGCTGAGACGGCGGGCGCGCTGCTAGCCCTAATTGCGGGCATGGGGGTCGGGCTGGCCTCGTGCGCGTTCTGGCTGGCGCTCAAGCTGCCCATGCGCGTGATGGATATCTGCGACGCGGGCGGCACCCGCCTGTGCGGCTGGGCGATCGCACTGGGCGCGGGCGGTGGCGCGCTGATGGAGGGAATGGGCTGGACGCTGGCGCAAGGCGCGTGGCTGCTGGGGGCGTTCATGCTGCTGGCGGGCGCATTCGTGGGCATGGTAGCCTCTGCGCTCACCGAAACGCTGGACGTGCTGCCCCAGCTATTCGACCGCATTGGCCTGGGCGAGGATTTGCGCATACTAGCCTGGGCGCTGGCGCTGGGCAAGGTGGCGGGAGCGGTGTTGGCCGCCTTACTCCAGCTATAGGGATGAAAACATAACGATTGTTAGCGAACCGATAGTTAACGAATCGACGGTTAACAAACCGATAGTAACCGAATCGAGAGCTCGAACGGACTGACCGCAAGGAGGTGCTCGGAGGATGGCAAGGCAGAAGCCGCCGCTCGCTGAAACGGCGAACCAGGAACGGCATGCGGTGGTGCAATACGCGCTGTTGGAGCAGCCGCGCCCCGGAAACCGCGAAACCCGCATGCGGGAAACCGCCGGAACGTGGCTTGAACGAAGCGATCGAAACAATCGACCGGAGGGATCGGCATGAGCGACCCATCGCAAAATCGAAACCCAAATCGGCAGCCGGGTCAGGCACAGGGTTCCCAGGCCGCGCAGCAAAACGGCCCGCAGAGTCCGCGCGCGCTGCAGTATCAGCAATTGGTCGCGCGGCTTTCGCCCAAGAGCGAGATGGGCAAGGGGCTACTGCGCGCATTCGTGGTAGGCGGGCTCATCTGCATGCTGGGTCAGCTCATCAACGATTTGGTCATCCATTTCTGGGCGCTCGACAAGGTTGCCGCCGCCACGGTCACCAGCATCGCCCTGGTGTTCATCGGCGCGTTTTTGACCGGAATCGGCGTGTACGATAAGATCGGCAAGTACGCGGGAGGCGGCTCCATCGTGCCCATCACCGGCTTTTCGAATTCCATTGTGGCCTCGGCCATGGAGTTCAAGCGCGAGGGCTTCGTGACCGGCGTGGGCGCGAAGATGTTCACCATCGCCGGGCCGGTGCTGGTGTACGGCATCGGTGCATCGGTGCTGGTAGGTATCATCCATTACTTCGTGGGGAGGTAGGGCGAGTGAGCAACAAGCGCATCGGCAGGCAGACCATCGACCTGCCCTCCAAGCCGCGGGTGGCGGCCTATTCCTCCATCGTAGGCCCCAAGGAGGGGCAGGGGCCGCTGGCCGCCGGATTTGATCGGGTGCTCGACGATGACCTGGTGGGCCAGAAATCGTGGGAGTTGGCCGAAAGCAGTATGTTTGAGCAGTGCATCCGTCTAACGCTGAGCAAGGGCGGAATGCAGCCCGAGCAGGTGCATTTTATGATCGGCGGCGATTTGCTGAACCAGATCATTGCGGCCAGCTTCGCGGCGCGTCAGCTCGGCCTGCCCTTCATGGGCTTGTACGGCGCGTGCTCCACCATGGCGGAATCGCTGTGCGTGGGCGGCATGCTCATCGATGGCGGCATGGCGGATAGCGCGGTCTGCGCAGCCAGCAGCCACTTTTGCACGGCTGAGCGCCAATACCGGGCTCCGCTGGAGCTGGGCAACCAGCGCCCGCCCTCCGCGCAGTGGACGGTGACCGGCACCGGTTCCACGCTGCTGCGCACGGCTGAGCAGGCGCGCGGGTCGGCGGTCTGTGTTTCGCGCATTACCTGCGGACGTGTGGTGGATTTGGGCATTGCCGATGCCAACAACATGGGTGCGGCCATGGCTCCTGCCGCCGCCGATACGCTGTGTGCGCACTTCGACGATACCGGTCTCGCGCCTGAAGATTACGATCTGATCGTAACCGGGGATTTGGGCAGCCTGGGCCGCACGCTCTTGCTGGAGCTGATGCGCGATGCACACAAGCCCATCCCCGAGGCGGTCAGCATGGATTGCGGCATGATGATTTTTGCGCCGGAGCAGGATACCCACTGCGGGGGCAGCGGCTGCGGCTGCTCGGCCTCGGTGCTCAACAGCATGCTGATGCGCCGCCTGTCCCAGGGCGAGCTCAAGCGCATCCTTTTCATGGCCACGGGTGCGCTGCTCAGCCCGGTCAGCAGCATGCAGGGCGAAACCATTCCCGGCATTGCCCACGCGGTGGTGCTCGAACACGTGGCGAAGGGGGAGCGCTAACATGTGGCTTTGGACATATTTGAAGGTGTTTGTGGTGGGCGGAGCGATTTGCAGCATCGGCCAGCTGCTGATATTGCGCACCAAGCTGACCTCAGCGCGCATACTGGTGGGCTACGTGACCGCCGGGGTGATCCTGGGCGCGCTGGGCATCTACAAGCCGATCGCGGAGTTTGCGGCGGCGGGCGCCACCGTGCCGCTGACTGGCTTCGGCTACGTGCTGGCCAAGGGCGCCATCGAAGCGGTCAACGAAAAAGGCCTGCTCGGCGCGTTTACCGGCGGCACCGCCGCCACCGCGGGCGGCATTGCGGCGGCGATCCTATTCGGCTATCTGGCCTCGGTCATCTTCAACCCGAAGATGAAGGATTAGTTGCGCCTTGCGAGTCAATATCGGCGAGGAAACCGAGCGTTTCTTCGCCGATTTTTTGCGCGTCGGCGGGCGCGAAATAGATGTGGCCCGAAGAGGGCAGCCACACGACCCGCGCCTCGGGCAGCGCGCGCGCCAGCCTGCGCACCCCCGAACTGCCCACCGATTCATCGTACGAGGCCTGCAGCACCAGCACCGGGCAGCGCACATCGCGAAGGCAGGAGCGGGTCGTACGCGATAGCCGCGTCAGCGAGAGCATGGGCGCGGCCCAGCGCAGGTAGCCCCACAAGGGCCCCGACTGGATGCTGTTCGCCTGGCGGTAGGCGGCGAGGATATCGTCATCGTTTGCGGGTTTGCTAAACAGGATGCGCAGCGAGTAGCCCACCTGCTGCGGCGTGACGCGCGGCGCGAGCGCAGGGCTGAGCAGCACCAGCCCATCGAGGGCTGTGCCCCTGGCGGCGGCTTCCAGCGCCAGCAGGCAGCCCATGGAGTGGGCGAACACCACCACGTGGGAGTAGGCCGCGCAGGCTTCGGCGATAGCCTGTTCCGCGCCCTGCCGCCATTCGGCACTGCGCGCGCCGGCAAAGTCGCCTTGGGAGCCGCCATGGCCGGGCAGCAGCGCCGCCACGCAATCCCACCCGGCGGCGTGCAGCACCTTGCCCAGTGCGTGAAATTGCGCGGGTGAGCCCATGATGCCATGCAAGAACAACACTGCGCGGGGGAAGCCGCCGCGCAGCGCCCAGGGGGCGTGAGGGGAAGACTGCATGCAAGGCTCCTTTCTGTCCTCTCTGACCTGCTTCTTCTGCGTTGCCCTTCTGCGTTGCCCCTTCTGCACAGGCACAACGCTATTGACGCATCGCGCAGGACGTGGCATGATGGTTCAAGCTCGTCCGCGCCGCGTAAGCGCGGGGGAGCAGACCGTGTGCAAAGGGGAGTAGGGCATGGAGAATGATGTTCAGGCAACCAATCAATCCACACCCAGGACGCGGCGGAAGATGTTTCTGACGCTGCTCAAGGTAGGGTCGTTCACCATTGGCGGCGGCTACGCGATGGTGCCCATCGTGCAGACCGAGTTCGTGGAAAAGCTGGGCTGGCTGGAGAAGGAGGAATTCCTTGATATCCTTGCGCTCTCGCAGGCCGCGCCTGGCGCGATGGTGATCAACCTGTCGACTTACATAGGATATTCGCTGTTTGGCTTTTCCGGCGCGCTGGTGGCGCTGCTGGGCTCCGCGCTGCCTTCGCTGGTGATTATGAGCGTGTTGGCGTTGGTGTTTGCGCAGCTCAAGGCGAAGTTCGACGTGATGGAGCGCATGTTTTCCGCGATCAAGCCGGTGGTGGCCGGTATCATATTCGCAGCGGCCGTTAAAATGGTGGATAGCGTAGGCGCGACCTGGCTCAATTGCGTGCTGACCCTGGGCGCAATCGTAGCGGTGGCGGCGCTGGGTGTGAACCCCATACTGTGCGTGGTTGCGGGCGGCGTGCTGGGCATGCTGCTGATGCGGGAGAAAACCAAAAAAGAAACGAAGAACGAGACAAAGATCGGAGCAAAAAGGAGCGAAGCAAAAAAGGAAGAAGCGAAAGAGGGAGGGGAGCGCGATGCTTGAGCTCATCCCCAGCCTGTTTCTTACCTTTTGGAAGATTGGTTCCTTCGCATTCGGCGGCGGCTTAGCGGTACTCAAGCTCATTGAGCAGGAGGTGGTGCGCGGTCATAGCTGGCTGACCGCCGCGCAGTTCGCCGAGCTGGTCGCTCTATCCGAAATGACGCCGGGACCCATCGCGATCAACTCCGCAACCTATGTGGGCATGGTGATCGCGGGCATTCCGGGCGCGATCGCCGCCACACTGGGCGTGGTGCTGACCTCGTTTTTGCTGATGACGCTGCTGGCAAAGCTGCTCATGCGCATCAAGGATCATCCGCTCACCAAGGCCTTCTTCAAGGGATTGCGCCCGGTGGTTACCGGGCTGATCACCTGCGCCGCCATCGCCATCGGCAAGGAAGCTATCCACGGCGAGGCGACAGTAGTGCTGGCGGTGGCCGGGTTCCTGGCGATCTATAAGTTCAAGGTGCACCCCATTTTAACCATGGGCATTGCGGCGGTGGTGGGCGTGCTGATATTCTAGGCGAGGCGGAAAAAAGCCTAAGGCAATACCGCACAAATCGTGCGCGCCGTAATTGCGGATCTTTTCGCGCTGCTCGGTGTCGCTCTTTCGGTCGCCGTAGCGGTGCCACGGCTTCCTCCAGGCTCCTTGATCAGCACGAAAATCTCTCGCAATTCCAACGACACTCCTTTGTGCGGTATTGCCCTAACGGTACGAGCGCGTCTTGGGTTCCGGGATGCGCTTTTTTTGTTTGCGCGAGTGCCTGCGCTGCCGCTGGCCGCGCAGCAAGCGGAAGAGGGCCATGCCGATCAGCAGCAGCGAAAGCGGCACCACCAGGAATTCCAGCGAAAAACGCGGCAACAGGTTGGGGTCGGCCAGCGTATACGCCTGAATCTCCTCCAGGGAGAGGGGCGCATCCTTGCGCGCCTCGATGGAGCGGGTGGCGATCAGCTCGTATTCCGCCGGGGGGCCGTCGTCCGGGGTGAAGGTCAGGTAGCCCATCACCTCGCCCTGGGTCACGGGCGCGCGTTCGGATCGGGTGATGCGTATCTGCGCCAGGGTGCTGAAATCATTCTTGATGCTTTGGATATAGTCGGCGCGGCCCACGATGGTGACCTTGCGCTCCTCGTCGACCGGCCGGATGCCCAGCTTCAGGTGGCCCCGATCCTTCGCGTCGCTCAGGTCGAAGCCGCCGATGTTGATCTCGCGGGGGGATAGGGCGTAGAGTTCCTCGACCGTGATGCTCTCATATTGCTTAAAGCCGTATTCCATCAAGCGCCGGGTATCGACCCACCGGCCCCTGTCCGAAGTGTACAGTACCACGCTGATCAGCTCCACGCCATCGCGTTCCGCCGCGGCCACGAAGCAATACATGGCGGCGGAGTGGAAGCCAGTCTTGATGCCGATGGCATCGGGGTAATAATAATCGTTCTCGGCATCCGATTTGCGGATGAAGGTATCGTTGGTGATCAGCCTGCGGGCCGGGTGCTTGTTGGTGGCGGGCATGAGGTATTCCTCGGTACTCACCACGTCCCGGAAAAGGTCGAAATCCATGGCGACCCGCGCAATGGCGGAAAGATCGCGCGCGGTGGTGTAATGATCGGGATCGTGGTAGCCATGGGGGTTGACAAAGTGTGTGTTGGTGCAGCCGTAAAACTCGGCGGCCTCGTTCATGCGCTCTACAAAGGCTTCCTGCGTGCCGGCGACATGTTCGGCCAGCGCCGCCGCGGCTTCGTTGCCCGAGCGCAGCATCATGCCGTACAGCAGATCCTTCTCGTTCACGGCCTCGCCCGCCACCACTGGGATCAGCGAGGAATCCTCGGGCTGGTCGACAGCGATGTCGCTGACCTCCACTTCCTCGGGCAGCTCGTCATATTCCATGCTCTGCACGGTCAGCAGCGCGGTCATGATCTTGGTGGTACTGGCGGGGTACAGCACCTCATCGGCGTTCTTTTCAAACACGACCTCGCCGGATTTGCGCTCGATGAGGATGGCGGCGGTGGCGATCAGCTGATCGGGCACGAGCAGCTCGGGCCGCATATCGTCGTAAGATTCGGCGGCAGGATCGCGCGTAGGCTGCGGCAGCTTGGTCGGCTTGGGGGTTGCGGCCTTCGCGGCCAGCGCATGCGGCGGCACGCCCAGCACCAGCACGGCGCATAGCAGCCAGGAGAATAGCTTTATCGGCAGCTTTATGAGCGCCCGCGAAATTCGCGAACTCGGCGGCATGGGGACACTCCTTCCACAATGGAGGATGATGCCTGGAAATACGGGAATTCGGTGGCAATACACCTGCGCATACAGGATACACAAACTGCAGGGTTTTAGTCAGTCCCACGCAATGTGTGAAGTTGTAACAGCATTTGTTTATCATAGCACGTTTCCTTTTGTTTGTATAGTTGAAGGATTGAGGGCCAGAAAGCGCTCAGGCCGCTTTTTTGCCCCCATATCGCCATAAAAATGCGTCGGGTTATTACGGAAATTGCAAAAATTATTGCAATTTGATGCGCAAGCATCTTGTTTTTCGCTTCCAATACGGGTACAATATTTCCATGTAGTTTAACCTGCCGCATTTGGCAGGCGAAAGGTGGATACCCAATGGCGAACAAGCGCGTTTTGCTTGTAGACGATGAGCCTCTCATCGTCAAAGGGCTTCGCTTTAGCCTGGAACAAGATGGATACGATGTAGAATCCGCCGCCGATGGCGAGGAAGCTATTTCAAAATTCTTTGCTAGCCAGTTCGATCTCGTGCTGCTTGACGTCATGTTGCCCAAGCTGAGCGGGACAGAGGTGTGCCAGCGTATCCGCGAACGTTCCGCTGTGCCTATCATCATGCTGACCGCCAAGGGCGAGGACATGGACAAAATTCTGGGCCTGGAATATGGCGCGGATGATTACATGACCAAACCCTTCAACATCCTGGAGGTCAAGGCGCGCATCAAAAGCGTGTTGCGCCGCATTGTGCCTACGGGTGCGCCCGAGGAAAAGAAGGTCATCCGCGTGCGCGACATGGAGGTCAACCTTGTCAACCGCTCGGTGACGCTGGCGGGCAAGGAAGTGAAGCTGACGGCCAAGGAGTTCGATCTGCTGCAGCTGTTCATCACCAATCGGGGCAAGGTGTATAGCCGCGAGAACATGCTCGAAACCGTATGGAAGTACGATTACCTGGGCGATATGCGCACGGTGGACGTGCACATCCGCCGCCTGCGCGAAAAGATTGAACGCAATACGGCTCAGCCCGAGTTCATCTTTACCAAATGGGGAGTGGGTTACTATTTCACGGACAAGGATTAACCCCTTTTCCAGCATTCGAACCAAGATCGTGCTTGGGTTTTTGCTCGTGGTGGCGGTATCTTTTTTTGCCGTCGCCAACTCCTTGACCGCGCTGGTGAGCGGCTCGCTGTTCGATGAGAGAACGCGCACCGAGAAGAGCACGGTCGAAACCCTTGCGACCCGTTTCGCGGAACCGATGTACGCAGCGGACGGGGGCAAATTGTATGAAGCATTGCTAGAAGCCGGACGCCAGCTAGGCGGCTGGCTTTTGGTGTTAGATATGGATGGCAAGGTGCAAGCCGATACCTTCGCCACCTTTAGCGGCAAGCGCTTGGAGCTGGCCGAGGTGGACAGCATTCTGCTGGAAGGCGCAAGCGTCGATCATGGCTTCCATCGCGTGCCCGGGGATGGCTCCCACCGCAGTGCCTCCTGGCTGGAGCGCTTGCGCCGCCAGGACGATGGCAAGGTTTGGGTGGGCTACTTCACCGCCGCCATGGAATACAATGGCGAACGTGTGGGCGTGCTGCTGTATTCCAACGAGGTGCAAAGCCTGGTCGATTCGTTGGTGGGGCTGCGCGATCGCATGCTGCTCTATTTTGTGGTGGCGGCGCTGGGTGTGGTGGTGCTTTCGCTCTTCATATCGCGCTGGATCACCCGGCCGGTGGCGGCGCTGACCGCGGGCATCAAGCAGATGTCCAAGGGCGATTTCACCGGGCGAGTGCGGGTTAGCGGCGGCGGCGAGATGGCGCGCTTGGCCGAGACGTTCAACCAAATGTCCGAGCGGCTGGAGAACCTGGAGCAATCGCGCAATCAATTCGTATCCAACGCCTCCCACGAGCTCAAGACGCCGCTCTCCACCATGAAAATCCTGCTGGAATCGCTCATTTACCAGGATGATATGGATCCGACGCTGCGCCGCGAATTCATGATGGACATCAACAAAGAGATCGACCGCTTGAACCAAGTGATTGGCGATTTGCTCACGTTGGTGCACATCGACAGCCAGAAGATGCGCCTGCGCCGCGAAATGATGCTGCTTTCCGTGGCGGTGAAGGAAGCGGTGCGCCGCCTTGCGCCGTTGGCCAGCGACCGGGGGCAGGAGATCGAGGTCGCGCTGCACAACGATTGCGAGATGTTCGCCGACCCTGCCAAGCTGCAGCAGGTGATGTACAACCTCATAGACAATGCTATCAAGTACACGCTCGACGGCGGCAAGATCCGCGTGAGCCTCGAATTGATTGGCCGCGATGCGGTGCTCAAGGTGTCCGACAACGGCGTGGGCATCCCCAAGGCCGATCAACCCCATATATTCGATCGCTTCTACCGCGTGGACAAGGCGCGTTCCCGCGACACCGGCGGCACCGGGCTGGGCCTTTCCATTGTGCAGCAGATCGTGCGGCTGCATGGCGGCACCATCGACGTGCAAAGCGAGCCCGAGAAGGGCACCACGTTTACCATCGAGTTGCCCGCCAAATAAGGGTTTTTCGCTAGTACCATGGGTGAAGAGGAGGGAGCCGCGTGCGCAAACTGTTGACTGGATTCATGCTGACGCTGGTGCTGCTCATGGCGTGG
Organism: Eubacteriales bacterium; assembly: GCA_031553615.1. Taxonomy (GTDB): domain Bacteria; phylum Bacillota; class Clostridia; order Christensenellales; family Aristaeellaceae; genus WQXF01. The sequence continues at coordinate 17,385 of JAVBLJ010000013.1, forward strand.
CCATGGCTGGTGGAGCGCGTGGAGCCGCTCTTTTCACCGGCGGACACGGTGGAAAACCTCACCGATGTGATTTTCACCCAGATGTACAGCTCCGCGACCCACAAGGACGCGATGTCGATGGTGCTCTACTTTCGGTATATGCAGACCGATTACCTGGCGCAGGAGGCGCGCGAGCTGGAAATCGCGCGCAACGAGACCGTCGAAATGGCGATAGTCCGCGCGCTGATGGCCGGACCCAGCGCTAGCTCACAGGAGCTGACGGCGCTCTTCTCGCCCAACGACCAGCTGCGCAGCGTGCGCCGCGAGAGCGAAGGCACGGTAACCGTGGTGCTGGGCGAACAATTCATGGCCCGGCCCGCCGATGCCCCGCTCGACTGGGAACGCTACGAGTACTGGCAGCAGGAGGTGCCGCGTCGCCGCAGGCTGGCCCTGCAGGCAGTCACCAATTCGCTGACCGAGGGCGGGCGCTGCGACACGGTGCAGTTCCTCATCGCCACCGCGCCCGAGGATATGCAGGGCACGCGGATGCTCAATGCGCCCATCAACGGAGGAGGACCTTCCGAGCTGTTGCCGTTGCAGGCGCGCAACGAGAAGGTGGTGCTCACACCGCGCACCGCGCTGGTCGTGGTGTTCGACGCATGGGAACGCAAGGATTGGATGACGCTGTATACCTTCCTGCGGCGCGGCTCCCAGGGCGATACACCCCTGCCTTCGCAGACCGATTTCCTTACGCAGATCGATGCCATGGAGCGATCGTTGCTCTTTTACAGCGTATCCGAGGGCACGGTCAGCGTGGATGGTTCCAGCGCGACACTCTGCGTCGACTTAAAGGTGATGGACCGCCAGGGCGATACCCGGGTGGCGATGCAGGTGCCAGTGGAGATGGTGCGCGAGCATGGCAGCTGGAAACTGGCATACGATACGCTGCTGCGCTGCCTGGATCGGTAATCGGTACAACGGCGCGGAGAGGCAGTATACGCAGCGGGCGAATAAAAGGTGCGGCGAGCGCAGGAGGTGGGGGCATGCAAAAGGCGGCTGGGAACGGGGCAAAACCGACGCAGCGGGCGGCGTTCAAGGGTGCGCGGATTACGGCGTGCTTGGTTGCCGTCTGCTTGCTCGGCGGCTGCGTGGATCCGCTCCAGGAACGCGCGCCCTCCGAATCCGCGCAGCACGATATCGCGCTGGAGGTGAAAGCGCCCATCATCGACGCCATTGCCGACCGGGTGATGCAGACGGCGCTACACTATCCCACCGCCGATGGGCAGCATTTGCGCGCGCAGGTGGTTAAGGTGACGGTACGCGGCGGCGAAAGCGAGGCGGAGGCCGTACTGCGCACCCTTTTTGAAGAAACGCCGCCCGTGGGTTTGGTGGCCCCGATACCCGGCGGATCGCTCCAGTCGGGCAAGCATTCCGTGGTGGTTTCGGGCGAAGTGGCGACCGTGCTGCTCGCCTCGTCGGCGCGATTGCTGCCCCCGCGCGAGCTGTATGCCGCGCGCATGGCCATCGCCAATACGCTGAGCGAGCTGGGCGGCATCACCTACGTCAACGTGCTGATCGAAGGCGCGGAGGAGGGCGTGGACCTGGGCGGGAACATCCCCTGCGGGACGCTCACCCGCTATGCGGCGGGCGATATCGATACGGTTTGGCGGCAGCTGGAGAGCCAGCAGGAAGAGATTGGCCAGCAGGGCTTTTCGCGATATGTGACGGTGTATGTGCCTGCGCCGGGAGCGCGCAGCATACTGCCGCAAATCCGCAACATCACCTTCGTCGACGCCCAGCCCACCACGCTGATTCGCGACGTGCTCTGGGAAATATCGAAGGGCACGGTGGGGCTCGCGAGCACGCCCGCGCTGCCCGATTTAACGCACTACCTGCTGGGCGAACCCGAGCTTTTGCAGCAGGCCAACTCCACCGCGCGCGTGATTCGTCTCAATTTCTACCAGGAGTTGGAGCAGGCGCTGGCCGAATGCGGGGTGAGCAAGGGCGCGCTGTGCGCGATGCTTACGCAATCGCTGGCCACCTTCATACCGAACGTGCGCGGCCTGCAGGTGCATATCGGTGTGGGCGCGATCACCGAATTGAGCACGGAAGAAACGCTGGATGGCCACCCGCTCTCGGCGGATGGCGATGTCTGGATGCCCTCGTTCTTCTGGAACAACGTGAGCGCAATGTGCAACATCTCTCTGCCCAATCAGAGCGGGACCAGGCTGGTCAATGTGGCCCGCCCCGTCCGCGCGACCGAACGCTGGCAGCCGCGCACCCTGCTTTCGCAGATGCTGCTGGGGCCTCAGGATACCGACGAGCGGCGGGATGTAAAGGCCGCGCTGCCCGTGGGCGTTGAGGCGGCGGATTTTCTGGCCATTTCGTTGCAGGATGGCGAAGCCCTGGTCAACCTCTCCGCGCACTTCGCCGAGGTATGCAAGGGGCTGAGTGAGGCCGAGGAGCGCAATGCGGTATACGCCGTTGTCAATATGCTCACGGATTTTAGCCAAGTGCGCCGCGTCGCATTTTTCGTGGAGGGGCAACAGGTACGCTCGCTGGCCGGCGGGCTGGAGATGCGCGGGTACTTCATGCGCAATCCGGGCCTGATTGAATAGAGTAACGGCATTACAAACAGAACAAACTAAACAGAACAAACCAATCAAAACAAACCAAACAAAATAAACCAATCAGAACAAACGGAGGATGAGGCAGTGCAAACACCCTGGTATCGTCAAACGGCGGAGGATGTGCTTTCCGCGCAGCAGGTGGATGGAGCCAAAGGACTCAGCGAGGCCGAGGCGGCACAGCGCCGCGAAAAGCACGGCGAGAACGTGCTGAAGCAAGGCAAGAAGCGCACCGTCGTGCTCATGCTGCTCGATCAGTTCAAGGATTTTATGGTGATCGTGCTCATCGTGGCTAGCGTGCTCTCGGCCTTGCTGGGCGAAGTAACCGATGCGATCATCATCCTGGTGGTGGTGGTGCTCAACGCGATCCTGGGTGTAATTCAAGAAAACCGCGCGGAAAAATCGCTTGAGGCGCTCAAGCGCATGGCTTCCCCTCACGCTAAGGCGCTGCGAGACGGCGCGATCAAGCAGGTCGAGGCTGCCGCGCTGGTGCCCGGCGACGTGATCGAGCTGGAGGCGGGGGATTGCGTGCCCGCGGACATTCGCCTCATCGAGGTGCACAGCCTGCAGGTGCAGGAATCGGCGCTCACCGGGGAATCCCAGCCCGTGGATAAACGAGCCGACACCATCGAGGCCGAGTGCTCTGTGGGCGACCGGATCAACATGGCGTTTTCCAGCAGCATGGTTACCAACGGCCGCGCGCTGGGCGTGGTGGTAGAGACCGGAATGAACACCGAGATCGGGCACATCGCGGGCATGATGCAGCAGGAGGAGGGCGTCAAGACCCCGCTGCAGCATCGCCTGGACGCCATGAGCAAGACGCTGGGCTGGGTATGCCTGGGCATCAGCGCGGTGGTGCTGCTGGTGGGCATACTGTATCGGCATGGATTCGTGGAAATGTTCATGCGCGCGGTGTCGCTGGCCGTGGCCGCCATTCCCGAAGGGCTGCCCGCCACGGTGACCATCGTGCTGGCGATCGGCGTGCAGCGCATGAGCCGCAAAAAGGCGATCATCCGCCGCCTGCCCGCCGTGGAAACGCTGGGCAGCGCCACCGTCATCTGTTCGGATAAGACCGGCACGCTGACCCTCAATCGCATGACCGTGGTGCAGGTGGCCGCGCCCTTTGAGGCGGTGAGCGCCGAGCAGGCCACCCGCCAGCCCAGTTGTGTGCTGCTGACCACCGCCGCCGTGCTTTGCAACGATGCCAAGGCCTTCGAAGAGAATGGCGTATCGCGCTGGCTGGGCGACCCCACGGAGACCGCGCTGCTCGATTTCGGGCAGGCCATCGGCTACGAGCGCCCGCGCTTGGAGACGCGCATGCCGCGCGTGGACGAAGCGCCCTTCGATTCCGATCGCAAGCGTATGACCACGGTGCATCGCGAAAACGGCCAGCTGCGCAGCTACACCAAGGGCGCTGTGGATGAAATGTTGCCGCGTTGCCGCTACATTGCCGAGGGCGACGCACGCCGCCCCATCACGGATGAGGATCGCGAGCGCATCCTAAAAACTTCGGGGGATATGGCCGAGGATGCGCTGCGCGTGCTGGCCTTCGCCACCGCCGACGTGGAAGTGCTGGCCGATGCGGACAAGATCGAGGGCTACGAGCACGACCTGGTGTTCCTGGGCCTGATGGGCATGATCGATCCGGCGCGCCCCGAGGTGATGGGGGCGGTGGCGACCTGCCGCCGCGCTGGCATCAAGCCCGTGATGATCACCGGCGATCACAAGACCACGGCCTCGGCCATCGCCCGGGAGCTGGGCATATTGAGCGAGGGCGACCGCGTGATGACCGGCTCCGAGCTTTCGCAGATCGACGACGACGAGCTGCGCAACATCGTGCGCGATGTCTCGGTGTATGCGCGCGTCTCTCCTGAGCACAAGCTGCGCATCGTGCGCGCCTGGCAGAGCTGGGGCGATGTGGTGGCCATGACCGGAGACGGCGTGAACGACGCGCCCGCGCTCAAGCGCGCCGACATCGGCGTGGCCATGGGCATCACCGGCACCGAGGTCACCAAGGAAGCCTCGGCCATGATTCTGGCCGACGATAACTTCACCACCATCGTTTCCGCCGTGGAGGAAGGCCGCACCATCTACGCCAACATCCTCAAGGCGATTCAGCTGCTGCTGGGCTGCAACATCGGCGAGGTGCTGGTGGTGTTCATCGCCACCATGCTCAACTGGGCTACGCCGCTGCTGCCCATTCACCTGCTTTGGGTCAACCTGATCACCGATTCGCTGCCTGCGCTGGCGCTGGGCATGGAGGCCGCGCAGTCCGATACCATGAGCCGCCCGCCGCAGGATCCGAAGGCACCGCTTTTCTCCAAGCCGCTGGTCAGCCGCCTCATCTACCAGGGGTTGATGGTCGCCATCCTTACGCTTACCGCGTTTGCCATCGGCAGCAAGGTCAGTGTCGCCACGGCGCAGACCATGAGCTTTAGCGTGCTGGCGTTCTCGCAGCTGGTGCAGGCGTTCAACGTGCGCTCCAACAGCCTGTCGCTTTTCAAGCTGGGCGTGACCAGCAACAAGTGGCTGACGCTCACGTTCCTACTCACCGTGGCGCTGCAGCTTCTACTTCTGTTTGTGCCGCCGGTGCGCGCCCTGTTCTCGTTGGCTCCGCTTTCGTTGGGGCTTTGGGGCGCGGTGATCGGCCTTTCGCTGGCTCCGCTGGCCGTGGTCGAGCTGATGAAGGCCCTGGGCTGGAACGGCGAGCGTCTGCAAAAGTAGTGTTCGCGCCGCAAGGCGCGTAAGGGAATACAAATGAACAAAAAGCTTTCGTCGATGCCGAGCCGCTCCGTGATCAAGAAGCATGCGAGGCAGCAGTTTGGCGCGAACCATTGGGCTTGCGTGGGCGTCGGGTTTGTTGCGCTGGTTATCGGGGTTCTTTTGAACTTGGCTGTGCAGCAGCTTCCGTTTTCCAATCCAAGCTACGGCGTCCGCCTAAAGGTGAGCCAGGTGGGCACCTACTCGCTGCTCAAAACGGCTGCATCGCTGGCGGTCAATCTGCTGGTTCAAGGGATTACGGGTGTTTTAACGATCGAGAGCGCCTTCTTTTTCCTGCGGGTCTACCGCAAGGAGAGCGTGAAATTCGGGCAGTTTTGGCAGGGGCTGCGGAGCGATTTCCCCCGCAAGCTGCAGGGTTCGTTCAGGCGCGCGCTTTTCAGCTTTCTGTGGATGCTGCCGTACACGGCAATATGGGTGGCGGCGAACTACCTTTTCACCAGCGACCCGAGCCTTGGCGCGAAGTATTTCTGGCCGACCGTTCTAGTGAGTGTTCCCTTCTATGCGCTGGCGATCTGCAAGACGCTTTCGTATAGCATGATGCACAACATTCTGGGCGATTGCCCCAAGGTGACGGCGCGGCAGGCGATGCGGCTATCCATTCGCATGATGAAGGGGTACCGCTGGCAGTATGTGGTGTTCGGGCTGAGCTTCGCGCTGTGGTTCCTTGGCGGCTTTGCCACCCTCTTTGTGCTGATTGTGCTTTCCGTTGCTCCCTATTTCTCTACGGCGCTGTCCGGGTTCTACGATGAGCTCAAGCGGGTTTCGCTAGCGAATGGCGTGATCACCAAGCAGGAGCTTCAAGCGGAAGATCGGAAAAAGCGCTAGCAGCACACGCGGGAATCGGTCGTGAAAGGGCCGGTTCCTCGCTTTATCTTGCGCTTGTTCGGGCGGACTCTTGCCGGAAAGCGCTTATTTTGGTACACTATGGATAAGGATGCACCGATCGGTGTAGTTTGGAGGATGGGTATGGAGAGAAACGGGGGTTTAGCGGAGATGCCGCTGCGCGCGGAGATTAAAGAGCGCGCGAGAATGCAGCTCAGAGGCAATCTGGGGGCCTGCATCGGGGTTATATTCACAACGGCTTTGATTTCATTCGGTCTTACCTTTCTACTGGCATTGTATCCTAGCGGTTCCTTCGTTATCAGCGAAACGAACCAGGTCCGTTATGTGGAGAGTCTTTCGCCGTTTGTCTTGATCGTTTCTGCGGTGGCTTCCATCCTGGTGAACCTGTTTATGGGCACGTTCACGATCGAATCGGAATACTTTCACTTGCGTGTGTACCGCGGTGAAACCATGCGCGTGGGGCAATTCCTGAGCGGACTGCTGGTGGGTGTGGGCAAGAAAATCCATTGTTTGTTCCGTATCATGCTCTTCGCCTTCCTGTGGATGATTCCTTTCGTGGTGCTCACGGGCGTGGCGCTACTCCTTGCCGCTGGAAACCCTGATTTTCTCGTGCAAAACAAATGGATCATGTTTGTCCTTCCCATTCCTGCCTACGTGCTGATGTTTGTGAAGATACTTTCGTACAGCATGATGAGCTACATCATCCGCGATTGCCCCGACGTTTCGGTTCCGCAAGCGATGCGGCTCTCCATTCGCATGATGAAGGGCCACCGGTGGCGGTATTTCGTGCAGATGTTCAGCTTTATCCTGTGGTACCTTGCAAGTATTGTTACGCTCTATCTGCTGCTGCTCTTCTATGTCGCGCCGTACGTGTCCGCTTCGATGGCGGGATTTTACGACGAGCTGAAGAATGTTTCGCTGGCCAACGGCGTGATCACCGAGGACGAGCTTCGATAGGATTGGGGAAACTTTGCGGGGATCGATCGCGATGGCGGTCGGTCCCCATTTCTTACGTCTGTTTCTTACAGCCCGCCGTTGTGCCGTGTTTTGCTTGGCGCGTGCCGCTTTGTTTGCTATAATAGGTTTGCCTTTGTGGAGTACAGACGGGCCGGAGGGGAGAGGGATGCTTGTTGCGATCGCGAGGGGTTCAGCGCGAGGTTCGCGATGCGCTGCGCAAGGTTCAGCCGCCCCTCTGGGTGCGTACGCCCCTGCTGTGGGCGGCGGTGGCCAGCGTGCTGGGCATCGTGTTGGGCGTCCAGTTTCGCTTTGGCTGGTGGATGCCGGTGCTGTGCGGCGCGATGTTGGCCTTGACGTGGATATTGCTGCGTTGGCCGTGTGTGGCCTGGGCGGCATTGTTGAGCTGCTGCTGCGCGCTCAGCTTCGCCTGGGGCAGCCTGCGCGCCACCGTGCCCGCGCTTCCGCCGGAGGGGTCTGCGCTGGTGATAGGTCGCGTGGTGGGCGAACCGACGGCCAAGCCCAATTCGATCAATCTATATCTGCAGGGAGCCAAGCTGCTCATCGATGGTAAGACCTATTCCGTGCCCGGTAAGCTGTGGCTGCGCTATGCGCCGTATGGCGAGCCTTTGGGAGTGGCACCCAAGGCGGGGCAAACCGTTCGGGTGCAGGCACGCGCCGCCCTGCCGCAGGGGCAGCGCAATCCGGGCGGTTTCGATTTTCGCGCCTATCTGCTGCGCCAGGGCGCGCACATGGCGGCCTATGCCTCCAAGCCCTGGGATGTTTCGGGCAAGCCATCGGGCGGGCCGCTGGCCTGGATTCGCGATGGCCGTGAAGCGCTCTCAAAGCGCATGGACAAGCTTTTTGGAGCGCAGGCACCGCTGATTCGCGGCATGCTGATCGGTGAACGACAGGACATCACCGAGGAGGAGCAGATATCCTTCCGGCGCAGCGGTATAGCGCATCTGCTCTCGGTTTCCGGGTTGCACGTGGGCTTCATTGCGCTGCCGCTGATGTGGCTGCTGCGCAAGCTGGCGTTGCGCGGAATGCACCGGCTGCTAGCGATGGGCGCGGCGCTGACCGTCTATTGCCTACTGGTGGGCGCTCCGGCCAGCACGATACGCGCCTGCGTGATGATGACGCTGCTGCAGGGTGCGCCGGTGGCTGGGCGAAGGTACGATTCGCTCTCCGCGCTCTCGCTGGCGTTTTGGGGTATGCTGCTCTTCAATCCGCTTTCGTTGTGGGATCCTTCGCTCTCGCTTTCCTGCTCGGCGGTGCTGGGCATCGCCCTGCTGTATGGGAAGATGCAGCGGGGCATGATGAAGCCGCTGAAATGGCTCCTGCGGGGCTTGCCGGAGACGCTTCCCAAATGGATTCTGGAAGGATTTCCGAGGGGGTTGGCCAGCCTGGTGGCCGTGTCGCTGGCCGCGCAATTGGGCACGCTGCCGCTGGTGGCGCTGTATTTTAACGAGATATCGCTGCTGGCGCTGTTGACCAACCTGGTGGCGGTGCCGGTAGCGGGGGTGATCGTGGTGGCGGGGTTGGTGGCGACGCTGCTCAGCTTTGCTTGGGGGCCGCTGGCCTATCCGCTGGCATGGATGCTGCGCGGACTGGGCAGTGCACTCCAGTTTCTTTCCGACACGGTGGCATCGGTGTCGCTCGCCACGCTGCGCATCGCCAGCCCGCCCTGGTACGTGGTGGCGGCCAGCTTTGCCGCCCTGGCGTTCCTCGGCGGGATGGTGCATCTGGGACGGCCCTGGCGCAAGTGGCTGCTCTCTGTGACGCTGCTTGGGGGAACGCTGACCCTTTCCTACTTGCTTGCTTGGCATGGGCCGCAGTACGTGCAGCTTGATGTGGGGCAGGGAGATGCCGCCGTGCTTCGCGTGGGCGGATACACGGCGGTGATCGATACCGGGAGCCAGGGGAACGGCGGCTTGGCCGATTACCTGCGCCACGAGGGGCTGAGCGTGGATACGCTGTTCATCAGCCATCCGCACGAGGATCATGCGGGAGCGCTGGCCGATCTGGTGGCCGAAGGTGTGCCCATTCGTGAGATTCGCATGCCCGCCGACCTCACCGGCGAGCAGATGGATCTCCCGGCCTACGATGGCATCATGACGGCGGCGCTGGCAGGCATCCCTATCGAGCCGCTGCACGCGGGCATGAGCCTGGAGCTCGCGCCGGGGCTTTCGGTGGAGGTGCACGGCCCCAAGCCGCAAAGCACCTTGGACGTGAACGACCTTTCGCTGGTGCTGCTGTTCGATATTGGCGGCGTGCGCCTGCTGACCACCGGCGATTTGACCACCAAGGCCGAGCCGCTGCAGGAGGTGGATTGCGATATCCTCAAGGTGGCACACCATGGATCGAGCGGCTCGACCAGCACGGCCTTCTTGCAGGCTGCTACACCCGCGCTCTCGCTGATCAGCGTGGGGTACAACACCTACGGGCATCCCACGCAGGGGGTGCTCGATCGCCTGGGTGAAGCGCAATCGCGCGTGCTGCGTACCGATTATGGTGGCGCGATCATGCTGCGGTTCGATGGCGGCCAGGTCGGCATCCAAACGTACTTACCCTATCCAGTACTCTTGCCCGAGAAGGAGCACGAACCATGATGAACCATACCGCATTTTTTCAATCGCTCAAGGGGGAGCTGCCCGGCGGAGCGTATCTTTTTATAGGCGAGGAGGAGCACGTGAAGCGCAGCGCTTTGGCGCGGCTGCGGGAAAAGGTGCTGCCCGAGGGCCTGGAGGCGCTGTGCGAAACCGTGCTGGACAACCCCTCGGCCGACGATATCGTTGCCGCTTGCGAGACCATGCCCATGATGGCCGAGCGGCGGCTCGTGCTGGTGCGCGATAGCGCGTTGCTGGTCTCGGGCCGCGCCCGTGATGAGGCCGCCGAATGCGAGCGCTTGACCGCCTATCTGCCGAAGCTGCCTGATTTCACGCTGCTGCTTTTCTATTGCCATGGCGGCATCGATGGGCGCAAGAAGCTCAGCACCGCGCTGAACAAGACTGCCACGGTGGTCAAGTTTGATCCACTGAGCGACGAGGAGCTGACCCGCTGGATTCGCTCCACACTTAAGGCGGAGGGCGGCAAGACCATCGGTCCCCAGCAGGCGCAGCACCTGGCCTTTACCGCCGGGCGCGAGCTGGCGCTGCTGACCGGGGAGATACAGAAGCTGGCGCACTACTTGGGCGATCGAGAGGCCGTGGAGAGCGCCGACATTGATGCGGTGGTGACCCGTTCGCTGGAATGCACCATATTTCAGCTGGTGGATGCGCTGGTCGAGGGCCGGGAGGCCCAGGCATTCCTGTTGCTTTCTACCATGCTGGAGGCAGGGGAGAGCCGTCTGGGCATTCTGGCCATGACGCTGCGCCAGTACCGTACGCTGCTCACCCTCAAGTGGATGCAGGCCGAGGGCATCGATCGCTCCACGCAGCAGCGCAGGCTAGGCGTGCCGCCCTTCGCGTTTGATCGCGCCCAAAAACAAGCACAGGGCTACACGCTTGCGCAACTGAAGGCGGCGGTAGCTCTGTGCGTGGATACCGATTTTGCCGTCAAGGGCGGCCGTATGCGCGAGGATGCGGCGCTGGAGCGGGCGATGCTGATGCTGGGGAAGCGGTAGTACGCCTTCCCCACGCTTACGCTTCCGCCACAAGCAGACTGGAAAGCAGCTGGCAGGTGGCGGCGTAATGCTTTTCTGCATCGTTGAAATACATGATGGCGAACTGGTACTCGTCGCGTTTGAGGCAGGCGAGCACATTTTCCAGGTAGGGCACAAGGCTGGCCAACGAAAGTTCAGCGCATACCTGCGCCAGATTCGCGACGAGCTCTTGGGCCTTCGCATATTCCCGGGCTGCCAATGTGCTGCGGATTTGCTTGTAGGGATTGGCATGCAAGAACGCCTGGCAGCGGTCGGCCAGCGCGGGCGCGTCGCCCTGATGCCGCGCGAGCGCACGGGGCAGGTCAAATACGCGGTGATCGATGTCAAGCTGCGCAATATCGGCGCGGAACGCGGCGCTCGGCGTGGCATCGATGGCTGCCGAGGCTTGAGGAATAGGGCGGAGTAGTCGGTTGATCACCGCGATCAGCTTGTCCACGTCGATGGGCTTGCCCACGTGGTCGTCCATGCCCTCGCGCAGGCTGCGATCCACGTCCTCTTTGAACACGTTGGCGCTCATGGCAATGATCGGCACCGAGCAGTAGGGGGCGGCGGCCTCGCGGAGCTTGCGGGTCGCTTCATAGCCATCCATCACCGGCATTTGGATGTCCATTAGAATGACGTCGTAGGAGTTGGCGGTCGCCAGTGCCACGGCCTCCTGGCCATCGCCGGCTTCGTCGAATTGCAGGCCGGTGGAGCCCAACAGCTCTATGGCGATCATGCGGTTGAGCTCCACATCGTCCACCAGCAGCGCTCGCTTGCCCGCGAAGATGCCCGCAGTCTCGTCGGGCATGAGTTCAATGTCCTCGGCGGCCTGTGCTTTGGCGAACGGAAGCTTTACATCGAAGGAGAAAACCGAACCGGCGTTGACGGTGGTTTCCACTTCGATATCCGAGCCCATCATGTTGATGAGCCGCTTGCTGATCACCAGCCCCAGCCCGGTGCCGCCATATTTGCGCGTGATGGAGCCGTCGGCCTGCACGAACGGGTTGAACAGGCGGGCCAGTTGCTCCTCGGTGATGCCTATGCCCTGATCGGCTACCGCGAAGCGCAGCGTAGCTGCAAGGGGGGTGCGCGCGAGGGTTTGCACCCGAACGTCGATGCGCTTGCCGGCGGGCGTGAATTTGACCGCATTGGAAAGGAAATTGAGCAGCACCTGCGAGAGCCGCAGCGGATCGCCCAATAGATGCGGGGGAATGTCCGAATCCACATCCATGGCCAGCGTGATTTGCTTTTCCGAGGCCTTGGGCTCAATGAGCAGCGCGATTTTTTTCATCATGGACGCCACCGAGAAGGGTTCGAGGCAAAGCTCCAGCTTTCCCTCCTCGATTTTGGAGATATCGAGCACGTCGTTGATCAGGCTGAGCAGGTGGTTGCTGGAGAGGCGAATGGTTTCCATGCACTCGCGCAGCTTCTCCAGGCTCGTCGCTTTATCGGAGATCTGCGTCATGCCGATGATGGCGTTGAGCGGCGTGCGCATCTCGTGGCTCATGCGCGAAAGGAACTCGCTTTTGGATTGGTTGGCGGCCTCGGCGGCGTATTTGGCCTCCTGCAGGCTTTTTTCCAGCACCTTTTGAATGCTGATATCCACAAAGGTATCGACCAGGTACTCCTTTTCATCCAGGGTGATCCAGGTACCGGTTTTGATGATGGGGATTTGGGTACCGTCCTTGCGTGTCAAATAGCGCTCGGCTACCAATACACGGCTGTCCTGTTCGTTCGCGTGGGGGCAGATATCGGGGCTGCGGTGGCACAGCACATCGTAGCACTTGTTGTGCAGAATTTCTTCAGCCTCCATTTGCAGCAGGCTGCAGGTGAATTGGTTGACCATCTCGATGGTGTGGTCTTCCATGTTGATGAGCACTACGCCGATGCCTGCCGAATCCAGCACCTTTTGAAAAAGCTCGCTGCTTTTCTGCAAGCGCTGGTTGGCCTTGGTCAGTTCGTTGACGTCGCGGAGCACCGCCACCGTGCCATACTCCTCGCCCTGATCGCCGTAAAGCGGAAAAACGGTCATCTCCACCACGATGGTGTGACCATCCTTGTGCCGAACGGCGCTGATGCCCGTCCAGGAACCATTCTTGAATACCGAAGGCTGGATCACCGAGGCGGCGAACGCGTCGAACCCTTCGGCGTGCAGCTTGGCGGTGGTATCGATCAGGTGCATTTCACTGGAGGAATAGCCGATCAGCCGCAACGCGGCGGGGTTGTAGTATATGATTTTTCGATCGGTGTTTGCGATGGAGATCGAATCGGTGAAGCTGTCGATCATGGAGGCCTTGATGCGGTTCATGTACGCTTCGCTAACAGGGGAGGGGTGATTCATATGAACGCTCCTTGCACATGCTTTTCGATCGATATGGAGTCTTCTGGCTCTATTTTATCATGCTGCGCATAAATGTGTTAATCAAATAATGAGTTTTGAAGATTAAATCGCAGCGAAGGAATCGAAATGGCGTTGCAAAAAATCGCGGCGGGAAGCCAAAAGGCTCTCCGTCGTCGCCGACGGAGAGCCACAGTTTTCTGCTGTGCGTTGCGTACTGTGCGTTGCGCTAGTCGCCGGCCTTTTTCAGCTTACTGCGCAGCAGCGGTATCACGATCTGCACCAGCACGGCCACGATGAGGATGGAGCCCTTGATGGTATCGTTGATGAGCGCATCGAACCCCAGCGAGGCGATGATCTTATCGATGATGGTGTAGGACATAGCGCCAAACATGATGCCCAGCAGCTTGCCTTTGCCGCCGCTCATGCTGATACCGCCGATGACCACCGCCGCGATGGCGTACATCTCGGTGCTCTTGCCCAGGGTGGCCGGATCGACCGAGCCGTTCATCGCCAGCCATAGGAAGGTGGCCAGGCCGCAAAGGATGCCGGTGATCACGTACACCATTACCCGCGTCCAGCCCACGTTGATGCCGGCCAGTCGAGCGGCTTTCTCGTTGCTGCCGATGGCGTAGACCGTCTTGCCGAACTTGGTGGAGGTGCTCATGAATACCATCAGCACCATCACGGCCACGAACACCAGCCCCACCGCAGGCAGCAGATCGAACACCTTGAGCTGGCCGAAACCATAGAAATTCTGGTAGGTGCTCAGCGTGGCATCCATTTTGTAAATCGATTGCCGCACCACCGTGCGCAGGTAAAAGAGCGCGATGGAGCGGTAGATCATCATGGTCGCCAGGGTGACGATGAAGGCGGGCATCTTGACCTGCCCCACCAGGATTCCATTAAAAAAGCCTAACAGGCAGCCTAGCGCAAGCGCAAACAGCAGCGTGAGCAGGGGGCTGTTGGTGGCATTAAACACCACCGCCGAGAGGCCGCCGATCAGCGCCATGGTGGAGCCCACCGAGAGATCGATGCCCCCGGTGATGATCACCAGGCCCATGCCGAAGGCGATGATGCCCACGATGGTGGAATGCCGCAGTATGTTCATCACGCCGTTCAGGGTGGTGGCGCTGCCGTTAATGACGATGTATGCCGCGAAAATGCACAGGAAAATAAGGATGAAGCTATAACTGCCCAGCACCTTGGTGAAGGACTTTTTGCTGGGGGAGACCGGCTGGGTACTAAGCATGTGCGCGCACCTCCGATGCATGAATTGCGTTGGTTGCGTAGAGCATGACCCGCTCCTCGGTGATCTGCCCGCGCTCCAGCTCGGCCTGGATGCGGCCGTGATAGAAAACGATGCAGCGGTCAGCCACTTTCTGCGCTTCGGGAATCTCCAGGGTGTTGATGAGTATCGTCTTGCCCTGGGCGGCCAATTCCAGAATCAGCTTGTAGATTTCGGCCTTTGCGCCCACGTCGATGCCCTGGGTGGGGTTATCCATCAGCAGGATATTCGCTTGGGTGTTCAGCCAGCGCGCGAGGATCACCTTTTGCTGATTGCCGCCCGAGAGCGAAGTGATCATATCGCCGGAATCGTTGGCCTTGATGTTGAGCGTCTCCTTCATGTGCCGGTAGCGCTGATCCTCCTGCGCGCGGCGGATGAACTGACGGCCGAAGGAGAGCGTGTGCTCGGAGATGCACATGTTGTCTAGCAGCGTAAAATCCGGGATGACCGAATTTTCCTTGCGGTTGGCCGCGATCATGGCGATGCGGTTGCGCATGGCGCTGTGGATGTTGCTTTTTTCCACGGGCTTGCTGTCCACCAGCAGGCTTCCCGCCGTGATGGGCAGCGCGCCAAACAGCGCCTGCATCAGCTCACTGATGCCCGCGCCCTTGAGCCCGGTGAAGCCCACGACCTCACCCTGGCGTATGGTCAAATCGATGTTTTCGAACCCCGGACCGCACAGGTCGCGCAGCTCCAGCGCCGGTTCGCCCAGCGCGCGCGCCTGGTAGTAGCCCTGATCGTAGTATTCGGTGCCCACCATCATGCGCGTTACTTCTAGCGGCGTGGTGACGGCGATTTCGCCGGTCTGCACCAGCTTTCCGTTGCGCAGCACGGTGTAGCGATCGCTGATTTCGAATATCTCGTTCATCTTGTGCGAAATGAAGATGAAGGAGTGACCCGCCGCCTTCAACCTGCGGATAATGGAAAATAGGTGCTCGATCTCGTTGCTGCTCAGCGCGGTGGTCGGTTCATCGAGTATGAACAGCCTGGCGTTGGCAAACAACGCCTTGGCGATCTCCAGCAGCTGCTTTTGGCTGGTTTCCAGCTCGGATACCGGCAGCGTCGGATCGATGTTTACGTTCAGGCTTTCGAACAGCTCGCGCGTTTTTTGGATCATAGCCTTCTTGCTGAGCACGCCCAGCGCGCCAGTGATTTCCTTGCGCAAAAATATGTTTTCATAAACGGTTAGATCGTTGAACAGGTTGAGCTCCTGGTGCACGAAGGCAATGCCCGCGCTTTCGGAGGCCTGCACGGTGTTGTGGGTGAGCGCTTGCCCATCGAAGGTGATGGTGCCGCCGTCGCGCGTATATACGCCCGCCAGCAGGTTCATGAGCGTGGATTTGCCCGCGCCGTTTTCACCCAGCAGCGCATGGACTTCCCCCGGCTCCACGCTGAAATCCACGTGATCGAGGACCGTTACGCCAAAGAAGGCCTTGGAGATATCCGCCATCCGCAGCATGGCCATTGGCAACCCTCCTTGGGTGCGAATGCAAATTTTGTATCGGCGGCCCACAGAATTTGCTCTGTGGGCCGCCGAAGAAAACCTGTGCGAAATTACTTGGAGTACGGGTCGCCGAAGCCCTGGAACTGATCGACGTTGGTCTTGTCCACGACGGCGACGGGCACCACGTGAATCTGGGGGACATCCTTGCCATCGAGCTTGTCAACCATGTCCTGGATCGCGATCTTGATCATGCCCGGATCGTAGGTCACGGAGAACAGGTCGGCCAGCTTATCCACCTCGGCGGTGTAATCGTTCTGGTGGATGCCCTTGATGACCGAGTACATTTCGTTCAAGCCGGAGGAGGCGGCCAGGTGCACCTTGCCCGAAAGGAACGCGTCCTTCTTGGCCTGGTCGATGTCCGAACCCTTGAGCGCGTCCAGGATGCCCAGGGCCAGCGGATCGTCGTGGGTGAAGATGTACTCGTAGGTGGCGATCTCTTCGGGGGTGTTGGCTTCCATCCAGCCGATGAACAGCGACTTCGCGTTCTCGCGGGACCAGCCGGTGTAGTCGGTCATGGTGATGGCGGTGATCTGCTCGTCGGTCCAGCCCGCTTCCTTCAGGCCCTTGAAGAAGCCGTCGTTGCGCATCTGGGGCACGGAGGAGTTGTCGCCGGGCATGATGAGAATCTTCGCGCCGGGCTGCAGGCCCGAAGCCACAAAGCGCTTCGCGGTCTCGTAGCCGATGCCTTCGTTGTCGCCCATGACGTTCGCGGCGGACTTGTCCTTCACGGAGTCGATCACGCGGTCAAACATCACGAACGGGATGCCGCTGTCGACGACCTTCTGCATGGTGGCTTCCAGGGTGTTGTCGTGCGGCAGGATGACGATGTATTTCGCGGACTGGTTCTCGATGACGTCCTCCACCTGGGGAATCTGGGTGGCGGCATCGTTGGCCGGGATGACCTGGGCGGTGTACTTGCCGCCGTCGTTGATGGCCTTCGCCGCTTCTTCGGCGTAGGTCAGCACAGCGCCGGTCCAACCGTGATCGGCATTGGGCACGAAGATGGCGATGTCAACCGGGGCTGCGAAGGCGGCGGTGGCGCCAAACACCATCATGCTCGCCAACAGGATTGCCAGAAACTTTTTCATCGTAGGTCTCCTCCATCACTATATTTTTACTGGCTTTCGCCAATAAAGCAGGGGAAGAGGGTATGCGCGGAGGTTAACCCGGTTTTCAGTGGGGGAGCTCGATCCAGGCGGCGTCGTGCTTGCCGCTCTCGATGACCGCGTGCACGAAGCGGACGCCGTTCAGGCCGTCGGTCACGCTGGGGAAATCGAGGTCCTTGGCGGTAAGCGCCTCGCCGTTGCGCTTCTTGATCACCGCGCCGATGTAGTTGCGGTAGATGTTCGCAAAGCCCACGTACAAGCCTTCGGGATGGCCGGAGGGCAGGCGGTTGGTGGCGGCGGCATCCTCGGCGATGTAGCCGGTGCCGCGGCTGAGCATTTCCGGCGCGCGACCCTTGGGGGTGTAGCGCACGTAATCCGGGTAGTGCTGCTGCCATTCCACCGAGCCCAGGCTGCCGTAGATGCGCACCGCCAAGCCGTTCAGGTTGCCGCAGGCCACCTGGGAGCACCAGTACGCACCGTTGGCGCCGTTGTCGTATTCGATGATCATGTTGGCGTTCATATCCAGCGCCTTGCCGAACGCGTTGGTGGTGGCCAAAATGCGCTTGATGTGCAGGCCGGTGAGATAGTGCACCGTGTGCTCGATGTGGGTGCCGATATCGCCCACGCAGTTCGAGATGCCGGCCACCTTCGGATCGCTGCGCCAGCCGGAGAGTTTCGCCGTGCCCGGGTCGCTTTCACCCAGCTCATCGATCAGCCATTCCTGCGCGTATTCGGCGTTCACGGTCACGATTTCACCCAGCTTGCCGCTCTGGATCATCTCGCGCATTACCTTCACCATGGTGTAGCCCGAGTAGCTATAGGTCATGCCAAACAGCAGATCCTTGGCCTTGGCCAGCGCCACGAGCTCCTCGGCTTGCCCCACTTCGAAGCAGAGCGGCTTTTCGCACACCACGTTGATGCCATTTTCCAAGAAGCACTTGGCGATGGCGTAGTGGGTGTTGTTGGGGGTGGCGATGCTCACAAAGGCGATGCCGTCGGGCCGCTTGCTTTCCTTCTCGGCCATCTCTTGGAAGGTGGCGTAGACGCGATCGGGATCGAGCGCATACGCTTCGCCGGTGTCGATATTTTCCTGCGGAACGATGCTAAAGCAACCGGCGGCCAGCGCGGCGCGCGGATCGAACGCGATGGCCTTGCGGTGCACATCGCCGATGAAGGCATTGAGCGCACCGCCCACCATGCCGTAGTTGATTCTCTTAACCATGCGCGTACCTCGCTTTCTGAACCCTGCTTCGTAATTAGTTGGCGATCGCGTCGTCGAACTTAAAATCGGAGGCCTTGAAATCCACGCGCCTCACGAACGCGCAGGCTTCGGTCGCGCCGTCGATGCGGTCCATGCCGCTGTCTTCCCATTCCACGGAGAGCGGGCCCTGATAGCCCACCGCGTTGAGCACGCGGATAATCTCCTCGAAGTTGACGTCGCCATGGCCTAGCGAGCGGAAGTTCCAGCCGCGGCGCAGGTCGCCGAAATCGATGTGCGAGCCCAGTATGCCGCTGCGGCCATCCAGGGTGACGGCGGCATCCTTCATGTGCACATGGTATACGCGGCTGGCGAAATCGGCCAGGAACAGATGGGGCTTGATGCCCTGCCATTGCAGATGGCTGGGATCGAAGTTGAGGCCGAACTCGAGGCGATCGGCAAAGCGATCGAGCAGCATCTTGGTGGAGTAATAATCGAATGCGATCTCGCCCGGATGCACTTCCAGCGCGTATTGGATGCCCTGCTTTTTGAATTCATCCAGGATGGGGGACCAGAGCTTTACGATCTCGTCGAAGCCCGCGTTCACCATGGCGGCCGTGGTCTGCGGGAAGGAGTATATCCACTTCCAGATGGGGGAGCCAGTGAAGCTGGTGACCACGGTGGCGCCAAGCTTCTTGGCAACGGTGGGAGCCTTCATCATGGTGTCGATGGCCCACTGGCGGATACCCTCGGGGTTATTGGCCAGCGCGGCTGGGGCGAAGTTGTTCAGGCGCTCATCGGGCGCATCGCCCACGCACTGGCCGATGATGTGGGTGGCGATGGCTTTGCACTGCAAGCCATGCTTCTTGAGCGTATCGAGCAGATAGGCCACGTAGCTATCGTCGGCGTAGGCCTTGTCGATATCGATGCCGTTGCCCCAGCAGGCGATTTCCAGCCCGTCGTAGCCCATCTTTTTCGCCAGCGCGCACAGTTCTTCGAAAGGTAGATCGGCCCATTGGCAGGTACAAAGCGTTACAAGTCTCTTTCCCATGGTGATATTCCTCCTCTTGCATTGTGCAATGGTATGTAATGATTGGATAACAAAAATTCATAAAAAAACCCGGCAAAGCCAATGTTCAACACCGCATAGGAACGCGAGTGCACGAAGATGGGCAAGCGGATGCAGGGAGCGCAGCACATGGAATGTGCAAAATATTGCTGTATCGCTGCAACACGGCAAAGCGTTTGAGCGATGGTTTGAACTGTTAAAATTGTAGCATATGACCCGGTGGGTGTCAACCACACATTCGATCCGTGATCCGTGTCACAGCGCGGTCAGCCAGCGGGCGACGCTGGTAAACGCAAGGCAAAGCAGCGCGCCCGCGAGTGTGGGCAGCACGATGGCGAGCGCCGTCCAGCGCAGGCTGCGCGTCTCGTGGTGAATGGTGAGGCAGGTGGTGGAGCACGGCCAGTGCAGGAGCGAGAACAGCAGCACGTTCACTGCGGTGATCCAGGTCCAACCGTTTTGTACCAGCAGAGCCTTGAACTGCGCCAGGGAGCCCAAATCTTGCAAGCCGCCCTGCGCCGTGTACGCCATGAGCATGATGGGCAGCACGATCTCGTTGGCGGGCAGGCCCAGCACGAACGCCAGCAGGATCACGCCATCCATGCCCAGCGGGCGCGCAAGAGGATCGAGGAAGGCCGCGCAGTGCGCTAGCAGCGAGGCGTCGCCTACGGTGATGTTGGCCAGCAGCCACAGCACCAGCCCCGCGGGTGCAGCCACCATGGCGGCCCTGCCCAGCACAAACAGCGTTCGATCCAGCAGCGAGCGCACCAGCACCTTGCCCAGCTGCGGGCGGCGATAGGGCGGCAGCTCAAGCGCGAAGGACGAGGCCGTGCCGCGCAGCACGGTGCGGGAAAGCAGCTTCGAGGCGGCCAACGTCATGCCGATGCTGAACACCAGCACGCAGCCCAGCAGCGCCGCGCCTGCGAACGAACCGGCTCCGCCCAGACCTGTGCCCACAAAGAACATGCTGATGAGTGCGATGAGCGTGGGAAAGCGGCCGTTGCAGGGCACAAAGGCATTGGTGAGGATGGCGATGAGCCGCTCGCGCGGGGAATCGATGATGCGGCAGCCGGTCACACCCACCGCATTGCACCCCAGCCCCATGCACATGGTCAGCGCCTGTTTGCCGCAGGCATCGCAGCGGTGAAAGAGCCGATCCAGGTTAAAGGCGACGCGCGGAAGATAGCCCGCATCCTCTAGCAAGGTGAACAGCGGGAAGAAGATGGCCATGGGGGGCAACATCACCGAAACCACCCAGGCCAGTACCCGGTATACGCCCTCGACCAACAGCCGCCGCAGCCAGTCTGGCGCGCTCAGCCAGGTCAGCGCGTTGCTCAGGGGCGGTTCCAGCGCGGAGAGCGCTCGGCCCAGCAGCGCGGAGGGCGTGTTGGAACCCGATACGGTGAGCCAGAGAATGGCTAGGAGAGCCAGGAACATGGCGGGAAAGCCGATCCATCGGCTGGTCAGTGCGCGATCGATACGGCGGTCGCGCGCGGTGTGATCGGCCTCGCCGAAGCGCACCACGCCTTCGAGCAGCGCGCGCGCGGTGTGGAGCACCGAGGCGACCATCTGGTCGCGCAGCTCCTCACGGGGGAAGCCTTGCGCGGCCAGGGCTTCGCGCTGTGCTTGCACAGCCCGCTGCACCGATTCATCGGCGGCAAGATCGATGCCCAGGTGGCGCTGCACGGCGCGCAGCACGGAGGAATCCCCCTCCAGTAAGCGCAGGGCCAGCCACCGCGCGGGCAGCGAAGCCTCGGCGGCGTGTTCCGACGCGGCCTCCCATGCGGCTGCTATCGCTGGCTCCAGCGCGCGTAGGGCCTGCTCGATCGCCTCCGGGTAGGCGACGCATGCACACGCGGGCATGCGCTGCCGGTCGTGGGCCTGTGCGACGCGTTCGCGCAGGGCATCCAGCCCGCGCTTGTCCCGCGCGGCGGTGCCGACTACGGGCACGCCCAACCGGGCTTCGAGGGCGGGCAGGTCGACCTGGATGCACTTGCGTCGGGCCTCGTCCAGCAGGTTTATGCACACCAGGGCGTTTGGGCAGAGCTCCAGCGTCTGCAGCACCAGGTTCAGGTTGCGCTCCAGGCAGGTGGCGTCGCAGACTACGATCACCGCGTGGGGGCTATCGAAGCAAAGGAAATCGCGCGCCACCTCTTCCTCGGCGGAGCGCGCATGGAGCGAGTAGCAGCCGGGCAAGTCCACCAGCTCATAGCGCTGCCCCTTCCATTCGAAGCGACCCTGCGCGCTGGCTACGGTCTTGCCCGGCCAATTCCCGGTATGCTGTTTGAGCCCGGTCAGTGCGTTGAAGATGGTGCTCTTGCCCACGTTGGGGTTGCCGGCTAGCGCGATGATGCGCGGGGGTTCCACCGCCATAGCGGGAACATCGATGTCGCAACCCTGGGGCCTTGCATCCACCTTGAATCTCATGCGTCGACCTCCCGTATGCTCGTAACCAGTACCCCGGCGGAATCGGCGGCGCGTAGCGCGATCAGTGCTCCGCAGATTCCGTATGCGGTGGGGTCGCCCAGCGGGCTGCGCAGTTCGCAGCGCACCTCAGCCCCTTCGATCAAGCCCAAATCCTGCAGCCTCCGGCGCATCTCGCCGCGCAGCGTCAGGCCAACTACCCGCGCGGTTTCGCCCAGGGCGAGGCAGCTCATTACCTTGGCCGGGGCCGCTTCCTTGACGGGCGTTCCCGGGGCGGATGTTTCTATATTAGACATATGCAGTATTGCTCCAAATAGTATAGGGGGAGACGTTTTTTCCCCTTCACCAGCCTATGCGCAGCGAAGAAGCCCAGTGCGCGGCGAAGGATCGCGGAGCACCATCAAAAAAGCCACCGGCACGTGGCCGTGGCTTTGCGGGAGAACGGGGGTTAGATCAGCTTGTATTCCATCGTGTTACCGATTACGCGGATATCCGGATCGAGCGGTTGCGGCGCTCCCTGCTCCTCCTCCGCGCCGAGGATGGAGATGTGCCCGTTCATCTCCTTGGCTAGGCTTAGCACCACGCCGTGCAGCGCGTTAGGCACCTGGATTTCGCCGTAGCAGTGGATGGCCTGTACCTTGGCGCGCAGCAGCTCGGGCGTCACATCGGGCTTGATTTGCAGGAAGCCTGCGTTGTACAGCGTCACCGGCTCGGTCAGCCCCTCGAGCGTACCGGAGGAAAGCTCCATCGAGCCCGTGTTTTCCATCAGCTTGCCGGGATAGAACAGCAGAGAGCCATAGGTTTCGCACAGGTCAAACAGCGCGTCCTCCAGGCGCTCGGGGGCGGTAAGTCTGCCGCGCACGGCCAGCTTCGTCAGCCCCGCGGTCAGCTGCTCCGCGGTGAGCTCTTCGGACACGCTGCAATCGCCATCCACGTAGATCGCGGGGCCGTAGCGGCGCAGGGAGAAGCGATCGAGCTTCAGGCCGCCTTCGGCGTAGGTGTAGCCCTCGGGCACGCAGCGGATGCGCGCGGCATCATCCTTCCACAGTTGCCGGGCGAGGGGCAAATCCTGTGCGCGCACCAGCAGGCTGGAGCCCATGAGGCGGATGTTTCGCTCGATCAGCGCGGCCAGCCCATCCTCCAATGCGCGGACATCGCCGGTGGCCATGTAGGTCTCCCCATCCTGCGCGAGGGCAAGGAAGTTTGCGTCGATGGAAAGCGTGCCATCGTGCAGGCGCACGCCGTCCGGGTAGGCCACCATCCTGCCGTTGATGCTGACGCCGACGGCACGGAACACTTCGGCTTGCCGCGTGCTGCAAATGAGCACGCCGTTTACGATGCCGCCCAGGACGGTGCCCTGCAGCTGCTCGACGGTGACATCGGGCTCCACGGTTAGCTTGCCGTTGATTTGGAAAAAGGTGGGCTTCGGCTCCTGACCGGCCGGGGCGGCGGTGATGCGGTCGCTGCCATTGACGCTGTGCAGGTGCGCGCCCGCGGGCACGACGGCGCTCTTCATCAGGTTGCCAAAGGGCAGGCGGGATTGCAAGGGAGCGGACGCGGGGGAGAAGAGGGCGATCATGCAATTCTGGATGGAGTCGATGGTGTCGGCGGTTTCCGTGGTGAGCTCGGTGAGGTCCAGCATCATTACGTTTTCAATGCGCAGTTTCATGGGGTTACCTCCTTATTGTTCTATATAGGTGATCCATATAGGTGATCCATCGTGTTTTGCGTTGCAGCGGAGAGGAATCAGTCGGGTTCATCAAGGTAATCAGCGCGAAGGAGCCGGGCCGCGGTGCGCAGCCGGGTGCGCACGGTGGCGGCGGGAATGCCCATGCACTCGCCGATTTCGGTGGCGTTGAGCCCTTGAAAGTGTCGGAGCTGCACGCACCGGCGCAGCGCTTCGGGCAAC
Source organism: Eubacteriales bacterium (assembly GCA_031553615.1). Lineage (GTDB taxonomy): Bacteria > Bacillota > Clostridia > Christensenellales > Aristaeellaceae > WQXF01. The sequence goes on from JAVBLJ010000013.1 coordinate 41,048, forward strand.
CGCGCCAGGGCGGCGAACACCTCGGGGCCGCTGTAATCCTCGGTGTAGGAGGCTTCGGGCAGCGCGTCGGCGGGTTGCTCGCGGCTGCGTTTGCGCAGCTGATCGAGCCATGCGCGCCGCAGCGTGAGCATCAGCCACCCTTGGATGCGTTCCGGGGAGTAATCCGCCAGCTCCTCGGCGTGCTCGCAGACCCGCAGGAAGGTTTGCTGCATCAGGTCGGCGGATTGGTGCGCATCTCGGCAGAGGGAAAGCGCATACCGCTGCAGCGCGGATTGGTTCGCGGAGTAGATCATCAGCGGCGTCAATTCATTCCCTCCTCGCTTGCGGGGTGCCTTTTGCGGCTTTTAGAACTGGCATTGCTTCGAGAGCAGCGCGCGCAGCCCGTACTGCCACTCATCCTGCAGCATCGAGTCCGGCGCGGTCGCATGCGCTTTCTCGTTCCTGCGCGCCAATCGACGCGCCCGTGCATCGGAAATGCGTTGCTGGAGTCTTGCGCGCAGGTTGCCGAGGGTGGTCGTTTTCATCAACTGTTCCGCCATGTGTATCCCTCCTCATCGCCTTTTCACCGGGTATACGCGCGAGGGAGGGCAAGTGTTTGCGGCTGCAAAAATATTTTCGGCAAGGCCCGCAATTTTTTAAGGGGGTATGAAAAAGGCTCCGCCGATAGCAGAATATCGGTTGGAGTCTTTTGCTTGCTTCTTATTTGCAGCATTATTATACCACGTGATGGAAGGAAAGACCAGACTGTTTTTTTCTATTGCGGCATGCTAAGCTACCTCTACGATGCGGGAGGGATGCAATGGTGGATCAGGATCGCGAACAATTGCGGCTTGAAGGACGGCGTCTGGAGCAGACCATCGGGAACGCACAAGCACAGTTGGAAGGCATTCGGCAGCGTGCGGGTGAGCGCGCGGCGGCGCTGAGCGCCCTACAGGAGGATTTGTGGGATGATTCGGCGCAGGTTTACTCCATGCAGAGCTTCCACGACATGGTGGAGCTCAGTCAGCTGAACCAATCGTTGGCGGGCGACGTGGAATCGCAGGAGTCCGAGGCCCATACCCAAAGGGTGCTGGAGCAAATGCTCGATGCGCCCTACTTTGCACGCATCGATTTCCGATTCGATGAGGAGGGCGAGGGTGGGGATCAGGGCGAAGCGGAGCCGATCTACATCGGTCGCGCCACGCTTATGGCCCCCAATGGGCTCGATATCGATGTGTACGATTGGCGCGCGCCCGTCGCCAGCCTGTTTTATCGGCACGGCCTGGGTGCGGCCTCGTACAAAGCGCCGGGCGGAGTGATCGCCGGGGTGCTCTCGCTCAAGCGCCAGTTCGAAATCGGGCGCGGCGAACTGGCCTACTTCTTTGATGCAGATTTACAGATCGTGGATAGCTTCCTGCGCGAGCTGCTTTCAAAGACCGCTTCCCCTACGATGCGTGCCATCGTGGAGACCATTCAGCGCGATCAGGACATGATCATCCGCGATATGGACAGCGAGGTGCTCATGGTGCAGGGCGCGGCGGGCAGCGGCAAGACCTCGGTGGCCATGCATCGCGTGGCCTACCTGATGTATCGCGGGCTGGCCGGTCGGCTGAGCGCCGAGGAGCTGCTCATCCTTTCGCCTAATGCGGTGTTCGAGCGCTACATCGCGCACATTCTGCCCGAGCTGGGCGAGCGCAGCGTGCGCACCCTGCTGCTGGAGGAGGTGTTCCGGCAACTGCTGCCCTCGGCCCGCATCCAGCCTCGGGCGGAGGCGGTGGAGGCGATGCTGGATTGCGCGGATGCGGCCAGCCGGGCGCTGTTGCGCGGGTGCGTGGAGTTCAAGGGCTCCGAGGCGTTCGTCATGGTGCTGGATCGGCTGGTGGAGGAGCTGCCGCACCGGTGGGTGGCCTATGCAGACATTGAGTATGACGAGGCTTGCATTGCCGAGCGTGGCGAGCTGCGGGACACGGTGCTGGGCGGCAAGCAGAGCGCGGCGGTGGGGCTGCGCCTGCGCTGGCTGGAGCGCGCAATCCTGGAGCGGGTGCGCGCCCGCCGCCGGGAGCGTATGGAGAAGCTGGTGCGCCAAGTGCGCGAAAATCCAGAGCAGGCGCAGGATGCGGAAGCGATCGCGCGCATGCTTTCCATTCAGGAAAATGCCGAGCTGGTGCGCCGGATTCGCGCGTTCACCGAGGTGGATTGCGCCGCGCTATACCGGCGCCTATTCGAGGATCCTGAGGCGTTTGCGCGATTGACTGAGGGGATGGCGCTGCCGCCGGACATCGCCGCCATGGTGCGCATGACCCGCGTGCAGCTTTCGCAGGAGGTGACGCCGTTCGCGGATGCGGCGGCCATCGCCTACCTGCAAAGCCGGGTGTACGGATGCGCTGCGTTCCAGCATGTGCGCCAAGTGGTGATCGACGAGGCGCAGGACGAGCGGCCCCTGCACTTTGCGCTGCTCCGCGAGGCCTTCCCCAGGGCGCGCTTCACTCTGCTGGGGGACGTACACCAGGCGGTGGCCCAGCGCGCTGATCCCACGCTGTATGAGCGGGCGGGTGCGATCCTGGCCAAGCCCAGAACCGAGCGGGTTGTCATGGGCAAGAGCTTCCGCTGCACCGAGGAGATTTGGCGCTATTGCTCGCGTTTTCTGCCCTCGGGCGATGCGGGGGAGTGCTTCAGCCGCCACGGCGAAGCGCCCGCCGTGCATGCCGCGCCCGATGCAGAGGCGATGGATACGCTGCTGCTGCGCGAAATCGAGGTCGCCGTGCAGCGCGGGTATCGTTCGATCGGGCTCGTTTGCAAGACTGAGCGGGAAGCGGCGGCGCTGCATGCCCGTTTGCGCGCGCATCGCCAGATCGGCCTGGTGCGCGGTGACGGCGAGACCGACGCGCGCGGCGTGTTCGTGATACCGCTCTACATGGCCAAGGGCCTGGAGTTCGACGCGGCGCTGGTCTGCGATGCCGACGCGGCGCATTATGCCGCCCAGGAGGATAAGAACCTGCTCTATGTGGCGTGCACGCGCGCGCTGCACAAGCTCGATCTTTTCCACACCGGACCCGTCAGTCCGCTGATCGGCTGATTCTATTGCCATAGCTTATCATAGCGAGGAGGAAAAGCATGCTGTTTTATGAAGTGTCGGGCCTGCTGGCCAGCATATTGGGCTTCAACTCTGCTGCACTTTCGCCGGTTACGCCGCTCTTTGGGGGCGAGGTGAAGCCTATCGACCTGGCACGGCTGGTGATCGCCTGCGAAAAGCATTGGCGCATCACCCTTTTCGACGATCAGGTGCAGGGCTTTGCGCGCCTGGGCGATCTGGTGTCCCACATCGAAGGGCTGCTGGCCGATGCCCTGGATGAGCGGCCCGAGGTCACCGACGACGACCGCATCGCCTGGTATTATGAGTGACGGCTTGAGCGAGGGCTCGTGATAGTCTTGGACGCGACGCCGTTTCTGTGGTAAGATAGATGCACCTATAGGTGTGAAAAGGATAGCGAGAAAGCAACCAGAACACACCGGATGGGCATAAAAAATCGAAACACTGCTTGATAAGTGGTGGGACGACCGCAGAGCAAGAGGTGCGAAAGCATGTCGCAACAGCAAAAGATGCAGAAGTATGCGCCGGAACACTACGTTAACCGGGAGCTGAGCTGGTTGGCCTTCAATCAGCGCGTGCTGATGGAGGCTGCCAACCCGAACAACCCGGTGTTCGAGCGCATGAAGTTCCTGTCGATCGTTTCCTCCAACCTGGATGAGTTTTTCATGATCCGCGTGGCGGGGCTGCGCGATATGGGCAACGCGGGGCTCAAGACCCCCGACGAGGTGGGCTATACGCCCAAGCAGCAGCTCAACCGCATCATGCCCCGCGTGCAGCGCATGATTCACGATCAGTATGCGGTGCTGCAGGAGCAGGTGCTGCCCGATCTGCGCGCCTGCGGCGTGCACCTGCTCGCCTACACTGATCTGGACGGCGAGCGCGCCGAATGGGCTGACAGCTACTTTCTGCGCGAGGTGTACCCGGTGCTCACCCCCATGGCGGTGGATGCCAACCGGCCCTTCCCGCATATCCTCAACCGCAGCCTTAACTTGGGCGTGCTGCTGCTCGCGAAGCAGGGCGATGCGCCCGATTTCGCGAACGTGCAGGTCCCTGCGGGCCTGCCGCGCGTGATCGCGCTCCCCGGCTATGAATCCGGGGAAGCGCGCTTTTTGTTGCTGGAGGACCTCATTGCCCGGCACATCCATCGGCTGTTCGTGGGGCGGCGCGTGCTTAGCTGCACGCCCTTCCGCATCACCCGCGCCGCCGATTTCCCCGTGGACGAGGAGGACGCCGTCAGCATCCTTAATGAGGTACAGAAATCCATCAACAAGCGAAAGTGGGGGGCGGTGATCCGCCTGGAGATTGCCCACGATGCCGAGGAGACGCTGCTGCGCACGCTGCGCCGCGCGCTCAAGGCCACGCGCGACGAGGTGTACCCCATCCATGGGCCCATCAATTTGGATTTTTTGATGAAGCAGGTCTATCCTACCGCGGGCTTTGATGCGCAGAAGTACCAAGCCTTCGTGCCGCGCATACCCGCCGAGTTCGCGGATGCGGAAGGGGATGCGTTCTTCGCGGCCGTCGCGCGGGAAGATATACTGCTCCATCATCCCTACGATAGCTTTGAGCCGGTGGTGCGCTTTTTACAGGAAGCCGCCCGCGATCCGCGCGTGATGGCCATCAAGCAGACGCTCTACCGCGTCAGCGGGCAATCGCCGGTGGTGCGCGCATTGGCCGAGGCGGCCGATGCGGGGAAACAGGTGACCGTGATGCTGGAGATCAAGGCGCGGTTTGACGAGGAAAACAACATCCAATGGGGCAAGCGCCTGGAGCGCGCCGGGTGCCACGTGGTGTACGGCCTGCGCGGGCTCAAGACCCATGCGAAAATCACGCTGGTCGTCCGCCGCGAGGAGGAAGGTATCCGCCGCTACGTGCACCTGGGCACCGGCAATTACAACGATATCACCGCCAATATCTACACCGACCTGGGCCTGTTTACCGCCAAGGAGGAGTATGGCGAGGATGCGACCGCTTTCTTCAACATGGTCACCGGCTACAGCGAAGCGCCCACCCTCAACAAGCTGATCCACGCGCCGCAGCATCTGCGCGGCGCGCTCATCGACCGCATTCAGCGCGAGGAGCGCCATGCGTTGGCGGGCAAACCTTCGGGCATTTCTGCCAAGATCAATGCCCTGCACGATCCGGAAATGTCCGAGGCGCTTTGCCGCGCGGCGGCTGCCGGGGTGCCGGTGCGCCTGCTGGTGCGCGGCATTTGTGGCCTACGCCCCGGTTATCCCAAGCACAGCGAGGGGATTGTGGTGCACTCCATCGTCGGCCGCTTTTTGGAGCACAGCCGCATCTTCTGCTTCACGAACGGCGGGCAGGACGAGGTGTTCCTCTCCAGCGCCGATTGGATGGGCCGCAACCTCGACCGGCGCGTGGAGCTCATGTTCCCGGTGGAGGATCCGGTCTGTCGCGCCCGCGTGCTTGACGTGTTCGAGCGTAGCTGGAGCGATACCGAGCAGACCCGCGTGATGGATGCGAAGGGCCACTACAAGCGTATCAAGCCCTTGGCGGGCGAGCGCTGCCTGAACGTGCAGGAGCAGCTCGTAAGCGAAGCGCGGGCCTCGCATTCTCGGCAAGAGTGAGGCAGAGACCGGCCTGCTGAGGACCGGTGCGCGCTCGGCGCACGGGGAAGGTGGAAAACAGGATGGCCGCCACAGGACATAGGCTCGCTTTTTTGAACAGGCTGACCATGGCGCAAAAGCTGCTGTTGGTCTTTCTGTTTTGCGTGCTGCTGCCGCTGTCGGTGCAAAACGTGTTCTACTATTCCGATGTGGAGGACAACATTCAGCGCGAGCTGAACCGGCGGCTCGTCACCTCGCTGGAGGAGCGCGCCGCGACCCTGAACGGCCTGTTCTCTGGGGTTATGTCGATGGCGGTGCGCTACTCCACCGAGGAGCGGCTCTACGCCATGCTGGAGACCGACTACATCGAGCCCATCTCGTACCTCATCACCTATCAGGATTACTTTAAGAATGCGCTGCAGCTCGATCCGACCTATCGGCAGATCCGTAGCATCATGGTGTATACCGACAACCTTTCGGTGTTTAACGGCGCCACGGTGCGCAGGCTGCCCGAGCAGGAGCGCGAGCTGGGGGAGGATTTGCAGGATATCACCTGGACCCCGCTCACCCACTCGACAACGGGGCCCTTCCTGCGCACTGCGGTGCTCAAGCCCTCGCTGGCCACCACCTACGATCGCTCCATCAGCATCCTGCGCTACCTGACCAATTATCCGCAGTATGGGCGGTACCGCAAGCTGCTGCGCATCGACCTAAACGCCGAGGAGCTGGCGCGCGTGCTGGCCAACAGTGAGCTGCTGGAAAACGTGCTGCTCGTCGATGCCGACAACCGCGTGCTCGCCGCTGCGCACGGGTATGCCGATACCGGCGCGTATCCCATCTACCGCGAGGATGCGCTGGCTCCAGGGCAAATGTTGCTCAGTGAATCCCTAAAGGAAGTACCGCTACTGCGCGTGTTGGGCGTCTACGACAATCGCATTTTCCAGGAGGCGTTTACGCGCGCGCGGCTCCGCACTACGGCCATCGCCGTGAGCGGTCTGCTTGCCGCGCTGCTCTGCATCATCGTCATTACCCGGTCGATCACGCGCCGCCTGCGGCTGATGACCGCGCAGGCCAACGAGATTGCCGGGGGCCGCTTTGTGACCATCGAGGAAGAGCGGCTGGGAAACGACGAGATCGCCCTGCTTGCGCACAGCAGCAACCGCATGAGCAACGAGCTGCGTGCTGCGGTGGAGCGCGAGTATGAAGCGCGCCTGCGCCAAAGCAGGCTGGAGCAGGAGCGGGCACTGGCCAAGCTGCAAGCGCTTCAGAGCCAGGTCGATCCGCATTTCATGTTCAATGCGCTGGAGAGCGTGAAGCTCAAGGCCATGGCCAAGGGCGAGCAGGAAACTGCGCGCATGATTACCTATATGTCGCGGATGTTCCGCCACCTGATCGATTGGGATGAGGACATCATCCCCTTGGCCGACGACCTGAAATTTTTGAAGGAATACTTGGCTATTCAGCAGTACCGGTTCGGTGATGTGTTCGCATATGTGCTGCAGGTAGATGAGGAAGCCGAGGGGTGCTACCTGCCCAAAATGATCATACAGCCCCTAGTAGAGAATGCCTGCGTACACGGATTGGAAGCCGTGGCCGATCGCCGCAGCGTAGAGATTCAGATTGCCCTCCGCGAGGAGCAGCTATTTGTGACCGTTACCGACAACGGCGGAGGCATACCCGAAGCGAGGCTTGGCGCCATGCGCACCATGTTGCGCGGCGGCGAAAAGCTGAAGGGCGCCACCGGCCTCTACAACGTATACCAGCGCCTGCGGCTCTACTACGGCGAAGATTTTGTGCTGGACGTGAGCAGCCGCGAGCGAATGGGTACTTGTTTTTACCTCACGATCCCCCTGCGGAAAGAGAGGAGCGCGTTCTGATGTATCGGGTGCTGATCGTGGACGATGAGAAGAGCATACGGGAGTACCTGCCCCGCGTCATTCCGTGGGCGGAGCACGGCTTTTCCATTTGCGGCACGGCGCAAAACGGGCAGGAGGCCTGCGAAAAGCTGGCGGAGCTGGAGCCTGACCTGATCCTGCTCGACGTGCGCATGCCGGTGATGGATGGCCTTGCGTTCCTGCGCGCGCTGCGCGAATCGAATGCCCGCCGGGTGCATGTCATCATGCTCTCCGGGTACAGCGATTTCGCCTACGCCAAGGAGGCCATGCGCTACGGCGTGCACGAATACCTTACCAAGCCCATCGACGAGGAGGAGCTCTTTCCCGCGCTGGCGGGCGTGCGCGAGCTGCTTGACGCGCAGATGCGCGACCGGGGCCTAATACGCTTGCAGAGTAGCGTGGAGGCATTGCGCGGCGCGCTGGAGGGGCATCCTCTCGATCCGGCGCGCTTCACGGATTTCACGCTGCTGACCGTGGTCATGCTGCCCTACTCGCACAATGCCGACGAGACCGCGCCCAACAACGTCATGCGCCGCTGCGTGGCCGAGCTGCTGGAGGATGAGGGTGTGGGGCTGGTGGGGATACAGGGCTACTCCAATCTTTTTCTGGTGCGCAAGAGCGTGGTGGCGGGCTACGCGAGCGAGCGCGATTTTGCCTCGGTGATCCTGCACCGGTTCATGGAACTCAAGATCGACAGTGCGCTGTGCTTCGATGGCGAAGCGCTGCTCGAAGCCGGTTTTTTGGCGGCGTACAAGGCTCACATGCATGCCATGCAGACCGTTCTTTTCTACGATATGCGGCATCACCTCCACTATGGTGAGGATATAGGCGAGCAGGGCGAGTTTTCGCCGCCGCGTATGGAGACACTAACCGAGGCGTTGCGCAGCAGCGATGCGGCCGCCTATCGCGCCTGGCTGGAGGCGCTGTGCGAGCACATGACGCGGCAACGGGCGGGACATCAGCACCTACAGCAGGTGACCGATCGCCTCTACTATGCGGTGATCGATGCGCTGCGCGATGGCAAGGAAGGCGAGGCCTTTTTTGATAAGCCCGTGCTGCACGATGAGCCTTACTTCAACCGCATGCCCGTATGGCAGGCGCGCATGGACGACATGCTGTCGCAGTGTCAGCGCGACCTGCGCGCGCGGCGTGAGCTTCAGGGCATGGGCATCACCGGCGATGTGGTGGCGTACGTGCGCCAGAACTTCCGCCTGCCGATCACGCTTAAGCAGGTGGCGGAAACCTTCTTCGTCAACGCGACCTATCTGGGCCAGGCGTTTCACAAGACCACCGCTATGACATTCAAGCAGTACATCAACGATCTGCGCATCAAGGCCGCCAAGCAGCTGCTGGCGGAGACCGATCTGCGCATCTACGAGATCGCGGAGCGGGTGGGCTACCCGGAGAGCAAGTACTTCATCGTGAAGTTTGAGGAGATTGAAGGGATTACCCCGGCGGAATTTCGGAAACGGTTGTAGAGGGCGGGCGAATCTCAAATTTTGAAAAGCTTTGTCTTTTATGCTGCTTTTTGCCATTTTACCTGTTGCATTGGCGGTGCAATATGTTAAACTAAGAATAATTTGAGTATCGCATATTTTGAGTACTTCGCGCTTGTTTAGGCATTTGTTCCAAACTGAGAGGATGATTCTAATGATCAGCATGTACACCGCCCGCACGGCCGAAATCGATGAGATTGACGAGGCGATTGCCGAAATCCAGAGCCAGATCGACCCGGCTATGCTGAAGAAGCATTCGTGCGGATTGATTTTTTGTCATATCGACTTTGTGGAGAGCGGCATGGTAGCTGCGCTCTGCGAGGTTCTGCCCTTCGATGTGATCGGCATGACCTCTATGGCCAGCCTGGACGAGCGCGGCTACAGCCTGTTCGAGCTAACCCTGACGGTGCTCACCAGCGACGAGGCCTCCTTTTCGGCGGGCATGACGGGCAGCATCAACCACAACAATTATCAGGCGGAAATCGACGGGCTGTACAGCCGCATGCGCGCTCAGACCCAAAGCGATCCCTCCATGATCATCTCCTTTATGCCCTACATCCGCGATGTGGGCGGCTACGAGGTGGTGGCGGCTATGGATGCAGCCTGCCACGGGATTCCGATCTGGGGTTCCATCACCAACAGTATCGATTTTAATTATGAAACCGTGCAAACCGTTTGCAATGGCGACGCGCTGACCGCAGGCCTGGCCATGATGCTCATCCATGGCCCGGTGGAGCCGAAGTTCATTGTCTCCTCGCTGCCCGCGCACAACATCGCCAACAACCGCGCCATCATCACCAAGAGCGAGGGCGCGACCCTTTACGAGATCAACGACCTTCCTGTGCTCGAATACCTGGCCAATATCGGCTTGATCATTACCAAGGAGAATATCACCACCACCCCGCTCATGGTGTACTACGATGGCGCTACCGAGCCGGTGGCGTTGGGCTTCTACACCCTGTTCGACGATGGATCGGTGCTGACTGGCGGCGAGATGCCCGTCGGCACCTCGTTCTCAGTGGGCAGCATTGATGCCCAGGGCATATTCGAATCTGCGGAAACGGGCTTGGCGCAGATTCTGGCCTGCCCGGATCGGGGAGCCACCCTGCTGCTGCCGTGCGTGACGCGCTACATCATGCTCGCGCCCGATCAGGAGAGCGAGCTGCGCCTGATTCAGGAGACGCTGAGCGCCAGCGGCAAGCCCTTCATGATGGGCTACTCCGGCGGCGAGATTTGCCCCATGCCGGACGGCGAGGGAAGGCTGAGGAACCGTTTCCACAATTATTCGTTCTGCGCATGCTTGCTGTAACCCGGTGCGCGGCGATCTTTGACGCGAAAGGGGATACGCATGAGGGTAGCAGATTTGAACGACGAAAGCGAAGAGAACAAGCTGCCGTTGGATGCGGCGGCGCTAGAGCGAGAGAACCGCAAGCTGCGGCGCGAGATTACGCATCTTAAGAACGCCGTTGTTCAAGAGAAGCTTGCCTCGACAACTCTCCTCAATCAACAGAAGGCAAGTACGTATTTGCAGCGGACGCGCGAGCGTTTTTTGACGCTGCTGCTTGCCAACTCGCCGAGTATCATCCTGTTTCTCAATAAGACTGGCCGCGTCGAGTTCTGCACGAATTACTTTGTGACCAAGGGTGGATTCCCGGATGATTCCGCCGTCCAGGGCCGTACGCTGTCCGAGGTGCTTGCCGATTTCCTGGAGGAAGAGGTGCTTCAGGCCTTGCTGGATGCCAGCGATGCCGTCGTACAAACCGGCGCGCCGCTCACGCTCGATGTCGCCTTCCGCTTCCACAGCGATAGCCCCGCCGAGGATTTTGCGGGCTTGCTGGTGCCCATGACGGACGAGGAGCAGCTCTGCGATGGAATCATGCTGATGTTCCACGACGTAACCGACCTCAAGCAATCGCGCGAGAAGGCGCTGGAGGCCAACCAGGCTAAGAGCACTTTCCTATCCAACATGAGCCACGAAATCCGCACTCCGATGAACGCCATCATCGGCATGACCTCCATCGGAAAGGCCGAGAAGGAGGCCGGGCGCAAGGATTATGCGTTCACCAAGATCGAGAGCGCTTCAAAGCATTTGCTGGGCGTTATCAACGATATTTTGGATATCTCCAAGATCGAATCGGGCAAGATGGAGCTCTCCGACGTGGTGTTCAGCTTCCAGCAGATGCTCGATCGCGTGATGATCGTCATTGCCCCGAAGATGCACGACATGAAGCAGCGCTTTGCGGTACAGATCGATCCCCGGCTCCCCGATATGCTTTATGGGGACGATCAACGGCTGGCGCAGGTGATCACCAACATCCTTTCGAATGCTTCGAAGTTCACGCCTGCCGAGGGCAGCATCGCGTTCTCTGTAGAGCTTTTGCAGGTGCGGAATGGCCGGTGCGAGCTGAAGATGTGCGTGAAGGATTCCGGTATCGGCATGACCGTGCAGGAGCAGAGCAAGCTGTTCACCATTTTCCAGCAGGCGCAGGCTGGAACTTCGCGAAAATACGGTGGCAGCGGCCTGGGATTGGTGATTTCCAAGCGCATACTGGAGCTGATGGATGGCGATATTTGGGTGGAGTCCGTTCCGGGGGAGGGCTCGAGCTTCTTCTTCACCGCCTGCCTGGATGTGGCGGACCCAGCGGAGGCGTTGCCGACGGGGGAGGGCTTGGATGATGCGCAAGCCGAGGCCGATTATGATTTTCAGGGCCGTACCATCTTGCTGGTCGACGATATCGATGTGAACCTGGAGATTTTGCTGGCGCTGCTGGAATCAACGAACGTCGCCATGGATACCGCCCACAGCGGCCGGGAGGCGGTGGATGCCTTTACCGCGAATCCCGAGCGGTACGATGCGATCTTGATGGATTTGCAGATGCCTGAAACCGATGGCCTGCAAGCCACCCGCATGATCCGCGCCCTGGACGTGCCGCGCGCCGCCACCGTGCCCATCATCGCCATGACGGCCAACGTGTTCAAAGAGGATATCGAGAAGTGCATGGAGGCCGGCATGAACGGCCACCTGGGCAAGCCCATCATCATACAGGACGTGCTCCGGGTGCTTTCGCAGCACATGCGCGGATAATGCGGAGGAGCATACGGCAAGGGGCTGCCGTGTCTGGCAAAATGCCGGCACGACAGCCCCTGCTTTTGTTATGGCATCGCGATGGGCACGGGACGGGTCTGCGGCTCCTGCCCGGGGTATACCGCGCGCAGCGTGAAGTCGCTGTTGGGCGCATCGCGCTGCAGGTTGATGAAATTGTAGTTGCCGGGGTAGGAAGTAACGCCGAGCTGCGTTTGCGGGCCGACGGAGATGTCGGAGCCGATCAGCCCGGTGACCGCGTAGCGGCCCCGCCGATCGGTGTGCCCCTGCGCATATCGTCCGTTCACGCTGGTGTTCATGGGGTAGTTGATTGCGGGTCCGCCGCTTACCCCGGTCACCCGGCCGCTGACCGTAACGTTGGAGAAGCCGGAGCCGCCGGGGTAACCGCCGCTGCGGTCGCGATAGCATCCGCAGGCCTGCATGCACAGTTCCGCGTCGCTGGGACGGTTGATCCGCGTCACATCGGGGGTGTAGGGCGTGACATAGCCGTTCATGGTATTACCTCCGATCCAATCGCCCTGAAGCCGCCGCGAGCCTTTTCGGGGGCTATGCGGCGGGAAGCATGGGGCTCGCTAACAGGATATGCAATGGATCGCCGCGAGGCGTCACAATTGCTCGATCGGAGTGCCGTTTTTGGGATTGCGCGCCTAGGATTCCCGCACGAAGTGGGTCCAAACTCGCTTCATGGGCGCAGGCGGCGGCACGGTTTTTCCGCTTTCCTTCAGGCTGTGCAGGAGCCAAGCCATGTTGCAGCCCAGGTTTTGCAATATCTGCACGCCTTCGCCATCTTCAAAAAGCTCCTGACCGTTGCCGTGCACCACGTTCCAATATTGCGTGGGGGTGATGACCAGCTGGCCCAGCGTCAGGTAATCGTTGAGCTGATGATAAGCCTCAATGCCGCCGGACCGGCGCAGGCAGACGAACGAAGCGCCGACCTTGTAGCGGAAGTGTCCGCCGGAGTAGAAGAAGCGATCGAGGAAGCACTTCATCGTGCCGGAGATGCCGCCATAGTACACGGGGCTGGCCAGCAGCAGGCCATCAGCCTCGCACATCTTTTCGATGCAGGCGTTGACCGGATCATCGGTGATCACGCAGCCGTGCTGACCGGCCTGGCCGCACCGACCGCACCCCATACAGCCGCGGACGGATTGGTTGCCGACCTCCACGATTTCAATCTCAATATCGTGCTGAACCAGCGTTTCGGAGATCAACTGCAGCGCGGTGCTGGTGCTGCCGTGCGGATGCGGGCTTCCATTGATGGCGAGGACCTTCATGTGAATCCCTCCTTGTTACGGTGTGCGATGTGGGTGTTCATTATTTCGTTAGGACACATTTTCTGCACAAAATCACTTGTGATACCGTTCATTGGCGTTGATCTTGCAGGCGCGGTAGAGCTGCTCCAGCAGCACCACGCGCGCTAGCTGGTGAGGGAAGGTCATGGCGGAGAGCGAGAGCCTCTCATCGGCCCGGCGTACCACCGCTTCGCTGAGCCCCAGCGAACCGCCGATGATCCACACGATTCGTTTCTTCTCGCCTTGCCCGCGCCAGACGGCGATCTTTTCGGCCAGCGCTTCGCTGGCACACTGCTTGCCCTCGATGCAGAGCGCGACCACATGATCGCCGGGCCGCAGCGCGTCCAGCAGCCGTTCGCCCTCCTTGCGGCAAACCTCGGCCTCCAGCGCGGGAGAGGCGTTAGCAGGCTCCGGTAAATCGGGAATCTCGATCTCTTCGCAGGGGCCGAAGCGGCGCATCCGCTTTAGGTATTCGTCGGCGGCTTCGCGGTAGAAGCGCTCTCGCATCTTGCCCACGCACAGGATGGCGGTGTTCACAGCGCACCCCCGGCCAGGCTGGCCGTGTAGGCCATGCTCAGCGCGTATTGCGCAAGGAACAGCAGCAATAGCAGTACGATGAGCGCCACGGCGGCGGTGGATAGGGGCTCGCCGCGCTCGTAGGTCAGCGGGGGATGCTTCCGCGCGGCCATGCGCATGGGTATCACCAAGAACGCGATGGCTGCCGGGGCTGCAAGCAGCAGCAGGGGCAGCACCGAGGTCAGCACCTCGGCGTTAGAGGCAGCGGCGGTTGCGGCGGCATCGAGCGCTTCCGGCGGTGTGTAGCTCTGCGCCGCGTAGGCGAACAGCATGGAGGTGCCATTGTAGGCGGCATGAAACAGCATGGGGGCCCACATGGTGCCGTACCCGGCCAGCAGTGCGCCCAGTATGAAGCCCAGCAGCAGGTGGGCGGGCAGGCCGGTGATCAGCCCATGCATCAGCGCGAACAGCAGGCCGCTGAGCAGCACGGCGCGGCGCGTGCCCAGCCGCTCCAGCGAGGGCAGGAGCAGATTGCGAAAGAGCAGCTCTTCGCACAGCGCGGGTACGACGCCCACCACCAGCAGCGCGGCCCAGAGCTCGTCGCCCTGCGTGGGTATCGGTATGTTTGAACCTACCAGCGGCCAGCCGAGCGCCTCGAGCGCGAGCACCCAAAGCACGGTGAGCATCTGAACGGCGACCATGGCGAACACCGCGCCCACCAACAGGCAGGCACAGGCCCCGATCGGCAGCGGTCGCCAGCGGAGGGCCGAGGCCTCGGGGCGAACGATGAGCAGGTAGAGCCCGGCGGGTAGCGCGATAGCGACCATTTGCGCCACCAGGATTTCGGCGTAGCGCATCAGCACGGAGGCATCCGTATCGGGGAAGAACATCCGCCAGAGCATACTGACGGCTGTGTTGCCGACGAGCGCAGCCATCACAAGGGCCAGTGCCACCGCGGGCGAAGGGAAACGGGGTCTGCTTCGTAAATCCAAGGAAGGCCCTCCTTTCGCCTTTGAGCAAATTTTGCTTCTATACAACTCCGTGATCTGTTGCGTGAAATTGAACGAGGAATAGTATCAGGGATGCCGCCGGGCGATCCGGCGGCAGATCAGGCGATGGTGTAGTATGTGCTGATGCGGTCGCGCCAAGCGACGTCGAGCTGAAAATCCTCGCCGCAGCGGATGCCCTGCGCCGAAAGCGCATCGCGCACGGTTTGGTAGGCCAATTCGGGCAGGTTGTTTTCCGGGCTCAGGTGGCCCAATATGCAGGTGCGGACACCGGTGGCGGCCAGCTCGACCAGCGCCTTTCCGCAATCGACATTCGAAAGGTGGCCGTTGCGGCCCCGGATGCGGCTTTTGAGGTATTGCGGGTAGCTGCCGGTCTCCAGCATGCGCAGATCGTGGTTGGATTCGATGAGCAGCACATCCGCCCCCGATACGGCGCGCACCCAGCGCGGCTGGATATGGCCCAGGTCGGTTGCCACCGCCACCTTGCGGCCCTGATAGAGCAGGCTGAACCCCACCGGATCGGCGGCATCGTGGGGGATGGAGAAGGGCTCGACGCCGATATCGCGCACGTAGAAATCCTCCCCGGCGCGAAAGGCGCGCTGGTTGCGCGTGGCGACCTCGCCTACCTTGCTCTCCATGGCGGCCCAGGTGCCTTCGCTGGCATACACGGGCAGATCGAGCTTGCGGCTCAGTGCGCCGACGCCGCGAATGTGGTCGCTGTGCTCATGGGTGACGAGTATGCCGCTGAGCGATTCCGGGGCGACGTCGAGCGTCGCCAGCGCCGCGAGCAGGCTTTTGGCGGGCACGCCCGCATCGATGAGCAGGCGGGTATCCCCGGCAGCCAGGTACATCGCATTGCCGCTGGAGCCGCTGAACAGGGGGCAGAATACAAAGGGCATTGCGCCATCTCGCTTCCGTTTGTGATTTCTCATAGAGTCGGCTTATGATATCGGTAACGCACCGGATGTTGTCGAAGGCCGGTTCTGTGGGCATATGCGTCATTATATCGCGTATGGAGCATTTGAGCAATACCACCGATTGTGCTTTTGTGCGGCTTTTGAGCGAATTTCAAGGCTGCTTTGCAGGGAATGCCGGGATTGCACGGTTGCGCTCGCGCACAAAACCTGCGATAATAGGCGCGCGAGTATGGATCAAGCGCGATTGTGCGCGATGCGAAGGAAGGTGCCCGCATGGCGGAAGAATGCAGGCTATGGGCGCGCAAGATGCGCGGCACGAAGATATTGGCGAGCGAGACCGAGCCCTGCGATCCGGCGAATCCGCAGGAAGCGCTCATGGAGATATGCCGCCGCATGGACGTGCCGCGGCCGCTTTGGATGAGCAAGCATCAAAAGGAGTATGAGGCTTTCAGCCGCACCCACTTTACGCAGGATCACTTCGTGGAGCACATCCCTTTCAGCCGGTTGGAGATCGAGCTGTTTTTGCCCGACGGGCCGCAGAAGCGCACGCAGCGCAATCCGCTCATGGATGCGTAGCCTTTTCCTTATTACTTCATATTTGCAGGGCTGCGAAAAAGTTTTTTCATGCAATTCATTAAAACCATTCCTTGCTGGACATACTGGTGGTACATACTGCAAGGGAGGGAAATGGATGGATCGTTTATCGCTGCTGTTGGCCATCATTGGGGCTGTGAACTGGGGGCTCATCGGTTTGTTCCAGTTCGATCTGGTGGCATTCCTGTTTGGTGGTCAAGGCGCGGTGCTGAGCCGCATCATCTATGGCCTGGTGGGCGCTGCGGGCCTGTGGTGCATCACCCTGCTGTTCCGGGATCGTGAAATCATCAAGGAATGACCGGCGCGAACCGCCGCTCCTGCCCGTAATGGGCTGGGAGCGGCTTTTCTGTCTGCGAGCGCATTCTTTTGCAAACACATTCTTTTTTTGATAAACGCAAGGGATGCGCGTCCCGCTGCGTTTTATCACATGAAACTTTCGCCAAAGGCGCATAGTATCCTACGGCATCCCAATGAAAAATGGGCACACAAGTGTGAAATGTCGGGGGAGAAAAATCGAGGGAAATATCAAAAAGAGTTGAATATACAAAACAGCGGTTCAACTTATGGGCGATATGTAGTATAATGATCCTGTATGGTTTTGCAGCACAGAAGGCGGTGAGCGCGTGACCCAACTATGGCAGCAAGTGAACACTATGGCATGGAACATCCTCCATCGGCCCACCGTGTCCGACGTATTGGACATTCTGTTGGTGAGCTTTTTGGTGTATCAGTTGCTGAAATTCGCGCGCGGAACCCGGGTGAGCCAGGTTTTGAAGGGCCTGGCCGTGCTGCTGCTGTCCACCTGGCTGAGCGAGGTATTCGACCTGCGCACCATCAATTGGATTTTGCGCTGGCTGGTCAATGCCGGAGCGGTGTTGGTGGTGGTTCTGTTCCAGCCCGAGCTGCGCCGGGTGCTGGAAGGCATCGGCCGCGCGCAGACGCTGAAAAAGATTCGCGGCGAGGAGACCCCGGCGGCCGACCTGGTGGTGGCCGAGCTGGTGCAGGCGCTGCTGAACATGGCCAAGCGCAAGGTCGGCGCGCTGATCGTGCTGGAGCAGGCCACCCACTTGAAGGAAGTGTGCGATACGGGCACGCGGGTCGATGGCCGCGTGAGCCAGCCCTTGCTGGAGAATATATTCGAGCCCAACACCCCCCTGCACGATGGCGCGGTGATCATCAGCGGCGATCGTGTGCTGGCGGCTGCCTGTGTGCTGCCGCTTTCCGAGGGTTCGGGCATCAGCCGCGAACTGGGCACCCGGCACCGCGCCGCCATCGGCATTTCGGAGGCGACCGACGCCATCGTGCTCATCGTTTCCGAGGAGACCGGCATCATTTCCATGGCGCGCGGCGGCAGATTGACGCGCCATATGGATTCGCGCTCGCTCAACGCGCTGCTCAAGTCGGTATACGGCAAGCAGGCGACGACCGGGTTGCTGACCGCCATTTTTGCGAAGAGGAGGCGTGCCAGCCATGAGCCAAATCGAGAATAAACCGGAGGTTGCTCAGCGGGGGCGGATGGGCACGGCACGCCTGATCCTTTCGCGCTTGTGGGGATCGCTGACCCGGAACCTTTTGCTGAAAGTGTTTTCGCTGCTGCTGGCCGTGCTGCTGTGGAGCGTGCTCATCGCTTCGGATGCGACGCTGGCCCGCGAGAAGGTGTTCCCCAGCGTGGAGGTCACCGTGGTGGGCCAAGAGACGCTGCGCGCGCGCAAGTTTATCGTCACCGACGATATCGCCGCGATGATCCCCTCCGTGCGCGTCCGGGCCGAGGTGGCCCAAGGCTCGTTCGACCGCGTGACGGCCAGCAACTTTAGCCCGCGCATCGATCTTTCGAAGGTCAAGCAGGCGGGCGAGCAAGAGCTGCAGGTGACCGTGCCCACCACGACCTCCGGCCAGGTGCTGGAGGTGGAGCCTTCGCGCATCGTGGTGAACGTGCAGGAATACGCGACCATCGGACGCATTCCGGTGGTGGTGGAGGTCGTGGGGCAGAACAACCCCGATCTTTGGGTGGATACGCCCCGTGCCGACCCGATCCTGGTGTCGGTTAGCGGCCCCAAGACCATGGTGGATCAGGTGGCGCGCGTGGTTGCACAGCTCGATCAAACGACGCTGAGCGGCGATCGTACCGCCACGCGCAGCGCTTTGCGTTTCGTGCCCCAGGATGCGGAGGGCAAGAGCCTCGATTCGCCGCTGCTGCAGGTGAGCAGCTATGAAGGTGTGAAGCTCGACACCGTGCTGGTGGACGTCTCCAGCTATCCGCAGCGCGAGATTCCGGTGGATCTATCGAACGTGACTACCGGGGAACCGGCGGAGGGGTACGAGCTGCTTTCGGTGCAGGCCGAACCGGCGACCATTGCCGTAGCCGCGGCCCAATCGGTGCTCGGTGAGCTGACCAACGTGTTCATCGATGCGCCGATACAGATCGCGGGCGAGAACGGCACGGTGAGCGCATCGGCGCGCATTAAGCGCATGCCCGACGCAAAGCATGTCAGCCTGGAGGAGGTTGTGATTACCGCCACGATCGCCGAAAAACGCATCGAGCGCACGTTCCGCAATCGGCCTATCGAGACCTTGGGCTTGGCCGAGGGCCTAACCGCAAAATTGAGCCGGACAAAAACCGGCATTCTCCTTACGGGGGGCTACCACTGGCTTAATCAGTTGAAGGACGAAAATGTGTACGTATTCGTCGATGTGGAGAACCTTCCGCCGGGCGAATACGAGTTGCCCATCCAGGTGCGTGTGGAGGGCTCCAACGATTATTCTTGCGAGCTGGAGGATGCGGTGGTTACGGTCACCATCTCCGAGGCCAAGGCAAGCTGAGGCAGGTACGGGCTTGTAGCGGCAGTGAGGGGGTATGCACTTGGGCGGCTTTGCCAATGCCATGTTGAATATGTTGCTGGGTTGGATGCGCTCATTGGTCGACGCAGTGTGGAAGCTCTTCGAGTCTCCCGGCGCGGGCAGCGTGCTGGCCTGGTTTTCCAAGGGTTGGTGGGTGGTGGTCGTGCTGGTGGTCGCGGGCGGCTTGGTGATCGATTGGATCGTCTGGCTCATCCGCTGGCAACCGTACCATGTTTGGGCGACCCGGCTGCGCAAGATTCGCCGCTTCTTCGCCCGCATGTCAGGGCGTCCCGTGGACGTTGTGGAGCCTGTCAGCTACGATACAATGAACTACACGCCCAGCAAGCCCACCTATGTGGAGCGCCGCCGCGATCCTGCGGATCAGCAGGCCGCTCCCGCCGCCTACGATACGAATTACGATAAAAGCTACGATGGGAATAACGATACGGATTACGACGTGGATTTTGCGCAGGAGGATGAAGGCGATGGCTCGCCCCAACAAGCTTGGGGGGAGCATGCGCAAGGGCGTGCCTCTACACAGCAGGCCGATGCGCAGAGCACTGCGGCCTTCTTGCTCGATGAGCCTGCCGCAGAAGCGCGGGGCTATGGCCGGGGTCACGTCCGGGATTATGGCCCGGATGTTTTCGAAAACTCCGCACAGGGGTATCGGGAGCCGACACCGGCGCAGCCCGCGTATCGCGCGGATGAGGGCTTCACCAAGCGGGTGGAACCCATCGGCGGCGGCGCGACCATTCGTATGGAGCCGTTGAGCGCGGTCGACACCGACCCGCACGCGGCGTACCGTCGGCCTGTAACCCATCAAGCGCCCATTCCGCTGGCGCCGGAGATTCCGGATGCCCAATTGCGCGATTACCCTGGCAGGCGGTACGACCCCAGCAGGCTTCCGCCGCCGCCGCAACAGCAGCGCCCGCAAGCATCGCATGTGCCCGCCCCACAATCCATGCCGCCCGAATTCGATCCGCTTGCGCCCTATGACGCCTACCCGCATCCGCCGATCACCGAGGAAGCGCCGCTCACTCCGGTGCGCACGCGCATCGGAGGCCCGCGCCAGCCAGCGCTTGAGCCCGTTCCCGTGCCTCCGGCGGAGCCGCAGGCGCGTCGCAAACGGCGCGGGGAGCAGGAGCTGGAGGCTCCGCGAGAGCTTCGGTTCGAAAACCGTCCGGCCAATCAGTTCGAGGGCCAGTTCGGAAGTCAGTACGGAGATCGGTTCGAGAGTCAGCACGGAAATCAGCACGGAAATCAGTTTGGAAATCAGTTTGGAAATCAGTTCGGAGATCAATTCGGAAATCAATTCGGAAATCAGTTCGGAAATCAGTTCGAAGGGCAGCCGGTGAGCTTGCCGGAGAGCGGGGATTCCAGCGCCGATCAGTGGGACGAGCCTGCGCCGCGCAGACGCAAATCCCGCGCCGAGCGCAGCTTTGTAGATGGGGTGGCCTACGATCCGGGCATGAGTGAGCGGGATCAGGAGATCGCGCTCGATCGCCAGTCCCAGGCTTTTGCCGAGTTTTTTGCGGAGCGGAGCAGCGAAATGGCGATCGAGCCGGTGCCCGACGCGCCCTCCTCGGGCCGCAGGAGGACGACGCGGCCCATACGCTATGCGCCGCAGGCTCTTCCGCCGCAAACCCAGGAAGAGCCATTCGAAGGTTGGGATAACGACGTGCCGCCCCTCAATGAGCAGCTGATTCCGGCGCAACAGGAGGAAGCACCGCAGGCACGGTATACAGGCCGGAGGCGCGGCGCGAAGGAAATGCCCGTAAGGAGCAAGCGACGTTCCCGGGCGGATCGCACCAGCGAGCCTGAGGTTGAGCCCATCGAAGCGATGGAACCGATTTACGATGAACCGCAGTACGAAGACAGCGCGTACGACGAGCCCGCGTATTTCGATTCGCGGAGTGAGGCCCAGCCAGCCCAGCCCAAACGCGGCAAGCGCCGCGGGGATTCCCGGCGCGATAGCGGCTATGCGGAACCGTATGATTCCAGAAGCGATTATGTGTACGGCGACGAGTACGACGCGGGCGATTTCTCCGTCTACGATGGGGAGTACGAGCCCGACGCTCCATACGGCGGTGAGGATTTTGCGCAGGATGTCCGCGGCGGACGAGCCTCGCGCATGGGCGCTTCCCGCCGCGATTCGCGGGAAGAGGAATGGTACGACGACGAGCCCATGGAGGCCGACGATTTGCCCGACGCACCCGCATGGCCTCGCTGGAACAGCGACAAGCCGAAGGGCGGAGGCAAGCTGCCCAAGCCCTCCATCGTCGAGCGGATGCGCAAAATGGGTGCAGGAACGCCGGACCCCTACCAGCAGAAGAAGCGCAATATTTTTGCGCAGATGATCGATCCGCAAGCGGATTCGATCAAGGGGCTTCCACCTCGTGTGGATGTCCAGCACGCGTTCCAGAAGCCGACGCTTCCGCAGCAGATCGGCCAAAAGCCGAGAGATGCGAGCGGGCCTTGGGATGACGATACTTGAGCACAAAAGATGGAGGACGGGAATGGACCGTACGGCGGATGCCATGAGCCCATTTTGGGAGCGCGCGCTGGGCTGGTGGCCATGGACTTTGGCGACCGTGATGATTGCGTTGATGGCGGTGGCGCTGGTGTGCATCGCCCTGCGGCTTTTGCGCATGGTGCGCGGCTTGCCGGGGGGATATCTACCGATCGATCCGCCGAAAGGCGCGAGCGGCAAAATTCCGTTGCGCACCTGGGGCTTGATCGCGGCTGCCATATTAGGCGGCCGCGCATTCTTGTATCTGTGGGCATGGGCGATCAACTGCCTGTACAGCCAATATTGGACGCCGCCGCTGCAGAATTTCCAATATTTGTGGGACCAGTGGGATGCGGCGCACTACCTCAAGCTGGCGGAGCAATGGTACACCGCGCCGGGCGTGGCGGGGGCCTACGATCACCTGATGCTGGTCTTTTTCCCGATGTTTCCGCTCATGCTGCGCGGGCTGCGGGTGCTGCTGGGCGGCAACACGCTGCTGGCGGCGACGCTGCTTAACGCGGCTTGCAGCGTAGGCGCGGGCTGCGTGCTGTATACGATGACAGCCGCCGTGTATGGGCGAAGCAAGGCTTGCCTGGCGGTGAGCTACCTCTTCCTGAACCCATTTTCGCTTTTCCTGGCCGCGCCCTACCCGGAAGCGCTGTTTCTGCTGCTGACGCTGCTGGCGCTGGACCAGGCGCGCCGCCGACACTATCTGTGGGCGGGGTTCTTTGGTGCGCTCTCCGCGTACACGCGCATGCTGGGGCTGATCGTGCTGGGCGTGATCTTTCTCGAAGGCTTGCAGCACTGGCTGGAGGATCGCGCGATGCACAGACCGCTCAAGCGCCTGACGGTTGCAGTGCTTTGCGGCATCGCGCTCGTTGGCGTAGGGTTTGGCGCATACCTGCTGCTCAATTGGCAGCTGCACGGGAATCCCTTCATGTTCTTGGAGTTCCAGAAAGACAATTGGTCGCAGCAGTTCGGCAGTTTTTGGTATTCTGCTTACAACACCGCACGCTACATGCTGATGGAGTTCTTCCCCAACGATGGATTCCTTAGCACTTGGATACCGCAGGCGGTTTCAATGGTGGTGGTGGCGGCGCTGATCGGGCTGGTGCAGCGAAAGCTTCCCTTGACCTGGGCCGCCTACGCGTGGGTGTATGTGTTTGTTGCGCTTGCGCCCACCTGGCTGCTTAGCGGCCCGCGCTACCTGATGGTGCTGGCCGTATTGCCGGTGATGCAGTGCGTGATCACCGGGCGGAAGTGGCTTCACACGATGCTGCTGACGTTGCAGGGCGTGCTATTGCTCACCTACACCTACCTCTTTGTGGTGGTACGCAACGTGTTGTGAGTTCCGGATGTTCGGCAAACCTCACACGGACCTTTGGAGTGTTTGGAGAGCGCTGGGGTGGCCTGGCGCTTTTTTGCACACCTTTCGCATGCCTTTTTATCCTCGCGCTGCATACCTTGAGGGTGGAGGGATGCACATATGCGGTATGGGCAGGTGGCTATGGCGCTGGTCGGCGCGGTGATCGGCGCGGGCTTTGCCTCGGGGCGGGAAGTGATGCGGTTCTTCGCGCAGTATGGCGCGTGGAGCTATGCGGGCGTAGCGCTGGCGGCGGTGGGCATGGCGGCGCTTTCGCTGCGCATCATGCGGCTGGCTGCCGAGTGCGGCTCAGCTGACGGATTGGGCGCGGCCAGCTTTGGCAAATTGTGCCGCTGTCTGCTGGGCCCTGCGGGCGGCATGGCGAGCACTGCGCTTTTTTTTGCGTTGCTGGTGATGACCGGGGCGGCGATGCTCAGCGGCGCGGGCGAGCTGGCGGCCATCGTGTTGCCCATTGGTCCCGCCTATGGCCTGGGCTACTGCGGCATGCTGCTGCTGGCGCTTTGGGTCGCCTGGCGTGGCTTGGGCGGCTTGGCTTTCTGCGGCAGCTTGCTGGTGCCGCTGTGCTGCTGCCTGTACGCACCGCTCATCTGGCTGCCCGTGGCCGATCCGGGCATCGCGCTGCCGCCCGTCGCCCCCGCTTGGCAAGCGCTGCCGATCGCGCTTTCGTATGCGGCGCTAAACGTAGCGCTTTCCGCAGGGCTGCTGTGCGAATCCGGCTGCGCCCTCCGGCGCGGAGATCAGGGGCGGTCGGTTCTGCTGGGAGCCGGATGCATGGGCATATTGTTGCTGCTGGCCAATGTCGCGCTATTGCGCGGTGACGCAGATCTGCGAACGGCCGCGCTGCCCATGGTGGCGCTCGCTTCGCGAATGGGCAAGGTGGGCTTCTACTTGAGCGCTGGCACGCTGAGCATGGCCATGCTGACCACGCTGGCGACGGCGTTGCGCAGCCTGTTCATGCAGCTACCTTCGCGTTGGAGCGCGGCGCAGCGGTGGGCGGCGGCAGCCACAGCCTGCGCACTGCTGGGCCTGCTGGGCTTTAGCAGCCTGGTTGGGGTGGTGTACCCGGCGCTTGGGTGGTGCGCCGCGCTGCTCATCGTGGCGCTGTGCACCCGTAAGCCGCGCCGCATCGCTGACAGCTGACAGGGGTCTTTCGAGCCGGGTATTTCCATGGACTGGGCCTTTTGATGGACTGGGCTTTTACGATGGACTGGTTTTTCGATTGCAGCAGGCAAAATCATCTGCATTTTCGTTCGTCAAAACAAATGGAGATGCGCAGAGAAGGATTCCCAAGGGCGAGCGATAAGCCCTTGGGTCGCCTGTGAAGGCGAAATCCTCCTTTCGATGAAGCTCATCAGGAGACTTTTTGAGAGACTTTTCGGGAAGATTTCGTGTTCACGTAC
>JAVBLJ010000020.1:0-129272 GCA_031553615.1 Eubacteriales bacterium
TTGCCGAGATGATTCCCCCCTGCGCCCTGGCCTTGCTCAGGCATGCCGGGCACAACGCCCGTCCGTCGCTGGCCATCGCCCACCCGCGCGCCTTGATCGGCGTGTACGCGTAGGCCTCGTCCCACAGCCCCGCCAGCACCACCTGCCGCCCGCACCCGGGCGCGTCGCACCGGATCGCCGTCTGATACCGCATCATCTTTCGTACCTCCAGGTTGTTTTACGCTCACACTATACAACAACCAGGAGAGAGGATGTGAAACCGGCCTTACGCTCCGTCCAGCAGCATAGTTATCTGCCTATACCTTTCCGCAATCTCTTGCACGTCCGCCGGAAGCTCCATCGCTCCCGCAGCAACCAACCCTTCGACGCGTCGGGCGATGCGCGCTTGCTCCTCGCTCAACGCCTCTTTGAGCTCATCCTCCGCCCGCTTTAACCCTTCCCGCGTCCACTCGTGGGGCAGCGCGGCCAGGTACCGAATCTCCACCCGGTCCTTGCGCAGGGATACCGGGTACTGGATCGCAATCTGTTCGAGCCGCTCAAGCTCGCGGTAGGCCAGCAGGGCGGTAGGCCGCACCAGCGCAAGCGGCCAAGCGTCCACACAGGGGAATTCGCAAGGAGCCTTTGCCAAGCTGTTCATGGGCTACCCTCCTTCCAGCGCCTCGATGGCGATATAGATTCCCGGGCGATCCGCCCAGAACTTTTCGACGATCTCGGAGGCTACCAGCGCGTCGTCCGTCCAGTACCCCAGCTTCGTCATCACGTCCTTGAGCAGCTTCTGGAGGTTGTCGGTGTCGGGCTTGCTGGTCTTGTATTCGCCGTTCCGGTGCTTGCCAACGATCGGGAAGCACCACTTGGCTGTCAGTCGCACCGCGCCCACCAGGGGCTCGTCCGGCCTATGCAATGCGAGGTGCGCCTCGAGCTTGGCGCGGGCATCGGCCAGGTCGGCGGGCTCGTAGAAGATCGGCCTGCCCCTGACCACGCGCACGGCCTTTTGCTGGTGCGTGCAGGTCGGCGGGATCATGGGCAGGAAGAAGTCAGTTTTTATGCGTTTCACCTCGAATCTCGTGTTCAAATCGCCCTTTTGCGGAGAGGGTGCGTGGTGTCCGCATTAGGGGGTGGGCGTCAGCTCAGCCCACCCCTATGCCGACACCCGCACACCCGCAACCGCACGCAAGTAAGGATTTATAGGATAGTGGTCATGCGTGCAACTGCGCGACCGCAAATTTATGTTCATGCAACGCATCGTACGAACGTGCGAAATCTTCGTTTTGCGTCGCATTGCATTACCTCAAAACCTGGTCGCGCGAATCGCGCCGCCTTACTCTTTAGAGGATTCAGCCTTGAAAATCGAGCCGGTATTCTTATCAATCGAATAACCATATTTCTTTATCCATCTATACACGGTATCTGCTGACTTTGTTCCGTCAAAGTATTCGACGAGGTTTTTTGCGGTGGGCTTACCGTCCATCGAACAGGCTGAAATCGCGGCTTCGAACTCATCACGGGTATCGTTGCGCTGCTTTTCCGCGTTCTTTTTGCGCTTTGCAGTCGCTTTCTGCCACGGCTGCCCCTCCCCCTCCGCGCTGATATCCTTCAAGCTCCCCACATCGTCCAGGCGGTGCACCGGGTAGTCAAACCACGCGTTGACCGGGTCGAAGCGCGGGAACTCGCGCAGCGTGCCCTCGATGCGCCACGCCGTGCTGCGCTTAACGGCATCCCGCCCGGCTTCCATCGCCTTGCAAACGTTTGCGAAGTCAGAGGCCGTCAGCAGGCGCTGACAGGCCGTCAGCATCGCGCCTCCGAGGCACCGCTCATCCTGCGACACCTCGTTGGTCCAGCCGGTCATAAGTGCGTTCAGCGCGTTTTCGCAGGCCCTGCACACCGCCTTGTTTTCCTCCTGCGTGCGCAGCGCGTCGGTCACATCCAGCTCGAGCATGTCCAGCAGCGCGTCGGGATCGCGGGCGAACACGCCGGAGCCGGACGCGCGGTCCATGCTGCGCTTCTGCCCCTGGGTGCCCTTGCTGTGATGGTGGCAGTAGATCACGGCCGCGCCCAGATCGGTGCACACGCGGTCGAACTGGTTGCAAAAATGGGCCATTTGATCGGCGCTGTTCTCATCGCCGGTGATCACCTTGTAGATCGGGTCGATGACGATGGCGATGTAGTTTTTCTTGGCGGCGCGGCGGATCAGCTTGGGTGCGAGCTTGTCCATAGGCACCGACTTGCCGCGCAGGTTCCAAATATCGATGTTGGAGAGCGCGGCGGGGCTCCAGCCCAGCGCGGTGTAAACGTCCTTGAAGCGGTGCAGGCAGCTGGCCCGATCCAGCTCCAGGTTGACGTACAGCACCCGCCCCTGCGCACACGGCCATCTGAGCCAGTTTTTGCCCTCCGCGATGGCACAGCACAGTTCTATCAGCGCGTACGATTTGCCCGCCTTGCTGGGGCCGACCAGCAGCATTTTGTGCCCTTGGCGCAGCACCCCGTCGATCAGCGACGGGGAAAGCTCGGGCAGGCTGTTCCACACCGCCGCCATGTTCTCCGGCTCGGGCAGATCGTCGTTGACCCCCTCGATCCACTCCTGCCAGGCCTTCCAGCTCTCCTTGCCGATGTTGGTATCGACCAGGTACTGCTTGTGCCCATCGCGCATTACGCCGGGCATGCGCGAAAGGCGGGATGGGTTTTTGTTCTGCACGTCGACAACCAGCCCGTTTTTTTTGCAGACCTCATAGAGGTAATCGACGCGCTTGCGGTACTCGTCGTAGTTGGCAGCGTCGACCCGCACGATGGCGTGCAGGCTCTTTTTGCCGCTGTGCACCAGGCAGGCCACCGGCAGCTCCAGCTCGCGGATGATCGCGTTCTGCTGGTCAATGGGCATGCTGTCCGATTCCACGAGGGCGTAGCGGTATTCTGTCACGTTCTCGTTTTTCACGCCCTTGCCGTCGAGGGGGTTGAAGCGAATCCACGCACCCACCTCGGGCTTGCAGTCGCCCAGCACCGCGCCCACATCGCCCCCGCACTTGTTGAGCTGTTCGATCAGCTCGCCGGCCGTGCGGTCCCACGCGCCTTTCGAAGGCACATACCGCCCGTCCTTCTCCCAGCTCTCCGTGACGTACCCGACGTTTTCCGCCGCCTCAAATAGGGTTTCCAGATAGCGTACCAGCTGCCCGATCGGGTCCCATTCGGCGGGCTCGGCCAGTTCCTTGCCCTCAACCCAGCCCCGGTCGATGATCACCAGATCGTCCCTGCCGCCGATGCTTGAATTCCAGTCGAGCTCATAGCTTTCGTTCTTGCGTCCGGGTGGGCTCCAGCCCTGCTCCAGCGCCAGCTGCACGATGGTGCCGCTGGATACCGGATGAGGCGAGCCGCGAAAGCTGTCCCACTTTTTGGCGCACTCGCCCAAGTGATACCGCGCCGGATCGCGCAGGCTCCACGCTTCCCAATCCGAGGCGGTAAAGCCGTGTTGCTTGAGCGCCATGCCCACGTTCGTCCACTCCTGGTAGGTTAAAAGGGAGGGCTCGACATATTGGAGTATTTCCAGCAGATCGCTCCCGTTGGGGTTGTTTACCATCCAGACACCTCTCTTCTGCGCGGCCGCCTGTTGTTTGCTTGCGTTCTTGCATCGGCCCACCGGCAATTCTCCGGACAATAGCATCCGTTTACATCAATCCGGTCGATAGACAGATCAGCCAGGTATCCGTTTGCGAGAGCCCATGCGCGGAAGTTTTCGTAAGTCTCCCATTCCAAGCAGACTTGAATGCCTCGGCCACCATAGTTCAAGTAAGCACTGCTCTTTGGATTTCTACATCGTTTCCGCATATCGCACCAAATGGAGTAAAGCCTCGTGTCGCTTTCACCATGCACCCTATGGGGTCCGCCTTTTTCTCGAAATTCTTTCTCCAAGCATCCACAGCTTCGAATTGTTCCTTCGCGCAAGTGGTCGCCTCTTACTATAGCTTCAGCTCCGCAGTCACAAGAACAACGCCAGTATGGATGCTTTCCAGTCCGCCCTTCCCGGTTAGTTACAACAAGCCTACCTATCCTTTGGCCCGTAAGGTCTATTATTCTCATGCACTCTCTCCTTTGGGAATGTAAGTGCAGGGGTTTATTCCGTGCGGAACCCTCCAGCCATTCCCCGCGATGCGGTCAATAATATCTCTGGCATGTTGGAATTGCCATGTCCCGACATGAGTGAAACCGTATTTTTCAAGGCAGCGAATTTGTTTTGGGGTTGTTAGGCCTTCCATGCGTCTTTTGTCCAAGCGGTCTAGTAGGAGTGAAGCCTTTCCGGCATTTTCAATCTCATCCGGGAAAATACCTAAACGCTCAAGCGATGTGCGCTGAAATTCAGAAACCGGTTCCATTTGCCATCCAAATGAAGGAACGTATCCGGCCAGGTCCTCGGCCTGGATGCTCAGCTCGAATTGCAGCGGGTCCACCAGCTTGCGCGTGCGGCTGCGCATTTCGGCCAGTTTTTTCGCCAACGCTTCTTCGCGCTGCGAAACCACATCCTGCATCGCTTGCTGCTCGGCCTGCTCGAGATCCACCGGGCAGCCCGCCGAGGCCTCCATGTTGGCGGTCGCCTGCTGTGCCACCTCGTCGGTTTCGCAGATCAGGTGCGCCGGGCGGCACAGCTCGTGCTTCTCGGTGTGCCACAAAAAGTCGAGCAGGAGCAGGTTTTCCTTGCCGGGGTGCAACCGCGTTCCGCGCCCTACCATCTGACTGTAGAGGCTGCGCACCTTGGTCGGACGGAGCACCACGATGCAGTCCACCGAGGGGCAGTCCCAGCCCTCGGTAAGCAGCATGCTGTTGCACAGCACGTTGTAGCACCCGGCATCAAAGTCGCGCAGTATCTCGGCGCGGTCGCTGCTTTCGCCGTTGACCTCGGCGGCGGAAAACCCCCTTTCCGCGAGGATGTCACGAAACTTTTGGCTGGTCCTGATCAGGGGCAGGAACACCACAGTCTTTCGGTTCATGCACACCTTGGCCATCTCGTCGGCGATTTGATGCAGATAGGGGTCCAGGGCGGTGCCCAGGTCGGCGGCCTTGTAATCTCCGGCCTGCGTGCCCACGCCGCGAATGTCCAGCTTGAGGGGGATGGTCTGTGCCTGGATCGGGCAGAGGTATCCGGCCTTGATGGCCTTGGGCAACGTGTATTCATAGGCCAGGCTCTTAAAAAACGTGCCCAGGTTCCGCATATCGCCCCGGTCGGGGGTGGCGGTGACGCCGAGCACTTTCGCGTCGCCGAAGTGCTCCAGCACCCGTAGGTAGCTATCGGAAATGCAATGATGTGCCTCGTCGACGATGATGCTGCCGAAGTAGTCCGGCGCAAACCGCGACAGACGCTTTTCGCGCATCAGGGACTGCACCGAGCCGACCGCCACCCGGAACCAGCTGCCCAGACAGCTCTCCTCCGCCTTTTCCACCGCGCAGCCCAGGCCGGTAGCCTTTTGCAGCTTGTCAGCGGCCTGCTCCAGCAATTCGCCCCGGTGAGCGAGCACCAGCACCCGCTCCCCGTCGCGCACGCAATCCTCGATCAGCTTGGAAAACACGATGGTTTTCCCGGTTCCGGTGGGGAGCACCAGCAGCGTCCGTTTGATCCCCTTGGCCCACTCGGCTTGCACGGCCAATTTAGCCTCCTGCTGATATGGCCTGAGATCCATCGTCAGAACCTCCCCGCCTGGAACCCGGCGGTCTTGGCCGCCGTGCCCTCCTCCGGCTCCAGGAAGCGTTTGATTTCGTTGCTCTGACGCTTCTCTCCATTGTTGCCGATCCACTCGCGGATGCCCACCTTGCACCGGCCGGTAGCGCCCTTGACGGCGTTCCAGTTCATGATCACCTTCTCGCCGTGCTGGCGCTGGCCGATGGCGGTGAAAAACGCGCACAAAATGCCTTCGGTCGTGCTGTGTAGGAAAAGATTGTGTTTGATAGTGGTCTCGCCCTCGGGCGCGGTCACCTTAACCTGGAGCACCGCCTTGTTGCACGGAGGCAGCTTGCCGTCCTTGCCCGGCGTGTGGCGGGCGCGCTCGAAATCCAGCACCCTAAAGCTGTAGTCGCCCTCGGGAAGCAGCACGAGCTCGGGGCTGTCGTTTTCGATGGGGCTGTTCCAATCCAGCTCGTACCCGGTGTTTTCTTGGTATGCCATGATGTGATATCCTCCTTGTGCATAATGGCCTAAAATGGAGTTTCCAGCCGCTTCTCGCGGCTCGCGACAATCATTTGGTGCACCTGCGCCCATGCGCCTACCAGCACCCCCGCGATGAAATCCGGATCGTAGTCGGTGATCGGCATGCCGCGCGGGTAGTACCCGCGAGACGCCACCGCCTCCTGGATCTCCGGTTCAGTCACCGCATGCTCCTCCATCAAATCCTGCAACGGCTTGGGGATACCCTTCGCCTCTTGCCTCGGCGGATCGATGGTCGGCGGCGCGTCAGGCTGTCGGGACGGCTCCGGCGCGGGCTGAGACGCTGCAGGCCGAGGCGCAGCGGGCGGATCCGCTTGCGTTGTTTCGGGTAGAGATTTGGCGGGGATGCAGTGGGCAAACGCCGCGTAATCCATGGGCAGTTCGTCGGGCAGACCGTGCCGATTCTTGGCGTCCCAGCATGGATGATGGGCGGCATACAGCACCCGTCCCCCGTCCTGCCCCTTGTTTTTGCCCTTCTGTGTGCCTTGCCCATCCACGTTGACCACATAGGTCTTGTAGTTTGCAAACAGCATCAAGTCGGCCCACTCTTTGATTAGGGGCGCGGTGTTCTTTTGCAGCTTGACCTCCCAGTGATCGTAAGCGCCCATCTCGTCGGGCTGCTCGATTTTGCGCATCTTGGCGTGGGCGGTGAAACAAACGTTGATGCCTCGACCGATGACCTCATCCAGGAGATTCAGCAATCGCCCGAACTCCTCCGCCAGATACACATAGCCACGCCCATATCCCATGCTTTCTATGCCGTCAATTTGTTTAACGGCACATATCTGTTCAAGGCACAGTCGTTCAGCCCAATCGGCGGTGTCGATGACCAGCGTACCGCACACGGGATGATCCCGTACGTACCTCACCTGCTCCAACAGCATCGTCCAGCTGCTGGGTTTGGGCAGGCGCGAAACGTCCATGTGCTTTGTGCTACCCTCCGTATCGATGAACAAAGGATCGGGGAACCGCGCGGCCAGCGTAGATTTGCCGATGCCCTCCGGTCCATAGATCAGCACCTTCTGCGCGCTCTGAATCTTGCCTTTGATGATTTCCATTAAAAACTCCCCGCTTTCCAGACCTGGGTTTGCGGCTCCGGCGCATGTTCCTGGCCCGCCACATACCCGTCCTCGATGATGATGCTGCACTCAGCCCCTGTGCTAACCCGCGTGGCAATGGCCTGCAATCCCTCGCCCTCGAGCCACGCTCCGAACTCGCGCAGGGTGTCCACGTCCATCTGTTCCAGCTTGTCCAGCAACACGAACCCGCACTGGGGATTGAGCTTGCGCACGATGGCGGTGGCCACCCGGAGCTGCGCTGAGCCGCTCAGGCAGTCCCAGCGGCGGCCCTCGAAGGTCAGCTCGCCGTCCTCCACCGACAGCCCCGCGAGCGGCAGCTCCGCGCCGGTCAGCAGCGCCAGCTTCGCGCTGCGGACGCGCTCTAGCTCGGCGGTCAGGGCGTTGTACTGGTTTTCGTGCTCGCGGGCGTCCTCCTCGGCCTTGTCCTTGTCCAGGTTTGCGCGAACCTTCCTATTAATGGTCTCGATTTCGGCGATGTTGCGCTCCAACTCTTCGGTGGATTCGTCGAGCATCTCCAGCGCCGATTTCCGAGCAATGTCCAAATCGATTTGCACGGCGCGCTGCCTCTCCAGAAGCTCATCGATACGGCGCTGGACGTCGGCGGCCTGCGCCTCGAGCGCTTGCAGGCTCTGCCGCTTGCGTTGATTCTCGCCGTTACGGGCCAGGATGTCCTGCTGTTGCCGGATCAGCTCGGAGGCAGCTATCGGCTCCCTCGGCGCGTCCGGGTAGTAGGGCTGCTCCTTCGCGTACTTGCTTTTTTGATCGGCAATCCGGCCAATGGCTTGTCGGCGGTTATAACACTCGGTTTCCTGCCGTTCCAGCTCGTGCAGCTGCTCCTCCACGCCGATGATGCGTAGCAGCGTGGTTGCCTTCTCCTTGCTGGACGCCTGCAGGAACCGGGGCAAGTCCAGCGCGAGCTGTTCCACGAAATCATTGAGCAGCTGCTGCCCGCTCTTTTTTCCGCTCGGATCGGTCACCTTTAGGTCGCTGTTCTTGCCCTTGCGCTCGACGATCAGCCCGTTGGACAGCTTCAGCTGCAAGGCCAGCGGGATAACTGACCCCTCGCGCTCAGGATTGGAGGGGCGGTATCGGTCGCCGCCCAGCGCCCAGGCGATGGCATCGAGCACCGATGTTTTCCCCTGCTCGTTGCGACCACCGACGACGGTAAGCCCGGTGGCGGCAGGCTCGATTTTTACCGCGCGGATTCTCTTGAGGTTTTCGATTTCAAGCTGATTGATTCTTACGGGTTCCATTTCTGTTTGCACCTCCCTGAGTTATGTGATATAATCAAAGTGATATACATGGTTTGCCCATGAGGGCACGGTGCTTATCGATGTTGCTGCATCGGTAAGCGCCTTTGTCATAATCGCGGATCATATATGGGCGGCCGCCTCCTTTTTGCGCCGGCGGTACACACGCATGTACTCCCGCAGGTAAGCACGGCGTTTCTCAGCCCGCTCGGGATCCTTGTTCCGGAGTGCGATCTGGTCCTTGTTAGCCTCGCGGTAATGGCGCCGCTGCTCGGCGATCTGGTCCTTGTTAGCCTCGCGGTAATGGCGCTGATACTCGGCGATCTGGTCCTTGTTAGCCTCGCGGTAATGGCGCTGATACTCGGCGATCTGGTCCTTGTTGGCCTCGTAGTACTGGCGCTGGTACTTTTTCGACCGCTTGCGGGCATGTGCGGTCTTGTGGTCCAAAGCATCAAGCGTGGCAAGCTCATCCAGATCAGCGTCCATATCTCGCTGCATGTACGCGTCCGCAAGCGCGGCGTTTAGGCCCTCGTCAAACTCGCGATCAACCTCCGCGTCAAACGCCAGCAACTCCTCGGCTTCGGCCTGGGTGTATCCGGCCGCCAGGTACTTAGACAGGGCGTCTGTTGCTACGGATTGCATGGCTCATACCTCCTCTCTACCACCCCAGCAGCGACTGGACCATCGGCACGGTCACCCCGACGAGCCCGCACACGGTCAGCGCAAGCACGACGATCGATATCTGCATGGCCCGCATCCGGCGGTACAGGCTCCGCCACTCCCGGCGGCTGATCTTGGCGTATTCTGGTTGCATGGGAGTACCTCACTTCCATTTGGTCTTTTCCAGGGCTTCCATCACGTCCCATATGGCGTACATCTTTTTGTTTCCAACCCGATGATGCGGCACGCTGTGCTCATCGAGAAAAACCGCCGCGTGCTGCCGCGAGCATCCAAGCCGCCGGGCGACCTCGGTCTGTGTCAGCATCCATTGCAGGTCGGGGTGCTTCGACAGCTGCTCCAGCGTGGCCATGTTCATGGGCTACACTCCTTCCTGTTTTTCAAGCAGCCAGGTTGCGGTGTTGCGCTAATGCTGATTTGATCTGTACATAGTTCATACCCGCTTCAAGCAGCACCGCAATCCGATACTGCATCTCAGCTACGGCGTGGAGCCTATCGAAGGCTATGTGTAATGAATAGTGTTGCAAACAATCGGAAGGTACCCCATCCGGTGCCCATATGCTTGGATGATATAGGAGCGAACGCATAAATGCAAAGCGCGTCAAATCCCGGTCCAGGCGATAATTTTCGGGGAAGCATGTTCGCCTAGGTTAATAGAAGTAAATAGCAACAATTGTTTTTTTGTGTATGTCTCCCAGTCTCACGATTTCTCGCGTTTTCGTCGTTTTAGACGTCCAATCCAAAATAAGGGATTCGATTTCCCCCCGTTTTTGACCGCTAACAGTATCCAGTCGCCTCCACCAAGGAGGATGTTGACGGCTGCTTCCGAGTCGGTACGGATGATCTGTTCGACTCTCGTCAAAATTTCCGTATTGCGCTGTCGCACTTGCGTCCTCCCCCCTCCAGCAATGGAGGGCTTTTCCTGTTCGCTTGTCCGTTCTTGTCAGTTAGTGGTATCATCTGGGGTGTCGGGCGCTGGTGCAAACAGCTCCCGATGCGAGAGGTTAAACAAATCTTCGAGCTTGACGAGAACTTCATAGGATGGCCTGCGCTGGGCGGTTTCGATGTTCTTAAGCGCTCCTTTCGTTATGCCGATCCGCTTAGCGACATACTCCTGCGTCCAACCGCGTTGTTGGCGCTCTTGTCGTATCACGAGGAACATCTCCCCTCCTTTCTCTTGACAATGGTGTTCTTTCAGAATACCTTTGCCCTAATTATAGTGTTCTTTAAGAATACTGTCAAGGGGGTATTTTTATGTTTTGTGAATGTACTTTTGCTGAAAGACTGTCGTTGCTTCGTAAGAAAAAGAAGATTACGCTGTTGCAGTTGGCCGACGTATTATCCATCACAAAATCTGCGGTAGGGAACCTGGAACACGGGAGGAAAAAACCCAGTATTGACATTGCCTGCGCCCTCGCGGACTACTTTGACGTGTCCTTGGATTACCTGGTTGGTCGGTCAGATGAACCGAAGCGGCGATAAATACCCCTCTCCAGTACAAAAGAAAAAAGAGGTGCTCAAAGTGAAGCAATTCCTTTATCTGGACACAGCCCACATAACATCCTACCTAGCGCAGCTTCGAGGCGGTCACCAAGTGCGTCACCAGACCAGCGTAATAGACAAAACGGATGAAACAACCACCGATCCGTCCGATACTGTACATTATGAAACCAGCGCAAGCCTCGGCGTCTCAAAAAGCTTTGTTGAAGGCAGCATTGGTTATGATCACCCCGGGTTAGCCACAGCATTTTCTCAGTCTTCATCCGCTGCTGAGATTGCCGAGTATGTTGTGCATGACGACATGTTTAATCAAATGTACTCGCACTTAGATGAATCAAACCTTTTGTGCGATACACCTGTCTTGGGAAAATATTGTGCCATTAGGGGGCGGTTTCGCTTCGTTGATGTTCCTTGGACTGTCAGCTACGTCGAGAGTTTTGAAACCTGGATGCATGAGGCGGGGCAGCCCTGGCCACCATCCGATGAAGCGGAACCCGCTAATAGGCAACAGCGGAGGCATCCTGATGCGGCAAACCCTCTGAAGAAAGGCAGCGTACTCCCCAAAGGC
Organism: Eubacteriales bacterium; assembly: GCA_031553615.1. Lineage (GTDB taxonomy): Bacteria > Bacillota > Clostridia > Christensenellales > Aristaeellaceae > WQXF01. The sequence goes on from JAVBLJ010000020.1 coordinate 11,257, forward strand.
ACGCAAAAGTTGATTTCACTTATTTCTGAAAGTTTGCCGTCAAGTATCTTTTTGTGCTCAGACCAACTATTAGCATTCATGAAAAAAGAGCATCTCCGCGAAAACAATGCGTCAATACTCCTCAAGACCCATTATGAACTTGTGCTTTTGGGATTCGTCAGCAGTATACACCAAACCGTCGATGCCGCTGACCTCGATTTTTTCCATAATAGCACTGCACTGCCACACTTTGTAATCGATATACTGAAAAACTTTGGCGCGCCAGCATTTAACGGCATGCCGATCATAGATACAGTTGCAGTGTTTATCGATGAAGCCTCTTACGAGCATCCTCAATTCGCCGACTAGCCCGCGATTGTTCCGAACGATCGCTAAGTTTTTGGATTTTGTCCGAATCTACCTTAGCCATCGCTTGATCGTTTGCTTTTGAAAGCAGCGTTGACATAACCGAGGTGATCAAGCGTTTGCCCTTGCTAATCATGTTTCTCGCTCCTTTCCCTTCTTGATCTTAGTATATACTAGAAAGACGAGAAATAACAATGCTTTTTATCGGCCATCACACTTGCTTTCGGCGCGGAATGCGCTATTCGCTCAGTATTTGGCTATCGCGCGCGGGCGGACTATTCTATTGTTAAGGTTCGCAACTAGCTTCCCCCCGCCCTCCAGCAATGGAGGGCTTTTCCTGTTCGCTTGTCCGTTCTTGTCAGTTGGTGGTAATATATTGTCATAATTTGGCGGAGGTAGTTTTTATGAAAACGTGCAAGGCCTGCGGCGAGCTCAACGGTGACACCCGGACTTCCTGTTGCAATTGCGGCGGCAGCCTCGGAAAGGCGGAGGGTGGGTATCAAAAAATCTGCCTAAAGTGCAACTCGATCTACAGCAGTTCCGCGACCATCTGCGATGCTTGCCACATTCCCCTGGCTGTTCACGCGCCCAAGTCCGGGCAGAGCACAGGCTCATCTGTGGATAGTACCGATGGAGTATCTCGCGCGCTGGCGGCCGTCGGCAATATCCTCCTCTTTGCCTCTGTCGTTGCGGCCATCACCGGATTTATCGTTTCCGGCAACGCTTTTGCGTACCAGGTGCAGGAGCGGCTCAGCTCGCCTCGCATGGCGTTCCACTTCTGGGCGGCGCTCGCGGGTGGCTTCGGGTCGCTCTTTACCGTCCTTGTTCCCGGCTTGGTGCTATGCGGCCTCAGCCGCCTCATTGACTATGCGCAGCAAACCAGCGAGCACTCCAAGGCTCTGTTTAACCGCAAGGATTAGTCTGTTCTTGCCCTGCCCGCCCTCCGCTGACGGAGGGCTTTCTCAATACTTACGCTGTCTCTTTGTTCTCCGTGCTCTCCTGCTCCGCTCGCAGGAGCAGCCCGTAGCCCAGCCCGGTCACAAACGATTTTTGCGGCTCCGGCAGCTGCTCGAACGCTCCGAGGGCCTGGCTCAAGTCAGTGTAGGTCGCGGGTTCGTGGGTCGCTTTGGCTCTTCGCATGGTGTCACCTCCTTCACTAAAATCTCTTTGCGATGCAATAATATCTCAAATTGTGCATATTGTCAATAGTGAAATCATTGCAAAGAGATATTCTTTGTGTTATGCTATCGGCGAGGTGAAATTTGAAATGATGACCATTGGTGAGCGAATTAAGGAAACGCGCAAGGAGCTAGGTTTAAATCAGGCCCAATTTGGCGAAAGGATAGCACTTAAGCAAAACACCGTTGGACAAATCGAAAACGGAGTTCGGAGTGTCACAGAGAGAACAATTAAGTTAATCTGCCGTGAGTTCGGCGTTGACTACGAATGGCTCACAACGGGCGAAGGGGCTATGTTTGTAGATAATGCCGATGCCTTCGATCTGCTTGTCGACAACCTCCTTTCCAGCGAAAAAGAAACGGCCAAGGCTGTTTTCAAAGCCTTGGCTCGTTTGGGCGGCGAAGAATGGAAAATCTTCAAGAAGATCGTTCTTGATATGGCGGAAGAGCTTCGGAAGTAGCCTGTTTGTTTTCGCCAATTTGCCGGATCAAGTGCAGCAAGGCCTGAAGGATTCGCACATTCGATATCTTCCCCACTAGATCACAGATCATTTCTCGGTATGCTGTTATCATGGCTTCCCCCTCCGACTGTTTGTTTAAGAACATACGTTCCCTTTTGTGCGATAATCATAGCACCGCACCGCCTCTTTTGCAAGTACCGCATATGGTGGTCGCGTTACGAGAACATACAATCCCCCTCCTTGTATCGGTGTACGAGGTGTTTTTTTACCCCTCTACCTATACAAGTCAAAAAAAGTGCAAAACCTTAACAACAAATTTGCTGGGAATTTGCGGAAGGACGAAAGGAGGTTGCGGCATGCCAAAAAAACCAGCCGCTTCGGATGGCTCGCCTAAAAAATACACGTACGAGCGCGTAACGTTTTACCACAACGGAAAGCAGTATGAAACCTCCGGAAAAACTTTGAAAGACGCCCACGCCAAAGCTGCACGCAAAAAACTCGCCTTGGAAACCGGAGAGATCGGCATAAGCGGCAATATGACCGTCGCTCGTTGGGCTGAAGAGTGGCTTGAAACCTACAAAGAGCACTCCGTGGGCGAAGGGCAGTATCGGAACTACAAATCACACATCTACAGCGTAATCATACCGGCCATCGGCGCAAAGAAGCTGCGAGACGTAAAGGATGTTGATCTGCAAAAAATCCTTAATTCCCGTGCGGGCACAAGTGGATCAGACTTATCTAAGCTTCGCATGACGCTCAAGGCGCTCTTTAAGCGGGCGCGCATCTCCCGCCTTATTGCATATGATCCCGCCGAAGAACTGGAACTTCCCACTGCAAAAAACGGTACCCACAGAAGCATCACCGCCTCAGAGCGCGTCCATATCCTGCATCTCGCCGAGGCGCACCATGCGGGGCTGTGGATCAAGACGATGATGTACTGCGGTTTGCGCCCCGGAGAAACCCGCGCACTAGATTGGCGGCATGTGGATTTGAAGAAAAAGCTCATTCGGATCCAGGTTGCTATGAAGGCTGGAACCCGTCAGATCGATACACCCAAAACGCCCGCCGGGGTACGCGACATTCCCATCCCAGATTCGCTGTACGAGGCACTCCTCGCCGCGAAGAAGGGCCCCTTCGAACCCGTGTTTACAAAGCCGCTTTCCGGCAAAAGGCACGACGATAAAAGCATGCAGGCCATGTGGGGCAACTTCAAACGTGAATTAGACATTGCTATGGGTGCAAAGCTCTACCGCAACAAGATCACGCTTAGTGTGGTCGCACCTGATCTGGTGCCTTACTGCTTGCGTCACACCTACGGCACTGATCTGCAAGACGCAGGCGTACCTATCAACATCGCAAAATACCTTATGGGGCATTCTGACATATCCGTAACAGCCAATATATACACCCACGTCACAGAATCAGCAATCGCCGACGCAGCGAAGAAGATCAACACAGCGCAGAAGGGCAAGAAAAAGGCTCGATAATGAGAAACCAAATGGGAAATGTATAAAAATCGGCTTAATTCCACGGTTCTTGTCAGACTCCGACTCTGAAGGTCGCAGGTTCGAATCCTGTCAGGTACGCCAGCGAAAAACCGCCCAGCGAAGCCATTTGAGGCTGCTGGGCGGTTTTTTTCGTCCTGGACGCTCCATGCTGCAAACACCCCCCCTTAACCCATACGAACGATGGGAACTCTGGTGGGAGACCTTTATCCAAATCCGACAAAAATTCCGAGATACCGGTTGACAAATCACCCTCCGGTCGAGTAAAATCCATATTGTTAACCATGGTTAATATTTCGGAGGATGCTTTCGGAGGATAAAACCGTGACCAAGCTGGCGTTCTACCAAACGCTCCACGCCGCCTGCGGCGAAGAATACTGTCTGCGCGCGGTCGCCTACGCCGCATGTGCCGTGCTGGAGGGCATCAAGCCCGCCGAGCTGGTCACGTTGCCCATCCGCCACTGTGCCCGCTCTGAGCCCTGCGGCGTGGCCGAAGCCTCGTTCGCCGCGCTCCCCCTCCATTCGCTGGAGCTAAGCCGTGGCCCGCGAAATGCGCTCTACCTTTTCTACGATGAGGCGATGCTTACCGACGCACTGGCCGAGCATGGGCGCGATCCGCTCCTGCAGGCGGCGGGTTACCCGCCCTCAGGCACGCTGCACGCCATGCTCTCCCACCTGAAGGCACGCTTTAGGGCCGACCATTTCCCCCACGAAATCGGGCTTTTCCTGGGATACCCGGCGCGCGATGTGCACGCGTTCATCGCCCAAGGCGGCAAGGGGTTCCAATTCTCCAGCTATTGGAAGGTCTATCACGATGTAGAACGCGCACGCGCGCTGGTGAAGCGAATTGATTGCTCGAAGCGCAAAACCCTTTCGCTCATGGGCCGCATGTCCGTCCAACATACCATCCGTACGCTACACGCAACAAAACTGAACGACAAAAAGGAGCAAACATCATGAATATCCACATCATCTACTGGAGCGGCACAGGCAACACCCAGACGATGGCCGAGCTGATCGCGGAGGGCGCACAGGCGGCCGGCGCCGAAACCGTGGTTCAATCCGTTTCTGATATCGCGCCCGAGGCTGCGCTGGCCTGCGATGCGCTGGCGCTCGGCTGCCCTTCCATGGGCGACGAGGTGCTTGAGGAGGGCGAATTTGAGCCCTTCGTGGCCGCAATCGAGGGCAAGCTGGCCGGAAAGAAGCTGGCCCTCTTCGGCTCCTACGGCTGGGGAGACGGCCAATGGATGCGCGACTGGACAGAGCGCATGGAAAACGCGAAGGCGGAGCTGGTGCAGGAAAGCCTCATCGTCAACGATGCGCCCCAGGGCGACGATACCGCAAAGTGCCAAGCCTTCGGCAAAGCCTTGGTCTGCTAAACTCAGATCGGCTAGCCGTTTCGCATGGATATCCTCCTTGTCGCGGCACGCGTGTCTTCGAGCATGCGTGCCGCGCCTTTTTGTGCGCGTGCATGCACTACGCGTCGGTCACGATGCGCGCGACGCTTCCCCCGGCGGTCTTGCTCACCACAATCTTTTTGGCAATCCGCTGCCGCAGCTCCGCCACATGGGATATGATGCCCACCAGCTTATCGCCTTCGGCCAACCGCTGCAGCGCGTCCATCACCTGCCCGAGCGTGGTTTCATCCAGCGAGCCAAAGCCCTCATCTACAAACATGCAATCGAGCACGATTCCGCCCTTGAAGTGGCGGATCACGTCCGAGAAGCCCAACGCCAGCGCCAGCGAGGCCATGAACGCCTCGCCGCCGGAAAGCGTGTTCGCGCCGCGCTTGCCGCCGGTGTAGTGGTCGATCACCTCCAGCTCCAGCCCGAACTGGGATCGGCGGTCGCGCGCGTCCTGCGCGAGCACCAGCTCAAATTGGCCTCCGGTCATCGCCTGAAAGCGCTGATTGGCCTGGATGAGCACGTGGCCAAAGTAATCCGCCAGTATATAATTTTCGAAGGAAAGCTTGCCGATGGCGCTCCCGCGATACTGCCCGCTCGCGATGTCGGCCAAGTGCCCCAATGCTTCGGCCTGCTTTTGCAGTGCCGCATGCTCGGCCTGTGCCTGCCGCACGCGCCGCGCACAGTCGCCATTTTGCTTGAGGCGGAACGCTACGCGGTTCCTCGCCTCGCTCAAAGCCGCTTGCCGCGCCTCCAGCTGCCCGGCCTGCGCATCGAGCAGCGTGCCGTCGACCCGCTCGCGGCCCTGCGTCCGGGTGCGCAGATCATCGCGCCGCGTGCTTTCGCGGAGCAGCGCCTCCTCGTGCTGCCTTACCTCGCCCTCCGCGCGCTGCCGCGCACCGGGCTCCAGCCTGGCGCACGCATACGCGTCCGCATCAGCAAATCCGGCGGTGCCCAGGGCCTCGGCATATCCATGACGCTTCTGCACGAGCGCTTCCTCCCGCCGCCTCTCCTGCTCTTGCAGCAGCGCCAGCATTTGTTGGCTTGCTCGCTGGCGCTTTTGCGCCTCCTGCGCCGCCTCCGCCGCCACCTTTCGGCCTTGCTCCCATCGGCTCACCGCAGTGCGCAACGCATCCATCGCTTCCTGCGCCAGGGCCGCATCGGCGAAGCGCAGGCTGCTCCGCAGCGCCGCATACTGCTCCTCCTTGGCCGCAAGGCTCGCCGCATCGGCGTTCAGCCGCGCCCACGCTTCCTGCAATCGCTTGCCCGACGCGTCGGTATCGCGCTGCAGCATCGCAATCCGCTCGCGCAGCCGCGTGTACAGCTGGGCATTCTTTTCGCATGCGGCCAATTCTGCCTTTGCCTCGGTCTCCTCGACCTCCGCCCCTTGCGATGCATGGAGCACCCGCGCGGCCATGTTCGTCAGCGGCGCATCGCCCTCACCGCCGCACAGCGCGGAGACTTCCGTGCACAGCTGTCTCTCGCGCTCCCGCTGTGCGCTCTCCAGGCCGCTGGCGGTCACGCTCTGCTTGCGCACTGCCAACTCCGTCCGTTCCGCCTCCTGCTTGGCCTTTTCCACGCCCTCCTCGGTGGGGGTGTCCAGCGGGGCCTGCGCCCGATGCGGATGCGCGGTAGATCCGCAGACCGGGCAGGCTTCGCCCTCCGCCAGCCGGGAAGCCAGAATGCCCGCCTGGGCAAACAGGAAGCGGCTCTGCAGCGCCCGATGCCGCCGGGAGGCTTCGGTGGCCACCGCATCGGTAACCCGCAACTCTTGTCGAGCCTGTTCCAGCGCTGCTTGGGCCTGCAGGGCTACGCCAATCGCTTCGGAAAGCTCGCTCAACCGCTGCTTGCACCGGGTTGCGTCGTCCCAGCGCTGCTGAGCACGACTGAGCTGCGCGCCCGCCTCCGCCAACGCATCCTCCTGCTCCCGACGGCGCTGGAGCTCCCGCAGATTCTGCTCCTGCAATCCCTGATCGATCTCCAACGCGCCCCTGCGCTTCTCGCAATCGTCGCGCAGCGTAGCGACCGACCGCTGCAGCGCGTCGGCCTGCCGATATTGCGGAAGCTGCTGCTCCAACCGCACCGCTTCCGCCTTCTTCTCTTCCAATGGGCTGCTCTGTGCGGCGATGCGCTCCTCTAGCTTCGCCGCTTCGGTGCATGCGGCGTCGGCGGCTTCCAGCTCCTTTTCGCAGGCTTCGCGCTCCTCGCGCTTCCGGGAGCGCGCAGCGAGCTCGTCGTTCCAAGCCCTCTCATGCGCGGAAACGCTCTCCGCCTTCATCGCCAGCGCGATGCGATCGCGAAGGGCCTGCACGCGCGGCGCATCCAGCAGGAGCCGCTCGATCGCCCGGTTCGCCTGATCCAGCGCATCTATATCCGCATTGGCCAGCGCCGCCTCTCCCTGCGCCTTTCGAATCGCCAGGAGCTCGCGGTTGTTCTCGCCCTCCAGCCCCTCGATGCGCGCCTGCTCCGCGCCGTCGTGCTCCATCATCTGCACGCAAAACGCCAGAAAATCCGGCACGCGATATGCGCTTGCTGCGCCTAGCTCGCCGTAGAGCGGATGATCGGGCGGGCAATCGAGCCTCCGCTGCTCCTCCTCGATGCCGTGTTTGCAGAGCGCATAAGCCTCGTTCGCGGCCTTGGCCCTCCCGCTGAGCTCGGCCTGGAAATCCTCGTAGATTTTTGTGCCGAATATCTGGCGCAGTATGGCCTGCCGGTCGCCAGTGTTGGCCATGAGCAACCGCAGGAAATCGCCCTGGGCGATCATCATGATGCTGGTGAAATCCTTGTGCGCGATGCCCAATATCTCAACAAGCGCCTGGTTGACCTTCTCCTTGCCCTCCATCGCGCGCCCGTCCGGCAGGGTGAGCACCACCTGCTCCTTCTCCAGCACTGTGCCGGTGCCGCGCTGCTTGGGGCGCTCGTACTCCATGGCGCGGTAGGTTTCGTATACCTGCCCCGCATGCTCAAACCGCATGCGCACATAGGTCGGCATATCGGGCGCGGCGGATTCACAGCGCAGCGTGTTCCGGCCCAAGCGCTCGTTGCGGTATTCGCCGCTGGCCTTGCCATACAGCGCAAAGCAGATCGTGTCAAAGATTGTGGTCTTCCCAGCGCCCGTGTCTCCGGTAATCAGGTAAAGGCCACGCGAACCCAGGCGGGTCATGTCCAGCAGCGTCTTGGCCCGGTACGAGCCAAATGCGCAGAATTCCAAGGAAATCGGCTTCATATATCCGCCTCCTTCCATAGCGCGTCCATGGTGTCCTGCACATAGCGCTGCAGGCCGGGTTCGATCTCCCGCGCGGTAATGATGCGATAGAACTCCGCGAACAGCTCAAGGGGATTTTTCGATTCGGCCGCCGCCGCGTCTGGCTCCGTCATGGCCCGATCTTCGAAGGCAAAATCGAGCGCCAGCACGTTGGGGAACACCGCGCTCAGCCTGTCCATAGGCGCCATGGGCAGCGGAGAATCCGTGAGCGTTACGTGCAGGTAATCGTTCACATCACCCCGGGAAACATGCTCCGGATCGAGCAACTGCTCGATCTCTCCGCGCAGCTCGCGCATGCCGTGCAGCTGCGGTATCGGTATGAGCTCATAAGCGATATCGCCCTGCGCGCCGATCTCTCCGCTCACGAAGCACTTTTTTTGGTGCACCTCGGAGAAGGAGTAGCGCAGCAGCGACCCGGCGTAGCGCACGCTCTCCCGCCCCACGCGTTGCGCGCCGTGCAGATGCCCGAGCGCCACATAGCAGAACGCATCGAATGCGCGGAAATCGACCGCGCTCAGCCCGCCGACCGGATTCACCTCCGAATCGGAAAGCTCCGGCTGCTCCCCCACCGCCGTCACGAACTGATGGGCCAGCAGCACGTTGCGTCGTGATGCATCCACCTTCTCGTGCTCGATGGCGGCCTGCACCGCATCGCCGATGCTCCCGATGCTGCGCTCCGGAAAGCAAGCCGCCACCTCGCGCGGCCACAGGTGCGGCAGCAGATAGACGTCGATCGGGCCATGCTCATCCTCGAAGGTCACCTTGCGCATGCTGCCCTCATACGCGTCGGCGATGTAGAGCCGCTGCCGCTCCAGTATGCGGCCCGCGAAGGAGAGCCGCTCCTGCGAATCGTGATTGCCGCCGATCATGCAAACCGCCACGCCCTGCGCGTGCAGGCCCGTAAGAAAGCGATCGAAAAGACCCACCGCCTCGGCGTTGGGCTGCGGTTTATCGTACACATCCCCGGCAATGAACACCACATCCGGCGCAATCCGCCCAATCTCGGCGCTGATCGCGTCCAGCGCGAAAGCCTGATCCTCGAAAAGGCTTCGCTCCTTCAGCCTTTTGCCGATATGCAAGTCCGCCAAGTGTACGAATCTCACGGCGCTTCCCTCCCGTACGCAATGAATCTGCTTGTCCTGTGTTCATTATAGTAAAACAGCGGCCCTTCGGCAATCCTCCGGATATACAATCCTTCTTATACCAATTCCAATTAGGTTTTGCCAATAAGCCAGCGAGAGATTTTTACGTTCGGCTAGGAGTCCGAAGGAGGCGTAGCCTGCAGCTACGCTGACCGAGGCACGACAACGCCGATCGGAAATAGATCCGCTGGATTGTGGCAAAACGTTGTTGGAATTGGTATTATGCAAACCGCTTGCGCTTTTCGAGAAAAACCACGCCTTGAATCGAGTCGCAACCCGATCAAGGCGTGGCTTAAAATCAATTCTTGCTTTGTTTCAATCTTTGCTTTGTTTCAATCTTTGCTTCGTATCAACCTTGCTTCCCTTTATGCGCGCCGCGCCAGCACGGTTTTTTCGTATTCCATCACGGTCTGGAACCAAGCTTCGTTTCCGGGCACGTTCTGCTGCGCGCAGTACGCCTCCCATATGTCGCCGAAGGGCAGCGTCTTGCACTCCTCCTGCAGCATCATCAGCTCGGTGAAAGCGCCTTGATCCTGCATCTTCTTGAGCCGATCGTGCGGCAAAAGCAGAGCATAGAGCAACGCCTTCTGCATGTTGCGCGTGCCGATGACCCAGGCGGCGATGCGATTGATGGCGGCATCGAAGAAATCCAGGCCGATCATCACCCGATCCAATGCATCGCTGCGGACGATCTCCCCCGCGATCTCTTTGAGCTCGTCGTCCAAGCGCACCACGTGATCGCTATCCCAGCGGACGGGGCGGGTCACGTGCAGCGGAATCTTATCGAAGAAGCAGAGCAGCGCGGGAATCTTATCGCTGATGAACTCGGTGGGATGGTAATGGCCGCTGTCCAGCAGGTTGTACACGCCGGGATGCTGGGCAGCGTAGGCGGTGTAGAACTCGCTGCTGCCCACGGTGTACGCCTCCAGCCCAATACCAAACACCTTGCTTTCCACGCAGTCCACCACGCCCTCCAGCTTTTCGGCGAAAATCTGGTCGAGCGAATCCTTCAGGCGCATGCGCGGAGCCATGCGGTCGGCGGGCACGTCCTTCAACCCGTCAGGAATCCACACGTTGCACAGGCAAGGGCTGCCCTGCTCCTTGGCAAAGTAGGCGGCGATGCGGCGGCAAGCGATGCCGTGGCGCACCCAAAATGCGCGAATTTCCGGATCGGTATGCGAGAGGGTGAGACCGCTAGCCTTGGGGTGGGAGAAGTAGGTGGGGTTGAAATCGATGGCGATGCCATTGCGCTTGCCCCATTCGGCCCAGGCGCGGAAGTGCTTGGGCTCCAGCGCGTCACGGTCGGCCTTCTCGCCCTGCTCAAACACAGCGTAACACGCGTGCAGATTGATCCGCTTCTTGCCCGGAATCAGGCTGCACGCCTTCTCGAAATCGGCGGCCAGCTCGGCAAAGTTGCGCGCCTTGCCCGGATAATTGCCGGTGGCCTGGATGCCGCCGGTGAGCGCGTCGGTGCTCTCGAAACCCGTCACATCGTCGCCCTGCCAGCAATGAATGCTGATCGGTATCCCGGCCAGCTGCCGCATTGCGCTCTCCACATCCACGCCCAGCGCTTCATAACGCTTCTTCGTTTGCTCCATCATGCTCGGCGGCTCCTTTCGGCTGCAGGGCAGCCCTCCACGATCTTTTTTGAACGACCTTTTTTGAACGGTCTTTATCCAACGATCCTTTTTTCACCATTGCTGTCACTATACCAAGGCTCGCCGCTTTTCGCAAGGCACGTTTTGCAAAGCTGTTTGCCTATTTTGCAAATCTTTTGCCCTGCCGGATCAGCGATGCCCCAACGTTTCGCTCCGGCGCTGCGCGGAATTCTGGAAGTTCAGCACCTCATGCCGGTATTCGCTATCCATCAGGTGCGAGGTGATCATGAAATCCGCCGAGGCCTTGTTGCTGGCGATCGGGATATCGTACACGATGGCGATGCGCAGCAGGGCTTTCACGTCCGGATCGTGCGGTTGGGCGCACAGCGGATCGGAAAAAAAGATGACAAAATCGATCGCGCCTTCCACGATTTTCGCGCCAATCTGCTGATCGCCGCCCAGCGGGCCGCTGTTGTACGCGCGCACCGGCAGACCTGTTTTGTTGGTGATCATGCGCGCGGTGGTGCCAGTGCCGCAAAGGAAGTGATGGCGCAGCACACCCTTATTCCATTCGCACCAGTCGAGCATCTCCTGCTTCTTGCCGTCGTGGGCAATGAGCGCAATGTTCTTCTGCTTGCCGATGGTCAGGGTGACCATGTCATTATTCCTCATATCGCCGCTATGTACATCGTTGCTCATTTGGAAGGTTCCCCTTCTGTTACCGTAAACGGCTCGAGCGCTCGCATTGTTTCGGGGGAGCTCTCGTACACCTTCAGGTGGATCGGCTTGGACAAATCCAGGCCGAAGATGCCCATCAGCGAACGAGCATCCAAAAGGTAGCGCTCCGAAGAAAGTTCAAATTCCCCCGGTAGCCCCTGCAGCGTCGCCACAAAGCGCTGCACCCGCTCCATGCTGGAAAGGGATACCATTACAGTTTTTATCACGGTTTCGTTCACAGCCTTTTTTTCAGTCTCTTTCTGTGTCTCGTTCTGGGTCTCGTTCTGGGTCTCGTCCACAGGCTCCACCTCGTTTTCTTCCTCGCATGCATGCGCTGCCAAGGCATCTCGCTACAGCAGCGAAACACCCGCCGCCGCGCAGGCCTCCTCGGTCTCTCGGGGCCATACGGCCGATTGCACCTCGCCCACGTGCGCCTTGTGCAAAAAGAACATGCACATGCGCGATTGGCCGATGCCTCCGCCCGCCGTGTACGGCAACTCGCCGCGCAGCAGCGCCGCATGGAAGGGCAGTTCGGCGCGCTCGCTGCAGCCGCGCACCGCCAGCTGATGCTTCATTGCCTCCTCGTCCACGCGGATGCCCATCGAGGAAAGCTCCATCGCGATATCCAGCAGCGGGTAGTACACCAAGATATCGCCGTTGAGCTGCCAATCATCGTAATCGGGCGCACGGCCATCGTGCTTTGTGCCCGAGGCCAGCGCGCCGCCGATCTGCATTAGGAACACCGCACCGTGCTCCTTGGCGGCCGCGTACTCACGCTGCTTGGGCGTGAGGTTCGGGTATTCATCCTCCAATTGCTGCGAGGTCACAAATGCGATCTGCTCGGGCAGCACGGGCTGCGCCCAATCGTAGCGCTCGGATACGAACCGCTCGGTGTGCTTTAGCGCCGCATACACGCGCCGCACCAAGTGGCGCAGCATCTGTTCGGTGCGCTCCTCGCGGCGGATGATGCGCTCCCAATCCCATTGATCGACGTAGATCGAATGGATGTTGTCGGTCTCTTCATCGCGGCGAATGGCGCTCATATCGGTGTAGAGCCCCTCGCCGGGATGGAAGCCATAGCGCGCCAGCGCAAGCCGCTTCCATTTGGCCAGCGAATGCACGATCTCCACCAGCTCCCCTGAATCGTCTGCCAGGTCGAAACGTACCGGGCGCTCCACCCCGTTCAGCGTATCGTTAAGGCCGGAATGCTCGCGCACCATGAGCGGTGCGGACACGCGCGTCAAGTGCAGCTCGCGCGCCAAGTCCAGCTCAAAGAAATCCTTGATTTCCTTGATGGCCACCTCGGTTTCGCGGATGTCGATCGGCGAAGAGTATCCCAAAGGTATCTGGCAGGCACCCATCCGGCTCACCCCCGTGTCTCATAATTCTGAAAATGATACCACAGGCGAAGAACCGTTGTCAAACCCGTCCTACGCTCTGCACAAGCTGTGCCTGCCGCACATAAGCGTTGCAGCCTGAAAACAAACCCTCGGCTTTCGCCGAAGGCTCGTCTCATTATATTATCCCGTATATTATCTCGTTTTATCTCACTTCTGCTCGTTTGCCTTATCGGCCTCGGAGGCGTTCTTGCGCGCGGCTTCCTTATTTTGCGCCATTTCCTCCACGGTCTTGGTGTGCAGGCGCGCCGCCCCCTGGGTCACAATGGGCGGAATCAGCGTGCCCTCGCGCTCGGCGCGCGCCCATCGCTCCTTGGCCTGGGCGATGGCATGCTCGTACTGCGGCAACCACTCGGCTTGGGCGATCAGCATCTCATCCACCATTTGCCAAATCGCTTTTGGGTCGCACACCGCGCCCACCAGCGGGTCCATCATCATCGCCTGGCGCAGCAGCAGGTCGTCGCCATGCGCACCGGCCTCCACGGCCAAGCGCTGCACCGTGATGTTGGACATGCAGGCCGCGGCGCAGCCCAGCGGCAGCTCGCCATGGCGCGGTATGTTGATGCCGTGCGTATCCACGTATCCTGGCACCTCCACCACGCAATCGTCGGGCAGGTTGGAGATGCAGCCGTTGTTTACCACGTTGAAGTGTCCGCGGTAGGGGCGGTTGGTTTCGATGCCTTCGATGATGTAGCTGCCGTGCTCCTGCGAGCGCTCTTCGGGCACGTATCGCATCGGCGGCTCCTTGAGCCAATTGGGGAAATCGGTCTCGAACCAATTGCGCGATTCGGTGCAGATGCGCAGGTAGCCGCCGGTCTCGCCGTCGATCCAGCTGCCCAAATCGATCCAATCGAGTATCTTCTCGGTGTGCTTGCGGTACCACGGCACATATTCGGAGAGATGGCCGTTGGATTCGGTGCTGAAGTAGCCGAAGCGCTTCATCATGTCGATGCGCACCTTTTCGCAGCGCGCGATATCCGCGTTGGCCTCCATCGCGGCCAAAATGCGCTCGTTGCCCACCTCCTGGCCGTTGTGCTTTACGGAGGTGTACCAGGTCATGTGGTTGATGCCCACGCACACGATGTCGAGGTCCTTCTGCTCCAGGCCGAGCGCGCGCGCGATCAGCGCATGGCCGCCCTGCACGCCGTGGCAAAGCCCCACCGTCGGCACGCCGCCATACTGGTTGCAATACCAGGTGACCATGGCGTTGGGGTTGGAGTAATTCAGCAGCAGGCAACTCGGCGCAGCCACCTCGCGGATATCGCGGCAAAAGCCTTCCATGGCGGCGATATCGCGCTGCGCATACATCACGCCCCCGGCGCAGAGCGTGTCGCCCACGCACTGATCCACGCCGTACTTCAGCGGGATTTCCACGTCCAGCGCGAAAGCCTCCAGCATGCCGATGCGCACGCAGCAGACCACGTAGTCCGCATCGCGGAAGGCCTCCCGCCGGTCCAGCGTGGCATAAATCTTGATGTTCAGGCCATTGGCCTCAATGTCGCGTTGGCAGAGGCGCGTCACCATGTCCAGGTTCTGCGGATTGATGTCCATGAAGGACACCTCGATGTCGCGGAATTCCGGCACGGTCAGTATGTCGGACAGCAGCTTGCGCGTGAACCCAATGGAACCAGCCCCGATGAACGATACCTTCATATGGATAACCCCTCCTCTGTTTGTTTGACAAAAAGCAATCAAAACGGTAAAATCAGGGTAGGATACCGGCATAGCGCACCATCCAGGCTTGCCCAATCGAAATACGCAGGGAGGGGTTTTCAGATGAAGCACAATCTCAAACAGCACAGTCTCGCTAGACGCATTCTCGCCGCAGTCCTCATGCTCTGCCTCTTCATCCCCGCCGCCGCCTTGGCTGGCAGCAACGAGTACGATTCGCTGGCGGATGCAATCAAGGCCTACCTCAATAGCCAGGATTACAAGTACGATTACGATTCCACCAAGGACCGGTTCTCGTACAACATGTCGTTGGATTCCAAAATTCGCGAATGCGACGTGAGCATCTTTGTGCACGATGATGGGTTCAACGTCTACGCCTATTCCCCCATCAGCCCCAAGCCGAGCGACAGTGCTTCGATGGCCGAGGTCGCGGAATTCATCACCCGCGCTAACTACACGCTCAATCTTGGCAGCTTCGAGATGGATTACAGCGATGGCGAACTGCGCTACAAGACGTCGATCAAGTGCTTCGATTCGATC
This sequence comes from Eubacteriales bacterium, assembly GCA_031553615.1. Lineage (GTDB taxonomy): Bacteria > Bacillota > Clostridia > Christensenellales > Aristaeellaceae > WQXF01. Next base: position 26,479 of record JAVBLJ010000020.1, read on the forward strand.
CCCTCGCAGAAGGAAATCGAGTGGCTGGTCGATATCCCCACCTACATGGTTGAAAAGTTCGGCGATGGTCTGGCCATGGTTATCCTAATGGGCACCGACGCAGAGGAAGCTTTCGCCCCCTACGCCGAAGAGTAATAATACTCGTCCTCCCTCTTTTTAAAGCGAGGCGCATCCGCTATTGGGCGGACGCGCCTTTTGCATGTTCTGTATTCTGCGAGGCCGGGGGCTTTTCCTCCCCCACCCGCTGCAAAACAAAGACTACGGCGGGTGCAAAAGCAGGCAACTAATCCTCGTTAGATTTCACGCAATAGATCGCGGAAGATTTTTACGGAGGGCTAGGAGTCTGAGGGAGGCGTAGCCGGCAGCCACGCTGACCGAAGCGCGACAACGTCATTCGGATAAAGATCTGCGAGATTTGCAGGAGATCTATCGTGGAGTGGTATAAGGTGCGAATGGCACGGCATTACCTTTGCTCGCCCAGCAATGCCGTCAGCGTGCGCATCACGGCACTCACGTCGATAGGCTTGGAAAGGTGGCCGTCCATACCGGCCTGCAGCGCATGCTTGACGTCCTCGCTATATGCGTTGGCGGTCATGGCGACGATGGGAACCGTGGCCGCATCGGGCCGCTCCATCGCCCGAATGCGCCGGGTGGCCTCGTAACCATCCATGCGAGGCATCTGCACGTCCATAAAGATTAAATCGTAGGCATGGCTGCCCGAGGCGGCAAACATCTCTACGGCGGCCTGCCCATCCTCGGCCTCGTCGATCCGCACGTGGGTATCGGAAAGCAGCTCACATAGCACAAAACGATTGATGTCCACATCCTCCACCAACAGGATGCGCTTCGTAGAAAGATCGAGCCCCGCACCGGAAACCGAATGGATGGCGGAGGTCTCCACGGCATCGCTCAGCGGCATCCGCAGCGTAAAGGAGAAAGCGGAGCCCTTGCCCGGCGCGCTCTCCACTTGAATCTGCCCCCCCATAGCGTTCACCAAGCTCTGGCTGATCGCCAGCCCCAAGCCCGTGCCGCCAAAACGGCCCGCGATGGAGCTGTCCGCCTGCTCAAACGCCGTAAACAAGCGCGAAACCTGCTCGGAGCTCATGCCAATGCCAGTGTCGCTCACCTCAAATGTGAGGGCTACCGCATTGCCTTCCGGCTTGGCCATGTTCACCAGGAAGCGGATCGTACCCCCTTCGCCGGTGAATTTCACCGCATTGCCCAGCAGGTTGATGAGCACCTGCTTCAACCGCATCCTGTCGCCCCGCACGCCCATGGCCTGCAGCTCCTCCAGATTGCTGATGAACGAAACGCCTCGCGCCTCGCAACGCTGACGGATGATGCTCGATACCTCGTACAGCGCGGGGCGCAGTGCAAACGCATCGTGGGCAATCTCCACCTTGCCCGCCTCGATCTTGGAAATATCGAGCACGTCGTTGAGTATCTCCAGCAGGTGCGAGGAGGCGACCGATATCTCGTCGATGGCATGGGTGAGCTTCTTCTCATCGGCAGCGGAACGGCGCGCCACCTCCGTCATGCCGATGATGGCGTTGAGCGGCGTTCGAATTTCGTGGCTCATGTGCGAAAGGAAATTGCCCTTGGCCATGGAGGCCTCTTGGGCTGCGATGGTCTGCTCCTCCAACTGCATCGTGCGCTGGTGCACCAGGGTTTCCAGGCGGCGGCTCATGCGGCGGTTGCGCAGCAGCATGACCAGCAGCAGCAGCATGGCCAGCGACACGCTGACCGTAACGATAACCAAGTAGGGCATGCGCGCGCGCACCAGGGTGTCCCGGTAATCGAACACCTTGCGTGCCCAGCGCTCGTAGATCGCCTCAGTATCGACCACGCGCTGCGCCTTGCTAACGATGGAGCGCAGCACTTCCTGCTCCTTAGGAAAGCCAAACAGTGACTCGAAGCCGTGTTGGAACACCAGCGCAGCCTTGAAGCCCGGTTTCTCCAGGTAATTGGTCAAACTCAGCAACATGTTTTGCGAAGCCATCACGTAATCGACCTCTCTGCGCTCCAACGCTTCGAAAGCCGTCGTGCTGTCGCTGTAGCTCACGGTATTGCGCGCCTCGGGGAACCATTCCCAGAAGCTCCGCGTGTAGACCGTGCCTTCAATCAGGCCAACCTTGGCGTTCATCGCCTGGTTGATGTCGATATCCGCCATATCGGTGCGGGAAAGCAGCGCGCACTGCTCCTGCGCATACGGCGTATCGGACCAAAGGAATTGGCCCTCACGCTCGGGCAAATAGAGAAGCTCGGAGAGCATCTCCCCCTCTCCGCTCTGCAGCATGTCCACCAGTTGCTTCCAGGATGTGCCCGGTTTGTTGATGGGCACAAACCGCAGCCCGGTCAGCTCGGTGATCTGCGCCAGCAGATCGATCGCCACCCCTTGGAACTCCTGCTCCTGCTCGTTGTAAAAGCAAACGGGGTAGTTGTCGTGCTCTGCCAACAGCGCAATGGCCTTTCCATTGCTCATCCGCTTTTTGATGTATTCGGCTTCTTTCGCAATCAGCTTGGATTTTACCTTGTGGCGCGCAAACGCGTGGTAACCCGTGCTGTGGAATTTGCTAATGAGCTCGGACACGCCTTCGCTCTGCAGGTACTTGTCCATCACGCTGATGATGGGCGCAAGCTCCGGGTCGGCGGTGGAGAGCGAAACCGAGGAGTAGATGAGCGGATAGTAATCCATGGCCTTGATGTAATCGTACTTATCGAAGGCCGCCTCCGCGGTGTTTTCTTCAAAAAAGCCATCGATCTCGTTGTGCAGCAGCTTCTCCGCCACCTCTTCGTAGGAATCCACAAAGAAGGTTTCAAAGGGCACATCCATGGTTTCCGCCACGCGCTGATAGGTAGTTGTCCCCTCAAAAAAGGCGAGACGAAGGGTGCGAACCCGGGAGATCTGCGCGAGGGAATCCACTTCCGTATCGGTAAACGCCTTGACGAACCGCTCCAGGATCGGGGCGGTCATGTAATACTTCTCGCGACGCTCTGGGGTGGCGGTCAGCTCGCTGGTAAAGGAGATCGCGCGGGAATCCATCTGCTCAATCAGCTCGTCCCAATCGTGAATGCTGGGCACGAAATCGAAGCCGAACAGGCGACCCATCTCTTGGCACATTAGCGCCGCAAAGCCATCGATGTTGCCATCGCTGCCCACGAAAGCCTCGGCGGATTCGTTCATGCCGTACACGAAGCTTCCACGCACTGCGCGAAGCGCCTCGATCGCTTGAATTTCCCGCTCCGTTACCCCCGGAATATCCCGGTAGCTGGCCGCTTCCGCCTCTACAGCATAAGCGTCCTGCACTGCATAAGCGCTGCAGAAACAGCCTGTACACAGTATGCTCATCACCAGAACCGCGACCAGGAAATAACGCTGCATTTGTACACTCTCGCTTTCTGGATTGATGATCTTGCGCAAACGGCTTTGTAGTGGCCCCATTGTAGCCAATATTCCCCGCGAATGCAATACCTTGCGCACATTTAATAAGTGACTTAATCTTAACAAGTGTAACCGAATTTGTAACCCATGTCATCGTAAAATCAAGCTGTTAATTCGCACAACACCCCTACAAATACAAACTTTTCTCGAACAACAAGCAGAAATCGCTCGTGCTTTCGCGCAATAAAAAAACGCTCATTCCGTCACGTCATCGATGGAATAAGCGCCTTTTTTGTCTCAGTCCGCTTACCTTGTAACCCGAATTACGTTCCAGCTCAGCGGCGGAATAACCATATCGAGCTTTCCGCCTTCCAGCGCGTGGAGCTTTTCCGGTTGCGGGCAGACGTTGTTCGGCCTGTCTTCGCTATTGATGGCCTTCACGTCGGGGTGAGCCATCACCACGTGCGAAACGTTGGCCAAGCCTGCAAAGCTGCGCAGGTCGGCCTGCAATTGCAACGGCTCCGTCAGGCTGCGATTGACCGCAAACAGGGTCACGCTGCCATCATCGTCCAAGGTAGCGGTCGCGTCGAGCTCCGGCACCCCTTTGTAATCCGTACAATCGTACACCGGTGAATCCACGATGGCGCGCAGCGCCGTGCCCCGGCCATACTGCGAGGCATGCTTGAGCGGCCAATAGATGGTCTGCGCCCATGCACCGCCGCCGTTGCGCGTCATAATCGGCGCTATCACGTTCACCAGCTGCGCCAGGCAGCCAATCTTCACCCGATCCGCGTTGCGCAGCAGCGTGATCAGCATGGAGCCCACCAGCAGCGCATCCTCGAAGTTGTACACATCCTCCAGGATGGGCAGCGCGCGGCCCCACTTATCGCGCTTCCAGGTTTCCTTGTCCTGCTCGTGCGAGTGGTACCAAACGTTCCACTCGTCGAAGGAAAGGTGAAGCTTCTTCTTGGAATGCTTCTTGCCGCCGATGGCGTCGCAGATCGCCACCACCGTCTTGATGAAATCATCCATATCCATGGAGCGCGCCAGGAAGCTGCGCGTATCGTTGTCGGGGTTGCCGTAGTAGCGGTGGAGCGACACGTAATCGACGTGCTCGTAACATTCGTCGAGCATGGTCAATTCCCAATCGCCAAAGGTGGGCATCTGTGAAGAGGAAGAGCCGCACGCCACCAGCTCGATGGAAGGATCGACCCACTTCATCGCTTTGGCGGCCTCGTTCGCGACGCGGCCATACTCCAGGGCAGTCCTGTGGCCGATTTGCCAGGGGCCGTCCATCTCGTTGCCCAAGCACCAAAGCTTGATGTTGAAGGGGTCCGCCGCGCCGTTCTTCCTGCGCAGATCGCTGTAAAAGCTTCCGCCGGGGTGATTGCAGTATTCCACCACGCTGCGCGCCGCGTCCACGCCGCGGGTACCCAGATTGATGGCGTACATGGGCTCGGTGCGCGCCTCCTTGCACCAATCCACGAATTCGTGGATGCCCACCTCATTGGTCTCGGTGGTGAACCAGGCCAAGTCGAGCCGCTGCGGGCGCTGATCGCGCGGGCCCACGGAATCCTCCCAGTTGAAGCCCGATACGAAGTTGCCGCCCGGATAGCGGGTCACCGGCACATCCAGCGCACGCACCAGCTTGATCACGTCGCGCCGAAAGCCGTTGGCATCTGCGGTTGGATGGCCGGGCTCGTAGATGCCGCCGTACACAGCGCGCCCCAGGTGTTCAATAAAGGAACCGTATAGGCGGGGATCGATGCCTCCGATGGTGTACGCCTTATCCAGGGTGATGGTCGCCTTTTTCATATTCCTTTTCTCCTTTGTTTATCGCACCCGCCATACAGGGCGCATCACTTGCGCATCCATGCGCCCGCCATGATCGGCCACAGCGGCACATTGGGCATCGCTTCGCGACCGGAATCCGGCGCATCCAGGCCCAGGCCGTGTCCGCCGCACTCAAATATGTGCATCTCGAAGCGCACACCGTGCTTGCGCAGTCGGTCAGCAAAGAGCAAGCTGTTTTCCACCGGCACCGCGCCATCCTCGTAGGTGTGCCAAAGGAAGCAGGGCGGCGTCCCTTCATCCACTCGATTCTCCAGCGAGAGTTCTGCGCGCAGGTGTTCCTTGCCCGTCAGCAGCGCTTGGAAACTGCCGCCATGGTAGAATTCACCGCTGGTGAGCACCGCGTAGCAAAGCACCATGCCATTCGGTCGGAACTGCTCAGGCTCAAGCGGTATTTCCTTTTCGATGATGCCCTTGTTCCATAGCACACCCAGGCTGCCGGCCAGATGCCCGCCCGCTGAGAAGCCCAGCACGAACACCTTGTCGGGCTGCACCCGCCATTCTTCTGCGCTCGCGCGCACCAAGGCCACAGTCTGCGCCAGCTGCAGCAGCGCGGTGGGGAACGTCGCGGGCTTCACGCTGTAGCGCAGCACCACAGCGTGGATGCCCAGCGCGTTCATTTGAATAGCGATGGGCTCGGCCTCGTGATCGGCGGTATTGACATAACCGCCGCCCGGGCAGATCACCACCAGGGGCCGCACCGGAGCCGGCGCATGCCCGCCCTCGTTGGTCAATAGATAGGTATAAACCTGGGCTTCCTCCCCGTTGGCGGAAACCGTGTAAACCGCTTGCCTCATGGGTCTCCTCCTCGCCGCAAAACACCGGTACTCTCTCGTGTTGCGCCTCCCGTGCGTTACCGCACGCGCACCAACAGTCCGTGCGGGTAGCGCCCGCAGTTGCGCCCATACAGCGCCAGTCCTCCCTCACCCTTCACGCGAATCGTCAGTTCGAAGCCGCCCTTGCGTATGACACCCGGAATGAGCCTGCTGGGCAGCTCAATGTGCAGCCGTTCGCCGAAGGAGCCCGCCTCGTCCAGCTTGCGCGGGTTGGGCTGCGCATGCCACGAAAGCACGCCGCGCGCATCCGCCCAGTCGTTCTGCAGCGTATGCTCCGCGATCGGTTTCCCGTCGATCAGCACCTCGATCTCCGAGGGGAAGCGCGTCTCATCGCTCATCCAGTAGGAATTATCGAACGAGCCGCGATCCACCAGATACCCGCGCATGAAGCCCAGGTCGCGCTCCGGCTCACCGATCTCTTTGCGATCCTTCCGCAGCACGCGCTTGGAACCGGCTTCCATAAAAATATCGATCGAGTTCGGCAATGCGCTCTCGGGCAGGCTTACTTGGAAGCGCGCCTCGCCGCCGCCGCCCAAGCAAAGCTTGTCGCCGCCCAAGGTCTGCCACGTCCAATCGAAGCCCGTGGTCTCCGCCAGCGAAACGGGCAGCTCCAGGATATTCTCGGGCAGGGCGGTGCGCACATCGAAGGTAACAAAATTGCGCGAGATCACCGCGCCCTGCGCATCCTGCAGGTAGAGCGAAAGCACTGCCACCGCATTCTCGGCGGGCATGGCCACCCGGAGCGTGTTCAGCGACGTCGTACCATAGCCGAACTTCGGCAGCGCCATGCTGCCCTGCGCATCGCTCACGCGCCCATCGAGCCCGTCGTGCCAAAGCTCCCAGGCCAGGGTAAGCGCCTGCCCATGGTGGCGATCGGAAAAGCTGGAAAGCACCAGCGGCACTTCCATGTCCTCGTTCACGTCGGCGGTGCGGCAGGGCGCGCAATCGGTGGCGACAAAGTCGGCGGCGTGCAGGTCGCGCAGGCTCATGCCGCGGCAGAAATCCTGGTAGCCGAAATCCTTGTCCTCATCGTCTATGCGATAATAACCATTAAATTCGTTCACCACGTCGTGGAATTCGGTGAACACAAAGCCGCACATCTTCTCGTGCAAGCGATATTCGTTGAGCATGTAGTGGTACTGCCAGGCTAGGTCGCTATCGCCCGCCGAGCCATCCACGCCCCAGACCATGCCACATTCGCTGTTCATCAACGGCGCATCGCCCTGCACGTTGCCGCCGATGTAGTTGTACGACGAACCCGGGTGCGTGCCCGCCACCACCTCTCGGATGTGGTCGCGCACGATCTCGTAGCCGTTAAGATAGAAGTGCCAGGTGTTGATATCGCTTTCCACGTGATCGTAGCGGCAAGGTGAATTGTCCTCGATGATGCGCGTGGAATCCAGCTCCTTGGCCCGCCGGTACACATCGCGCACCCAATCCTGGGTATCCTTGCTGAAGAAAGGCTCACCGCTCTCGTTCCTATCCAGCAGGCCCCAGCTCTCGTTGAACATCACCCACATGAATACGGAGGGGTGATTCCAATCCCGCCGAAGCATGTCTGGCCATTCGTGCTCGTAGGCCGCACGCGCCTCGGCGTTCGGTGGGCCCCAAAAACAGGGCACGTCAGCGATCACCAGAATGCCCAGTTTGTCCATCCAGTACAGCTTGCGCGATTCCTCGGGCTTGATGTGGATGCGCACCATGTTCAGCCCCAGCCGCTTGAGCCGCCAAGCTTCGGCACGCATATCTTCATCGGATGGGTAGGTGAAATGGCCCTTTGGATTGAAGGCCTGATCGAGGGTGCCGTTGAGGTAGATCGGCTTGCCGTTGAGCAATATCCAGCGGTATCCGCGCCCGTCCAACAGCCCGGTGCTGATTTCGCGAACGCCAAAGTAGGTTGCGACCCAATCCTCGCCCAGGCTCAGCTCGCCTTCATACAAGTACGGGTCATCCGGCGACCACAGGCGCGGGTGCTCCAGCGTGAAATCCAGCTGCACTTCCCCGCCTTGCACCGGCGCAGACCAACTCTTTCCATCGAAGGTTGCGGTCAGCTGATCGCCATCGCTGGCGCACACCTGCGCGTGCAGCGATATCGCGCCGCTGCACTTGGTATCGAAGCGGAAGGACTCGATATACTGCATCGGGCGCGCTTCCAGCCAAACCGTCTGCCAAATGCCCTGTATCTCACCGTAGCCCTGCTTGCCGTAGGTCTGGGTTTCGTGGCGATAATCCTCGGCGCGCACTTCAATTATGTTTTCAGCAATATTTCCCGCGCTCGCCCCGGTGCGCCATTGCTTTGTCACCTCGAAGGAAAATGTGGTGTACCCGCCCTGATGGTGCCCCACATGCTCGCCGTTGACGTACACATCGGCCAGGTAATCCACCGCACCAAAGCACAAAAACACGCGCTCGGCACAATCGAACGAAGCCTTGCGCCGATACCAGCCCACGCCCGCCTCCTTGCGCTCGACGCCGGAAAGCGGACACACCCAGGAAAAAGGCACGGTGATCTCGGTCTCGTAGCGGGAACGCTGGGCCGCAAAGGCCGTCTCATCCGCTTTAGAGCCTACCGGGAAAAGTGAGAACTCCCATTGTCCGTTTAGGTTCATCCAGTTGGTACGCTGCTTACCAGGCCTGGGAAACTCCGCGCGTGGAATGCTCATGCTTTTCAACCTCCCCATCTAGTCCCTGCCACCCTTCATCCCTACTATCATACCGGACATAGGCTCCGCATTCAATCCAAAAAACGCAGAATCCATAGAAAAGAGTAGAAAAGAATTGTAAAGCCGGAGAAAAGAATCGCCAAAGGCATCCAAGTTCTCTTCGCTGCGGCGCGGACTTGTAAATGAGCCGATATATCGTTATAATGCCCAATGCAATGCCCCACAATCGCGAAGCCAAAAATCAAAAGGAGAATCTCATATGAAGATCGTAGTATTGGATGGCTACACAGCAAACCCGGGGGATGTAAGCTGGGATGAATTGGCCGCGCTGGGCGAACTGACGGTGCATGACCGCACGCCCGCGCCCGAAATCCGCGCACGCATTGGGGATGCAGAAATCGTGCTGACCAACAAAACACCGCTCACGCGGGAAACATTGGCGGCCTGCCCCAAGCTGCGGTTCGTGGGCGTGTTGGCCACAGGCTACAACATCGTGGACGCGGCGGCGGCCAAGGAGCTGGGTATCCCGGTCGCGAACGTGCCCGCCTACAGCACGCCCTCGGTGGCACAGCTCACCTTCGCGCTGCTGCTGGAGGTCTGCCACCGCGTAGGCCACCATTCGCAGGCGGTACACCAGGGCCGCTGGACCCGCAGCACCGATTTCTGCTTCTGGGAATATCCTCTCATCGAGCTGGCGGGCAAAACCCTGGGCTTGATCGGCTATGGCCGCATCGGCAAGGCCGTGGCCGAAATCGCGCGCGCGCTGGGCATGCGCGTGCTGGTCTATACGCCGCATTCGCGGGGCCCGGAGAACGTGCCGCTTCAAGCTCTGCTCGCCGAAAGCGACGTGATCTCGCTGCATTGCCCGCTGACCGCCGAAAATCAGGGCATGATCGACCGGAATACTCTTTCGCAAATGAAGGATGGGGTGATATTGATCAACACCGCGCGGGGCGCGCTGATCAACGAGCAGGACTTGCGCGAGGCGCTGCAAAGCGGCAAGGTGTACGCCGCCGCCCTCGACGTAGCCGCCACCGAGCCCATCCCCGCCGATAGTCCGCTGCTCGGCCTGGACAATTGCCTTATCACGCCGCACATCGCCTGGGCCCCCAAGGAAGCGCGCATCCGCCTCCTGCAGATCACCGCAGAAAACGTGCGCGCCTTTGTGGCTGGAAAGCCGCAGAACATCGTCAACCAATAAAAGGCTTCTCAAATTGCGCATTTCCTGTGCAACTCTCCCTCTAGCGCTGTCACCTCACACAGTGTATAATTGTACCAAAGTAGGAATCCTTCTATTGGATTCCTCAACGGAGGGTATTCCATGAAAAAACTCACAAAAGCATGCGCACTTCTCCTGGCAGCTTCGCTGGCGCTATGCAGCGTTGCCTTCGCTTCCGATGCCCAAACCACACCCGATCTCAAGCAGCAGCAGGCCGATGCGATCACCCTATTCAAGACCCAATACGCCACGGCCGTCGAGGAGTTGGCCGCATCCAGCAAGGCCGATCCTTGGGTCAAGGAAATGCTTTCGCTGGCTACCATCGCCGAGCCCGTCGCGGGCGAACCCGACAAGAAGGGCGCGATACCGATCACGGCGGCGGTCACCTACCCTCTCCTGCTCAGCGGGGTGGACAAAAACTCCGTATACGAGCCCAAAGAAGCCGAAGCTTTTGTGCGCGCGGCGTTGCTCAACGCGATGCTCCAGAAAGAAGAGTATACCCTCAACGCCACGGTCGCCTTCCCGGAGGGCAAGGACCCGGCGTTCAAGTGGCACAGCAGCAAAGGCTTCAGCGGCCTAAAGACCAAGCTCACCAGCAAGGCAAAGGCGGCGGTCAACTCCTTCTCCGCCAAGACCCTGGTGGCCGCCATGGCCCAGTATGTGCTGCGGCACCCGGTGCGCAACGCGAAGCTCAACCTGAAGGAAGGTCCCCATGCCATGGCACTGAAGGCCACCGCGCCCGGCTACAACAAGATGCTTTCCCGTTCGCTGCGCGACACCCTCGCCCGCGTCGCCTACGAGGCCAAGGGCCCCAACACCGAGGAGGACACGGTCATCTCGCTGTTCGATGAGCAGATTGCCGCCTATGCCACCATCTTTGGTTCCGCCAAAAAAGCCGCGACCGATCAGGCCATCGCCCTCTCCTTCGATCCCTGGGCGCTGATCAACGGCAAGAATGTGGACATCAACACGGCCGTATTGGATTACCGCTATGCGTACGATAGCGAATATAGCGCTTACCGCGATGGCGTGGTCACGCTGGCCACCACCCTGCCCGATGCGCCCGCGCTGCCCCAGCCTGAAACCGAGCGCTTGGAAGGCGGCCGTAGTGGCACCAAGGTGGTGCTGCGTGCCAAAAAGGGCGATGGCAACATCATGGTGCGCTTCATTAAGAACGATGAGGTCAAAGCGCTCGGCTTTGTGCGCGATGGCGCCCGCCTCACCCTCTACCTCAGCCAGGGCGAGTACATCATGCAGGTAGGCAGCGGCAACATCTGGTATGGTTCCGAGGAGCTCTTCGGGCCCGACACCATCGCCACCTACAGCTACGATCGGGTGACTATCCCCAGCAAAAAGTACATATACACCCTCACGCTGGGCTTCGCCGAAAACCCGGACGACAAGGACATCATGGACACGCTGGACAAGGGCGATTTCCGATAAGCTTTTCGCAAGCTTTTGCGATACAGATTGCACGTTTGGTGTTTGACAGGCCCCCTCCGATATGCTAGACTATAAAAAATTTGCTGGTATACGGAGGGGTTCTTGTGAACCTGCACAATCGGAATCTCATCAGCACATTGGATTTTTCCATTGACGAGCAAAACGAGCTGCTCGCCCTCGCCCGTCGCATCATGGACGCACCACAAGAGTATAAGCAAGCAGTGGGAGGCCAGATCATGGCGTCCCTCTTTTTTGAGCCCAGCACGCGCACGCGGCTGAGTTTCGAGAGCGCTATGCTGCGGCTCGGTGGCCAAGTGATCGGTTTTTCCGATTCTAACGCATCTTCGGTTTCAAAGGGTGAAAGCATCAGCGACACCATCCGCACCGTAAGCCAATACGCCGACCTTATCGTCATCCGCCACCCAAAGGAAGGCGCGGCGCTGGCTTCCGCGCAGGTCGCCGGCGTGCCGGTCATCAACGCGGGCGATGGCGGCCGCGAACACCCCACCCAAACGCTCACCGACCTTTTAACCATCTCCTCTATCAAGCATCGCTTTGAGGGGCTGACCATCGGCTGCTGCGGCGACCTGATGTTTGGCCGCACGGTGCATTCGCTGGTCAAAAACCTAAGCCGTTACCCGGGCGTGTCGTTCGTGTTTGTATCGCCCCAGGAGCTAAAGATTCCGCAGTTCCTGCGCACCCACCTGGAGGAGAACGGCATCCCCTACTCCGAAACCACCGACATGGAGGACGCCATCCGGCACATGGATGTGCTGTATATGACCCGCGTGCAGCGCGAGCGCTTCTTCAACGAGCAGGATTACATCCGCCTAAAGGATCTGTACATACTCGACAACGCCAAGCTCAAGCAGGCGCGCAACGACTTATGCATACTGCACCCGCTGCCCCGCGTAAACGAGATTGCCCACGAGGTGGATAGCGATCCGCGCGCCGCCTATTTCCGCCAAGTGCGCTACGGTGTGTTTGCGCGCATGGCGCTCATCGCCAAGCTGCTGGGCGCCGAATAGCGCGTCACGACAGAATAGATGCCCATAACGAGGGAGGTTTCCGTATGCCGATGCAACGCCTGGTCAATTCTATCGATAAAGGCCTGGTGATCGATCACATCCGCGCGGGCTTGGGCGTAAAGCTGTTCCATTACCTCAAGCTGGATGAGGCCGATTTCACCGTCGCCATCATCTGCAACGCCGAAAGCCAGCGCATGGGCCGCAAAGACATCATCAAAATCCAGAACATCATCGATCTGGATTACACGGTGATCGGCCTGATTGATCACAACTCGACGGTCTCGGTGATCGAGGAGGGCGAAATTGTTTCCAAAAAGCAAATGACGCTCCCCACTCGCGTGGAGAACGTCATCCTGTGCAAGAATCCGCGCTGCGTGACCTCAGCGGAGAGCGAACTCCCCCATGTGTTCCACCTGCAAAACGCTGAAACCCGCACCTACAGCTGCGCTTACTGCGAAAACCAGGTGCGCGGCATCGAAATCTAATTTCGCGATCGATCCAGACTAGCGCTGTGCCGGCACGGTGAACATCCAGTTCACGCCGAACCGATCCTGCAAGGAGCCGTGTGCTTTCGCGAAGAACGAGGGCGTAAGCTCCATGTAAACCGTGCCGCCCTGCGCCAGCATGTCCCAGGCGCGGCGAACGTAAGCCTCGTCCGGGGTCGTGATGCTTACATACATGTTTTCACCGCGCGCCGCCCGCTCCTTGCTGTCCGCGCACATGATCTCCATGCCGTCCAGCTCGAAGCGAGCATGCAGCACTAGACCTTTGTCTGCCTCCGCGATAGGGAAATTGGGATTGGTCGGCATGTCGCCGTACTTCTGCACGTGAGAGACTTTTGCGTCCAGCGCATTGGCGTAAGTTTCTAGCGCTTCCGCGCAATTCCGGTTGAACATCAGGTAATGACCGATCATTGGGTTTCGCCTCCGTACCTATCATTTCATTCCAAACAAGCCGCGATGCCGATCGCGCTAACGATCGCGATCGTCCGCACTCATAGTACACCAATCTCGCGTGCGTGGCAAGCATTGACAAGAAACGGACAATCCCGCAGCACAAGGAGGATTCTCATGGGCATCCCCGAACTAGTATTGCTCGCCTTGGGCCTGGCGATGGATGCATTCGCCGTCTCCATTTGCACAGGCCTTACCATGCAGCCGTTCACCTTCCGCAAAGCACTGACGATCGGGCTGTACTTCGGCATATTCCAGGCCGTGATGCCGCTCCTGGGTTACCTGGTTGGCTCACAGTTTGCCGATAAGATCACCGCATTCGATCATTGGATCGCGTTCGGCCTGCTTGCGCTGATCGGCGGCAAAATGATCAAGGAAAGCTTTGAGCACGAGGAACCGAGCGGCGAGGAGGCCTCGCTGCGCATGAAGGCGATGCTGCCGCTGGCCATCGCCACCAGCATCGATGCGCTGGCAGTGGGTGTGCTATTTGCGCTGCAAAAGGTGAACGTGTTCACCGCCATCGCCTGGATCGGCTCCATCACACTGGTGGTCTCTATGGCTGGCGTAAAGATTGGTCACGTGTTTGGCAGCAAGTTTAAATCGAAGGCCGAGTTTGCGGGTGGCGTGCTGTTGGTGCTCATCGGCCTGCGCATTCTGCTAGAGCACCTGGGCATTCTCGTGCTGTAAGCCGCTCGAAAGCAGGGTTTTCCCCTCCGCACCTATGCCCCCAAACGGCATAGATTGTTGCAGGAGGGGATTTTCAATGCTAGGCAACCTTTTTGTAATCAACCGCAGCCTGAACGCCAACATGCGCCACCGCGGCGAAGTCGTATTTACATATTCGGTGCACTACCCGCAGTACCTGACCCCCATGACCGTGCCCTCGCTCACCGAAATCAACACGTATTACAAGCAGCAGGCCCAATACCTGGTGCGATCCATCACCCCGCAGCTCTACAAGGACGCCGTAGCCGATTACGAAAGCCGCACCCCCAGAGCCGATCCGTTCCCGACCTACGAATTCCTGCGCACCTTCGATACCACCTATGGCCAGGACTGCGTGATCAGCGTATACTTCGATACCTATCAATTCACCGGCGGAGCCCACGGAACCACGGTTCGCACCGCCGATACCTGGGATGCGCGGCGCGCACGGCGGATTCCACTCAGCTCGCTCTTCCCGCAGGGCACCGATTATGTCGCGCGGATTCAGGCCGCCGTGCTGGAGCGCATCACCCTGCAACAGCAGCAAGATGGCGCGTTCTACTTCGACGATGCCGCCGCGCTGGTGGTGCAATATTTCAATGAAAACAGCTTCTACCTCACGCCCGAGGCGTTGGTGGTGTTCTACCAGCAATATGAACTAGCGCCGTACGCTGCGGGCATTCCCACCTTCGCCATCCCCTACGCCGAGGTGGGAGCGCGGGTACCCGGCTGTTGACCCTTGGCTTCCGTGCTCACGCACGCCCAGGGGGCTTATCGCTCGCCCCCTGGGCTCCTTCTCTGCCGCCCTTGAAGCGTTTTGCACATGCATTCATATCTGATTTCGCCCCGGCTGCTAAGTCGAACAGCATTGACAGGAGCCCGTGCTGATACTACAATGTTAGCAGTTTGAGCTATTCGTATAGCATTGGCACATTACGAAAATGGGCAGCCAGAAGGAGCGCGAAATGAATCACAAAGGCGGAGTAACCATTCCCACCGACATGGACGTCGTGCAACAGACCCTGGAGATCATGCAGAAATGGGGTGCGGACGCGATACGTGATTGCGACGGCACCGATTTCCCCACGGAACTGCGCGACGCTGGCGCAAAGGTGTACGCAACCTACTACACCACCCGCAAGGATAACGCCTGGGCCAAGGCTCACCCCGAGGAAGTGCAGCAGTGCTACATCATGACCGGGTTCCACGCCGCCACCGGGGACACGCTCTCGATTCCGCTCATGCAGGGCATATCGCCCGATCTGTTGCAGGTCAACGATCGGGACGACATCGCGCGCTGGTGGGAAGTCATCGACCGCACCACCGGCGAGGTGATCGCGCCCGCGCAGTGGCGCTACGATGCGGCGACCGGCTGCGTAACCCTCTCCCATCCGGCGCGTTACCATGAGTACACCGTCAGCTTCCTGGCCTACCTCATTTGGGACCCGGTGCACATGTACAATGCCGTGGTCAACGATTGGAAGGATTTCGAGCGCCAGATCACCTTCGACGTGCGCCAGCCCGCCACCCGCGCCCATTCGCTCGAGCGCCTCGACCGTTTCCTGACCGATAACCCGCACGTGAACGTGGTGCGGTTCACCACCTTCTTCCACCAGTTCACCCTGGTGTTCGATACGCTGCGCCGTGAGAAGTACGTCGATTGGTACGGCTATTCGGCCTCGGTCAGCCCCTACATACTGGAGCAATTCGAGCGCGAGGTCGGCTACCCGTTCCGCGCCGAGTTCATCACCGATCAGGGCTACTACAACGGCCAATACCGGGTTCCCTCCAAGGAGTTCCTGGATTTCGTGGCCTTCCAACGGCGCGGAGTCGCTGCGCTGGCGAAGGAACTGGTGGACATGGTGCACCGCCACGGTCGCGAAGCCATGATGTTCCTGGGCGATCATTGGATCGGCACCGAGCCCTTTATGGAGGAGTTCCACACCATCGGCCTGGATGCGGTGGTGGGCAGCGTCGGAAACGGCAGCACGCTGCGGCTCATCAGCGATATCCGGGGCGTGAAATACACCGAGGGCCGCTTCCTACCCTACTTTTTCCCCGATACCTTCCACGAGGGCGGCGACCCGGTGCGCGAGGCCAAGGTCAATTGGGTCACCGCGCGCCGTGCGATCCTGCGCAGCCCTATCGATCGCATCGGCTACGGCGGCTACCTGAAGCTGGCACTCGAGTTCCCGGATTTTGTGGAGTACGTGACCGAGGTCTGCGAAGAATTCCGCACCCTGCGCGAAAACATGGATGGCACCGCGCCTTATTGTCACAAGCGCGTTGCTGTGCTCAATTGCTGGGGCAAAATGCGCGCCTGGGGCTGCCATATGGTGCACCATGCGCTCTACCAAAAGCAGAATTACAGCTATGCGGGCGTGATCGAAGCGCTCTCCGGCGCGCCGTTCGACGTGCGATTCATCAGCTTTGATGATATCCGCCGCGATCCCACGATCCTGGCCGATATCGATGTGCTGATCAACGTAGGCGAGGCCAACACTGCCCACGGCGGCGGGGATGTTTGGCACGATCCGGCGGTGCTGACCGCCATCCGTACCTTCATCGCCGAGGGCGGCGGCTTCATCGGCGTGGGCGAGCCTTCGGCGGCGCAATGGCAGGGCCGTTTCTTCCAGCTCGGCGCGGCGCTGGGCGTAGAGGCCGAGCGCGGCTACACCCTGGGCTACGATAAGTACAATTGGGACGAACAGCCCCATTTCATCTCCGAGGATGCCGCCTCCCCCATCGATTTCGGCGAGGGCGGCCGATACGTGTACGCCTATGAGGGCACCCAGGTCATCGTGCAGCGGGAGAAGGAGGTGCAGCTCGCCGCCAACGATTATGGCAAGGGCCGCGCCGTCTACATCGGCGGTCTGCCCTACAGCGCAGAGAATGCGCGCCTGCTGCTGCGCGCCATCCTCTGGAGCCACCACGCGGAGGGTGAATTGTTGCGCTGGTTCTCGGCCAGCTGCCATGTAGATGTGCACGCGTACCCGGCCAGCGGCAAATACTGCGTGGTCAACAACACCTACGAACCGCAGACGACCACCGTTTACCGCGGCGACGGCAGCAGCTTCGCTGTCACGCTGGCCGCTAACGAGATTTGCTGGTACACCATCGCGTAAATCCCATGCAAAAAAAGGGCTCCGCTAGGGGCCCTTTTTGTGATTGTACCAAGCTGCCTGCATCAACCGGCTCCGCGCCACATCCGCCGCTCGAAGGCTCAAACGCGGGGCTTACCGGGTTGCGGCACGGTCATGGCCGCCAGGTCGAGCAGCGCGTCCATATCCTCACGCGTCACCGCACCATCGGCCAATATCACCTCGCGCACGCTCTTGCCTTGGGCCAACGCGCGCTCCGCATACTCGGCGGCCTTCTTGTAACCCAGCAGCGGGCAGAGCGCGGTCACCATGCCCGTGCTGCGCTCCACCAACTCCGCGCAATGCTCGCGATTGGCGCGGATACCCACCACGCAGTTGTCCACAAAGGTCTGCACCGCGTAACGCAGCGTGTCGATGGATTGGAACAGGCAATAAAATATGATGGGCTCAAAGGCGTTGAGCTCCAGCTGACCCGCTTCGGCGGCCAGCGTGATGGTAGTGTCGTTGCCAATGATTTGGAAGCTCACTTGGTTCACCACCTCGGGAATCACCGGGTTGACCTTGCCAGGCATGATGGAGGAACCATTCTGCTTGGGCGGCAGCTGGATTTCGCCGAAGCCCGCGCGCGGCCCTGAGGAAAGCAGGCGCAAATCGTTCGCCATCTTTGAAAGGGTGACGGCGCAAGCCTTTACCGCGCCGGATGCGGCAACAAAGGCATCGACGTGCTGGGTGGCGTCGATCAAATCCTCGGCCTGATGAAGCGGAAGGCCGGTGATGCGCGCGAGTTCGGGCACCACTTGCTTGATGTATTGCGCATCGGCGTTCAGCCCGGTACCGATAGCCGTTCCGCCCAGGTTCACGCCGCAAAGCTCATCCTGCGCTTGCTCCATGCGCAGCATGTTGCGCCGCACCGCGCGCGCATACGCCGCAAACTCCTGCCCCAGGCGGATGGGCACCGCGTCCTGCATCTGCGTACGTCCCATCTTGATCACGTCGTCAAACTCCAGCGCCTTATCCAGCAGCACTGTCTCCAGGCGAATCAGTTCGCGCTTCGCCCGCTCGATCAGCCGAATGGAGGTGATCCGCCCCGCCGTGGGAAACACATCGTTGGTCGATTGACCGAAGTTCACGTCGTCGTTGGGATGCACCCGCGCATAATCGCCCTTGCTGCCGCCCAGCAGCTCGATGGCGCGGTTGGCGATGACCTCGTTCGCGTTCATGTTGAGCGAGGTGCCCGCGCCGCCCTGGATCGGATCCACGATGAAGTATTCGTGCAGCTTGCCCGCAATGATCTCATCGCAAGCGCCGATGATCGCTTCGGCCACCTTCGAATCGATCATGCGCACACGCGCGTTGGTGATCGCCGCCGCCTTCTTGATCTCGGCATGGCTGATAATGATGTCGCTGTGCATTTCCAGCCCTGTGATGTGGAAATTCTCATAGGCGCGCAGGGTTTGTATGCCAAAGTAGGTGTCCTTGGGCATGCGGCGCTCCCCTATGGAATCGGTCTCCACGCGGAATTCCGTCTGAGGTTGGGTGGATATGTGTTTCTCCATCGCTATGCTTCACGTCCTCGTCCTCATCTTTTGAACCGCTTCAGGCATTTTCTTGCATTTCTAATTGATGTTTTGAAGGAGTTCCTGCACATTATACACCTTTTGCAGTCAAAAACAAAGCAGGATAGAGCGCTTCTCTACCCCGCTTCGCCTGATTCCCCTGCAAAACTGCGTTAGGCCGCGTCCAACAGCGCGCGAACCTGTGCGCCCGTCAATATTTCGTGCTGCTCTAGCGCTGCCGCGATGTCCTGCAGCGCTTTTTCATTGGCGCGAAGCTGCTCCAGGGTGAGCGCATAGAGCTCGGTGGCGTGCTGCCGCAGAATCGCTTGTTCGGGCGCGCCCAACGGCAACGCGTCGCGCAGCGCATTGCGTGAGAGTGGGCCCACGGCTTCGTCCATACCCCATTCAAAGCACATGCGCGCGATCAGTTCGGTGGCGCGCTGCAAATCGTTCGAAGCGCCCGTGGTCACGCTCTGCGCGCCAAACACCAGCTCTTCGCCCGCGCGGCCCGCCAGCGCGACCCGGATGTGCGCCTCCAGCTCGCTACGCGTGTGGAACATGCGGTCGGGCTGGATGGCCATGCTGTATCCCGCCGCGCCCCGCGTAGAAGGAATGATCGACACCTGTGCCAGCCTGCTCTCGGGCAGGGATAACAGCGTCACCAGCGCGTGCGCCGCCTCGTGCACGGCAGTCACATGCTTTTCCTGCGCGCTCACGCCGCTGCGATCGGCCTTCTCCTCGCCCACCAGTATACTCTGCATCGCGCGGTCGATATCCTGCCGGGTGATCGCACCGTCGTCGCGCTGCGCAGCGAGGATGGCGGCTTCGTTGAGCATGCTTTCCAGCTTTGCGCCGCTGAAGTACACGGTGTTCGCGGCCACGTCGCTCCAATCGATGCCTTCACAGAGCGGCTTGTTGCGCGCGTGCACCTGCAATATCCGCAGCCGCTCCTCCTTGCCCGGCAGACCGACCTCGATCTGCCGATCGAACCGGCCCGGACGCAGCAGCGCTTCATCCAGGGTGTCGAGGCGGTTGGTCGCCGCAAGCACAACCACGCCCTCCTGCCCGGAAAAGCCGCTCATTTCGGTGAGCAGCGCGTTCAGCGTCTGTTCGCGCTCGTCGTTGCCGCTCTCGCGCTTCTTGCCCAACGCGTCGATTTCATCAATGAAGATTACCGCGCGCTCCGCCTTGTGCGCTTTTTTGAAGAGCTCGCGCACCCGGCTCGCGCCCACGCCTACATACATCTGCACAAAATCCGATCCGCTCACCGCGTAAAAGGGCACGCCAGCCTCCCCGGCCAGCGCCCGCGCCATGAGCGTCTTGCCTGTGCCCGGCGGGCCATAGAGCATCACGCCGTGCGGAATGCGCGCGCCGTACGCGCTGTAGCGCGTGGGATTGCGTATGAAATCCACCAGGCCGCGCAGGCTCGCGCGCGCCTCCTCGTTGGCGGCCACGTCGTCGAAGGTTATGCTAGGAATCGCCACTTCGGCGGAATCGAGCGCCGCATACTTCACGATGCCCGCCTTGCCCCGGCGCGAAAGCCCCACGCCCAGCACCAGCGCCATCAGCAGCGCCGCCGCCACCACCGGCATAGGCTGTGCACCGCTCTCCCCTACCGCAACACCCAGATCGAGCAAATATTCCTTGTAGCCTTCGCGGCGCGGATTCTCGGTGCGGTAGCGCTGCCCATCGTCGGCGGTCACCTGCATGGTCGCGCTTTCGCTCAGCTCGACCGCCGTAACCTCTCCGCGCTCCAGCATCCCGGTAAAATCGCGGTATGCCAAGCTCGGCAACGGTTGAAATGCAAGTATCGCGGCGGCAATCAACATCGCCGCCGCCAGCGCAATCCTGCGGATTAACCTAGACTTGGCGGCTTTGGTCAACCTTACCACCTCGATATAAAATAATAACGAATTTATAGGCATAGTATACGCTCTGATGCAGGCAATGTCCACGACCAAATACTGCCTTGCGGCACGGCGCGTGTTTCGAATGCGGCGCGGACACACTACGATCGGTTCAGCGATTCGATACACTTTGGATCGGCTCGTTTGGAGCAGCTCGCTAAATCGGTTCTAGTTAAATGGATTCTACCCAAAGGAGGTTTTCGCCGCATGAGCGAGGATACGAATCCAAAGAAAAAACGCG
This sequence comes from Eubacteriales bacterium, assembly GCA_031553615.1. Taxonomy (GTDB): domain Bacteria; phylum Bacillota; class Clostridia; order Christensenellales; family Aristaeellaceae; genus WQXF01. Next base: position 47,364 of record JAVBLJ010000020.1, read on the forward strand.
GCAAACGCTGGCGGCGATGGCTAGGCGGCACCGCGATAGCCCTGGCCGCGCTGTCCATTGGCGCCGTCGCATGGGCCTACTTCGCCTGGGATGTGGCGCACTGGCAGCGCATCGACCCCGCAAAAATTACCAATTTGCAGCAAACCACCCTGCTCTACGATACCAACGGAGAGCTGATCACCACGGTGCGGGCCATCGAGAACCGCACCATCGTGCCGCTCTCGCGCGTGCCGGAACACGTGCGCAACGCGTTTTTGGCCGCCGAGGATTTGCGTTTTTATCAGCACCCAGGCATCGACGTGGTACGCATTCTGGGCGCGGTGAAGAGCAACTTGCTCTCCGGCTCCTACAGCGAGGGCGCCTCCACCATCACGCAGCAGCTGGTGAAGCTCTCGCACCTGACCGAGGAAAAAACGCTGGCGCGCAAGATGCAGGAGGCATACCTGGCCCTGCAGCTGGAAAGCGACTACAGCAAGGATCAGATACTGGAAATGTATCTGAACTTCATCAACTTCGGCGGCGGTGCGTACGGTCTGCAGGCCGCATCGCAGGCCTACTTTGGCGTGGATGTGGGCGACCTGACGCTCGAACAAGGCGCAGCCCTGGCCGCAACCATCAAGGCTCCCTCGGGCTACGCGCCGCGCGGCCATCCGGAAAACAACAAGACACGCCGGAACTACATCATCGATACCATGCTGGTCGAGGGCATGGTCGAGCAGGCGGCAGCCGACGCGGCCAAGAAGGTCGAACTGGCGGTAAAGGAGCGCGTCGAGGAGCCGGTGCTGTACGGATGGTTCGTGGATGGCGTCCTGAGCGAAGCGCAGGAGCTGCTCAAGCTCTCCGCCGAGGATGTGCTGGGCAGCGGCCACCGCATCTATACCACGATGGACCCAGCCATGCAGGACATCGCCGACAATATCTACTCGCAGAAGAAGTATTTTCCGGCGACCGCACGGGATGGCGTGGCCGCGCAGAGCGCCTTCGCCGCCGTAGACGTGCATAGTGGTGCGCTTCGCGCCGTGGTGGGCGGGCGCAGCTACACCGTGCGAAGGGGGCTAAACCGAGCGCTGACCGCGCGCCGTTCCCCCGGCTCGGCCATCAAGCCGCTGGCGGTGTACGGCCCCGCGCTGGAGAAGGGCTACGCGACGGCCAGCGTGCTGCTGGATGAGTTTGGCGATTTCAACGGCTACAAACCCAAGAACTCCGGCAATCTCTACTATGGCCGCGTGACCATGCGCTATGCGCTCACCCGCTCGCTCAACGTTTCAACCGTGCGCCTGCTGAAGGAGGTGGGCATCCCCGCCTCGCGCTCCTACCTGAGCAACCTCGGCATCAACCTGGATCAGAACGACCAGAACCTGGCCATCGCTCTTGGCTCGCTGACCACCGGCGTCACCCCGCTGGAGATGGCCGCGGCCTACGCTACCTTCGCCGATGGCGGCACCTACCACCAGCCGTTCATGATCGAACGCATCGTGGACAGCCAGGGGAAAACCGTATATGAACATAAAGATATCAGTCATCGCGTAACCTCGGAGCAAAACGCGTATCTGATGACCTCCATGCTGCAAAGCGTGGCCACCAACGGCACCGCCGCCAAGCTCAACGCCACCGGGCAGCAGGTCGCCGCGAAAACGGGCACCAACTCGCTCACCACCGGCGGTAACCGCGACGTGTGGGTTGCCGCCTACACGCCGGATATCGCGCTGGCCGTGTGGATGGGCTTCGACAACACCGACAACGCCCACAAGGTGGCGAGTGGCTCCACCGGTGGCGATCTGCCCGCCGGATTGGCGACGGCTTTTCTGCAGGCCGCCTACAAGGGCAAGACCAAGCCCAAGTTCCAGCAGCCCTCGGGCATGGTTTGGCTGGATATCGATAAGCAATCGATTCAAGCGCGCGGCTACCCGATGCTGGCCTCCAAGCTCACCCCGAAATCGTATCGCTACAGCGAGATTTTTCTGGAAAGCAACCGGCCCACCCAGTACAGCGATGTGTGGACGGCCCCGAGCGCCATCAACTCCTTCTCCATCGATTACGCGAGCGATGGCAAGCCGGTGCTGGTCATCCAGCCCACCGCCACCGCGCGCTACCGCATTCAGCGCGATGCTGTGGGCGAATCCATCGTACTGACCGAGCTGCCGGGTAACGGCGGCGAGACGCTCTACTACACCGACGCGCAGGCCAAGTACGGCGTGACCTACACCTATCGCGTCACCCCGGTGCACGAGGAGCTGCTGACCGAGGGCGTGCTGCTCGAGGGGCAGCAGGCGGTGCAGGTCGCGCAGGCGCGCTCGCCCGATCAGGGCTTCCTGGGCAATCTGGCGGATTACTTTGCCCCGGCGGAGGAGGAACCGGTCACGCAACCTGCGGAATCCTCGCTGTTCTGGTAAGACATCCGCCCGCCGGACAGGCCCTTTGGGGATTAAAAAACCTTCGCACCCACCCCGTGGCCGATCAAGCGGGGAGCATGCCAATGCGCATGCTCCCCGCTCGCATGCAATCATTCCGTTCGAAATTCGTCCATAAAAAGCAAAAACTTTGAAACTCAAATTTGGAATATCAAAGCTTGATTTTTGATGTTCAAAGGAGTATTATTCCTCTGATCCCAGCATGATCTCGGGAGAAAAGAGGAGAACATATGCAAGCGAAAACCGAACGCAAAACACAGGTCACCGCCCGGAACACCCCGGCAAAACGCTGGAAAAAAGGGCTGCTCATCGCGGGCTGCGCCGTGCTCGCGCTGGTGCTGATCCTGGGCGGCCTACTCACCATGGTGCTGCGCTGGGGCCTGCCCCAGATCGAAGGCAAGCTCACCGCGTCCGGCCTGCAGGCCGAAGTCACCGTCACCCGCGATGAGGAAGGCGTACCCCACATCGTCGCCCAGAACCGGCACGATCTCTACTTCGCGCAGGGCTATGTGCAGGCGCAGGATCGGCTCTTCCAAATGGACCTCAGCCGCCGCCAAGCCTCGGGTCGCCTGAGCGAAATCTTCGGCGAGCGCGCGCTGGAAACCGATAAGGTTTTCCGCACGCTGGGCCTGCGCCGCGCGGCGGAGCGCTCCCTTTCCACCTACTCCGCCGAGGGCATGGCCGCCCTCGAAGCGTTCAGCGCAGGCGTCAATGCCTATATCCGCGCCAACGCATCCAGTCTTTCATTTGAATTCTTTCTGAACCAATATAAGCCCGAGCCTTGGACCCCAGTGGACAGCCTGACCATCGGCAAATACATGGCCTATGACCTGGGTGGTCACTGGGAAAAGCAGGCGTTTCGGCAGTATCTGCTGAACAACTTCCCCCGGGAAGAGGCGCTCGAGCTCTTCCCCGAAAACGTCGATCCAGAAAACTCGCCGCTGATCATCCCCAGCGCGGCGCGCGTCGCCGACCGTTTCCTGGCCGAATCCGTCCTGCCAAATGAATGGAACGGCAGCAACAACTGGGTGGTCGCGGGCAGCAAAACCGAGAGCGGCAAGCCGCTGCTGGCAAACGATCCGCACCTCTCCATCGCCTCCCCGTCCATCTGGTACCAAATGCACCTGGTGGCCGAGGATATCGACGTGAGCGGCGTGATATTCGGCGGCGTGCCGGGCATCATCCTCGGCCACAATCGGCACATCGCCTGGGGCGTCACCAACACCGGCCCCGACGTGCAGGATCTGTTCATCGAAAAGCTCAACCCCGATAACCCCAAGCAGTACCTCTACATGGATCAATGGCTGGATGCGGACGTGATCCCCGAACCCATCCTGATCAAGGGCGGGCGCGTCGAACCGTTTGAGGTGATGGAAACCCGGCACGGCCCGGTGATCTCGGAGCTCGCCTCCCCCAGCGAGGATGGCACCGTGTACGCCATGCAGTGGACCGCCCTGCAGGCCACCACCGAGCTCGAGGCCGTGCTGCGCATGAACGTCGCCACCGATTGGGCGAGCTTCGAGAAGGCGCTGGAGCAATTTGAAGTGCCCACTCAGAACTTCGTGTTCGCCGGCGAGGATGGCACCATTGCCTACAAGGCCAACGGCAAGATTCCGATCCGCGACAACGGGGGTACTGGGCTGCTGCCTGTGCCCGGCTGGGATGGCGAGCACGAGTGGATCGGCTACATCCCCTTCGATGGACTGCCCCGCGTGGTCAACCCGCCCGAAGGCTTCATCGCCACCGCCAACCACAAGGTCGTCGGCGATGCGTATCCCTACCACCTCAGCAACGAGTGGGCGCAGGCCTACCGCCAGCAGCGCATTGTGGACGTGCTGAGCAGCAACGACAAGCTCACCGCCGCCGATATGCAAGCCCTGCAGGGCGATGTGCTCGATTTGCACGCGCAGGAGATGGTGCCCATCCTGGCCAAGGGCCTCGCCAATGCCGCCCTGACCGATCGGCAGCGGCAGGCGCTGGACGTCCTGACCGCTTGGGATTGCCAATCCGCCATGGATCACGCGGGGCCGCTGGTGTTCGGCCTGTGGTACAATGCGCTGAGCGAGCATATTTTCGAGGACAGAATCGATCCGGCCATGGCCTCGCTGTTCATGGGCCGCGAGTATGCCGTCGATGCGCTGATGCGCGGCGAACATGCGGGCAATCCCTCGCGCTGGATCACCGCCAAGGGCGGGCTGGAGAGCGTGCTACTCGCCTCGCTCGATCGTGCGCTCGATAGCATCGAGACGACGCAGGGCAAGGACATGGCGAAATGGACGTGGGGCGCGTACCACCGGGTCGGCTTCGTGCATCCGCTCTCGAGCGTCGCCATCTTGGCCAATATCTTCAATTCCGAAGGCCGCAAGGCCACGCCGGGCACGAACACCACGGTGCGCGCCGCCCGGGCTAACAGCACCGGTCTCACCAATCACGGCGCAAGCTGGCGCTACGTGCGCGATTTCTCCACGCCGGAGTATGCGTATCAAATCGTCGCGCCCGGCGAGAGCGGCCACCCGCTCAGCCCCTATTATCACAAGCAGTTTGATCGCTGGATTGCCGCAGAGCTATACAAGACCTATGTAAACGGTACGGCCGGCAAAGTGCTGACGCTCCAGCCCGCTCCATAACCGTACTGGCACTCCAAACAAGCAAAGCCGGACAAGCAAAAAACGGGCGGGAGTTGGCCGCAAGCCACTCTCGCCCGTTTACGATTGCCATGATTCACGATTGCCGCGTTCCATGATTCCCTTGGGCTTCGATCGTGCCGATGATCATTCCGGGATCCTTCGGCAGGGTTCCAGGCACAGCAATGCCTCGGACATGTTCCTGCTATTTCTTTGCTGGGCGGCGCAGGTACGCGGGCACATCGGGGGTAAACCCGCGCGACTCGTCGGCCTGCGGCTCCGGCTGGCTCTGGTACATGTTCTGCACATTCGGATTGTACGATTGCTGAGAGGGCTGGTTCTGGAAGGGCGACGTGCGGGGCGCCGGAGTGCGCCCTGTGTTGATGAAGGAGGGAAGCTCGGAATCCTCGCCCGGGCGCATTGGCTCGTCGCCCGATTGATAGGGATCGATCACCGGGGTATACGCCGTATCGTAGCGCGAATAGGAGGCCTGTGGCGGCGCGGAATGCTGCTGCATGGGCAGCGCTTCCTCAGCAGTCGGCTGCTGATGCATCAGCGAGGCCGAGGGCGGATACGGCGATTGGGAGGGCGGATAGGCCGCACGATCGCGCTTTACCTGTCCCTTGGGCGGGAACGGAGTCTTTTCGAAGCCGGTCGCGATCACCGTGATGCGCACCTCGTCCTTGAGCTCCTCATCGATGCCCGCACCGAAGATGATGTTTGCTTCTCCATCAGCGGCCTGCATGACCAGCTGCGCCGCCTCGTTGATATCGATGATGCTCATATCCTCGCCGCCGGTGATGTTCATCAGCACCGCGCGCGCGCCATCGATGGAGGTTTCGAGCATGGGGCTGGAGATTGCGTTCTTGGCCGCATCGACCATTCGGTTCTCACCCTTGCCCACGCCGATGCCCATGTGCGCCATGCCGCCCGATTCCATCACGGTCTTTACGTCCGCAAAGTCCAGGTTGATCAGCGCCGGAACCGCGATCAGGTCGGAGATGCCCTGGATACCCTGGCGGAGCACATCATCCGCGATCTGGAACGCTTCGAGCATGGTGGTGCCCTTGGTGGCCACCTGCAGCAGCCGATCGTTGGGAATGACCACCAGCGTATCCACGCGCTGCTTGAGCTCGGCAATGCCGTTTTCGGCGTTCTTCATGCGCTGCTTGCCCTCGAAGAGGAAGGGCTTGGTGACCACACCGATGGTGAGGCAGCCCAAATCGCGCGCGATTTCCGCCACGATGGGCGCTGCGCCGGTACCGGTACCGCCACCCATGCCCGCGGTCACGAACACCAAGTCCGCGCCCTTGAGCACTTGGGCAATCTCCTCGCGGCTCTCCTCAGCAGCGCGGCGCCCAATGTCGGGCACCGCTCCGGCGCCCAGACCCTTGGTCAGCTTTTCGCCGATCTGCAGCTTGTATTGCGCGCGCGAAAGCAGCAGCGCCTGCTTGTCCGTATTGACGGAAACAAACTCCACGCCCCGCAATCCGGCGTCGACCATTCGGTTGACCGCGTTGTTGCCCGCGCCGCCGCAGCCAACCACCCGTATGGTAGCGTATGATGTCTGTTCCACTTCAAATTCAAGCACAGAAGATCCTCCTTTTTCTGAAAAGGCCTCACGACAGCCTTGGCTTTCAGCCCTTGACTATTTTGCGGAAGAATCCGGATACCTTGTTGAGCGGGGTTTGCGCTTCATCCTGCGATTCCAATGAGCCGAACACCAAGTCGATCAACCCTAGCGCGCTGGAGTATATTGGGCTGTTGAACTTCGCCGCCTTGGACGAGGGGGCGCGCACGGTGCGGCCCAGCTGGGTGGAAAGGTAGGAACGCCCGCCGGGCATCATCGCCAGCCCGCCGCCGGTCAAGTAAATGGTGCTCCAGTTATCCAGATGTGCTCCGCAGTGATCGAGGCCCTCGCGTATATACTCGCAAAGCTCGTCCACCCGGGGTTCCAACACGCGGGCAATTTCCTCGCGCGTGGGCTGGCCGGGCGTGGTGCGCGGCTCCAAAATGTCCGCGCCCGAAGCTTGGAAGGAATAGGCTCGTTTGAGTTGCTCCGCGGTGGTCATGCTGGTTTCCAGGCCAAATGCCAGATCGGCCGCAATGTGTCCGCCGCCGATGGCGATCACCTTTTGGAAGATGAGCGCATCGCCTTCGACCACCATGATCTCCGTAGAAAGGTAGCCCACGTCGATCAGCACGGATACGCGATCCCTTTCCTCGGGCGGCAGGAAAAGCATGGATTGCCCGACGGAGGAGGAGAAGAACCCGTTGAGGATGTATCCTTTGCGCTGCAATCGGCTCGAGACGTCGGTCAGAAAAAATTCATCGGCCACGACGAATGAAACCAGCGCACGCAGCGTGCTGCCCTTCAAGCCGATGGGCTCCATGGTTTTTTTGCCATCGTCCACGGTGAACCATGCGGGGCTTCGGTGGATGATGACCCCTCGGATCGGCTGAAGCTCCTCGGTCGCCTGCTGAAAAGCGCGCTCCACATCCTGCATCGTCACGCGAGGATCCGCGCCCTGCAGCGTGACGGTTGCCTCGATGGCATAGACGCGGCAAAACTCGCCGGGCACACCCACGTACACATCGCGCGCATGCCGGTGCGCCTGCGCCTCGGCTGCGGTGATGGAATCGAGAATCGCCCGGTCGACCAACTCGTCCGCCGCGTTCCAATATCCATCGAGAAAGCCTTCGTACTGGACGGTGCCCGCACCGATTATATCGCAACGATGATAGCTGCCGCTCTCCGCGATGAACGTGACAATCTTGGAGGTGCCGAAATCGATCGCGACGGCCATGTTCTTCATGTCGTACAGTCCTCCGTTCCTTCGGAAAGCAGTATTGTCGGAAAGCGTTTTTTCAAAAGGCCAAAGTCAAAAGGTCCGCGTCCAACGCTTCATAGCGGATGCTGATGAATGCTGTCATGCGTTGCGAATCCGCATGTGGGAAGCCTTTTGGCAAAGAAAACGCAGCTTGAATGTAACCTACGGGTAGATATACAGATACCCATATACATGATTATAACCTTTTTATGCGATAGATGCAACAAGCTTTCACAAAAACCGCTTGCATAAAGCATATTTTTTGTGTTTATTTGCAATATTTCATATTGCGCGGTATTTTTCGCACCCTATTGGCCCACTAGCTCGTTGGGAACCGCCGTTGGATCGGGCACATATTCCACATCATAATCTCTTCCTTCCAGGTAATCCGCCACGTAGACAACCGATACATCCAGCAAGCCGGTGTACAAGCCCTGGATCGCCAGCTCTTCCAGCGTGGAGCGCATCATGCCAATTTTGATCTCGATGTCGGTGCTATCGCCCAGCTCTACCTTCATCCCTTCCTGCGTAACCAAATACAGGTTATCCAAACTAGCCACATTCAATTCAGCTACGCGTGCCGTCACCGCCTGTGATTCCAGCTCCTTCACCACTACTTCCATGGCATCGTACTGGGCGGGGGTGCGCGTGCCCACCCTGTTGCCCACGTCGGCCGCGGTCACGTCCATGCCGGTCACCACCGGAATCTCCAGCCGCGTGTCGAGCTGACCGCTGAGCTCCATCACGCACCCCAGCTCGTCCAGCATCACCAGCCAGCCCATCCAGGTCAGCGCCACCAGCGGCTTGCGCTCCCGCACGCGGAGGATCAGCGCATCCGGGTAATCGATGTAGATCGAATCCAGGATGAGGAAACGGTTGCGCTGCACGTTGGCGGTGATCGTCTCGCGGTCGAGCGAGAACATGCTCTGGCCGTAATGCAGGCCTGCATAGTCCACCACCTGCTCGTTGGAAAACCGCGTGTCCCCCTCCACCCACACATTGCGCAGCACAAACACGCCCTTCTGCAGCAGCACCACCCCGGCGATGACTGCCAGCAGGATTACCACCGCCGCGATGCGGCCCGGATGCCGCACAGGGCTTGTCCGCTCATAACGCATCAAACGCAACCCCTCCTTGCCCAGTCGGCCCAATCCCTTGGCCGGGCGATTCTTTCGCCATACCTTCCAGCCCTGCGCTCCGAGCCACCGCCCGGAGCGTTTGCATGATCTGTCGCGCGGTCTTCAGCCGTTATCCTCGCAAGGCATCAGTCCTCTTCGGACTTGCGCCGGATGTCCGCGCCGAGCGCAACCAGCGTGCTCTCCAGCGAAGCGTACCCGCGATCGATCAGGTCGACCCGCTCGATCACCGTGGTACCCTCGGCCACCAGCGCCGCCAGCACCAGCCCCGCACCACCCCGCAAATCCCGGGAGGTCACGCGCGCACCGTGGAGCCGCTTCACACCTCGTATGACCGCCGTTCGATCGTGCACCACGATGTCCGCGCCCATGCGGTTGAAATCGCCCGCATGCGCAAACCGATTCTCAAACACGTTTTCGGTGATAATGGTGGTCCCCTCGGCCGGGATGGAGAGCGCCAGCATCTGCGCCTGCATGTCGGTGGGGAACCCCGGGTAAGGCGAGGTCTGCAGCTGACCGAAGCTGCGCAGCCGCTTACCCGCGCGCAGGCGAATGCTGCTCAGATCGTGCTCAATGTCGCAGCCCATGTCGCGCAGCTTGCTGATCACCGCCACCAGATCCTGCGCGCACGCATTGTCCAGCTGCACCGTGCCGCCGGTGATCGCCCCCGCCGCCAGCAGCGTGCCCGCCGCAATGCGATCCGGTATGGGGCGATAGCGCACACCGGAAAGCTTGTGCACCCCCTCGATGTGGATGCTGTGCGTACCCGCGCCGCTCACCTTGGCGCCCATAGCGTTCATGAATCGCTGCAAATCCACGATTTCCGGCTCGCGCGCGGCGTTATGTATCCAGGTTGAGCCTGGTATGAGGGCCGCGGCCATCATCACGTTCTCAGTCGCGCCCACGCTGGGGTAATCGAAGTGTACGTCGCCGCCGCGCATGTTGGCCCCGTCGCAGTAGATTTGGCCGCCCTCCTCGCGGAAGGTCACGCCCAGCGCCGCCAACCCCTTCAGGTGCAGGTCGATGGGCCGCATGCCAATTTCGCAACCGCCGGGATGGGAAACCGTGGCCTTGCGGAACCGGCCCAGGATCGGCCCCATCATGAAGATCGAAGAGCGAATCTTCTTGGCTAGCGTTTCGGGCATCACCCAATCGTGAAGTCCCGCCGTATCGATCACCGCGTGCTCGGCTTCCCTTTCCGCCTTGCATCCCAACGTCCGCACTATGCTGAGCATATTGTCGGCATCGGTGATGCGCGGGCAATCAAGAATCGTCACCTGTTCATCCGCCAAAATGGCGGCGGCCATGATCGGTAGCACCGCGTTCTTCGCGCTATGTATGGCGATGGTTCCCTCCAGACGCGTTCCTCCGCGCACTTCAAAAAGCTCCATGCACACACCCCCACAAGCTTAGCTCTCCATGCTTTACCCTATGCTTGCGGGCGCGGAGTGTGAAAAACCGAGCGCGCTATGCGCACACTTTGCCGCCTTCGATCCAATTGCTGCAGGTCAGAGTATATTCTCGCCGTAGCGCGAGATGTTCAGCAGTATGCCCACCGCAGCCATGAGGATGCTGATGGAGGTGCCCCCCGCGCTAAAGAAAGGAAGGGGCAGCCCGGTGGTGGGCAGGATGCCGGTGACGACGCCGATGTTGATGAACACCTGCACACCGATCATGCAGGTGATGCCCGCCGCCAGCAGGCACCCGTGGCGATCCGGGCAGCGCAGCGCGATGCGCATGCCCAGGAACACGAACCCGCCGAACAGCACCAGCACCGCCACGCAACCCACCAGTCCGAAATCCTCGCCCACGATGGCGAATATGAAATCGGACTCCGGGTAAGGCAGATACGCGAACTTCTGCCGCCCCGCGCCCAGGCCCTGGCCAAACAGCCCGCCGGAACCGAACGCGATCAGCGATTGGGAAAGCTGGTAGCCCTCGTCACTCATCTTGGCAAACGGATCGCGGAAGGAGAGCAGCCGTTCCCGGCGGTATGGTGCGCTCCACGCATAGGCCACGCCCACCGCCGCACCTCCCGCGCCCAACAAGCCCAGGTGATGCAGCCGAGCCCCGGACATCGCCACCATCAGGATGGCCACTATCACGATGCTGCCGCCCGAGGAAAGGTTGGGCTGCTCCAGGATGAGCAGGAACATGGCCCCCGGCAGCAACAGCAGCGGCAATATCCCCCGAAAAAGGGTGCGGATCGCCTGCCCTCGTGTCCACAGCGCATTCGCCATAAACAGCACCATGGCAAATTTCGCAAATTCGGAGGGCTGAAAGCTCAACCCTCCGAACAAGCGTATCCAGCGGCGCGAGCCGTTGATCGACTGCCCGATGCCGGGAATGAGCACCAGCACCAGCAGCCCCAAGCTGAGCACCAGCAAGCCCCAAAGCAACCGGGGATCGCGATAGATTGAGTACGGAATGCGCGAGCAGATGTAGCAGGCGATGGCCCCCATCGCGATGCCCAGCATCTGTTTCTTCACGGCGGAAAGCGCGTCCCCGCTCTCCTGCGCTGAGTAGTAGGTGGCACTAAACAGCACCACCAGCCCCAGCATGAGCAACAGAATCAGTACGGCCACCAGCTTGGTATCCACGGGACGGCGGTTTTCGGCGATCGCGCCAAAGCGGCGCGCGCGCAACGGATGCGGAAAGACCATTTCGATCCCCTCCCTGCCCGATGCACGCAGGGAGGCGCATCACCGCAGGTCGTTGACCAGCTGCTTGAATACGCGGCCCCGGTGCTCGAAGTCCTGGAACATATCGAAACTGGCGCAGGCCGGCGAGAGCAGCACGTTCCAACCCGGTTGTGCCAGCTCCCGACAGCGCCGCAGCGCCGCCTCGATGTCGCTTCCCTCATGCACGTAGCTTTTGTATTCCACAGCGTCCAACGCTTGGGCGATCTTTTGCGCGGTTTCACCGATGAGCACCACGTGCTCGATGAGCGGATGGTCGCGCACGCACTGCGCGAGCGGCGTGAATTCCACCTGCTTGTCGCTGCCGCCCAGTATGAGCACCGTCGGCGCGCTCATGGCAGCGATAGCCTTCTCGGTTGCATCCACGTTGGTTCCCTTGCTATCGTTGATGTAACGAACGCCCTCAAATTCCCGCACCGCCTCGGTACGGTGTTCCATGCCCGCAAAGCTGCGCAGCGTGTGCCGAATCACCCCTAGCGGCACCTCCAAGGCGGCGGCCATCGCCGAAGCGGCGAGCGCGTTGGCCAGGTTGTGCGCACCGGGCAAACGCACCTCGGCGGCGGGGCAAAGCGCGCGCGGCGCTTCATTCATTGCCACCACGATCTCGCCATTTTCCAGGTACGCGCCGTAGGGCACGGGCTGCTTGCAGGAGAACCAGGCAATGCGCGCCGAAAGGCCCTCCGCCATCCGTCGACACTCGGCATCGTCCCAGTTGAACACGGCCACCTGCCGCTCGGTCTGGCGCTCAAATATGCGCCGCTTCATGGCGATGTATTCGGCCATGGTGCCGTGGCGGTTCAGGTGATCCTCGGCGATGTTGAGTATCGCCGCCACATCCGGGCAGAAGGTATCCAGCGATTCGCACTGGAACGAGGATACCTCCACCACCACCACGTCCTCCGGGTGGCTCTTGCCCGCAAACGCGGTCAACGGGTAGCCGATATTGCCGCCCACCCAGGTCAGCCGCCCGGCGTTTTGAAACATCTCCGCCACCAGGCTGGTGGTTGTGGTTTTGCCGTTGGTGCCCGTGATCGCCACGTAGTGCCCCGGTATTTGTTGATATCCGAGCTCGAGCTCGCCGATCACCGGTATCCCCCGGGCTTTTGCCTCCGCAATGAATGGGCTTTGTATAGGCACTCCGGGACTGATCACTACGGCATCGCAGCCCGCGACCAGCTCCATGGGTACTTCACCCAGACGCCATTCGTAGGGTTGCCCCTGCAGCTCCTGTATCACCTCGCCCAGCTGCTCGGCGGTCTTGCTATCGTTGATCACCGGGGTCGCGCCCTGCGCGGCGAGCAGCTTGGCGGCAGCCACCCCGCTGCGCGCCATGCCCACCACCAGCACACGCTTCCCCTGCCATTGCAACATGCCCACTGGCAAACGCCTCCCTTTCCTACTTGCCTTGTCTGCCCCTTACTTGGCCACGCTCAGCAGGCTGAGCAGGCAGAGCAGCGCGGTTACGACGGTGTACATCGATACGATCTTCGTTTCGGGCACGCCCGTCAGCTCGTAATGGTGATGCAGCGGCGACATTTTGAATATCCGCTTGCCCTTGGTTGCCTTAAAGTAAAGCCGCTGAATGAGCACCGAAAGCGTGGAGATCATCATGCAGAAGCAGATGAGCGGGATCAGCAGCGGCAGGCGGAGCATGAGCGCGACGGCGACCATCGCCCCGCCGATAAACATGGAGCCTGTGTCTCCCATGATCATGTGCGCAGGGAAGAAGTTGAAGCGCAGGAAGCCCAGGCAGGCCCCGGCCAGCGCGCAACACAGCACGGCGAGGTTCATCAGATTGGTCTGCGCCTCCCCCTGGGCCGCGTTGGCCGCAAAGAGCGCCAACAGCCCAAAGGCGGCAAAATCCACCAGCGACACCGAGCCCAGCAGGCCATCGAGACCATCGAGCAGGTTGGCGCTGTTGGTGGTGGAGACGACGATGAACGCAGCCACGGGGATGTAGAACCAGCCCAGATTCCACTCCGTGCCAAAGAAGGGAACGATGATGCTCGAGCCGATCTGCGGATGCTGGTAGCAATAGAAGGCGAAGGCCAGCGCAAACACCGTTTGGAACACGAGCTTCTGGTTTTCCGAAAGCCCCTTGTTGTTCTTGCGGCGAATCTTGGTCATGTCGTCGGCAAAGCCGATGAACAGATTGCCCATCGCCAGCAGCAGAGCCGCCAGCATCATGTCGCTCATGGGCAGCCAGCCGCCGATATGCAGCGCCGCCGCCACGACTACGCCCACAATGCAGATCAGCCAGCCGCCCATGGTAGGCGTGCCCTGCTTCTTTTTGTGGCTCTCCGGCGCGAGCTCATACACGTTTTGACCGAACTTCAGCTTGCGCAGCACCGGTATAAGCACCGGCCCCACCGCCAGCGAAACCAGGAAAGCGATGAGCACCGCCCATATCATCCTTTGCACCGATCTTCCCTCTCCTCTTGCGCCGAAAACGGCAAATCATGGTTCCCAAATCGCACTCTACTTTGCACCATTCTACTGATCAGAAGCACTTGTTATGGCGCTTGTTTTGATGAGCGCTTGTTCCGATAAGCACCTGTTTTGATAACCGCTTGTCCTGTCTTGAAGGGCGGCTATACGTTGGCCGCGGCCTGCCCGCCGGATTCCGGCTGCTCGGCCAGCAGCTCCTGCACGACCAGCTTCTCATCGAAAGGGTGCTTGATGCCCTGAATCTCCTGATAGGTCTCATGGCCCTTGCCCGCCAGCACGATCACATCCCCAGCCCGGGCAATCTGCATCGCATAGCGAATGGCGTCGCGCCGGTTTTCGATCACCACATAGGCGCACTCGGTGTTGCGAATGCCCTCCTCGACGGCGGCCAGTATGGCGAACGGATCCTCGCGGCGCGGATTGTCGCTGGTGAGGATGCAGAAATCGGCCAATTGCCCGCCGATGCGACCCATCATGGGTCGCTTCACCTGGTCGCGATCGCCGCCGCAGCCGAAAAGCGCAATCAACCGGCCCTTAGCAAACTCGCGCACCGTGCGCAGTATGTTCTCCAGCGCGTCCGGCGAATGTGAGTAATCGAGGATCATGCGATAGGGCGTGTGCGTCTCCAGCATTTCGACGCGGCCCGGCACCGAAGAAACGGCCTCCAGCCCTTCTTTGATGCAAGGCAGCTCAATGCCCAATATCAGCGCCGCCGAAGCGGCCGCCAGCGCGTTGTATACGTTGAACATGCCGGTGAGCCGCAAATCGACGTGCACCGTATGCATGCCGCGCAAGCTGAGCAGAAACGATACACCGTTTTCCGATATCTCGATGTCGCGCGCATACAGGTCGCAATCTTCGCGAATGCCGTAGCGGATTGAGGGCACGCCCAGCTCCTCCACGATGCGCGCTGTGGTCTCCTCGTCGGCGTTCAGCGACGCGTTGCGCGTGTGCTCCGGCGCGAAAAAAGAGCGTTTGGCCTGGAAGTAGTGCTCCATGTCGCCAAAGAAATCGAGGTGATCCTGCGAAAGGTTGGTGTACACCGCCGCCTCGAACTGCATGCCTTCCAGCTTGTGCAGCGCCAGCGCGTGCGCTGAGACCTCCATGGATACCACCTGTACGCCGGCATCCACCATCTGGCGCAGCACGCGCTGCAAATCGATCGGATCGGGGGTGGTCAGCTCGCTCTTGAGCATTTCTTTTCCGATCATGCTGCCGGTGGTACCGATCAACCCGCAGGTGTACCCCGCGTGTTCACAGATGGATTTGAGCAGGTAGCTGCTCGTGGTTTTGCCCTTGGTGCCGGTAACGCCCAGCAGCTTGAGCTGCCGTGAGGGGTTTCCGAAGAACGCCGCCGCAATGCGTGACATGGCGCTGCGGGCATCGCTCACCTGCACCTGCACCGCCTCGATATCGGGCAGCATGCGCTCCACGATCAGTGCCACATTGCCATTGCGCACCGCCTGCCCCGCAAACTCGTGCGCATCGAACTTCGCCCCGGCAAAGCAGAAGAACAGGCCGTCCGCAACCTGCTTGCGCGAATCGGTCCCCAAATTCTGTATTTCTATGCCGCAATCCCCCCGGCTCGCAATGAACTCCGGTAGCTCCTGAATCAACATCTCAAGCGTCATACGCTGCCCTCCGCTTCCTCGTCCTTCCAGTGCCCTGGCGGCTTTACCCCGGCCCTACTCGGCCTTAAACGTCACTTCAATCACCGTGCCCGGCGCGGCGAATTCGCCTGCGGTCGGTTTTTGCTGCACCGCAATCCCCGAACCTTCTATGTACAGTTCAAATCCCCGTGCGCGCAGCGTGCGGTTCGCCTCCACAATGGAGAGCCCGCGCACGTCGGGCACCGTTAGAAAGTCATCCACGCTAGGCGGTTGCTCGCCGTTGACGTACAGCATAACCACCGATCCGGCCGCCATCTCCGTGCCCGGCGGCGGCATTTGATCCTGCACCTCCTGCTGCTCGCCATCCACCAGGCAGCTCAGCCCCATGTCGCGCAGTTGCTTGGAGGCCTCCGTCACCGTCATGCCGCGCAGGTTGGGCACCTTGACATCCGGCTTGGCCGTGGCTCCGGGTGCGGTCTGGGCTACGATGCCCAGGTAAGCCAACGTATCCTCCATGATCTGCTTAGCAAAGGGCGCTGCCGTCGTTCCGCCGTAATCAGGCAGAACCTGCGCCTCATCCACAATCACCAGCACGGCAAACCGCGGATTATCGGCGGGCGCGAAGCCGAGGAAGGAGCCGATGTGCACGTCGCGCACGATCTTGCCCTCTTTGTACACCTGCGCCGTGCCAGTCTTGCCGCCAATGCGGTACCCAAGCAGCGATGCGTTGCGCGCGCCACCCTCCTCGACCACGCTTTCCAGCAGCTGGCGCATGATCGCCGAGGTTTCAGGCTTGATGGGGGTAGACACCACGCGCGGCTGTGTCCGCTCCAGCACTGTGCCATCCTGTGCGCGCACTTCCCTTACGATGTACGGGCGCATCAGCTTGCCGCCGTTGACCACGGAACTGGCTGCGGCGAGCAGCTGCAGCGGCGTCACCGCCACGCTCTGCCCAAAGCCAATGCGCGCTAGGTCGACGTTTTTTACGTAACGCTGACCGATCAGCAATCCGTTGCCCTCGCCGGGCAAATCCACGCCGGTGTTCGCGCCCAGCCCGAAGGCATGCAGGTAGCGATAGAATCGCTCGGTTCCCAGCCGCAGTCCCAGTTCCACAAACACCGGGTTGCAGGAGTTTTGCAGCGCCTTTTGCATCGTTTCCGCGCCGTGCGGATTGCCCCAGCACCGGATTGTATCGCCATCCACCTTGATCTTGCCCGAGCAGTAGAACCCCTCCGAGGGGTTGGTCACGCCCGAATCGATCGCAGCGGCGGTGGTCAGAATCTTGAAGGTCGAACCCGGCTCGTACACGTCGCCAATGCTGCTGATGCGCATGAGCGACTGCAAAGTGGCTACGTCGTCGCGCGGTGGATCGTTCGGATCATAATCGGGTTTTATGCCCAGCGCCAGAATCTCGCCGCTGTTCACGTCCATCACGATCGCCTGTACGGCGCGCGCCTTGTTCACCTCGATGCATTGCCGTAACGCCTTTTCTACGAAGCTCTGGATGGTGCCATCGATGGTCAGGCACAGGTCATCCCCAGGCACGGGCGCAATGTACTCGCTCTCTCCATCCGCCAGTTGCCGGGCTTTCGCATCCACCTCGCTCACAATTTTTCCAGGTTGACCCGATAAATATGCTTCAAAGAGCTGTTCAAGCCCGGATTGCCCCTGGCTATCCACGTTGGTTAGCCCCAAAACCTGCGAAAGGAACGCACCATTGGGGTACCAGCGCCGTGTATCCTCGTCGAACGTCAGCCCTAAAAGCGCCTGTGTTTCCTTATAGGGCGATTGATCGCGCAGCGCGCGAATCTTGTCCACATCCTCGCGCGGCACCTGCCGCTTGATGATCACCGAAGCCTTACCCGAATCCGCCACCTTGCTCAGCACCGTATCCGGGTCCACGCCCAGCAGCTCGTGCAGCGCCTGTGCCAGCGCCAATGGATTCTTTACCTGGCGCGGATTCGCGCAAACGATGTAGGCCGTGGTGCTTTCCACCAGCAGATTGCCGTTCCTATCATAAATGCTGCCCCGCTGCGCCGCAACGGTGCCGCTGCGCGTCCATTGGCGCACCCCTATCTTCGAAAGCGCTTCCGCCTGTATCACTTGTAGATTAATCAGCCGACCGACTAAAAGAAGAAAAAGGAGGCAAAAGCCGCCTAATAGCCAAACAAGTCGCTGTCGGACCACCATGTCAGGCGAAGCCAACCACGATCCCTCCTAAATGGGGATCTGCCGCAGCAAATCCGCTAACACTGCTAAGAAACCACCTTCCTCATCTTGCATCTTTTGTACATCACTAGCCTCCCGGTCGCCCAGAGGCCGTGTATTGGGCATTTGCGCGGGGTAGATGCTCTCGGCTCGCAGTTTGGAGAGCCCCAGCTGGTTAACGGCATAGCTGCGAATCAGCTCGCCGTCCGTGTTAGTGATCAGCGTCTGCTCCAGCATCTGGTTGGCTTCGCGCGTCGTCTGAATCTCCTCTTGCACGGCCGCGACCTGCTTTTGAATTCCAGTGCAAATCGCGCGCTTTCCAATGCAAAAGCCTGCGAGCAAGGTAAAGGTGAGCCCCAACGCCAAGAGCTTGCTCATGGAGCTAACGCCCTTGCTCCTGCGCGCTTCCGGTTGGCGCGGCTGTATCCTCTGCTCGTAGGTAGGTGCACGCCTTTCCTCTTCCTCGCGGTGCACATAGGCCAACGCAGAGGAACCGGAAGTCGTATACGCCGCGCTTTGTCGGCGAGAAGAACGGTAGTTGATGTCCGCCATAGCCTATTCTACCCCTTTCCGCACTAGAACCCAGCAAATGCTTGGAGATTCAGCGCTCTATGATGCTCGGGAACGATACCGCCTCTTGCGCGGTGTGTCAGCTTCTGTAGCGCAACCGGGGGCTAAACCTGGGGCGCGGGTTCGCTGTAGCGATCCTCCATGTGCTGCGCGAGATCGTCGATGTTCATGCAGGCCTGGCTTTCACTCTCGTAGAACTTCTGCGCATCCCAGATTTCAATGGATTCACCCATGCCCACGAACACCAAGTCTTTGGCGATCCCAAGCCGGGATCGCAAGCGGCTCATGAGCAACACGCGGCCTTGCGCGTCGATGGTGTTGCCCGGAAAAGCGTTGGCGTTGAAGAAGCGCTTGTACTCCATGCCCTTCTTATCCGTAACGCTGACCTTGGCAAGGCGCTCCTTGATTTTCTCCCATTGTTCCAGCGGATAGAGGGCGATGGCGGTGGCGGAACCGTTTAGGGCGATGGTGAAGTTGTCACCCAAATCGTTTCTGTATCCCATAGGAATGATGACGCGGCCTTTGGAATCAAGACTGTGCTCAAAAGAGCCAGCAAAATCGGCCATACCATCCCTCCTCACACAAAACGCTTCACAAATCTCCACACGGACCTACTTCAATGCCCTTTCACTCCCTTTGCCTCCACCTATTTATAACCGATACAGAGCATTTTTGCAAGTTTTTTGCAGCAAAAACTTCTCACAAGAATACGAACATTTTGTTACGATTCTCTTTTTTGCATAGTTTTTCCCGTAATATACACGAAACAAGAATGTGCGTTCTCCTTTTTTGCACCTCAAAGAAAGGCAGTAAACTGGCGGGTTTTAGGATGTTTTGTCGCCCAACGCACCGTTTACTAGCCCTAGTAGTTGAAACATCTTTATGACACGACAGAGTGTGCCTGAATTGTTTTTTACTTATGAAGAAAATTATAATATCTCAAATAACGGAATGCATAAAAAAGGACGGCCATACAGCCGCCCCTTCGAACACCCATCGGACGCTTTGGATATACAACTTGTTGTAGATCGCCGCCTAGCAAACTACCAATCCTGGTTATACCAATCCTCGTTAGATTTCGCGCAATAAATCGCGGAAGATTTTTCGAATGGCTAGGAGCCTGAGGGAAGCGTAGCCCGCAGCTACGATGACCGATGCGCCACAACGCCATTCGAATAAAGATCCGCCAGATGTACCGGAAATCTATCGAGGAGTAGTATGAATGTCCTCCCGCAACGCTTCTTCTGCAGCAGAAGCCTCGGCCTCGTCCAAATCCAGCAAACGAAAGCCCAACCCATCGCAGGAGACCTGGTGGACATATACGCCGCCGCATTCCCCGGCGACCGCATGGCGCAGCCCTACTCCGTGCAGGTGCCCATATACCAGCCGAGCCGCGCCAAACTCGCGCGCCAGCGAGAGAAACGCTGATTCAGCACGTTTCTCCCCGGTCGGCGGGTAGTGCATCAGCACCGTCATGCGCAACTTCGGCGCGATGCGGCGCGCCGCCTCCAGCGACATCCGCATGCGCAATACCTCGCGCGCATAGATGCGGGCATCATCGGGCACCATCGGCTCTTCGCCCGGCAACGTCCAGCCGCGCGTGCCGCAAAACACCTGATTCTCTAACACGAGCGCATCGTTCTGCAGCGCGTACATGCCCCCGGGCAGTGCAGCGCGCACGCGGCCAATGGCGCTCCACCAGTAATCGTGGTTGCCGCGCAGCAGTATTTTTCGTCCAGGCAAGCGCCCAATCGACTGCAAATCCGCCTCAGCTTCCGCTTGGTGCATCGCCCATGAGATATCGCCCGGGATGAGCACCACATCCTGCTCGGCCACGCGCGCGCACCAATCCTCGCAGATGCGTTCGAAGTGCCGCTCCCAGTGTGCGCCAAACACATCCATGGGCTTGATGCCTCCGCCGGGAAGGTGCAGGTCACCAATCGCAAAAGTCTTCATCGGCAATCCTTATGGCGATAGCGAGGCTTGGGAAGGCGCGCTTCACTCGTCTCCCGGCTCCTCGTCGTCCTCATCGCCCTCACTCTCAATCGCTTCCTCGAGCGAAAGCTCGCGGTTGATCTCGCCAAATTCGCGGGGCGGGATATCCGCCTCGATGTCCAGCGCAATTTCGTCCATGTTGCTCGCCGAGCCCAACTCGAGGGCGGCCTCCTCGGAAGGCACGCTCTCCTCTTGCAAAGAGGTCTCGTTGCTCTTTCCGATTTCCTTCAGGCAAAACAGGCAGAGATCCTTCCCGGGGTATACAGGGTTTTCGCCGCAGACGGAACATAGCTCGAGGTACTCGTCCTTGGTCTCCCCTTTGACTTCTCGCTTGCACACCGTGCAAAACTGATCGCCCTCCTGCATGTAATTAAGTTCGCAGCGCGGGCACTTGACAAATCCCATGCGTAAGCCTCCCCGGTACAAAATTGTCCGACTTATCGGCAGAGTCGAGTGTGCAGTGTAACATCAATTGGCTGTTTTTCCCTTGGCAATGTGTTTCCAAGTTCATTGCCAACTTGTTTCAGGCATGTTACGATCTGGGGGCACTGGTGCTGGTATACAAATTTCCCAATCCACATTTCGTTAAAAGGAGTGACCCCCGCATGACACCTAAAACAAGAAAACTAACCCTTCTGCTTCTGTGCTGTCTCATCGTTACTTGGAGCGGGAGTGCCTTCGCCGCAGGGCTAGAGATCACCTCGCAGTTTGGCTACGGAAACGTGTGGGCTTACCGGCAAACGACCCCTTGCAACAACAATGGCTCCTGCTCCAGCTCTCCCGCTTGCGCAAACACGTCGGCTTCCACCTGCCCGCGCAGCGCATGCTCCTCCGGGGCCTGCAGCAAGGGCTCTTGCCCTAACGCAACCTGCGGCAGCAACGGCTGCCAAAGCGCGAGCTGTGCGCAAAGGAACTGTTCGACCTGCGCCAACGCTTGCGGTCAAAACTCTGGCTCTACGCCCACCAATCCCCAAACGACTGACGGTCATTATACTATAGGTTCCTCAAGTGCGCAAGAGCAAGAAGCGTGGAAATATATTAACCAGGATCGTGCGCTCAACGGCAAGGCCGCGCTCAAGCTCGATCCCGAGCTCTCCAGGCTGGCGCGCATGAAATCGCAAGATATGCTTACCAATAAATACTTCGCCCATACCTCCCCCACCTTGGGCAACGCGGCGACTATGCTAAAAAAGAACGGCTATGCGTTCAAATCCGTAGGCGAAAACATTTCCCGGCACGCGACAGTGCTGAAGTCCCACGCCGCGCTGATGAGCAGCGACGGTCACCGCCGCAACATCTTGGGCACCAATTGGACCCGCGTCGGCATCGGCATCGCGGTAGACAAGAACGGCTACGTATACATGACCCAGCTATTTGTGCGCTGATCCTAATTCGTGCGACGATCGCGAATTGGCATAAGCGCGCGGGAAACTCACGGACACCCTCGTATACCAGCGGGTATCTATAAAAGCAGGGCCACCCTCGATGGTTTGCGCATTGAGGATGGCCCTTTGTTTCCCCTTTGCATATCCTTTGTATGTAGGAAGCACACTGAATTATGCCATAAACCATTCCGCGTAGCTAACGCCGCGTGACACTAAGCACGGCACTCAACGCCGCCCGCCCCATGGAAACCGCGCCGCCCGCCTGCCGCGCTGCTGCGGGCACATCGGCGCCCATCTGATCCATTTCCCAGTTCGGCGGAATCGCACGCTGTTGCGGCAGTTCGCTGGGCCACTCATGCCGCACCGCACTCAGCGCTCCATTGCCCCGCGGCTTGGGTTGCTTCTGTTGCTCCATGGCTGGTAAGGTTATCGCTTCTGAAGGCAGGCGGGCAGGCCTGCTCAAATCGTCCATCACCGGTAACACCCCCCTCTTCGCTGCATCCTATGAACAAGCGGCTGAATCGGTGCGTTGAGCGCAAAACCGGCACGCAAAAGGGCGTACACCGCCAGAAAAGAGCCGCTGCACCGAGAATGGTGCAGCGGCCTTCGTAGCGATGATCGATGGTAGCCTTAGTCCGCAGACAATGCCTGGGTAAGACCGCCATAAACATTCTTGCCGTTGACCACGCGGTAGGGGCGCACGCGGTACTTCAGCGCGGTCGTCTTGGGCAGCATAATCCGATAGTGGTAGAACACCGGGGCAACCGCCGAAGCGCGCAGGGTGCCTACTACGCTAAACCTGGTGCTGGTGCCCGTAGTATACGATATCTCGTAGCCGGTTGCTCCCGGCACCGTGGGCCAGTTGAGCTTCGTGTATGTTTCATAATCGCCTTCCATGCGGGTGAAGGTCAGGTCGCCCGCAGGAATCAGGCCCAGCGTGGGCAAGTATCCCTGTTCGGTGCTCAAGTTACCAGGCACGCTCACACCCGGCACGACATCGTAGTAAGCACGCACCTTATAAAAGTATTGGGTTCCCGTATTCAAGCCGGAATCCGTGAAACCGCAGCTTCCGTCTACGTTTTCTGCATCGGCCGCCTTCAACGTGCTTACCGAAACATAGGTTCCGGTTCGGCTGGTGGAGCGGTAGACGATATAGCCATTCGCGCCGGGCACTGGGGCCCAGTTGATGGTGCAGCCCTGATAATCGCAGTCCTTGGTGATCTTTTCGAGGATCGGAGCACTGAGCACCGTTTTGACCGACTTAACCGCGGACAGGCCGCCCGCTTCCCCGCCCATTATAAAGGCACGGACGCGATAGTAGTAGGTCGTATCGGCGCGCAAGGGGCTGAAGGACACGTCCTCCACATACTCATCCTCCGGATCAACGTGATCCGTGTACGTCTGGTAAGGGTTGCTCCCGAATTCTTCGGGATCCCCTTCCGAAGCGTCTTCAACCTCCACAGTCTCCCAGGGGCCGTTCGAAGAGGTTGCGCGCTCAATGCGGTAGTGGGTCGCGTACGGCTGCCGGTTCCAGCGGATCGTCACGGAATCCGCGAAGCTGTTGACAACCTCGATCACTATTTTACTCCAAGCAGGTTTGACGGTTTTGATGGAACTCCACGGACCATAGTTCGTCTCGCCATTCTCTTCGATGACGGGGCGTACACGGTAGGAGTAGGTAGCAGTCTGGAGCGCCAGGTCGTTGCACGTCAACTCCGAACCCTCGTACACCAAACGGCTGCCGGCGACAACCTGGAATTGGCTGTAATGCTCGGTATCGAGAGCGTTCAACTTCGAAGTCCACGCCAGCGTGGTGCCGCGGTAGCCAAAGGGGGCTGCGCTAAGCGCTACCTTGTAGTACCACACAGGCTTGCGGGATTTGGCGGCACTGGCGCTCTTGGAGTCGCTAATGCAACCATCCAGGATCGGATACACCTTGTAGTAATAGGTCTTCGTGTAATCGAGCAATTCTCCCGTTTCCCTATACCTGTGCGTGTACGTGTACGTGGTTTCATTAAGCGGAGTTTCCACGAGCACCGCATTCGGGTTGTCTATCGATAGATATTTGGATGAAGTCGCCCATACAACCAAATACTTTTCTACTCCGAATATCTTGTTCCAGTGCAGTACGTTCGACAATCCTCCACCAGGCAGCGGGCTGATCGTCTTACGCGTCGTCGGATCGACGTTGATGGTCACCTTAATCGCTTCATACTTCGCGATCGCGCTCACCGATTTGGCATGAGCGCTCAGCGGTGTGCCCTTTGTAGATAGACCTGCAGCGACGGGTACCACCCAATAATAGTACTTCTTGTTTTGCACGATATCCGTGTCATCCCTCCAGCCCGAGGGATTCCAAGCCCAACTCGGTTCGTGGGGACTAGTCCCCTTGGGGAAGGCGCTGGTGGTGCTACGATAGATATCGTATGCTTGACCATCCACGCCACTCCAGGTCAATAGAATCTCAGCGGGGCTGGTGCGCAGAACCTTGGGCGAAAGCTTCGGCCACGCCGGCTTCGCGGAGGCAGTATTCGAGAGGACGCGCTTCTCCGGGACCATTCCATCAAGGCCCGGCACAACACGATAGTAATACTTAATCGCGCTGCTCAGCCCGGTATCCTCCCATACGTAGGTCACCACGGATACGCCGGTCTTCGGGTTTACCGTTACAATCTCCTCGAGGCCGCCCACCTCCACAGTGTCGATCAGATCGGCATCGGAGGCGACATCGATCTTGCTGGCCAGCGAGGACTTCTGCACCCGGTAGACATTGTAGTAATCCGCGCCCGGGCTGTCCGTCCAAGCCAAGCGGATGCTGTCGTCACTGATCGGCGCGATCTTGAGCGTTGGCCTTTTCCAATCGGGCTTGCCGCTAACCGGCGAGGATGTGATTTTGCGGTTTTCCGTGCCAGCGAGCGCTTTGTTCACCAAAACCGCAGCTTCGACGTAGTACGAATACGTAGTGCCGGGCACCAAGTCTTCGTCCTGGTATTCGAACGTGGTGTCGGAAAAGCCGGTTCCTATTTTCGTGTAGAACCCGGTACCTTCCTTGCGGTAGATGTCGTAGCCATCCGTCACGTCCTGCACGCCGTTCCAGGCAAGCAGAATCGTGTTGCAATCTACCACCTTCAGGGAAAGCGCAAGCTTCGGGAAGTCCATGGTCTTTGCGGAAACGGTCGCGCTCGGCGGGTTTTTATCAATGTTTGCGCCCGTTGTGGGGGAAAGCTTTTCGTTGAGCGCCACTACACGGTAGCTGTACGTTACGCCAACCAAGGGGGTGTTATCCGTGTAAGAAAGGCCGTCCGCCCCCAAAACGCCACCCGTGAGCACTTTATAATCTTTGTAAGGATCTTTGCGCTCCACGCGGTAGCCTTCAGCGTAGGGCATCGCGGTCCAGTCGAGCTGGATTGCCGTGTAATTTTCCGAGGTAGCGGTCAGCTTCATCTTATTGGTGCGCCAGCCCAACTCGTGCGTCACCGTGGCGGGTAGGGTGTAGTATACGCCACCCACCGTTTCCGCATCCCCATCCTTAGCATCGTCATAAATGCCGCGCAGGGTAAAGGTGTACTTGACGCTGGGGTCCATATTGTCAATTTTGAAACCGTCTTCGTAATCGTCCTCGTCGGTGTAGAATGTGTACACATCGACTTCATCTTTGCCGGTACCGGGCGAAACCGTCAACTCATAGCCGTGAATCTCGTCGAGGCGCGTCCACGCCAACTCCACGGAATGAACCATCACCGTCGGCTTGCCCGGAAGCGAGTGAATGCTTACCTCGCCCTTGGTCAGCGTCGGCTCTTGCATCTTTCCAAAATGCGCGGTTACCTGGAAAGACTGCGGGTCCGCATCACCCAACGCATTTCGAAGGGTGGAAAGCATGGCTTTTTTGCTATCCAAAAGCGTAACCGGCGCACTGTTTTTGGTGACAGCCCAATTCAAGAAGCGGTATCCGTCGTTCGCCACGGCGACCAGGGGGAACTTCGGCGGATACGCAATGCGATAGTCGCCCAATACTTCGCCGACTACCCATTCCGTCAAGAAGGCGGCTTCATCGATGTACTTATTGAATCCCTCTTCTTCGGTATATATAACACCGCCCACTGCGTTGTTTTTCTGCAACCGCATGGTCACGATGTTCACCGTGCCGGTATCGTAGGGCAGCAGGGCCATAGGCGACATCATCATTGCGGGGGCCGAGGCGGTCACGCGCAGCGTGGCATCAACCTGATTCTCCCCCGCTTTGGCCAGGGCCAGTATATACTGCTTATCCGCCTCTAATGCAGAAGTCAGGGTGTCGCCGGGCTCGCTCTTGGCGATTGCCGCCGCATCCTGCGCTTCGAACGCAAAGAGGTACTGGCGCACGTCGACATCGCCCAGCACGGCGATCTCCACAGCGGCCGATTCCACCGCGTTCAGGCGGTAGAATTGGTAGCCCGCGCCCAAAGAGATCGACGTATCGCCAAACTCCAGGGGGCGCAACGCGTTTTCAAAACCCGCGGGGAGCAGATCGCCCTCCAGCGCAGGGATCGCCATGTCGGTCGGTGCTTCCAAAAGCTCTTCGGCAGGCGCTTCCGTAGGTTCCTCCGTAGGTGCCTCAGAAGGCTCTTCGGAGGGCGCTTCAGAAGGCTCGTTTGAGGGTGCCTCCGTCGGTTGCTCTCCCGAATCCCCTGCGGGAGGGTCAACAGGTGCGTCGGTCGTCACAGGCTCAGTCGTGGCAGGCGCACCACCCGTAGCATCCACGGGTTCAGTCTGCCCGGCAGGAACGCCACCATCCGCAAGGACGAACGTCTCCGCCATGGGAATGAGGCATAGCAAACATGCCATGCACAACGCCAACAAACGTTTCATTTCTTCGCGCACCTCGTTTCACAGTCTATGGTAGTTTTTCCTATTGTGTCCAGCCAAGTGTAGCACATTCATAATTCTTTGTAAACACTCGCGTAACATTTGCTGAATACAAAGGACGTGCTTCTTTTATTTAACGGAGAAGAGTTGGGTTTTCTTCCTCCATTATGCGATAAAATGCAAAAAAGCCAAAATTTAGTGCGTTGCAGCGCACACAGATTTCCCCTACCGCAACCGGAACGCATACTGGCGGTAAACGCGATACAGCTTGCCGCCGGATTTCTCCATGCTCACGATGGACTGCATGTTGTGCTCGTCGATGGTGGAGCCCTCGATCACGCGGATACCTGCCCTCCGCGCATTGAGGAAGGTACGGTAAAACATGACGCCGTTGACTGCCTTGTTCTGGTATTCTGGCACCACGAACTGCATCACCGCACGCAACCGGTCAATCTTTTTACGCTGGGTCAGCAGTATCCAAAGCCCACGCGGGGTCAAGCGGCCCTTCATCTTCTTTAGAAGCTGATTGTAATCCGGTATGGCCAGCACAAATCCCACCGGGCGGTCGCCGGCATAGGCGAGGAACGCATATTGCGAATCCAGGAAAAAGCGCATCCGCCGAAATTCGCGGTAGATATCGTCCGCAGTAGGCGGCAGCAACTCCCAATGGAGCGGGAAGGCTTCGGCCACGCAACGCGCCACATCGGCGGCCTGTGCGCGGACGTCGCCCGCGAAATCCAGTTGCTTGATTTCGAACCCAAAGCGGTTCTGCGCGCGCTCCAGCAACGCTTCGTAGCGACCCGCTTCAAATTCATCGATGGCGGCGCGGTACGCGTAGTGGTCACGATGCTTCGTGAAGCCGTATTGCTCAAACAACTCCGGATAGAATGGGCTGTTGTACGAATTATACAGCACCGGCTCACCATCGAAACCCTGCACCAATAGGCCCTTGTGGAAATCATCGAACGTGGGCGAATTGGGGCCCACCATGACGTCCATGCCCTCGCTGCGCAGGAAGTTCGCCGCCGCGTCGAGTATCGCTTTGGCGTACTCGGGCGAGTTGTAGCTTTCGAAGAGCGAAAGGTAGCCTTCCTTCACCTTGGTGCGCTCGATCAGCTTGTAATCGATGCCCACCAGCACGCGCGCGACCGGCCGATCGCCATCATACGCCATGAAAAGCTTGTGCACACCGTTGGCAAACAGGCCGTTGCCCTTGCCGCGAAGCATGCGCTGCTGCTCCCATACCAGCGGTGGCACCCAAAAAGGATCTCCTTGGTAAATTGCGAACGGCAATTGTACGAAGGCGCGAATCTCGCTGTGGGTCGGTTTGAGTTCCACCACTTTTACCATGTGATTATCCCCCCGCGAAAACATCCCTCGCGCGCATAAATGCACGAGGTTTTCTGCATTATACCATTTCACCCCTGCCATTTCAACAATTCATGGCCGTTACATGGCGCAAGCAAGCGCGACGCGGCAGCAACTCCTGCACATCGTATCCTACTTTTGTATCGAAACGCTTGACAACCAGCCCAAATTGTATTATTGTATTATTGTCATAATACAATCGGAGGGAGGACAGCCGCCATGCCGTGGGAGCTAAAAGACGACCGTCCCATCCATCTTCAGCTGCTGGAAGCGCTGGAGCTGCGCATCCTCACCGGGATCTACGCAGTCGGCCAGCGCCTGCCTTCGGTGCGTGACCTCGCCCAAGAAGCGTCGGTTAACGCCAACACGATGCAGCGCGCGCTCACCACGCTGGAGCAATCCGGCTTGGTCTACGCGCAGCGCACCGCCGGGCGCTTCATTACCGAGGATACGGAGAAAATCACCGCCGTTCGTTCCGCCTTTGCCCAGCAGCTTGCGCGCACCTACCTACAGGGCATGCTGCAGCTCGGTTACGGCTCCGAGGAAGCGCGGGCGTTCCTCTCCGGAATCGCGCTTCCCGCCACGGAAGATGCCGCAACGAAGGACGCGACAACAATAAATGAAGCGACAACAATAAATGAAGCGACAGCAGTGAATGAAGCGACAGCGACGGAAAGAGCAGCAGAAAAAGCCACAACGGAAGAAAACAACGTCTGAGGAGGAATCGCCTATGCCCCCAATTCTCGAATGCAAGGGGCTGGTGAAACGGTTTGGCAAAAAAACCGCACTGGCCGGCATCGACCTAGCCCTGGAGCCCGGACGCATCGTGGGCCTGCTGGGCCCAAACGGAAGCGGAAAGAGCACCCTAATCAAGCTGGCCAATGGTCTGCTCACCCCCAGCGAAGGGGAAATCCGCATCGGCGGCTTTCAGCCCGGGGTGGAGAGCAAGCGCATCGTATCCTACCTGCCCGAGCGCACGTACCTGAGCGAATGGATGCGTGTTCGCGACGTATTCGCGTTTTTTCAGGATTTTTATCCCGATTTCAAGCTGGATAAAGCGCAGGACATGCTCCAGCGCCTGAGCCTCTCCCCCGCCGACCGCATCAAGACGCTCTCAAAGGGCAACAAGGAGAAGGTGCAGCTCATCCTGGTCATGAGCCGCGAAGCGCAGCTTTATCTGCTCGATGAACCGATTGGCGGCGTTGATCCTGCCGCCCGCGATTACATATTGAGCACCATCCTTTCCAATTACTCCGAATCCGCCACGGTGCTGATCTCCACCCACCTGATCGCCGACGTGGAGCGGGTGCTGGATGAAGTCGTGTTCATCCGCGATGGCCAAATCCTGCGCACCGCCCAGGTGGATGCGCTGCGCGAGCAAGAAGGCAAATCGGTGGATGCGCTATTCCGGGAGGTGTTCAAATGCTAGTCAAGCTGCTCAAACACGAATTCAAGGCGACAGGGCGCATCTTTCTGCCCATGTTCGGTCTGCTCGCCATCTTCTCCGTCATCACGAAATACGTCACCGGGTTGCAAAA
Organism: Eubacteriales bacterium; assembly: GCA_031553615.1. Lineage (GTDB taxonomy): Bacteria > Bacillota > Clostridia > Christensenellales > Aristaeellaceae > WQXF01. Next base: position 77,032 of record JAVBLJ010000020.1, read on the forward strand.
GTTCGATTCGCTGTTTTCCGGCCTGCTGGTGATCATCCCGGCCATCCTCTATGGCGGAATCATCGTGGGCATCGTGGTGATGAGCATCGTAATGCTCATTCAGCGTTTCACCAAAAACCTGCTGGGCGATGAGGGCTACCTCATGCACACCCTCCCCGCGACTGCGGGCAGCCACATCATCAGTAAGCTGATCGTCGGAAGTGTTTGGATCATTTTTAGCGCCATTTTGGTAAGCATCTCCGCGCTCTACATGGCTGTGGACATACAGAGTTGGGGTTCCCTCTGGAGTACCGTAAGCAATTTCTTCAACACTGCCGCCAGCACATTCCAACTGAAGGCTTCCACCTTCTTCTGGGGCGCCTCCGTGCTGAGCGTCGTATACGTCGTAGAAAAAACCCTAATGATCTACGCCGGCCTGGGCATCGGCCACACCTCCGCGAAGCAGAAAGTGGGCGCATCCGTAGCGATGATCATTGGCTTGCACGTGGGCGAGCAGGTGTTCTTCACCTTGGTCATGGTGCTGGTAAGCAAGCTCACCAACGGCATCACCATTTTTGATGCGAAAACCGATGGCGAAATGATGCGCTCCTTTTTCTGGTGGTACTTGGGCTCGACTACAGTGTTCGGCACGCTCTACGCCTTCCTGAGCAATCGCATGCTCAAGCATCACCTGAACCTCGCCTAGCCGCTTCTGCATTCAATGCAAACGGGGCCGCCGCGCTGATTGCCCAGCGCCGCGGCCCCGTTTTGAATCGTCATCCTTATCTACACTGAATACCGCCTACAGCAAGCACTGCACCGGTTTGATCGTTCCATTCTCGATGATCAGCAGCGCGCACGAAGGACACGCCCCGCTGGCCGCGCCGGGATTGAGCAGCAAAACACCCTGCTCATAGCCGCAATGCGGGCTGTGGGTGTGCCCAAAGAGCGCGATATCGACCTCAGCCTCCTGCGCGCGAAACACCAGCGAAAGCCAGTGCATCTTCACCCGCTGCAGATGCCCGTGCACCAGCAGCAGCTTCTTGCCGCCAAGGGTGATCACCCGCTCATCGGGCAAGGCGGAAAGAAAATCGTTGTTGCCGCGCACCGCGTACACCGCCGTGGTGCTTCCCCGCCCCAAGCAGCGCTCGATAGCGGGCAGGTCGGTTGCGCAATCGCCCAGGAAGCAGAGCGCATCGAGCGTACCCTCGGCCTGGAGCCGCAACATCGCGCGCCGGATGCCTCCCTCGTCGTGGTGCGTGTCGCTCAGCACGCCGATGCGAATCCCCTTACCGCCCGCATCAGGCATGGCCGAGCACCTCCAGCAGCTTGGCGATGGCGCGCGCGCGATGGCTGATCGCATTCTTTTCCTGCTCGTTCATTTCGGCGTACGTCTTTTCGCCGCCCTCGGCCAGGAACAGCGGATCGTACCCAAAGCCTCCCCGGCCGCGCCGTTCGGTCAAAATCGTGCCCTCGCAGGCACCGCGCACGGTCAAGGTGGGTTGGCCGCGCCGCGCCAGCGCGATGGCGGAAACGAACCGGGCGGTGTGGGGCGCGAGCACCTTGGCCAGGTTTTGCAGCAGCAAATCGTTGTTGGCCTCGTCATCGCCATGGCGGCCGCAGTAGCGCGCAGAATGCACGCCGGGCGCGCCTTGCAGCCCGTCGACCTCCAGCCCGGAATCGTCCGCCACTGCGGAAAGCCCGGTCGCTGCCGCCACCGCCTCGGCCTTGAGCGCAGCATTGCCCTCGAAGGTGTCGGCGGTCTCGTCCACGTCGATCTCACAGCCCGCCTCGGCCTGCGAAAGAATCTCGTAGCGATCGCCCAACAGCTCCCGTAGCTCTCGCAGCTTGTGCACATTGTTGGTAGCAGCCACCAGTTTGGGCTTGGGCGCGATGAGCTTGGCGGCCTCGCCCAGCGCGGCGCGCTGAAGCTCCATCAATTGTCGAATGCCGCCCTGGCCCAGCTCCAGCAGCGCCTGCAATTCCTGCATGCTGCACGCACGCTTCTCCCCCGTGCCCTGCACCTCGATGCAGCCACCCTCGCCGTTGAGCACCAGATTCAAGTCGACCTGGGCGGCGCTATCTTCTATATAGCAGAGATCGAGGCAGGGCACGTTGTGCACCAGCCCGCAGCTCACCGCCGCAATCTGGTGCACAATGGGAGATTCCTTCAGCTTTCCCTGGGCAATCAGCGCATCGATGGTCTGCACCAGCGCCACGAACGCGCCGGTGATGGAGGCGGTACGCGTGCCCCCGTCGGCCTCCAGTACGTCGCAATCGATGGTCAGCGTGCGCTCACCCAAGCGCTGCAAATCCACAGCCTGACGCAACGCGCGGCCAATCAGCCGCTGAATCTCCACACTGCGGCCATCCTTTTTCAGAAAATCGCGCTGCTTGCGTTGGCCGGTGGACGCAGGCAGCATGGCGTATTCGGCGGTCAGCCAGCCCGTGCCTTTGCCGCGCAGGAAGGAGGGGACGCCCTCCTCGGCGCTCACGGTACAAATCACGCGGGTTCCGCCGCAGGTGATCAGGCACGATCCGGTGGCGGTGCGCACGAAGCCGGTCTCCATGGTCACGGGGCGCAGCGCATCAGGGACGCGACCATCGGGCCGAAGCGCCGGGGATTTCACCAGGTTCTTTTCAGGGGTCTGCATAGCTTGTCCTCCTGCATGATAAGGGCTTGTCCGCCCGTTTTTGAAAAATGCCGGGAAACCGGTATGGTTTCCCGAATTTTTATGCTCATTTCCACCGGAATGATATCAAATTAAACTGCGGGAATCGTACAATCCTCAGTCGATCACCATCACCTCAGGGAAGCTCTCCACGATTCGATCCGCCACATTGGCGAAGGTGGTTTGATCCTGCGCAATCTGCGGGGTGTACGCCTTGCCATCCACCAGAATCTTTACGTTCTTCACGCCCGGGTACTGCGTGCAGGTAAGCATCAGCGCACGCAACGCCTGCTGCCCGCCGTCGGATTGCTCGGCCACGGTCATGAATTCCTTGGTGAAGTTGACCGTCGCCGTGCCGTTGGAGACCTTGACATCGATCAGACCCACGTCGTTGGGCAAGGGCTGCTGCAAGCCGCTATCCTTGCGCGGCCCCTTCGCAAGCTCCAGCATGGCGGTGTTGATATCGGGCTCCGAGTAAACCATGCGCGTCACCGGCACCAGCAAGCGACCGCTGTCCGAGGGGAAATAGAGCTGCACCTGGTTGGCATCGGCCATGGTCGCCGTGCTATCCACGTCCCCCAGGCTTTCCAGGTTCAGGTTTTCGCGGTGGAACACGCCGGATACGTCGGTGCCGTGGGTCAGCTTGCTGCGCTTCTGACCGTCCACCAGGAACTCCACTTCCTTCACCGTGGGGAATTCCGTCAACGTATACACCACCGCTGCCACCATGTTGGCCTCTTGCTCCGCGTCGCTAGTGGCCAGCGCTTCCTTGCTCACGTCGATGCGCGCGCGCCCGTTGGCGATGTTCAAGTCGAACGCTGTTCCTTCGGGAATCACGGTGCGCAGGCCCAGGCGCGCGGCCTCCATGTCGTTGTACGTGTCCTGAACCATCAGCCCCAGCGTTGCCTTCGCGATGCCATCCTGCTTGCTCACCTGCCGCTGCACCGGCACCAGGTAGCCTTCCCCATCCTGGTAGTAGACCACGGTGGCCTGCGTCGGCCCTTCGGGCTGACTCACCACGTCCTGCGCCGGAATCTGGTCGATGGGCTCCTCGTAGAGCTCCCCGGTCGGCAAATCGGTCTGTGTCCCCCGCACCGCCAGCAGCAGCACCAATCCTGCCGCCCCGGCGATCAGCATTCGTTCCACGTCGCTGCGCTTGATCTTCACGATTGCTCACTCCTTGCCGATGTGTTGCCTGATAGCAGTTTCACCCGTAAAGAAGGCTATGAGCGCCTCAACCATTTTAGCACAACGTGGAGTGCTGCGCCAGCCACCATCCCCCAGATTTTGAGGTTGTCTTTGCGCGGCAAAGCGCGGTGTGTTATGATGTTGCAAGATATTAGTCCAGAAGGAACCGGGAGGGATTATTTTGCCGCTGGATGGAATGACGCTGGGCTTCGTGTGCCGCGAGCTCTCCACCCGATTGGTGGGCGGACGCGTGGACCGCGTGCAGCAGCCCGAGCGCGATGAATTGCATATTCTGATTCGCAGCCTGGGCGAAAACCACCGCCTGCTGCTTTGCGCGGGCGCTCATCACGCGCGCGTGCACCTGACGCGCGAGAGCAAGAGCAACCCCATGGAGCCGCCGATGTTCTGCATGCTGCTGCGCAAGCACCTGCAGGGCGGGCGGGTGATGGCGGTGCGGCGCGTGGGCGGCGACCGGATCGTAGAGATCGATATCGACGCGCTCGACGAGCTGGGCGAGGTGCGCACCCGCACGCTGGTGATGGAGGTCATGGGGCGCCACAGCAACCTCATATTGCGGGATACGGATGGGCGCATAATCGATGCGATCCGCCACGTGGATGCCGACATGAGCCGTGTGCGTGAGGTGCAGCCCGGACTGCCCTACGCCTACCCGCCCGCGCAGGGCAAGTGCGATCCGGACACCGCGACGGCGGAAGAGCTGGCCCGCATGCTGCTGGAAAACGGCCCGCGCATGGATAAGGCGCTGCTGGGCAGCGTCACCGGGCTTTCGCCGCAGGCCGCGCGGGAGTTCGCCTTTCGCCTCACCGGCGAGGAGGAGGGCCTGATGGCCCCCGAGGCCGCGCCCGCGCTGGCGCAGCGGCTGCGCGCCCTGCTCGATCAATTGCCAAGCCTCGCGCCGCCCGTGCTGCAGCTCAACGAGGAGAGCGAAGCCGTCGACGTATACCCCTTCCCCCAGCACCGCTTCCCCGAAAGCCACCAGCGCGCTATTCCCGAAGGCATCAGCGAGGCGCTGGATGCGTTTTATCGCTCGCGCGACCGGAAGGAGCGCGTCTCCCAGCGCACCTCCTCGCTGCTGCATTCCATCAAGACGCACCTCGAGCGCTGCGAGAAGAAGCTGGTGCTTCAGCAGGAATCGATCGACGCAGGCGCGCACATGGAGGAATGGCGCATCTACGGCGAGCTGTTGACCGGTAACCTCTATCGGATGGAGAAGGGCGCGGCCAGCGTAACCGTAGAAAACTACTACGATCCGGAGGGTGCGATGGTCACGATTGCGCTCGATCCGCAATTCACCCCGGCGCAGAACGCGCAGCGCTACTTTAAGCGTTACCAGAAAGCACGCTCGGCGGTGCGCATGGCCACCGACCAAAAGGAAAAGACCCAGGCCGAGCTCGATTGGCTTGAGACACAGCTGGACGACCTGCGCAAGTGCGTGGACGATGCCGAAATCGAGGAGATGCGCGCCATGATGGTGGAGCGCGGCTACCTGCGCGCCTCGCACAGCCGCGTCAAGCAACGCAAGCTCCCGGCCTCGCAACCCCTCCGCTTCCGTTCCAGCGAGGGAATCGACATCTACGTGGGCAAAAACAGCGCGCAGAATGATCGCCTGACCAGCGCCGCCGGCGGCGAACAAATGTGGCTGCACGCCAAAGACATGCCCGGTTCGCACGTGCTCATCGCCCACGAGGGCGAGCCGCCCGAGGCCACGCTGCGCGAGGCCGCGATGCTGGCCGCCTACTACAGCAAGGGCTGCGGCTCCACGCGCGTTCCCGTGGATTACACGCTGCGCAAGCACGTAAAAAAGCCCGGCGGCGCGCCGCTAGGCTTCGTGATCTACACGCATCAGCACACGATCTGGGCCACGCCGGACGAGGCCTCGGTCAAGCGGCTTGAAAACGTTATGAAATAATCGATGTTATATAAAAATAATCACATAGTAAGCAAAAAAGGAGAGTTCCCATGGAACCCATTCAACCCACCCAAGCCGAGCTGCAAGCGCAGTTTGAGGCCGAATACACATGCACCCTGCACGAGCGCGGCGAATCGAGGGTTGCAGTGTTTTGCTGCCCACGAATCCTAATCGAAAACGGACAGGACACCCTCGATTTGCTCGGCTCGCTTTCCTATCTGTACGAATGCAGCAAGGTGGTGCTGCGCCGCGAGCATCTTACGCCGGATTTCTTTCAATTGCGCACCGGCATCGCCGGAGAAGTGCTGCAAAAATTTACGAATTACGGCTGCCGCGTCGCCATCGTGGGTGATTTCTCGCAGGAGGCCAGCCAGCCTCTGCGCGACTTCATCTACGAGTGCAACACCGGCAAGCAAGTGTTCTTTTTGCCCACCGAGCTACAGGCGCTAGAACGACTGCATAGCCTCTGCTAAGCTATTATACTACTCCTCGATAGATTTCCAGCATATCTCGCGGATCTTTTTGCGAATGGCGTTGTGGCGCATCGGTCATCGTAGCGGCGGGCTACGCCTCCCTCAGGCTCCTAGCCCTCCCCAAAATCTTCCGCGATCTATTGCGTGAAATCTAACGAGGATTAGTATGAGACGACTTACCCAATACCCCTTCGATTGCGCAGTACCCCTCGCGCTTGTGTAGGTGCCACGCTCGCTTGCGTAGGTGCCACGCTCGCTTGCGCACGGCGACCCCGAAGGATTCTCAAGGGCGACCGGAAAGCCCTTGAGTCGCCTGTGAAGGCGAAACACCCCCGAAACTTCGAGGAATATTTCGTGCTCGCGCACGACCAAAGGGCTTTCCGATCTCCCTTTGGAAACCTTCGGGGCAATCGTCGTGAGTTATTTGGATTATCAGAGTTTACTGATTCTCGATCAGCGCCCCTACGATCTCCCCCACCTTGCGCACCTTTTGCGCCGCTAGGAAGGTGTCGAGCTCCTTCACGATGCGCGGGCAGGCGAAGGGATCGGCGAAGTTGGCTGTGCCCACCATCACGGCCTGCGCGCCGCAGAGCATAAACTCCACCACATCCTCGCCGGTCATGATGCCCCCCATGCCCACCACCGGAATGCTCACCGCGCGGCTCACCTGCCACACCATGCGCAGCGCCACCGGCTTGACCGCCGGGCCCGAAAGCCCGCCGACGTTGTTGGCCAGCACCATGTGGCGGCGCTTGGCATCCACCGCGATGCCGGTAAGGGTATTGATGAGCGAAATACAATCCGCGCCCGCCGACTCTGCCGCGCGGGCGTTTTCCGCGATGTCGGCTACATTGGGCGATAGCTTGACCATTAGCGGCTGGGCCGCGTTTTTCTTGACGGCGCGCGTAATGGAGTAGACCGTCTCCGGCTTCACGCCAAACGCCACCCCGCCCGATTTCACGTTGGGGCAGGATATGTTCATCTCCAACATGTGCACGCCGGTGGGCGCCAGCTTTTCTGCCATGCGACAGTAGTCGTCCTCGCTGCTGCCGGCGATGTTGGCGATCACCGCCAGCCGCTTTTCGAGCAGCCAGGGCAAGTCCTCGGCAATGAACGCATCCACGCCGGGATTTTGCAGCCCCACCGCATTGAGCATCCCCGATGCGGTTTCGGCCATGCGGTGCGGGGCATTGCCGCGCCGGGGCTCTAGCGTCAAGCCCTTCACGCTGATGCCTCCCAGTTGGCTGATATCGTACAGCGCATCGAATTCGCGCCCAAATCCGAAAGTGCCGGAGGCCGCGATCACCGGGTTCTTGAGCCGCATCCCGCACAGGCGCACAGCAAGATCAACCATCGAAGCACACCTCCTTCGCATCAAAAACCGGGCCATCCACGCACACGCGGCGATACTCCGAGCCGCTGTGCGCGCGAACCTTGCAGCTGCACACCAGGCATGCGCCCATGCCGCAGGCCATGAATTCCTCCAGCGAAATCAGGCAGGGGATATGCTGGCGCATCGCCACGTTCTGGATGGTGCGTAGCATGGGCGTGGGGCCGCAGGCTATGATCAGGTCGGGAGCCTGCTCGTCGATTGCGTCGCGCAGCAGATCGGTCACCAGCGCATGCTCGCCCAAGCTGCCGTCGTCGGTGGAGATGCGCACTTCGCAGGGCGCATCCTCGTGGCCATAGGCGTGCGCCGCGCTGCGAAAACCAAAGAACGCCATGTGCTGGCTGCCTATATCGCCCTCATTGCCCGGACGCACGAACGCATCCATGGCGCAGCGCACTGGCGCAACGCCCACGCCGCCGCCCACAAAGTAGATGCGCTTCGCGCCGCGCGCATCGAAGGGCACCCCGAGCGGGCCCAGCACGCTGAGCTCCTCGCCCTCCTGCACGGAGCGCAGCATGCGGGTGCCCTCACCCGCCTTCTGTATCACCAGATCGAGCTGGCCGAGCTCGGGCCGCACCGCCATCACGCTGATGGGGCGGCGCAGCAGGTGCTGCGTGGCCCCGGGAATGCGGATGTGTACAAACTGGCCCGGCAGCACGCCTTGCGCCACGATGTTGGGCGCACCCAGCCGCAGACGGTAGATATCCTTCGCGATATCCTCCACGGCCAGAATCTTTACCTGTTCATGAACCATGCCTACGCCTCCAAAGTCCATCGGTGAATGCTCTTCGAAAATGCCGTATTCATACGCAGGATCAACTCAATCCTGAAGGCGAACGCGCATCAGCGCAACGACCGCCCAGCGGCCTCGAGCCCCGCGAGCAAATCCTCGCGCATGCGCAGCGCTTCTTCTCGTGCGGCCCGGGCAAAATCCATGCCGGGGCGGGTCTTCCATGCGCACAGAATGCTGCGCGACGCGTTCACGATAGCCCCGCTGCCGCGCTCATCAAAGCAGCCCGCCAAATCCGCGCCCTTTGCGCCTTGCGCGCCGTAGCCGGGCACCAGGAAGAAGGTTTGCGGCAGGCGCTTTCGCAGCGCCTCACCCTGCTCGGGATAGGTCGCGCCCACCACCGCACCCACGGCGCTGTAGCCCTCCGCACCCATGGTGCTCTTGCCCCACTCGGCCACCAGATCGCCCACCCGCTCGTAAATAGCTTGCCCGCCCACCTGCAAATCCTGCAGCTGACCGGAGGAGGGATTGCTGGTCTTAACCAGCACGAAGATGCCGTTGCCCTCGCGCTCGCAGGCTTGCACGAAGGGTAGCACGCCATCCTCGCCCAGGTAAGGCGTGACGGTGGCGAAATCCGCCGCGAAACCGCGCGCAGCGCTCTCGCCCAGCGCCGTTTTACCTAAGTAAGCGGTGGCGTAAGCCTCGGCGGTCGCACCGATGTCGTTGCGCTTCACGTCGGCCATCACCGCTAGGCCCTTCGATCGCGCATAGTCCATCGTGCGCGCGAACACCGCCATGCCTGCTGAGCCGTACATCTCGTAATAGGCGACCTGCACCTTGACTGCGGGCACGATATCGTGCAGCGCATCGACGAGCGCACAATTGTACGCGTAGACCGCTTCGGCGGCCTGCTCCAGCGTCGGCTGCGCGGGCAGGTGTTCCCGGGCAAAAGCTTCGGGAAAGTGCGCCAGACAGGTATCCAACCCAGCCACCGTAGGGTTGCGCGTCGCGCGAATTTTGCCGATCAACTGATCCATAGCATGGTAGGTTTGAGCAGGATTGCGGCTTTCCGACATGATTATGCCTCCTTGTGAACGCGCTGACCCGCCACGAAGGTTTCGCACACGCGCCCGGTGTATATTTTGCCCGCAAAGGGAGTGTTCTTGCCCTTCGAAAGGAATGCCGACACATCCACCGTCCCGCTCCAGCTTGGATCAAACAGCAGGAAATCGGCGGCATCGCCCACGCCCAGCCTGCCCGCAGGCAAATCCAGTATGTCGGCGGGGGCGCAGGTCAAGAGATGTACCAGCCGCTCCGGGGCCAGATAGCCGTGCTCCACCAAGTGCGTCCAGCAGAGCGCCAGCGCAGTCTCAAAGCCACTGATGCCCGATGCGGCGCGCGGGTATTCCACCGCCTTCTCGTCGGCATGGTGGGGCGCGTGGTCGGTAGCGATGCAATCCAGCGTGCCATCCACCAAGCCATAAATGCAGGCCAGACGATCCTCCTCGGTGCGCAGCGGCGGATTGACGCGGGTGGCGGTTCCGCAGGTTTCCACCCAGGCATCGGTGGCCGCCAGGTAGTGCGGCGCGGTTTCGGCGGTGACGCGTACGCCGCGCGCTTTGGCTTCACGAATCAGCTGCACGCCGCCCCGCGTAGATACATGGCAGAGATGGATGCGCGCGCCCACCGTTTCAGCCACAATGATATCGCGGGCGATCATCGCCTCCTCAGCGGCCCGCGTCGTGCCCCGCAGCCCCATCCGCGCAGAAATCTCGCCCTCGTTCATTACGCCGCCGTCGACCAGCGGCAAATCCTCGCTATGGGAAAGCACGGGCAGTCCCGCGTTTTCCGCGCGCTCCAAGGCGCGGCGCAATATGTTGGAATCCATCACCGGACGGCCATCGTCGGAAAGCGCGACGGCTCCTGCGGCCTTCAGCTCGGCGAAGTCGGTAAGTTCCCGCCCCTCCAGGCCTCTGGTCACCGCCCCCACCGGGTATACGCGAACGCCGCTGCCCACCTCGTTCGCGCGGGCGCGAATGAAGGCGGTCACCTCGGCGCAATCGTTGACAGGCATGGTATTGGCCATGCAGCATACACTGGTGAACCCGCCGCGCGCGGCGGCGCGAGTGCCGCTGGCGATATCCTCCTTGTGCTCCAAGCCGGGCTCGCGCAGGTGGCAATGCAAATCCACCAGGCCGGGGAGCACCCGTTTGCCCTGCGCGCATACCACCGCTGCATCGGGCGCGGCAATGCCGTTCCCCACCTCGCGCACGATTCCGTCCTCGATCAGGATATCCAGCAGGTCGTTGACGTTGTTTGCCGGATCGATCACCCAGCCACCCTGCACCAACACCCGTTTCATGCGCACTCTCCTTCCAGATTCTGCGGGAATGCCGGGGCGTTTCCCCCTAACAAATGACTATAGCACTCACAGGCTGGCTTGTCCATACAATTCGACAAGAAGCCACGGCGAACGCATTTACAACCTAAAACATGGCAGATGCGCAGAGAAGGAGTCCAGGGGGCGAGCGATAAGCCCCCTGGTCGCTCCCAGAGGAGCGAAGTCCCCCCCTATACAATCGCCCTGGACAAGAAGAACCTTGCTTGCAAATCTTGTTTTGCTGAAACCCCTGCTGGAGCCCTGGTCAAAACCCTGATGAAAACCCTGATTAAAATCCTGATCAAAGTCCTGACTAAAATCTCAGTCAATGGCCGCGCTTTCTTGCCGCAAAAGTGTGGGTGCTTCACATGAAGCACCCACACAGGCTTAGCAGCAGTTTCCCGGCATTCGCATCGGCTGCGGGTAGAGCGGAATGGGCGGCGGGCAGGACGGAGTGCAATCCCGGCGGCAAACCGGTTCGGGATGCACCATGTACGCCTCCACATTGGCCTCCAGCCGCACGCAGAACATCTGCTCACAGGTCTGCGTAGCGGCGCTGAGCATGCGCACCGCAGGCACGATCACCCATTGATTGCGCCAACACTGATCCTTGGGGCAGGAAAGCGGAACGCGCACGCGCAGGAACACCTCGCTAGCGCCCCGGTGCAGGCAGCCCGCCCCATCGCGCAGCGTGACCTCCAGCGGTATTTCTACCAGCAAGATCACCGCCCGGGCCTCGCAGCGGCAGCCTTCATCCTCCTGCCAGCGCGGCGATACCGCCGCCACACAAACCTGGCATAGGGTCAGCGGTTGCGGGAGCACATCCGGCAAGCCACGCACCTGGATGGTCGCATCCATGCAGCGCACCCATTCGCGTCCACAGGCTAGTATCTTTGGCAATAAGTACCCTCCGCGGTAACTCGCGGGTGCCCAGCTCCCCGGTGGGCAGCAATCCGTAGGCGCAGGCATGCAGCAGCAGATTCGCGCCGGTTTGCCGCACAGCGTGCACATCGGTTCGCAGCAGCACGCGCTTCGCGGCTTTCGGCATCCCGTGCACAACTGTTCGCAGCAGCACGCGCTTCGCGGCTTTCGGCATCCCGTGCATATTTCGGCACAGCAGCACGCGGCGGCAGGCCGATGACGGCGCGAACACGGTTCCGCACCGCAGCACGGATTTTCGCGCCGTTTGCAACGATCGCAGTTGCAGGATGGGCAAAACGCATCGTCCATAGAAACCCTCCTTCCCTTCGGTTTTCCGGATTGGTTTCCGGCTTGATTTCCGAAGAAAGGGACGCGGCGTTCTTTCTGCCGCGCCCCCAGGATATCCTATGTTTTTGGCGGTCACGCGTGCTACTTGCGCAGTCCGGAGTCGATCGCCTGCAGCAGTTCGCCCGTGGGATCGTGCGAGTATTCCCAAAACATTATGCCCGCCAAACCGCGCTCGCGCGCATACATCGCCTTGATGCGCACCGAATTAGGATTATCGAAGGTAATGAAGTTGGTGCCGTTGAACATGTACGGCGCACAGGCTCCATCGTCCCAATAGATTTCATAACCATTTTGGCCGTAGTAGTTCCGCATGATGTTGGAATAGCCAATGGTGGTCGCTCCCCGGTCTCCCGCCGTTTGGTTCATGCCGTTGTTTTCTACGCTGGTCACATTTTTCCACATGTGCCCGTAAAATGCCGCCCCGATCACCAGCTTCTTGCGCGGCATACCCGCGCGCTCAAAGGCCTCCACAGCGCCGTGTGCTGAGGGATCGTCGGTGCCGCTCGGGAACATGCTGGTGTGATGTCCAGTCACCTTGCTCCCGCTCTTCAGGTCGTAGCTCATGATGTTTACATAATCAACATACTGCGCGACCGCCGCGCAATCGATGCCCTGGGCACAATCGGAGGATGCTCCGACCGCGATGGAGAGGATGCGGGTCCTGCCGTCTTGCGCGGTCAGCGAGCGCTGGGCTTTGCGCAGATCGCGCACAAGAAGCGTAAAGTTTTCACGGTCACCCAGGCTGGCGGTGATTCCGCCGGTGGTTTTACCCGGATACTCCCAATCGATGTCGATGCCGTCAAAGCCGTACCGTTCGGCCTGTTCCATCGCCGAGGCTACGAAGGCCGCGCGGCCCTCCCCGGTCGCAGCTGCCTGCGAGAAGCCATCCGCCGCCCAGCCGCCGATGGCCATGAGCGTCTTGATATGCGGATGCTTTTTCTTATATTTTTGCAATGAATCGATGTTCTTCCAATGCGCTGTGCTCACCTTGCCCTCCACAATGAGGCCAAAGGACCAAATGATGTGCGTCAGATACTTCGCGTCGCGATCCGCAAGCTTCGGGGCTTTCGCATCGTAGGCGTAGGCCATTGCCACCTTGCCATGGGTCGGTGCCGCGGCGGCGGACGGGCTCATTGCCAGCAGCGCCGGATAGACCGGAATGCACGGAAATGCAAAGACCGCGGACATCAGTAGGCTGCCAACCCTCTGCGCTTTCGCTCGCCAACAATCGCGAAACCATTTACAAATATGCATGAAACCCTCCTTGTGTAGCGTCACTCATGGGTGCACCTACGATAAGGACGAGCCTTGTCATGCAGCGGTTGTTTGGTTTTTCTGGGAGCAATGTGCAAAGCGAGGAAACGTACGGGCGGGGCTTGACAGGACGGCGGTATGTGCGCATACTATGCGTAAACCTAATTTTCGATTTTAGTTTACACATCGTCAAAGGAGTTCCCATGCAAAAAAACCGCACCCACCGGCTCGCGCTCACGGCGCTGTGCGTAACGCTGACCATCGTCAGCGCGCGCATCAGCATTCCCATCCCCGGTCTCTCGGTAGTGTTCAGCGCACAGATGTGCGTGGTGCTTTGTGCTGGGCTGCTGCTCGGTCCGCGTTACGGCACGCTTTCGCAGGCGGTGTACCTGCTTCTCGGGCTGATCGGCCTGCCTGTATTCACCCTGGGCGGGGGGCCTGCTTACGTGCTGCGGCCCTCCTTCGCCTACCTGCTCGGCTTCCCCGCCGCCGCAGGTGTGTGCGGCTGGGTAACGCGCCGCGCACCCCCACCGAGCTTTTCTCGGCTGGGGTGCGCGGGGTTGGCCGGGGTAGCGGCCCTGTATGCGGTTGCGCTGCCTGCGCTTTGGGTGCAAGCACGGCTCACGGCGGGGCAGTTGCCCGCCATGGGCGTATTTCTTGCTTCGTACTGCTTGGCCTTTTTGCCGATGGACGTAGCAAAAGCGGCGTTGGCTGCGGCGATCTGCCGGTCGATATTGCGGCGGATGCCGGGGCTTTCGTACTTATAGTAACATGATCGCTCGGTATATTTTCTTCTTAGCCCTTGATATGCTCACGCAGGAAGCGAACCGCCAGACCGATATCGGCGGACGGATCCTCGCCCACTTCGCGCTCGATGGTCAGGAAGCCCTTGTAGCCGATCTCGTCCAGCGCGCGCAGGTAGCCCTTCCAATCCACATCGCCGGCACCCAGCGGCAGCTCCTCAAAGGCCTTGCCCTCCTGGATCACGTCCTCCACGTCCGCCAAGCCGTAGACCGCTTCGGCGCCCACGTCCAGCAGCTTGCGACCATCCTTGGCGTGGGTGTGCACGATGTAATCGCGCAGCGTATACACGGCCTTCACCGGGTCGTCACCGGTGACCATGACCAGGTTGGCCGGATCGAGGTTGACGGCCACGCCGCGCGAACCCAGGCTATCCAGGAAGCCCTTGAGGGTTGCGGCAGTCTCGGGGCCGGTTTCTACGGCGAAGTGAGCCTTGTGGGCATCGGCATATTCGGCGAGCTGATAGCACGCCTCCTGCATGCAGCGATAGCGCGGGTGGCTCGAATCCTCGGGCACAACGCCGATGTGGGTAGTCACCACGCAGGTCTCCCAATCCCCGGCCAAATCAAGAATGCGCTTGGATTTTTCGACCAAATCCGGGTTCTTTTCGGGCCGCCAGAAACCAAAGCCCATGTCGCCGCAGATGGCGGAAACGCGCAGGCCGTTTGACTTCGCCATGTCCAGAAACTCCTTGCGCTTGGCCGCCGAGAGGTTCTCCGGGGCCATGTCTCCGGTGTGCGCGTTGACCTGGAACCCATCTGCGCCGAGAGCCTTGGCCTTGCGCATCGCCTCATCCATGCCGCAGCGGAAGGAATCGAGCAGAATACCAATCGGGAATGTATGCATCGTTTTGCCTCCTTAAAATAGCTCGTTTAAATGGTTCGTTCATTTGCTATAACATAGCGATTATATCGCCAGCTCCGCCAAAAAAGTCTTGATCTCGAAGGGCTTCCAGGTGATCTCCTCTTCAGCGGAAATCGCTTCCCCGCAGGGCTGCTCCAGCAGGTTGCAGGGCGTGAGCCGCGCGATGCCATAATCGGAGAGCAGGTACCCGCGGAAGGTACCGCCATGGCACTCGTGGGTGCGGATCACCAGCTCGTCGCTATCCTCGGCCTTCTTGAGCGCATCGATGTGGATGGCCGGGCAATCCGTCCAAATCAGGCGGCGCTCGGATCGCAGGCGACCCGCGACCACCTGTACGGGCAGGTTGAGCGCCTCAGCCTCCTCGATCACCTCGCGGCCCGCCGCGCCGCCCGCGTGCGGAAGCAGCGCATACACAAACTCGTGCTCACCCTTGTCGGCGTGGGTATCGGGCGAAAGGCTGCTCTTGAGCAGCGAAAGCTTGATGGTGGAGCCATAGATGCTGTGACCATACTTGCAATCGTTGAGCAGGGCAACACCGTAGTTGGCCTCGGCCAGATCAGCCCACTTTTGCCCCGCGACCTCGAAGCGCGCGTAATCCCAGCTGGTGTTGTGGTGGGTGGGACGCTCCACGTGCCCAAACTGTACATCGTACGTGGCCTTGGTGCTGCGCACCGAGGTGTCAAACGAAGTCTTGAGCAGCCGATGATCCTCGTGCCAATCCACGCGGGTCTCGAAATCGATGCGCCGGCTGCCGCTGTACACCGCCATGTCCTGCACGATGGTGGAGCGGTTGTAGCGATATTCGAAGCGCAGCACTGCCTTCAGCGGCCCATCGGCCTGAACGGTCACGGGCGCGTTCAGCACGGCGTTTTCGCGCTTTTGCTGGTAGAATAGGTCGATGTCCCACGCATCGTGGTTCAGCGGCTTATCCTCGTAAACCTCCAGCGCGTTGGCCAGTCCGCCTTCCTTGAGCACCTCGCGGCCCTCCCGAAGGTCGGTCAGCCGGTCGATCTGGCCCTCCTGATTCCAATGGATGCGGTAGAACGGCGTTTCGAGCGTGCCCCCCGCGATATCGATGCGAAAGGGGCTCTTCTCGCCGCCCGCCGCGCGCGATGCACCGGGCACGAAGCGCAGCGTGCGCATCGCCAGTCCGGGCATGCTCACGCACACCAGTGTGCCGCCCGCCGTGCGCTGCGCGGTCAGCGGTTCGCCTTCGACGGTTTCAAACCCGCCCTCGGCCTGGGTGGGTAGCAGCACGCAATCCTGCCGGTCGAAGCTGCCGAAGTGATAGGCCGTCCAGCTATCCGCAGCGGGCTCGATGAGCGCATCCATCGCCAGCGCACGCACGTTCTCCAGCGCTTCGTTGGCCTGCGCGTACTCGATGTCGCTATCCTGATACACCTCGCGGATGGAGGAGCCCGGAATGATATCGTGGAATTGGTTGCGCAGCAGGGTTTCCCAGGCCTCGTGGATGGGCCCATCGTCGCAGGATCGGCCCTGCGCCGCCGCCTGGCTTACCAGCCATTCGGTCAGGGTGAGGGCGAACTCCAGCTTGCGGTTGTTGCGCTTGTTGCGCGCCTGGGTGGTGTAGGTTCCGCGATGGTATTCCAGGTAAAGCTCGCCGTCCCACACGTGCAGATCGCTCCCGCGCCCCTCCAGCCCCTGGTGCATGCGCGAAAGGAAATCTCCCACCCGCGTGGTCTGTACGTTGGGCAGACCGGGCAGCCGGTCGACCGCGCGGCGCATCATCAGCATATTGCGGTTCACGCCGCCGCCGCCATCGCCGAAGCCATAAGAGAGGAGCACCTCGTTGGAAATATCTTTGTTGCGGAATTTCTTCCAGGTGCCCACCACGCTGCGCGGGCTGATCATGCCGTTGTACGTGGCAAAGCGGTTCTCGAACGATTGGCCCACCTCCGGGGTGGTCAGGAAATACGTCAGTATCTCGGTGCCGTCGATGCCGCGCCAGGTGAACAGATCGTCGGGCATGGTGTTGTACTGGTTCCAGCTGATTTTGCTGGTCACGAAGGTTTTCAGCCCGCATTGCCGAAGGATTTGCGGCAGCGCCCAGCTGTAGCCAAACACATCGGGCAGCCACAAGTATTCGCAGCTGTGTCCGAATTCCTTTTCGATAAAGCGAATGCCGTACAGCATTTGGCGCACCAGCGATTCGCCGGAGGTCACGTTGCAATCGGCCTCTAGCCACATGCCGCCATCGGGTTCCCACTTGCCTTCGGCGATACGTTTCTGCATCTGCACATACAGCGCGGGCATGTCGCGCTTGATGTATTGGTATAGCTGGGGCTGCGATTGCAGAAAGCGGTACTCGTCGAATTGCTCCATGAGCCGCAGCACGGTGGCAAAGGAGCGCATCGCCTTCTCGCGCGTGTGCTTGAGCCGCCAGAGCCACGCCACATCGATGTGGGTATGCCCCACGCAGCTCACCGTCACGTCGCTCTGCTTGGGCAGGGTGGCCATCACCGCCGCCAACGCCTCGCGCGCGGCGGGCACAGTGGAACGCAGCTTGTCCTCATCCCAGTTCAGGCACTGCGCAGCGCTCTCCAGCGCGCGAAGCAGCCCGTACTTGGCGGGATCTGCGTCGTCCAAAAACGGCAGCGCCTTCACGCCCGCCTTCATATCGTAATAAAGCTCGTCGGTGGGCACGTGCAGATAGCCGATGTGCGCAGCCTTCACGCGGTGCTCCTGAATGCGGTGCGGGCCGCCGCCCTCCAAGCCGCTCCAAAGCATCAGGGTCAGTTCGATGCGCTTGCCCGCGAACCGCGCGAGGTTGACCTCTTTGTGATTGCTGTCCACGCCCGAATAGGGCACGCGATCGATGTACAGCATGGCCTCAAAGCCGGAGTTGTTGCCGCCGCCAGTGCGGCCAAAATCGAGATGCGCCACCGGCACACAGTCGAGCACTTCGGGCGGAACCTCCACGGTGGCGCGCACCCACAGGTAGCGATCGCGCCCGCGAAAATCGTCGCCTAGCGCCAGCGCAAAGCCGGTCACGCTTTCCGGCGCAGCGTTGTGTACCTCATCGGGGCCGGCGGTGTCGTCCATCGCCACCATAGGCTCGATGGGCCGCATCTCGCAAAGCCTGTATTCTTCCAGTTCCCGCATCCTGCGCCCAAGCTTCTCCAATGAGTAAAGCCGATCCGCCATGACAATTCCCTCCGAACCCATTCAGAATGCCTACTGCTAAGAATGTCTGTCCTATACAATGCCTTCCCTACAATAACAGCGGCGTGGTGTGCTGTCAAGCCTAGCGAATCGTTGCCTGGGCGAGCTCGTACCAAAGCCCCTGCTCAGGCACGGACATGGCCAGCGCCACGCCGGGCTGCCCGGTCGTTGGATCGAGCACCGCTACGGAAACGGTGCACACGCCCTCCGGAATATCCGCGCGGAGCACAATGGTCTCCACCTCCACGCACTCACCCGGCAGCACATCGATCAGGCGCAGATCGAGCGGATAGTCCGCATGACCCTCTGCGCCCGCAATGCGCAGGCAGGCCTGCCACGGGAAATAGAACGGCGCCATGCCCTCGTTGGTCCAGGTCAGCCGCACCACCAAGGTGTCCTCCTGGCTACGGTCCAGCTCCATTGCCTCCACGCGCAGCCGGTAGCCAATGCGCCGCATAATCGCATCCAGGTTGGCCTGCTGCTTGCCGCCGCGCTGGATATCGACAAAGCTGTGCGGCCCAATCCAGCTGGTGTGCGAGCGTTCAAACAGCGAAAGCGTGCCCTCGAAACGGCTGCCCAGCAGCGCAACCGGCTCATGCTCCATGGAAAGCTCCCCGCCGATGGGGGCGGTGCGCCAAGCATCCGGCATGGGCACGAGCGCGTCCGTTTCTCCGCTCTCGTTGAACTCGCCGCCATTTGCGATCCAATCCAGCCATTCCTCGGTGGAACCCTGCAGGGCCGAGGTATCGTTGTAGATGCCCATTCCGCCCTTCTCCGCATGGGTGAACGGGCGGCGCATCATCAGCCGCGCGCCGGGAAACGCCTCCAGATAGGGCTTCACGTACTGCTCGCAGATGGCGATGTTCGGGAATTTGCCCGCGTCCTCGTGCACATGCCACTCGCCCCAATGTCCCAGCGATCCCAGCTGCATGTAGGCCACGAACGGATCGTTGCCGTAGCGCTCGCCCAGCGCACGGATAGCGCGGGCGTGCGCCTCAATAAGCACCGTATCCGCGTAGATAGGGCTGCACCCGCGCCCGTAATCGGTATCGTAAGCCTTGCCCTTCCGGGCGGTGGCCGCGTACAACCAGCGCGGGATATCCATGTGCTTTCGATCGCCCGGGACGTCCATCACGAAGCGCAGGATCGCGCGCTTGCCCTCGGCGCGCCAACGAGCCATCTGCGCGCGCTCCTCCAGCGCTTCAAAAGCGAATTTTCCTTCCTCGGGTTCTAGCTCCGCCCAGGTCACCTGCACGTACACCAGGGTGAACGGCTGATCGTGCGGCGCATCGTCCTCCGCCCACACCGCGTTGCCGATGTAGGGGTTCACGAGCTCCGCGTCGCTCGCCTCGTAGGCAAAGCGCATGGAAGCCCTGCGTGCGGAGGCATGCGCAGAAGCCGCCGTGCAGCAGCACAGCAGCAGCATTGCAAGCAGATAGATTCGGTTGCGCATGCGTCTTTTGTACATGCTCGACTCCTCGCCCGGCGCTTTTTCCGCGCCAAACAGCGTTAATTCGGGGCCGTATTCAGTGCCGAATGATTCCGACAGGGTCCGCGCAGCAGATCGCCCGCCGCAACCCGCGCAGGCAAAGGCAGATGCACCACCACGAGCGGTTGATTGACGCAATCGACGAGCTCGCCCGTGCTCTCCAGCCGAATCGCTTTTACCCGGAGCGGCAACACCGCGCCAGGGATCATGGCCTCCAGCGCGTCGCCCGCAAAGAAACGGTTTTTCACCTCGACACGATACCAGCCATCGTCCAATCGTTCCAGCACGTACCCCACATATTCCGCTCCCTGCGTGTAGCCTCCCGCAAAGCCGGGATGCACGGGCGCGCCAAAGAAGAAGCCGGTATCGTACGCGCGGTGACTAACTTGATCCATCTCCGCGCGCAACGTGCGTAGCAAAGCGCCGCCCGCCTCTGCTTCGAAAGCAATGGGCGCAGCCGGAGCGATGAGAGCGGCCGGATCGGCCAGCGCGTCTAACGCGCGGCGGTATGCGCCCACCACCGCAGCCACGTAGTATTCGCCCTTCATGCGCCCCTCGATCTTCAGGCTGGCCAGCCCGGCGGCACACATCGCAGGCAGGTGCTCGATCATGCACAGGTCGCGCGCGCTGAGCACGGTGGTTCCCTGCCCCTCGTTGATCACTGGCAGCGCAGGATGCTTGCCGCTTCGTTCCACCACCGAATACTGCCAGCGGCAGGGCTGCGCACAATCGCCCTGGTTGGCGCTGCGCCCGGTCAATGCTGCGCTGAGCAGGCAACGCCCAGAATAGC
The DNA here is from genome assembly GCA_031553615.1 of Eubacteriales bacterium. Taxonomy (GTDB): domain Bacteria; phylum Bacillota; class Clostridia; order Christensenellales; family Aristaeellaceae; genus WQXF01. The sequence goes on from JAVBLJ010000020.1 coordinate 97,424, forward strand.
TAGCGCACACCGCGCCATGCACGAACGCCTCGAGCGCCAGGGTTTCGGGCAGCGCGGCCCGCATGGCGGCGATCTGGGTCAGCGAAAGCTCCCGCGCTACAATGATGCGCTCCACGCCTTGCCCGTGCCAGAAACGCGCGGCGTATGTGTTGAGGGTGTTGGCCTGGGTGCTCAGGTGCAGCGGAAGCCCGGGCAGCTCGGCGCGCAGCAAAGCCACCGCCCCAGCATCGGCGACGATGGCCGCATCCACGCCCAGCTCGTGGGCGTACCTTGCGCCGCGCAGCAGGCCCTCCATCTGCTCATCGGTAGGCAGTATATTGAGCGTGAGGTAAAGCTTCTTGCCCTGCGCATGGATCAGCGCGACCGCCTCGCGCAGCTCCTGCGGCGAAAAATTGCCCGCATGTGCGCGAAGGCTGTATTGCTCCAGGCCAAGATAGACCGCATCCGCACCAAAGCGCAGCGCGGTTTGCAGTTGCCGCATGCCCCCGGCAGGGGCCAGCAGTTCGGGTATGTGCATGGCCTACAGTCCCCTGCTCTTGTCGTATTCGATCCAAAGCGGGCGGTACTTGGCCGCGTTGGCGTTGTGCTCCTTCAGGGTGCGCGCAAACACCAGCGCGCCGCTATCCGGATCGGCGCTACAGAAGTACAGGTAATCCTGCGCGATGAACTGCTCATCGGGGTAAAGCGCGGCCAGGATCGCATCGCCAGAGGGGTTGCATACCGGGCCGGGCGGCAAGCCTTTGTTTTGATAGGAGTTATAGGCCGAGCTGACCGACAAATCCGTATCCGAAAGCGCCATTTTTTTCGAATTGATCGCGTACTTGATGGTGACGTCGGAATCCAGCGTCATGCCTTCCTTTATTCGGTTGTGGAATACCGCCGAAACCTTCGCGAAGTCGGCGGTCTTTCCTTCCTTTTCCACCATGGAGGCCAGGGTGAGCACTTGATCCATGGTCATCTCTAGTTCCTCGGCGCGCTCGGCGTAGGAGGCGGGAAACGCCACGTCGGTCTGCTCGATCAGCTTCTTGATGATGTCGTCGATTGTAGCGTTGGTGAACACCTCGTAGGTATTGGGCGAAAGGTAGCCCTCCAGCACATACTTGCGCTGGGTGGCCCGCGGGTTCGCAAGCACATCGGCAATGGTGGGATAATCGCGGAAAGCATCGGCAGTCTTGCAGTGCTGCAGGAACTCGTTCGCATCTTTGATCGCGCCGTCGGCGACCAGCTTGCTCGCCACGTCCTCCACCGTCCAGCCCGGAATCACTGTAATCTTGCGCGTGAGCGGCTTGCCGTCGCCCTGCCCCAGCATGGCGATCAGCTCCTGCAGCGACATAGCGCGGGTCAGGGAATACTCGCCGGGCTGCAACTTCTGGCCCATGCCCATGAAATCGGCCAAATACTTAAACACCGTGCGGTTGCGCACCAGGTTTGCCTTCTCCAAATCGCTGGCTACCCGCGTCAGCGAACTGCCGCTCTTAACCTCGAAGGCCTGCGGTTGCTGGTCGTTTGGGTCCACGGGCGCCACGTACGCATCCGAAAACCACTGCCAGCCCATGCTCACAATTCCGCCAACCACGATGAGGCTGCACGTGAATATCAAGATCGGCCGCAGCAGTCGCCATATCCAATCGTACCAAAAAAAACCGTACGAGCGCTCGTCGTGTAGCGTCTGATGGTCGTAGTCCCGTGGCGGTCTCTTTGCCAAGTTGGGTTTCCTCCTCCCCTAGCCGCGCGGCTGCGCTGCTATTCGGGCAAATCCAGGCGAATGCCCGCCGCGTCGGTGATCAGCTTGATCACGTCAGCCAGCGTCTTTTGCAGCTGCATTTCGGCCAGCAGATAGGCCTGCACGTCCGCGTTCATGAACAGCAGCGAGGAAAGCTGCGAAAAGCGCATGGTGTCCTCGCTCGAGGGCTGTCCGCCGCTCACCGTCTGCATCTGCAGCACCATCTGCAGACGCTTGTACTCCTTGAGCAGCGCGCGGTTGGTTTCATCGGCCATGACCTCCTCCTGGAGGCGGGCATACTCACGGCAAAGCTCGCTTTCGCGAATCTCCTTCGCCAGCACGTGAGCGCTATCGTAGATGTCCATATTTTGACCTCACTCTGTGTTTTGGCCCTCACGCCTATTCTGGATTGCCATCCTCCTGGCTATAAGTGCTCTGCAAAGGATTTTCAGGTTCCTTGGAGTTTTCAGCAACTTCAAAACTCGCAGGCTTCTCGGCCTTCCCCAGCTCCAGTATGATGGGCAATATCATGGGGTTACGCTTCATTTGCTTGTACAGGTAGCCGTGCAGCTCGTCCTTGATGCGGTTCTTGGCCGCCATCCAATCCGGGGGCTGGGCGGCCGAAGTCTGCATGAGCACGCTGAGCACCAGGCTCTTCGCGCCGTCGATCAGCGCCTCGTTTTCGCGCACGTACACAAATCCGCGCGAAATGATATCGGGCCCGGAAACGATGGCCCCGGTCGTAGAGTTGATCGCCACCACCACGATGATGAGCCCATCCTGTGAAAGATGCTTGCGATCACGCAGCACCACGTTGCCCACGTCGCCAATGCCCAAACCGTCGACCATTACGCTGCCGGTGGGCACCGATCCGGCGATGTGCAGCGAATCCTCGCCCAGCTCGATCACTTGGCCAATTTCCGGAATCACCACCCGCTTGGGATCCATGCCCATGGATTGCGCAAGCTGCGCGTGCTGCCAAAGCATGCGGTACTCGCCGTGCACGGGCATGAAGAATTTGGGCTTGGTGAGGGTGTGGATGAGCTTGAGCTCCTCCTGGCAGGCGTGGCCGGATACGTGCACATCGGCGATGGCCTCGTACACCACCTGTGCGCCGATGCGGTAGAGCTGGTTGATCACCCGCGCCACCAGGATTTCATTGCCCGGTATCGGGTTTGCGGAAACGATCACCAGGTCACTCTGGCGAATTTGCAGCTTCTTATGCTCGCTATAGGCCATGCGCGTCAGGCCCGACATGGGCTCGCCCTGGCTCCCGGTGGTAAGCACCACGATCTCGTCGTCGTCGTAGCGATCCAGGTTCTCGGCGCTGATCAGGTGCCCTTCGGGTATCTTCAGCTCGCCGATTTGTATCGCCACGCGCACCACATTGATCATGCTGCGCCCAATGAAACAAACCCGGCGGCCAAACCGCGCGGCCGCATCCACCACCTGCTGGATACGGTGGATGTTGGAGGCAAACATGGCGATGATGATGCGCCCGCTCGCGGTGCGGAACAGGCTGCGGAAGGTATCGCCAATCTTCATTTCCGACATGGTGTAGCCGGGCCGCTCCACGTTGGTGGATTCGCACAGCAGCATGAGCACGCCGCTGTTGCCCAGCGAGGCGAAGGTGTTCAAATCGGTGACCTCGCCATCAATGGGCGTGTAATCCACCTTAAAGTCACCGGTGACGACCACCGTGCCCACCGGCGAGGTGATCGCCATGGCCACCGCCCCGGCGATGGAGTGGCTCACCTTGATAAACTGCACGGCAAACTGGCCGAAGCGCAGCGTGTCCTTGGGCTTGATTACTTGCAGATGGATGCTGTCGATATCGTGCTCGCGCAGCTTGGTTTCCACCAGCGCCAGCGTCAGCTTGGTGCCGTATACGGGCGCAGGCACCTGGCGCAGCACATAGGGCAGCGCGCCGATATGATCCTCATGCCCGTGGGTTATCAGGTAGCCGCGTACGCGGTCCTTATTCTCGACCAGGTAGGTCACGTCCGGGATCACCAGATCGATGCCCAGCATGTCCTCCTTGGGGAAGATCAATCCACAATCGACGACCAAAATATCGTCGCCGTACTCAAAAACGGTGATGTTTTTGCCGATCTCGTCCACACCGCCGAGCGGTATGATGCGCAATTTGCCTGTGGGCGCCACGACTCCCCCTCCTTCTTCCTCCCGCCGGGAAAAGTTTTACAACAAAACGGCGGAACACACTCCCGGCAAGCGCCAGGGCGGCTCGCTTCGATCTGCTATGTCGGCGATTCACACTCGCACTATTTCCTCGAGTATAGTATAGCACAAGCCCTAGGGAAAAAAAAGCGCGCCGCCACATTTTATGGAGAAAACGATAAGCGGCACAGCTTTCGCCATGCCGCTTTGTGCAACTATGCGGTGATTTGGGGGGCGGAGGTTCCATCGCCTTGCAAAGGCAAGGCTTTGGGCGCTTACTTGTGCATCAGCACCGCGTGGGCCGCCGCCAGGCGCGCGATCGGCACGCGGAACGGCGAGCAGGAAACGTACGCCAGACCGGCTTCGTGGCAGAAGATAACCGAGGACGGATCGCCGCCGTGCTCGCCGCAGATGCCCAGCTTGATGTCGGGGCGGGTTTGGCGGCCCAGCTTCACGGCCATCTTGACCAACTGGCCCACGCCCTCCTGATCGAGGCGGGCGAAGGGATCGGATTCGAAAATCTTCTTGTCGTAGTATTCGCCCAGGAAGTTTCCGGCATCGTCGCGGGAGAAGCCGAAGGTCATCTGGGTCAGGTCGTTGGTGCCGAAGGAGAAGAACTCGGCGGTCTTGGCGATCTCGTCGGCGATCAGGGCCGCGCGCGGAATCTCGATCATGGTGCCAACCAGATACTTGATCTTGGCGCCCTTCTCTTCCATTACCTTGGCCGCGGTTTCGTCCACGATCTTCTTGATGAACTCAAATTCCTTGGTGGAGCCCACCAGCGGAATCATGATCTCGGGCACGATGGTGAGCTTCTTTTCCTTGCTCACTTCGATGGCAGCTTCGATGACGGCGCGGGTCTGCATCTCGGCGATTTCGGGATAGGTCACGGCCAGACGGCAGCCGCGGTGGCCCATCATGGGGTTGAACTCGTGCAGCGCGTCGATCTTCTCCACGATCTTGGCGGGCGTGGTCTTGAGCTCCTTGGCGATGGCCGCGATTTCCTCGGTCATGCTCTTGGCAGGCAGGAACTCATGGAGCGGCGGATCGAGGTAGCGGATGGTCACCGGACGCTCTTCCATGGCCTCGTAGATGCCCTTGAAATCGCCCTTCTGCATGGGCAGCAGCTTGTCCAGGGCCTTGCGGCGCTGATCCTCGTTGTCGGCCAGGATCATTTCGCGCATGGCGGCGATGCGGTCGGCGGCGAAGAACATATGCTCGGTGCGGGTCAGGCCGATGCCTTCCGCGCCAAACTTGATGGCCGCGGCGGCATCGTGCGGGGTATCGGCATTGGTGCGCACCTTCAGGGTGCGAATACCGTCGGCCCATCCCATCAGGGTGGCAAAGTTGCCGGTCATTTCGGCTTCGACGGTCTTAACGGCCTCGCCGTAGATGTTGCCGGTGGAGCCATCCAGCGAGAGGAAATCGCCTTCTTTGAAGGTCTTGCCGCCCAGCTCAAGGGTCTTTTTGTGTTCATTGATGCGCAGCTCGCCGCAGCCGGCGACGCAGCAGGTGCCCATGCCGCGCGCAACCACGGCGGCGTGGGAGGTCATGCCGCCGCGGGCGGTCAGGATGCCCTGCGAGTGGTTCATGCCCTCGATATCCTCCGGCGAGGTCTCCAGGCGCACCAGGATGACCTTCTGGCCCTTCTTGGTGGCGGCTTCGGTGGCATCGTCGGCGGTGAAGTAGACCTGGCCGCAGGCAGCGCCCGGGGAGGCCGGCAGGCCCTTGCCGATCACGGCGGCGGCCTTCAGTGCCTTGGGATCAAACTGCGGGTGCAGCAGCGCGTCCAGCTGCTTGGGGTCAACCTTCATCACGGCCTCTTCCTTGGAGAGCATGCCCTCTTCCACCAGATCGACGGCAATGCGCAGCGCTGCGGCGGCGGTACGCTTGCCGTTGCGGGTCTGCAGCATGAATAGCTTGCCACCCTCGATGGTGAACTCCATATCCTGCATGTCCTTGTAGTGCTTCTCCAAGGTGTCGGCGGTCTCCACAAACTGCTTGTAGACTACCGGCATCACCTTCTCCAGCTCGGAGATCGGGCTGGGGGTGCGAATGCCGGCCACGACATCCTCGCCCTGCGCGTTGATCAGGTACTCGCCGTACAGGCGCTTTTCGCCAGTGGAGGGATCGCGGGTGAAGGCCACGCCGGTGCCGCAATCGTCACCCATGTTGCCGAACACCATGGACTGTACGTTGACCGCGGTGCCCCAGCTGGCGGGAATATCGTTCATGCGGCGGTAGTAGATGGCGCGCGGATTATCCCAGGAGCGGAACACGGCCTTCACGGCCTCCATCAGCTGAACCTTGGGGTCCTGCGGGAAGTCGCTGCCCTTTTCCTTCTTGTAGAAGGCCTTGAACTGCGCGACCATCGCCTTCATGTCGTCGGCGTTGAGCTCAACGTCGTGCTTGACGTGGCGGGTCTCTTTCATTTCATCGATGATCACTTCGAACTTCGACTTGGGCAGCTCCATCACCACGTCGGAGAACATCTGGATGAAGCGCCGGTAAGAATCGTAGGCGAAGCGCGGGTTGTTGGTCAGCTTGGCCACAGCTTCCACGGCCACGTCGTTCATACCCAGGTTCAAAATGGTATCCATCATGCCCGGCATAGAAGCGCGCGCGCCCGAACGAACCGACACCAGGAAGGGGTTGGTCGGGTCGCCGAACTTCTTGCCGCTTTCCTTTTCGGTCACGGCCAGGGCTTCATAGATTTGCGCGACGATATCGTCGGCAATTGTCTGATTATCTTCATAGTAGCGGGTGCACGCCTCGGTCGAAACGGTAAAGCCCTGCGGCACCGGCAGGCCCAGGCCGGTCATTTCGGCCAGGTTAGCGCCCTTGCCACCCAGCAGGTTCTTCATGCTGGCATTGCCTTCTTTGAACAGATACACGTACTTGGTCATGATTGCCCTCCTCATTCATCCACACAGTCTCTCAGTTCTATCGGCCAAAGCGTACGCACAGTCAATCGCGTCGCCGCTTAGCAAAAAATGGTTTACGCAAAGAATGGCCTCTAGGGCATTCTTTGGTAGACCAACAGATATTATACAGTGCTGGATGCAAATTGGCAAGAGCAGAGGCGCGCATTTTTGCGGTTTCTCGGTAAAAAGTTCGGCAAAAGCATTCGCCGCTATCGCACAGTTCCGCTATACGCGGCATACTCTCCGCAGGCAGCAAAGCCTACGGCCCGCGCCGATGCAATTTCGATGCTTGCGCAGCCATTCACCATATACAATACGCTCGCTTTCCCATTGGCAAATGCCGACGCTGCTGCCAACGAAAGCAACGCCGCTCCCTCGCGTTCATTCGCCGCTTCCAGCGCAAAAATCTCCGGCTCATTGCCCCAGAGGCTCATCATGACGTAGGCTTCATTCCGCAAAAAGATACCCCAGCGGCTCAAATCGTTTGCCACCCGTTCCGCTGACCAATACATGCCGGGATTTGCCTTGCTATGCAGCGCCGCAAACGCTTCGAAACTGGCCGATGAAGGATTCTGCCGTGAAACCAACACCGCGTCAACTTCCTGCGCAGGTCGAAAGCACGTTGGATCAAGGCGGGTTTCGGTGCACGATTCAAGCAAAATCATGCCTATTTCCGCCAGAAATGCTGCGGGCGGTTCGCAGTTGTGGTAACAAAAATGGATTGAGTAATCGGGATACTCGCGTTGCAAATCGCGCCAAAATGCGCGGCGTTTTCTTTCCTCTTTTATCACATAATCGTTCACCTGGATGTGCTTTTCCGCTCTATCCACATGCATCTCCATGCGCTTCCCTCTTTCTCTTTTCGTGCGATGTCATGCTCGCTCACCACGTCGTGGCATCCGTTGGCTAATTGAGTGCCGCTTCCCCAAACCTGCGCGCAAAGCTCTCCCCCGCCGCGCGAAACACCTGCTCGGCCTCCTCGGCCAATGCCGGATCCTCGCGCAGCGCGTGCACCTCCCGCTGAGTTTCCTCCAGCAGCAGCATGTCGTCGCCCAACGCCACGCCCTGCAGCGAGAGCTTGCCGTGCTGCCGCGTGCCGAAAAACTCGCCTGCCCCCCGCAGTTCCAAATCCTTTTGCGCAATCACGAAGCCATCCTGGGTCTGCGTCATCAGCTGCAGGCGGTCGTTGGACTCGGCCAGCAGGAAGCACCAGCTCTGCTCTGCACCGCGCCCTACGCGACCGCGCAACTGGTGCAGCTGCGCAAGGCCGAAGCGCTCCGCGTTCTCGATCACCATCACCGTGGCGTTGGGCACGTTCACACCCACCTCGATCACCGTGGTGGCGACCAGCGCGTCCAGCTCCCTCCCGGCAAAAGCGACAAGCGCTGCGTCCTTCTCCACGCTCTTCATCTGCCCGTGCACCAGTCCGATCCGCAGCGCACGCAGGGGCCCCGCCTTCAGCTCGGCATACAGCGCTTCGGCAGATTGGGCGTCCTCCATCTCCTCCGAATCCTCCACCAGCGGACACACGATGTAAATTTGCCGCCCGGCCTGCGCCTGTTCCAGCAAAAAGCCGTACATCGCGCCGCGCTTGTGATCCGGCACCACCCGGGTGATCACCGGGGAGCGGCCCGGCGGCAGCTCGTCCACAATCGATATGTTTAAATCACCATACAGCACCAGCGCCAGCGAGCGCGGAATGGGCGTGGCCGAGAGCACGAGCACATTGGCGGCAACACCCCTGCCTTCGGTCGCTTGGCCCCGCTCCGCTTGCCCGCTTCCCGCCTCGGCCATGCCGCCCTCCGCCGGGATTCCTCCCTTTTCGGCCAGCGCACTGCGTTGACGCACGCCAAACCGGTGCTGCTCATCGGTGACGACCAAGCCCAGCTTGGCGTAGCGCACCCCCTCGGAGATCAGCGCATGGGTGCCGATGATTACCTGCCACTCCCCCGATGCGATGGCGGCATGGGCCTGCCTGCGCTGCGCCGCCGTAAGCGCGCCAGTAAGCAGCCCGCAGCGAATGCCCAGCGGCTCCAGCAATGCGCACGCGCCCTGGTAGTGCTGCCCCGCCAATATCTCGGTGGGGGCCATGAGCGCGCCCTGCCAGCCCGCCTGTGCGCAGAGCACCAACGCGCCGAACGCGATGGCGGTCTTGCCGCAGCCCACGTCGCCCTGCACCATGCGCGCCATGGGCGTGCCCGCCGCCATGTCGGCGCAGATTTCCACCAGCACGCGCCGCTGCGCTCCCGTGGGCGCAAAGGGCAGCGTAGCCCAGTACGCTTCGATCTCGGCTGGACTGGCCGCGATGCGCACGCCGGACGCCTGCCTGCGCTTGCGGTCTGTCAGCGCCGCCTGGTACAGCAGCAACGATTCGAACGCCAGCCTGCGCCGCGCGCGCGCCAGTGCTTGCCCGTCGGCAGGCTGATGCGCTTGGGCGAGCGCTTCGCGCCTGCCGCAAAGGTGGTGGCGGGCGCGCAGCCCCTCGGGCAGCGGATCGTCCATCTCGGGCAGCAGGCGGCAAAGCATCTCGGCCACCAACGCGCGATAAATCTTGGCCGGCAGGCCGGGCAGGGTACGGTAGACCGGCGTGATGCCCGGCTCGGCCTCCAGCACAGGATTGATGAGGAACAAACCGCTCTGCTTGCGGGTGACGCGTCCGCAGAGCAGCACCTCCTGCCCCGCCGAAAGCTGCTCCTTCATCCACGGCTGCCCGAACCACATGCAGCGCAGCGATCCGGTAGCATCGCGCACCATGGCCGATACCCACTGCCTGCCGCCCACCCGATGCAGCTTGGGCGGCTGGGCGATGATGCCGCTCACCGCCGCCTCCGCACCCTCCCTCAGGTCGCAGATGGGCGCGGGATTGGTCGTATCGCGATAGGCGGAGGGCAGCGCTTCGATAAGGTCGAGGCCATCGGCAATGCCGCGCTCGGCCAGCGCGCGAATCCGTACTGGGCCCAGCCCGCGAATACCCGCGAAGGATGCATCGCTCATCGCGCTCCCCCTCCATCATCCGTAAAACATCATCTGAAAAACATCATCCACAAAAGCGGGACTGTCGCTATTCGCCACAGCCCCGCGCATTTGCGTCTCAACCCATTTTTCTGAAAGCTTGGCTCACTCCACCGAGAACAGGTAGTAGTACAGCGGCTGGCCGCCGTAGTGCATCTCGACCTCGCGATCCTCGAACATGCCTTGAATCTCGCCGGTCAATTGCTCCGCATCCTCCCGGGAGGTATCCGCACCGTAGTAGACGGTGATCAGGTCGTCGCTGCCGGTGACCAGCACCTCCATGAGCTGCAGCGCCACCTCGCGCACATCGTGGCCCACCACGTGAATCTTGCCGTTGTAGATGCCGATGATGTCGCCCTCGTGGATTTCCTTATCTTCGAAGGTGGTATCGCGCACCGCGAAGGTAATCTGGCCCGACTTGATGCGGTTGGCCGCATCGGTCATGCGCTGGGCATTCTCCTCGGGCGAAGCATCGGGTTGGAAGGCCAACGCGCCGCCGATGCCCATCGCCACGTTCTTGGTCGGAATCACCAGGACCTGCTTGGTCGCAAGCTCAGCGGCCTGCTGCGCTGCCAATATGATGTTGGTATTGTTGGGGAACACAAAGACCGTATGGGCGTGCACCTTCTCGATAGCGCCGAGCAGATCGTCGATGCTGGGGTTCATGGTCTGGCCACCCTCGACGATTCCGTCGACCGCCAGTTCATGGAATATCTTCGAAAAGCCTTCGCCCACCGATACCGCCACCATGCCGTAATCGGCGACTGGGGCTTCGGGCTTGGCGTTGCGGGCTTGCTCAGCCTGCTTCTCACGGCGCTGCTCCACCATGTTCTCGATCTTCAGGCTGGTCAGCTCGCCCATGGCCAGCGCGTACTGTAGCGCCTTGCCGGGATCGTTGGTGTGCACGTGCACCTTGACCAGCGAAAAATCGCCAACCACCACCACGCAATCGCCGATACGCGCCAAGCGGCGGCGGAAGGTGCCGATGTCGGTATCGGTCACGGTAGGCGACATGTTTTGGATCAGGAATTCGGTACAATACGCGAACTGGATGTCCTCCATCGCGTCGTGATCGTCCTCAAAGGCGAAGGGCGAGCCCGCAGCCACCTCGGTGGCGGCATCCTCGATGCGTTCGCCGCGCAGGATGGCACGGTACCCGGCGTAGATGGTCAACAGGCCTTGACCGCCCGCATCCACCACGCCCGCCTGCTTGAGCGCAGGCAGCATGTCCGGCGTCTTTTTAAGGATGGCATCGCCGCTGCGCATCACTGCATCCATCATGGCCAGCATATCGTCCGGCTCCAGCTGCGCTTGGCGGATCGCATCCTCGGCAATCACTCGCGCCACGGTGAGAATGGTGCCCTCCTTGGGCTTCATGATGGCCTTGTATGCGGTCTCTGCGCCGCACTTGAGCGCCTGCGCGAACGTGGCGGGGGTCAGCTCGGCCACGCCCTCCAGCCCACGCGCAAAGCCACGAAATATCTGCGAAAGAATGACGCCGGAGTTGCCTCGCGCGCCCTTCAGCGCGCCCTTGGCCACGGTCTCCGCCACCATCGCTACCGAAGTTTGATCGTTGCTGTTCATCTCCTTGACGGTGGATTTCATCGTCAGGGACATGTTGGTGCCGGTATCCCCATCGGGCACCGGGAACACGTTGAGCGCGTCGATCAACTCGCGATTTTTTTCCAGCAGGGCCGCGCCTGCGATCACCATCTCTTTGAACACCAAACCATCTATGGTCAAATGAGCCAACATGCTCGCCTCCAGTTCGCTGCAAAAATGGCGCTGGCGTTTCCACGCCTCAACGCTTAAATGCGGATGCCCTCCACGGTGATGTTGACGTGCCGCACCTTCACGCCCGTCATGCTTTCCATTTTGTAGCGAACCGTCTCCGTGATGGCGCTGCACACCGCCGCGATGGAGATGCCGTACTCAACGATGATGAACAAATCCACGTCGATCATGTCCTCGCTCATGCGCAGCTGAACGCCCTTGGTGAGCGCCTCGCGGCCCAGCCACTCCACAAACCCATCCTTGGCGCGCTTGGACGACATGGCGACGATGCCGTAGCATTCCAGCGCGGCATACCCGGCAACCTTCAGCAGCACGTCCTCCGTAATGGAGATGGTGCCGATCTCATTTCGAATCTTGCATTCCATGGTCAACCCTCCTTGCAAGGCAAGCCTTTTAACCCCGCTTGTTCGGTCAGCTTATGATCCCAGCTTGCGATCCCATCGGATCGCCCCTAAGTATACAGGAATCCGCGCGCTGGCGCAACAGAAAATCCGCTTTGATGATTCGGCGTGCGTTTGGGGGAGCAAAAATTGCGCAAAGTTTGCCCGCAAACGTCATAAAAAAAGCTTGCCATTTTCCCCATCAGATGATACACTGTGTTAGCTTTGATTGTGATCCGCTCCTGAAGGAGGTGTAGTGTCTATATGAGCAAGTCCTGTGCGGTTTGCGCCAAGGGTTCTATGTCCGGCAATGCGGTCAGCCACTCCAATCGCAAGACTCGCCGCGTCTGGAAGCCGAATACTCAGCGTGTCCGTGTCGTCGTTGGGGGCAGCGTTTGCACAATGAACGTTTGCACGCGGTGCCTGCGTAGCGGCAAGGTTCAGCGCGCGCTGTAATCCTCCTTTGTTTCGTATTACTGTCCCATTATTGTATAAGCAAAAAACCGAGCGTATGCCCGGTTTTTTTGTTGCCCATCGTTCCTCTTCCCTGCCGGTATGTAAAGATCAGGTATTCTTGGGCGCAAACAGGCGCAGGATTCCGCGCAGAAAACGGGGCGCGCGCAGGCACACCATCCGAACGCTCATGAGTATCCCCTTCCTTTCCCAGCCGTCGGGCCCTCTATTAGCCCGCGATGATCAAAAAGAAACCCACAAGGATCAAGACAACCCCCAGCAACAGCGCCCAGAGCCAAAAGGGCACCACCAGGAACACCAGTATCAGCCCCAGTACGACCAGTCCAATCCCGATCAGCGTGAGGCCAAACGTGTTCGCCTTGACTGCTACCTCTTTGGTGGCCTTCGTTGTGGTTATGGGCGCGCAGTTTCGACCGCGACCAATCATGCCAATCACCCCGCTACCCCATTCTACGCGGAAGAATCGATTTAAGTTCATCAAATTGAGCGCACCAAAAGAAATGCCCGGCATTTCGCCGAGCATTTCCCGTAGCCCAATGCACTCACCCTATGCGCGCACAGCCCGAACCACCGCGGCGGGGTCGTCCGCGCCCACCAACGCGCTGCCCATCACCAGCACATTGGCTCCGGCCTGCGCCGCATCGGCAAAGGTTTGCAGATCGATACCGCCGTCCACCTCTAGGCGGGCGTCCGAGCCGATCGCATCCAGCATGGCCTGAATCCGAGGCAGCTTCTCCAGCGCGGTGCGAATCAGCTTCTGCCCGCCAAACCCGGGCTCCACGGTCATCACCAGCACCAAATCCACCAGCGGCAGCAGCGGCTCCAGCACCTCGGCCGGGGTTCCCGGCTTTATGCTGATACCCGGCTTCGCGCCCAACGCGCGTATCTCCCGCAGCAGCGCGGGCACGTCGCCGGGTATCTCCTGGTGGATGGTCAAGTAATCCGCGCCCGCGCGCACGAATTGCTCGGCATAGCGCTCCGGGCAGTCCATCATCAGGTGCACATCCAGGCAGAGCGCAGTCTCGGCCCGCAGCGCGTTCACCACCCCAGGGCCAAAGTTCAAATTGGGCACAAAATGCCCGTCCATTACGTCCACATGCACCCAATCTATCCCCGCCGCCTCCATGCGGCGCAGCGCCTGACCGATCTCCAAAGGATTGGCGGCCAGCAAAGACGCAGAAACCTTCATCATAACATCCCCCCTGTTTCAGTGATAGCGATCCTTCCATTGCGCGCGCACTTCCTGCAGCAGCGTGCGGTATCGCTCGAGCCGCTGAGCGTGTGGCTTTCCCTGGCTTTGCGAGACCTCGCGCACCGCGCAGCCCGGTTCCCGGTCGTGCAGGCAGGGCTGGAAGCGGCATTGCGCAGCCAGCTCGTCAAATTCCGGATAGAACTGGCAGAGCTCCTCGGGCGGCAGCGTTTCCCAAAGCTCCAGCAGGCTAAAGCCCGGCGTATCGACCACCAGCGCATCCCCACAGCGCAGGAGCCGCGCATGGCGGGTGGTGTGTCGGCCCCGCTCGGTGCGCTGACTAAGCGATCCGGTGGTGAGCTCCAGGCCATACAGCGCGTTGAGCAACGAGCTTTTGCCCACCGCCGATTGCCCCGCAAAGCAGCTGATGTGCCCGCTCAGCCGCAAGCGCAGAGCGTCGACCCCTTCGCCGGTCTCGGCGCTGACCACCAGCGAATCGACCCCCGAGGCACCGTATTGCTCGGCGAGGTTCGGACCCAGCCCCCCCTCCAAATCGGCCTTGTTGATGCACAGCAGGGGCGCGATGCCCGCGCGCCTGGCCCAAACCAGCAGCCGGTCGATCAGCAGCAGATCGGGCTGCGGGGAGGGCGCGACCACCAGCGCCATCTGCTCCACGTTGGCCACCGGAGGCCGCAAGCACTCGCTCTTTCGGGGCAGAATGTCGTCGATCCAGCCGTGGATATCGCCCTCGCCCGGTGTGCAGAGCACGCGGTCGCCCACCAGCGGCGTGCGCTTCTCGCGCCGGAAGATGCCGCGAGCGCGCAGCACGTGCTCCTGGCCGTCGGCGACGCTCAGCACGGTGTATAGCCCTCCCACGCCATAGAGTATGATCGCTTCGGTTTGCGTTTGACGTCCCTCCATCTCAAGTGCTTTCAAGCGGGTCTCAAGCCGCTGTCCCGGCCCTATTCCGCCCCGGCTTGCCGCCGCTTATTCAAACAGAATCTGCTTCTCGTCGGCCATTACGTCGTCGATATACAGTCGATACACCATGCTTCCGCTGATGCTGCTGCGCAGCTCCACCACGATGGTGCTGGTTCCCGCCAGCGCGTGCTTCGCCGCATACTGCTCGGTCTCACGGCCATCCGGGTCTATGAGCACCACGCGCACCTTCGCGCCGCCTTCCGGTATCTGTACCTGAATGGAAACCTCCTTGCGGAAGGGACGCGAATCGAAGCGCCCCACGCTGAGGTCGACTTCGGATTCGGGGAACACGTTCTCGCCCACCCTGGGGTCTTGGGACATCACCAGGGTATCCTGGCGCGAATTATCCACGTCCACAAAGCTGATATCGCCCACGTGCAGGCCCAGCGAATGGAGCGTCGCCTCCACCTGGGTAAAGGGCTGATTGGAAAGATCGGGCATCACCACCACGCCGCCGCTCACGTGCAAATCCACCAGCATGCCGTCGTCCGCATCGGCTCCGGCCACGGGCACCTGCTGGATCACCTGGCCGACGGGCGCATCCGAAAGCTCGACCAGCACGTCGCCCAGCGATAGCCCGTGTTCGTCGAGCAGCACCTCGGCCGCCTCCAGCGTCATTCCAATAACGCCGGGCACCTGCACTTGGCCCGAGCCCAGGCTGATGTGCAGCAGCGCTTGGCCGTTGCGCGCAATCTCCACGCCCTCCAGCGGTTCCTGCGAAATAATGAAGCCTGGAAGCACCACATCGTGATGCTCACCCATGATAATCGCCTGAATCTGCGCCTTGTGCAGCACATCGAGAGCGACCGTTTTTTCCAAGCCCACCACCCCGGGCATGGCGGTGTAGTTGGTCATGTGAAGCCAAAAGCTGTAGCCCGCAAACCCAATTACGCCCAGCACCCCCGCGCACAGCAGCAGCGTGAGCCCAAAGAGCATCCGACCGCGCCACTTGCGGCGGGAGCGCGCCTCCCGGGTGGATACCGGCTGATGGACCAGCGTATCCTGCGGAGCCATGGTGGGCCGCATCTTCACAAACCCGCCCTCGGGCTGGCGCAGCGCGCGCCGCAAATCGAAAGCCATCTGCTCCGCATTGGCGTACCGCTGCGCAAGGCTTTTGCACATCGCCTTGGCCAGCACCTGCTCCACGGCGGGCGTCACCTCGGGCGCATAGATCGAAACCGGCTTAGCCGGATCGTTGATATGCTGCATCGCCACCGCCACGGGCGCATCGCCATCGAAGGGCACGCGACCCGCCAGCATCTCATAAAGAACCACGCCCATGGAGTAAAGGTCACTCGCCTCGGCGACCGGCTTGCCCTTGGCCTGTTCGGGCGAGAAATAGTGCACCGAACCCATCACGCCGTCGCCCACCGTCACGGTGCTGCTGTCGGTCATGCGCGCGATGCCGAAATCGGCGATCTTCACGTTGCCGTGGATATCGACCAATATGTTCTGCGGCTTGATGTCGCGGTGGATGATGTGCTTTTGATGCGCGTGCCGAATCGCCGCCAACGATTGCAGCGCGATCCGGACGGCCTCGGAGAGCGGAAGCCTGCCCCGCTCCTGAATCAGTTCCTTCAGCGTGCTGCCCTCGACGTACTCCATCACCAGGTAGCGCACGTCGTCCTCCTCGCCGATGTCGATGAGGTTGACGATGTTGGGATGCTGCACCTTGGCACAGGCCATGGCCTCGCGGTCAAAGCGGCGCAGGAACTCCTGATCCTTGCTGTATTCCGCGCGCAGCACCTTGACGGCCACGGTGTTTTGCGTGCGCAAATCCCGCGCGCGGTACACCACCGCCATGCCGCCGCTGCCAATCAATGCGTCGATGTGGTATCTTTTGGCCAGCGTCTTACCGATCATGCGCCCACCTCCCCGCCAAGTTCCAGCAGGAGCAGGGTGATGTTGTCATATCCGCCGGCTGCCAGCGCCGCGGCAAGCAAAGCGTCAGCCGCTTCGGCCAAATCGCTCTTCGCGATATGCTCGGCGATGGCCTCGTCCGATATCATGCTGGAAAGCCCGTCGCTGCAGAGCAGGAAGCGGTCGCCCGGTTGGATGTCGAGCTCCATCAGGTCGGCCTCCACATGCCCCGCAGTGCCCAGCGACCGCGTAATCACGCTGCGGTACGGATGTGCGCGGGCCTCCTCCGGAGTCAGCACGCCCATGCGCATCAGCTCGCCGACCACCGAATGATCCTGCGTGCGCTGCGCCAGCGAGCCCCCCCTATACAGGTAGCAGCGGCTATCACCCACATGGGCAAGCAACACGGCCTCGCCCTGCACGGTAAGCAAGGTGAGCGTGGTGCCCATGCCATGGCAGGCCGCATCCTCCTTCGAGCGCTGCAGCAGCACGATGTTGGTCTCCTGCACAGCGTTTTGGAGCACCGCGATGCTCGGCGCGCGATCGGCCAATCGGGTGCGCATGCTCTCGATCGCCAGCCTGCTGGCCACGTCGCCCGCATTGTGCCCCCCCATGCCGTCCGCCACTGCAAACACGCCGTTCTCAGGCATCACCAGCGCAAAGTCCTCGTTGACCTTGCGCACTTTGCCCACATCGGTTCGCATCTCACAACGCATGTCATTCCTCCTTCGAGCCGCCGCCCTCGTCACCCGTCTTTTCGACCATCTTGTCATCCTTTAGGTACGCACGGCGCAGCTGCCCGCAAGCTCCTTGTATATCGTCGCCCATCTCCCGGCGAATCGTCACGGAGATGTGCTGCTGTTCCAGCTCGGTTTGAAATGCGCGAATTTCGCGCGCTTCGGCGGCGCGGAGCCCGCGCTCGGCCACGGTGTTGAGCGGTATCAAGTTGACGTGGCACTGCAGGCGGCGCAACCGCCCGGCCAACTCGCGGGCATGCTCCGCCGACACGTTCACGCCCCGCACCAGCGCATATTCGAATATCACGCGCCGCCCGGTCTTTTCCACGTAGGCGCGGCAGGCGGCCAGCAACTGCTCCATCGGGTAGGCGCGGGCCACCGGCATCATCTGCGCGCGAATCTCGTCGTTGGGCGCGTGCAGCGATACGCTGAGCGTGACAGGCAGGCCCTCCTCCGCAAAGCGGAGCATCTGCGGCACCAGCCCGCAGGTGGAGAGCGATACGTTGCGCAGGCCGATGTTCAGCCCCTCGGCATCGCGCAGCAGGCGCAGGAAGCGCACCGTGTGCTCGTAGTTGTCCAGCGGCTCCCCGCTGCCCATGAGCACCACGTTGTGCACCGATTCGCCCTGCTCCAGCAGCGTGTTGGCGCACAGCACCTGGCCAATCATCTCGCCGGCGGTTAAATCGCGGGCCTTGCCCTCCAGCGTAGAGGCGCAGAACGCGCAGCCCATCGCGCAGCCCACCTGCGTGGAAAGGCAGAGCGTCACGCCGTGGTGGTAGCGCATCAGCACGCCTTCGATCACGTGACCGTCGCGCAGCCGGTACAGCAGCTTGATCGTGCCATCAAGCTTGGAGCGCAGCGTTTCGAGAATCTCCACCGGCCGATCGACCGCCTCGCGCCGGAGCCGCTCGCGCAGCGTGCCCGGCAGATTCAGCATGTCCTCAAACGCCGCGCCGCGATGCAGCCAACCAAACAATTGCTTGGCGCGGAATACCGGTTGCCCCCAGCCGCGCAGCAGGTCGGCCAGTTCCTCGGCGGTTTGCCCGTGAAGCTCTAGCATAGCGCTCACCTGCGCACCATGCGCGCGATGTAAAAGCCATCGATACCGTCGCGATGCGCGAACAGCTGAAGCTGGCTATCGACCACCTGGTCCCGCAGCGCTTCGGGCACGTGCTCCGCCAACCCCTCGGGCACAAATTCGGGGTGCCGTGCCAAAAAGGAGGCGATCTGCCCCGCATTTTCTTCGGGCAATATGGAGCAGGTGGAGTACACCAGCACGCCGCCGGACTTCACGTATTGGCAGCAGGTATCCAGCAGACGCGCCTGAATATCCACCAGGGAGGCAACGGTCTCAAGCGTCTGCCTGTACTTTACGTCGGGCTTGTTGAGCATCACGCCCAGGCCTGAGCAGGGTGCATCCACCAGCACCGCATCCATCGTGCCCTCCAGCTCCTGCCGGAATGCCGAGGCATCTCGCTGCGCAATGCGCACATTATCGAGGTACAGCCGCGCCACCATAGCGCGCAGCAGCTCCACCCGATGCCCGTGCACATCCCAGGCATGCACCCGGCCCGTACCGCGCAGCAGTTCGGCCAACAGCGCCGTCTTGCCGCCCGGCGCCGCGCATGCATCCAGCACCGTCCAGCCCGCCTTCACCCCCACCGCCATCGCGGCCAGCATGGAGCTTTCGCCCTGGATGCTGAACATACCGCGCTTGAACTCGGTCTCCTGGCTCAAATCGCCGGGCCGGGCCAGGCGGAACGCACCGGGCACGATGCCCGGCGCAAACGTGAGGTGCCTGCGCTGCAAGTAGGCGGCAAAGTCAGCCTCGGCAATGCGCTCCAGGTTGGGGCGCACCGTCACGGTCGCCTCCTCGGTGCGGTGCTTGGCGATGGCCAGCGCTTCGGCGGGGCCATAGGCGGCCATCAGCCGCTCCGCCAGCCACAGCGGCAGGCTGTACATCAGCGAAAGGAAGCGCGCGGGCTCCTCCGAGGGCTTGGGGTAAGCCACGCGGTTGGGCTCGCGAATCATGTTGCGCAGCACGGCGTTCACCAGCCCTGTGTACGGTTCGCGATCCTTGATGCGGGTGAGTTTCACCGCCTCGTCCACGGCGGCGCTGTTCGGCACGCGATCCAAAAAGAAGAGCTGGTACGCGCCCATGCGCAGGATATCGCGCACAACAGCCTCGATGTCCTTGCGCTCCAGAAAATGATCGAGCATATAATCGAGCCGGATTTGATTCTCCAGCGTGCCGTAGACCAGCTCGGTCGCCAGCCGCTTGTCGCGGCCATCGATCCCCTTTTCGGCGGTTAGACGCTTGTCCAGCGCGAGCGCGGCGTACGCATCTTGCTGATGCACATCCATCAGCGTATCGAGCGCGACGAGACGCGCCCCAAAGCTGATGGGCTTTTCCGGCGGCTTCACCGGGATCGCTATGCGGGCGGGCACGCTGCGCGACGGTGCAAGCGGCTTGCGTTGAGAGAACCCCATCGGTCTGCTGAGTCCGCCCGGCTTTGCGGGAAGCGCAGCAGGTCTGCCGAATCCGCCCGGCTTTGCGGGAACCGCGGCAGGTCTGCCGAATCCGCCCGGCTTCGCGGGAACCGCAGCAGGCTTGCCGAATCCGCCCGGCTTTGCGGGAACCACAGCGGGTCTGCCGAATCTGCCTGGCTTTGCGGGAACCGCAGCGGGCTTGCCGAATCCGCCCGGCTTCGCGGGAGCCGCAGGAGGCTTGCCAAATCCGCCCGGCTTTGCGGGAGCCACAGCGGGTCTGCCGAATCCGCCTGGCTTCGCGGGAACCGCAGCGGGTCTGCCGAATCCGCCCGGCTTCGTGGGAACCGCAGCGGGTCTGCCAAATCCGCCCGGCTTCGTGGGAGCCGCAGCAGGCTTGCCGAAACCGCCCGGCTTCGCGGGAGCCGCAGCAGGCTTGCCGAAACCGCCCGGCTTCTTCGTGGCAGCGCGCTTGCCAACGGGTGTTTTCCCAGCAGGCGCTTTGCCAGCGGGCGCTTTGCCTCGCGACCCTGCGGGCCTCGTCTTCTTGTCTCCAGGCCCTTGATGATCCGTCATGCCTGCTCCTCCCCGTCAAACCGCATGCCGGAGGGCAGCGGATGACCGCGCAAATAATCGGTAGCCGCCATGCGCTTTGCGCCCGGGGCTTGCAATGTGCGTACGTTCAGTATGCCGTCCCCGGTGGCGATCCGCAGACCCGCCTTCGTGTCGGCCAGCAACACCGTGCCCGGTGCGGCCTCCGCTTGCTCCGCCAGCGCTTCGGCTTGCCAAAGCTTGTACACCTCCGCGCCACACTGGGTGAACGCACCCGGCCAAGGATCAACCCCGCGTATCAGGTCGACAATGCGCCGCGCGGGCATCGACCAATCGATGCGGCCCAAATCCTTGCGCAGCATAGGGTGCCGGGTCGCCGCGTCGTGATCCTGCGGCGTGCGCGGGCAATCGCCGCGCTGCACAGCCTCTAGCGTGCGCAGCAGCAGCACGGCCCCGATGGGCGCAAGCCGCTGGGAAAGCGCGCCCGCACTTTCCCCGGGCAATATCGCCACCCGCTCCTGCAGCAGCATATCGCCGGTATCCACCCCGGCGTCGGTGGCCATGGTGGTGATGCCGGTCTCGGTCTCGCCCATCATCACGCACCAATTGATGGGCGCGGGGCCGCGGTAAGCAGGCAGCAGTGAGGCGTGCACATTGACCGTGCCCAGGGGCGGGATGTCCAGCAGCTTCTGCGACAAAATCTGCCCAAACGCAGCGGTGACCACCAGATCGGGCTGCAAATCCGTAAGCGCGGCCACGCCTTCGGGCGCGCGCAGTTTCTCGAATTGGAACACCGGCACGCTCCGCCGCAGCGCGAGCTGCTTGACCGGGCAGGCGGTCTGCTTGTTGCCCCGGCCCTGCGGCCGATCGGGCTGGCAAAACACGCCTACGACCGGGTAGCCCGCGTCGAGTAGCGCCTCCAGGCTGGGCACGGCAAAATCAGGCGTGCCCATAAATACGATGCGCATGGATCAGCGTTCCCTCCTCGCGGCGTTGTCCTTGGGCGCAGGGGCATCGTTCGGCTCCTCGTCCTCCTCGTCGGTGGCGTCGCGGGTCATGATGTCGATATACAGGCGGCCCTGCAGATGATCGATCTCGTGGCAGAAGCAACGGGCCAGCATGCCCTCGCCGCTCATCTCAAACCGAGCGCCGAACCGATCTTGCGCGCGCACGGTCACGCGCTCGGGGCGCACCACGTAGCCGCGACGACCCAGCACGGAAAGGCAGCCCTCGGTGCCCTCCACTTCACCCTCCGCCGCGATGATCTCCGGGTTGATCAGTTCGATGAGCGGATCGCTCTCATCGCCCATATCGATGACGATCACGCGCTGCAGGATGCCCACCTGCGGCGCGGCCAAGCCGCAGCCATTGGCGTCGTACATGGTCTTGGCCATGTCGTCGAGCAGGATGTGCAGCCGCCTATCGAATTTCTCCACCGGTCTTGCCAGCTTGCGCAGCGCGGGGTCCCCGTTTTGCAAAATCTTTCGAAGCGCCATTTTTCTTCCCTTTCTATCCGTGCACGTTTATCTGTGTTTTTATCACTTGTTTGGTGATGCCTACATCATCGATACCGGATTCACCTCGGCGTAGACCTGGGCCTGCGGCCAAGCGATCTGCGAAAGCTCGCTGAGCTTTTGCAATATCTCCTCGGCAGGCCGGCGCATCAGCTTGTACAGCACCTGAAAGCGCGTCTTGCCGCGAATCACCTTCACGGGCGCTTCCATCGCCTCCTCCAGCAGCACCTGCGCGCGTAGCTCGGGATGCTTTTGAAAGAACGCGTCCATCTGCTCCTTGAGGGAAAGCATTGTCTGCCGCGCCGCCGCTGGCTCGGCGGCCTCCACCAGCAGGCGACACCAGGTCGCATAGGGCGGATAGGCCAGCCTGCGGCGGAAGGTCATCTCCTCCGCGAAAAACGCACGGTAATCCTGCCGCGAAGCCGCTTGGATGCAGTAGTTCTCGGGCTCGTAGGTCTGCACCACCACCCGTCCGGGTTTGTCAGCACGGCCCGCACGGCCCGCCACCTGGGTCACCAGCTGGAAGGTACGCTCCGCCGCACGGTAATCGGGCAAATTCAGGGTAGCATCGGCGGCCACCACCCCCACCAGCGTCACGTTCGGGAAATCCAGCCCCTTGGCGATCATCTGCGTGCCGATCAGTATCTTCGCTTCGCCGCTACGGAAGCGGGAGAGCAGCTCGTAGTGCGCATCGCGGGAGCGGGTGGTATCGTTATCCATGCGCAATACCGGCACGCCGGGGAACGCTTTGCGCACCGCTTCCTCCACCATTTGCGTACCCGCACCGAAGTAGCGGATGCTGTTGCTGCCGCAGGAAGGACAGGTTTGCGGCGGCTCGCGGTGCGATCCGCAGTAGTGGCAGCGCAGCGAGGCGGGCTCGTAGCCGTTCTCCTGGTGGTAGGTCATGCTCACGTCGCACTGGCCGCACTTCACCACGTAGCCGCACTGGCGGCATTTCACAAACGTATTGTACCCGCGCCGGTTGATAAACAGCATGGCTTGTTGCCCCTGCCGCATGCAATCCCTTAGCCCTTCCATTAAAGGGCCGCTGAATATCGATTTGTTGCCGTTGCGCAGCTCCTCGCGCATGTCCACCAATTGCACCGCAGGCATGGGCCGCCCCAGCACGCGGTTGGGCATCTCCAGCAGCGTCAGCTCGCCCGCCAACGCGCGGTCAAAGCTGCCCATGCTGGGCGTAGCGCTGGCCAGGATCAAGGTCGCGCCCTCGCGGTCGCACCGCGCCTGGGCGACCTCGCGCGCATCGTAGCGCGGCATGCGATCGGAAAGATAGGTGGTCTCATGCTCCTCATCCACGATAATGAGGCCCACCTGGCTGGCCGGGGCGAAGATCGCCGACCGCGCGCCGATCACCACCTTGGCCTCCCCCCGGCGAACGCGCCGCCATTCATCGAAGCGCTGGCCGGGCGTGAGCCGCGAATGCAGCACCGCGCCCTCCTGCCCAAAACGGGCGCGGAACCACTCCACCATCTGCGGCGTGAGCGCGATTTCGGGCACGAGCACGATGGCGGTCTTGCCCTGCTGCACGCAGCGGCGCACCGCGCGAATGAACACCTCGGTCTTGCCGCTTCCGGTCACACCGTGCAGCAGGAACCGGCCTTGGCCCTGCTCCATGGCGGGGTATATTTCGGCCAGCACTCGCTGCTGCTCTTCGGTCAGCGGCGGATCCTCCACGGTGTGCGCCTCCATTTCGGCATAGGGGCGGCGAAGCACTTCCTCATCGTATTGCATCACCAGGCCCTGCTCGCACAGCGCGCGCAGCGCTTCACCCGGGTCGCCCACCTTCTCGGCCAATTGCGCCCGCGAAAGCGCACCGCCCTCCAGCGCGCGCAAAATCTGCTGTCGCTTGGGCGCGCGGCGCTGCTTCTCCACGCACGCGTCGATATCCTCGATCGCGTCCGAAAGCGCGAACCAGGCCTCGGTACGCTCCTTCACGCGTGAGCCGCGCATCTGCGCCGGAATCATCAGCCGCAGGGATTCCACCAGCGGGCAGTGCGCCTGCGCGCGAATCCACACCGCAAGCTCCATCATGTGCGGCAGCAGCACCGGATAATCTTCCAGCGCACGAATCACGTCCTTAACGCGGGATTCGGGCAGATCGCAGTGCGGCAGCAGCCGAATCACGTAGCCCTCGACCTTGCGCGGGCCAAAAGGCACCATCACGCGCATACCGGGCAACAGGCGCAGCCCCTCAGGCACGCGGTAGGTGAACACGCGGTCGACCTGCTCGTGGGCGATTTCCACGATCACTTCGCAGTACCCCAACATGCTCACCCCCGTTTCATTCGTCTCGTTCTTCTCATTCGTTTCTTCGCGCTCCTGCGCAGGGGCGGAAAATGCCCCATATATTATATCGTTTTCCGCAGACACCCACAAGGGGCAGTTTCGACGCCCGACTCCGCAGCGATTCCACGCGGATTTTCACTGTGCTTTCGACAAAAAGCACGCGATCCTTGCCTATCATTCCCCCATGCGCTATACTTGTGTCCATATGTTCCCCGCGCGAAGGAGAATGGATATGAGCATGAACACAAACGCATCCTTGCCCAACGAGCGCAGCGGCGGCAAATTCTGGATTCCCATTTTGTGCTTCCTGGTTTCAGCCGGAGCGATGCTAGCGGCGATGGCCCTCTTCGGTATGTCTCCCTTTGGCGGAAAGACGCTCTTCATCGCCGATATGAAGGATCAGTACGCGCACTTTCATGCCTACTTGCGCCACGTGCTATTCGGCGATCAGAGCCCGCTGTATAGCACCATGGCGGGCCTCGGGACGAACATGCTGCCGCTATTTACCTACTATTTGTCCAGCCCGCTAGCGCTGCTGACGCTGCTCTTCCCGGCCTCGCTGCTGCCGGAGGCGCTGCTGGCGGTCACGGTGGTCAAGGTCGGCCTCATCGGGGCGGCGTACGCCATCTTTGCGCGGCGCGTGCTGGATGCGCGGCGTTCCAGTCTGGTTTTCGCGCCGTTCTTCGCGCTGTGCGGCTTTGCGATGTGCTACGCCAGCAACATCATGTGGCTGGATACCCTCATCCTGCTGCCTCTCGTGCTGTGTGGCGCGCACGCGCTGGTCACCCGCCGCCGTTGGGGCGGGCTCTTCTTCGGGCTGCTGGCCCTGTTCTTCACGCAATTCTATCTGGCCTATATGGCGGGCATATTCACGTTGCTCTGCTTCCTGGGCATGCTGTGGGTGCACAAGCCCACCAAGCCGTTGCGCATACTGCTCGCCTTCGGCGCCACGACGATCGGCGCGGCACTCTGCTGCGCGGCGACGCTTCTGCCCTCAGCGCTCCAGCTGTTCAGCAATGCCGGGGCCGCGGGCTTCGAAGTCAACGCATCGTGGGTTCCGGCCTTCCCCTTCGAAGCGCTGTTCGCGCGCTCCTTCTTGGGCGGATTCGATACCATCCAGGCGAGCATCGAGGGTGCCGCCGGGTTGCCGCCGATCTACTGCGGAACGCTGGTGCTGCTGCTGATGCCGGTCTACTTCTTTAATAGCAAGATCGCGTGGCGCGAGCGGATGGTGATCGGGGTCGTCAGCGCACTGCTGATGCTCAGCTTCTGGCTGCCCGCGCTCACCCTTTTCTGGCATGCGTTCGATGGCGCAGCCTGGTTCCAGTTCCGCTATACCTTCCTGCTTTCCTTCCTCTGGGTGTGGGCCGCGCACCGTTGCGCCAAGCGCGCGGAGGGCATCCGGCCCTGGTGCGT
This sequence comes from Eubacteriales bacterium, assembly GCA_031553615.1. Classification (GTDB taxonomy): domain Bacteria; phylum Bacillota; class Clostridia; order Christensenellales; family Aristaeellaceae; genus WQXF01. Next base: position 122,949 of record JAVBLJ010000020.1, read on the forward strand.
GCTGCTCAGCGGTGCGTTGGCCCTGGTGTACGTCACCGTGATCCATCCGAACACCTTCACCTACACGCCCGCGCTGGCGCGTACGATAACGCCCTGGCTGATTGGCCTGTGGACACTGGTTGTGCTCTGGGTGCGGCTGGCCCCCAAGGCGCGCCGCGTGGCCGTGCTACTGTGTGCCGTGCTGGTGCTCGCCGAGGCGGGCGGCAATGCTTACTTCACCTTGCTCAGCCTCAATATGGAGAACCATTACCTCGCGCGGGATGCCTTTGCCGAAAAGTTCGATTCCCGGGCGGCACTGATCGCGCAGCTGCCGCAGGAGGCGGGCGATCCCTACCGCGTGGACAGCGACACCTCGGCGGGCAAGAACGATAGCCTGACCCTGGGCTACAACGCGCTGCAGTTCTATAGCTCCACCGCCAGCCGCGAGCTGGGCAACGCGCTCATGCGCCTGGGCATGGGCGGCCTGGGCTTGATCTACGTGCACGCGGGCAGCAACATCGCACTAGACAGCCTGCTGGGCATCCGTTACCTGATGGAGCCCGAAGCGCCCAATGCGTACTACGTGCCCGTCGCGGAGCAGGATGGCGTCACCGCCTTCCAGAACGATTACGCCTTCCCGCTCGCATTCGGCGCGCCCTCCACGGTGCTCGATTATCGCCTGCCGGCGCAGCGGTACGAGGCCACCGTCTACGGCGATACGCTCATGCACACCGATACCTTCGCGTTGCAAAACGGCCTGTTCGCCGCGCTGGGCCAAGAAGTGTTCCTGCCGCTGCCCATCGAGGAGACGGAGTACATCGGCACGACCTCGACTACCCTGCCCGAGGGCGGAGAAGCGCTGAAGGTGAGCGATACCGCTGAATCCTCCCCGGAAATACCGGGCAAGCGCATGGTCGCACTCACGCAGACCGATGGCCCCGTGTACCTCTATTTCGCACAATACAAGGAGGACGGAGCCGGTCAGCTTTTCTGGGAGGATGGCGACAGCGCTCCAGTCTACACCATGCTGGAGACCGAGGCCCCCAGCGTCGCTTATCTGGATGATTTCGGGCCCGATGAGGAAATCCCGCTGGTTTTCCAAATGGACGGCGAGAGCGTACGGTTCAGCTGTCAGGCCGTAAACCAGCTGGATATGGCGGCGCTCGACGAGCTATACAACGCCGCCTGGGCTTCACAAATGAACGACCTGGTGCTGCTGGGCAACCGCATTTCCGGCACGGTAGACGTGGTGGATGGCCGCGATACGCTGCTGCTCACCCTCCCCTACGATGGCGGATGGCAAGCCACCGTGAATGAAACGCCCACCCCCGTGGAACGCGGCCTGGATCTCTTCTGCGCGGTGCCACTATCCGAGGGCCGGAACTACGTAAAGCTCACCTACACGCCGCCAGGGTTGGTGCTGGGTCTGTGGCTTTCGGCCTGCGGCATACTCGGCGTGCTGATCGCGGCGGCGGCAGGCATGCTACTCTCCGCACGGCGCAGGAAAGCCGCAGCATAGCGCGGGAAACACAGCGCTATAAACATAACGATATAAGCATAACGAACGAGGGTGACTACACAGCGTAGCCGCCCTCGTTCATTATAGTATACTTCGACTCGCTTTATCGATCTCTGAATCACCGAGTCACATCGTACCCGGCTTCCTCCACGGCGGTCGCCAGCGCTTCGGACGTCACGCCCTCATCATGCTCCACGCTGGCTTCCTTCGCCTCCAGCGAGACCGCAGCGCTGCGCACGCCCGCAACCGCCTCCAGCGCTTCCTTTACGTGATGCACGCAGTGCGCGCAGCTCATTCCCTCGATGTGCAATACCGTGTTCCGTACCATATCGGCCATGCCCGCTTCCTCCCATTTCTCTTTTGTTATTCAATGTTTACCGGTATTGTGTCAGATCGGCGCGTAAGCGGCGCAACTCATTGTTGCATTCGCCAAACAGCTGCTCCGCGCGGCCCAGTATGCTCTCCGCGTTGCTCAGTGCTTCCTGGTATACGCCGTTGGCGTGCTGCAAAGCCTCTTCGTTCACCTCGCGCGCGCGGACTTCGGCGCGGCGCATGATCTCGGTCTGCGCCACCAATGCGGTTGCCTGCCGCTCGGCGTCGTCGATAATCTGGTGCGCCTGGCTTTCCGAATCCTGCCGCATCTGCGCCACGCGCATCTCGGCATCGCCCAACATCTGGTTCACGCGCGCCTCGGCCTCCTGCTGGATGGTGCGCGCGCGCGCGGCGGCTTCGGCAAGCATGGTGTCGGAAAAGCGCTTCGCGTCGCCCATGATCCGGCTTCGACTCGCGTTGATGTTGTTCGCATCCTGAATGGCTGCGGGCAGTGCGCCGCGCAGCTCCTGCAGCGAATCCATCAGCATGTCGCGATCCACCAGCCACATGTGGCTGAGCAAATGCTTCTTGCCCTGGTTGATAATGTTCTCTACTTCGTGGAGCCTCTCGTTAAACTCTCGGTCCATTGCGTGCGCTCCTCCTTTTGTTTGCGTCGCTCGTTCTTTTTTCGTCGCTTCGGCTGTTTTCTTTTTTCCGTCATCGCTGCTGACAAGCGGCGTATATCTCCGAGCGCAGCGCTTCCGGCACCAGCGGCGTGATGTCGCCGCCCAGCGCGGCGATTTCCCGCACGCTGCTGGAGCTGATGTAGGCATGCTGCGGTGAGGTCATCATAAACAGCGTTTCCACCGTGCTATCCATGCCCCGGTTGAGCTGCGCCATTTGGAATTCATACTCAAAATCGTTCGCGGCCCGCAGCCCGCGCACCACCACCTGAGCGCCGACCTGCACCGCGTATCGCACCAGCAGGCCCGAAAACTGCTCGACGCGCACGTTCGGCAGATCGCCGGTCACGCGGCGGATCATCTCGACGCGCGCCGAGGGCGTGAACGTCTCTCGCTTGTTGGGGTTGACCAGCACCGCCACCACCAATTCATCGAACAGCAAGGACGCGCGGTGCACAATGTCCAAATGGCCGTTGGTCAGGGGATCAAAGCTGCCCGGAAATACCGCTATCCGCATGGACTATCTCCTCCGTACGTAAATCCTGGCGCAAATCCGTACACGAATCCTGTTCCGGGCACGAATCGTGCGCCCGGTAGCGAACCATGGTCACGGTGGTGTCACCGTAGCGACGCGCATCCTCCACGGTGAAAGGTGGCCGGATGTCGGGCTGTTCCCCAGTGCGATGCTCCGCCACCAGCAACGCATCCTCGGCCAGCAACGCCGAAGAGGCGAGAGCGGCGAACACGGCCTCGAGCGTCACCTGGCCATAAGGCGGATCGAGGAACACCAGGTCGAAGCGCTCCCCGCCGCGCAGCCGAGCGATTGCCGCCTGCCAATCGCAGCCAAGGCACTCGCATTGCTCCACAAAGCCCGCATGCTCCACGTTGCGACGGATCGCCTGCATCGCTTGGGGCGCGCGATCCACCAGTACGGCACGGCACGCACCCCGGCTCAGGCTCTCCAGCGCCAGGGAACCGGTGCCGGCAAACAGGTCGAGCACGGCGGACTCGGGCACCTCCCGGCGCAGAATGTTGAAGAGCGATTCGCGCACCGCATCCTGCGTGGGCCGCGTACCCAGCCCGGGCGGCGCAAACAGCGTGCGTCCGCGCGCCGATCCACCAATGATGCGCATCGCGTCCCTCCCATCAGCTTTACCAAATTATGCGTATTAAATCAGGCGTTCAGGGCCCTTCTTGGCCGTCCCCTGGCGCTCGCGCTTCTTTTTGCGCGCTACCCTTTTCTTGTGCAGGCGCATCGCTTCCGCGTTGCGCTTGACCAGCGCGGCGTTTGCCGCAGGGCCGCGCAGGTAGCCCACCGCATACGCGGCGGGAATCAGCAGCACGAGCAGCGGGCTCCACCGATCCAGCAGGAGCGAGGCTTGATCGCTCAACCCACCCACGATGTTGGAAAACGGCATGATCGCCAAGCGCACAACGATGCGCAAATAATCCAGCAACTCCGGCCCCGGCAGATTGTTGTAGTAGGCAAGCGCACCGCCAATATCTCCGCGCTCGCGATACGGGGTCAGCCATGAGGGTAAATCCTGCAGCGCGTATGTGGATGGCTTTGCGTTCACCGCCAGCACGATCCCCATCGCGATAAACGGAACGGCGGCCAGCAGCGCGGCGTATATCCCGCGCATCGGATGGTAGCAGGCCACGCTCTCTTCGGGGTTCAGGGGCGTGCCGCTGTCCAGCCGCTTCGCAAGCCGGATGCTATGCGCGACCTCTTTTTGCCCGCGGCTCACGCCGTCGACGTACACCAACAGGCCGATGCCCGCCAACACCAGCAGGTTGAGAGCGATACGCAAAAAGAGATTCTCCAGCATGAGCACCGGCGCGATGAGCAGCGAAAGTACGCCCAGCATCACCACGTACAGCATGATCTTGCCCGCCTGCTTCACCATGCCCACGCGCCACCGCGTGTTCTCCACCATCCCCGGTGCCTGTCCATTCTCACTCATCCAATCCAGCCTCCTTCGTAATGCGTGGCCTGCACGCCCCGCGCGGTAATCACATATTGCACGCCGCAATCGTGCGCCTCGGTAGGCACTCGCGGCAATACTTGCTCCTCGTACGCCAGCCCGGCGGCCACCGCCTCTGTCTGCGCCAGAAAGCGATCGAAATATCCCTTTCCCCTACCCAGCCGATGGCCCGCGCCGTCGAAGGCCAAGCCGGGTATAAGCGCCATGTCGATCTCCCGGGCTTCCAACGCTGGGGACGTTAGTGCGGGCTCGCGCACACCGAACCGCCCCCACTGCAGCGCCCGCCAATCCTTCACCAGCACGGCCTGCATCCCGCCATCCGCTCCGCACCGGGGCAGCGCTAGCCGCTTCCCATCGGCCAGCACCCGGTCCAGCAGGGCGGCGGTTTCGAGCTCGCCCTGCAGCGCTGCGTACAGCAGCACGGTGCGCGCCCTATGGTAACCCGGCCATTCGGCGACGTGTGCGGCCACCATCTCGGCCTGCCGCGCGGCCTCCTGCTCGGGAATCGCCGCGCAAACCTCGCGCATCCGGGTGCGCAGCTCACGCTTCTCCTTCATGCGCCGCCCTTCTGCCGTACGCGCGGCACCCGCGCGCTGGGCGCAAGCAGCGCCTCGTAGGAAATGGTGTTCATCCACCCCGCCAAATCGTCCGCCGTGATGGCCCGCGAGCCCTGCGTGCCCAGCAGCACCACCTCGTCGCCCACCTCGCAGCCCGGTATGTCGGTCACGTCGGCCATGCACTGATCCATGCACACCCGGCCTACGATCGGTGCAAACGCGCCGCGTACCAGCACTTGCGCGCGTCCACCCAGCGTGCGGCGGTAGCCGTCGGCATAGCCCACCGGCAGCACCATCACGCGCGTTGGCCGCTGCGTGACAAAGGTCGCGCCGTAGCTAATGCCCTCGCCCTCCCCAAGCTCCTTGACCAAGGAAGCACGCGTCACCCAACGCATGGCCGGGCGCAAAGGCACCTGGGTCTCCACCGGAGGCGCGCCATAGAGCGCGATCCCGGCACGCACCATGTCGTAATGCGTATCCGGAAAGCGAAGCGTCGCGGCGCTGTTGGCCGCATGCCGCAGCGGAGGAATCAGCCCGGCATGCGACAGCGCAGAAAGCATGTCCTGAAAACGCGCATGTTGCAGGAGGGTATAGCGGGGATCGGGCTCGTCCGCACAGGCGAAGTGGGTAAACACGCCCGCGTACTCGAGCCAATGCGAATCGGCCACCGCCTGCGCCAACCGTATCGCTTCCGCCGCGTCGCGCACGCCTAAGCGGCCCATGCCGGTATCGAGCTTCAGGTGCACGGCCGTGCGCGATGCACGCTCCCGGGCCGCTCGCTCCAGCGCTACCAGGCCTTCGCGGTCGCAGACCGTCTGCGCCAAGCCCAGCCGCGCGACCGCCGCCGCGCTCCCGGGCTCCACGTTGCCCAACACCAGCACCGGAGCAGTGATGCCCTCCTCGCGCAGCGCCTCGCCTTCCTCGGCGGTCGCCACGCCCAGCATCGCCGCACCGCCGCGCAAAGCTGCCCGCGCCGCGAGCACTCCGCCATGGCCATAGCCGTTTGCCTTGACCACCGCCATCAGTGCGGCGCGGCGTCCCGCTTCCGCCGCCGTCGCGCCAGAAAGCGCCCGCGCGTTGTCAGCCAGGGCTTCTTCATCGATTTCCACATAATTGGTCCGATACACCCAAGTCCCTCCATCTGTGCGCGGGCGCATCGGCCTGCACCGACCCACGTATACCTTTTCTATTATACCCCAATGTGTCCCGAATGAAAAGCCCGGTGCCAGGGGCAAAGCATTTCCAATGATATTCACTAAAAACGCTTCACTAAAAAACGCTTCACTAAA
>JAVBLJ010000004.1:0-51779 GCA_031553615.1 Eubacteriales bacterium
TCCGATCGGCGTTGTCGTGCCTCGGTCAGCGTAGCTGCTGGCTACGCCTCCTTCGGACTCCTAGCCGATCGAAAAAATCTCTCGCTGGCTTATTGGCAATACCTAATTGGAATTGGTATGAGTCAGGTTTACCTTACATGCATTGTAGCACGGCCTCCTCCGCATGTCAAGTTAACCTTACATGTTGGGTTTTAAAAATGCGCTCTCGCGATTTGCGGGAGCGCTTTTGGGTCGAGTCGTGCACCAATGTAGGCCAGCGCATTGGCAACCGAAAACTTGGCAGATGCGCTGCGAAGGTGGCCGGAGGGCGACCGCAAAGCCCTCCGGTCGCTCCCGCGGGAGCGAAATCCTCTTTGGCCACCAGGGATTTCGCCCTCACGGTCGACCTAAGGGCTTTCCGATCGCCCTTAGGTATCCTTGGGGGTCGCCCTTGCGAATCTTCCAGGGACTTCCCTTGGGGAATCTTTCAGAAACCTGCCCTTGGGGACTTTTTAGGGCCTGCCTCAGCATCAGGGTCTACCCCTGCTATAGTTGGGAATTGAACAGATCGCGCAGCTTGAGCACGATATCCTGGGTGTCCGCATTGGTGTAGGAGCCCTCGTGCATTCCGGCGATCTCCTTGAGCCGGTCGGTCAGCTCGTCGGTCTCCACCGTGTAGCCGATGGTGTAGGTCGGAATGGCCAGCGATTCGATGATCGGGCGAACCTGCCCGAAATCGTAGCCCTCGTTCTGGTCGCCATCGGTGAGCACAAACAGCAGCAGGCGGCAATCCGGCGTGGTGGCCTTGATGCGCATCAATTCTTCGGCCGCAACCAGGATACCGTCGTTGGTGGCCGTGCCTCCGCCCGCCATCAAATCCTCCACCGCGCCCTTGAAGCGAGATTGCTGATCGATGTCAAACTCGGCGATGGGCAGGTACATGTACACATCGGAGCTATAGCCCACAATGCCAATCTGGTTCTTCGGGTTGATGTACTGCATGGTATTGAGCAGCGAGCGCTGCAGGTTGCGCAGACGGCTGTAATCGTTCATGCTGCCCGAAACGTCCACCACGAACGCCGCCGCCACCGGCTTGCCGCCATCCTTCTTGGTTTTCCACACCCCGCGCGCCGAAGCCACGGACTTCCCGCTGAAATCGGGCAGATCGCTCACGTAGCGTGGATCGAGGGATACCGTGAACTTCGAGCCGTTTGAACCCTCGGCCACCTCTTGGTTAAACATGTTGCTGGAGGCCATTTTCTGCGAATCGGCGGTCAGGCAATAATCCAGGAACAGGCGGAGCGCTTCCTTGCGCTCATCGGAGGGAAAGCCCACGGCGTACACTGGGCTATCGTGCCGCATGCCGAAGGGCACGAACACAAAATCGGTCTTGAGGCCGAACTCCACATCGTTCAAATAGGGCTGGGATTCCAGCACCAGGCAATCGAGGGAGCCGATCTTGGCCGAGCGCTTGAGCTCGATGGTGGTGGGCGCTACCACCTTGATCTTGCGCTGGAATGCCTCGAAGCGCTCCACCGCCTTGGGGCTGAGCAAATCCTGGCTATCGAAGCTGTGCATGGTGGAAACAAGGAAATTGAGTCCGGTGGAGCTGGTGAGCGGATTGGTGTAGGCCATGGTTAGGTTGCCTTCGATGGTGGCCTGCACCACGCTAGCCACGGTGATTTCGCCGTACTGCTGGGCGAACTCCTCCACCTTGCTCTTGCGCAGCAATATGCCCGCCAGGTTGCCCACCAAGCGCTTTTCCACCAGCTCGATCTGCACGTTGTTGGCCGCGATCATCTGGCCCCAGAATTCGTTGGAGGGCGAATATGCATCGGGCATGTACTTGCCGGAAATGATGTAATCGGCGGCCTCGCCCGAGGAAACCGAGCGCACCGATACCGCCACGCTCTGGCCGTTGCCCAGCTTCATGCGCGCATCGTTGAACTTGCGGGCCACGTTGTTCAGCCAACCCTCGTTGGCGGTATCCTCGCCCGCCTTTTCGGGGGAGGAGCAAATCTCGATCACCACTTGGGCTTGGCCGGTCACCTTGAGCGGGTACTTGCTGATATCGGGCAGCTCATCCTTCAGGGAGAGGGATTCGGTATCCTCCAGCGTGGCCTCGCGGGGGGTGGGCGCGCGCACGGTGATGCGCTTCTTCATGCGCGCAATCTCATCCAGTGCATCGGCCTGGGACATTGCCGGTTTGTTGGGGGTGGCCGCGTCGTTGGAATTGCTCACAATGGCCACAATGAGTACCGCCAGCACCGCCAGCACGATTGCAAAGAGCACTACTACCTTCTTCATGCGCATCCTCCTGCTCATTTTCTTTTTCGCCTCGCGTGGCGCAAGTCTTTCTTGGTCTATTTACTGCGCGTAGCGCAAGTCTCTTTCAGTGCCTCAATGAGGCAATCCAGCTCGTGGTCGGTCAAGGTTTTTTTGGCGATGAGCTGCGCGGAAAGGCCCAGGATTTCATCGAGCTGGCTCAGTATCGCATCATTCGAGGTCAGAATTCCTTGAATGGAAGCCATGCGCTCCTCGTAGTGGCGGCTTTCCGGATCGCAGATGCTGATGAGGTTGATGAGGTTGAGCGTGTTATCCTCCACGCCCTCCTTGGCGCTCTCCCCCGCGTCGAGCAGCGTGCTAAATCGGCTGACGCTGCCCCGGTCGAGCATGCGCCGCAGCGTATCAGCGTGCTGCTGAATGCGCTCGGATTGCCGCACCGCGCGCTCGATCTCGGTACGCAGGTGGGGGCTTTGCGCAATGCATTGCTTGAGCTCCTGCACGTGATCCTTGGTTTCCAGACGACCCATGCTCTTGGCGAACTCGCGCTCGCGCTGGATTTGCAGCAGCGTCACAAAAAGTAGCGCCGCCAGCACCAGATCGGCCACGATCACGATGGCGGAAAGCGTCTGCCGGGTCGCCGCGCGCGCGGGCGTAACCGCAAAGCCGATAATCCCCTCGGAAAACGCGGTAACGCTCAGCAAAAGGATCACGATGATTACCAGCGCGGCCCGCGCCGCCAACCCCAGCGATCGCTTGTTCATGCTGCACTCCTTATTTACCAATGAATTATTCCAAGGTAATTATACGGTATTTCAACCCGCCGGGCAAGGAAAACCCCGCCAAAACCGCGCTTGCATGATCGAATGCTGCTTTTTTCGCGCTCATGTGATATAGTGTATGAGCTCAAACCTGAACTGAAAGGAATTATCGCAAGCATGGAAAAATCTTGGAAGCGCCAAACGGCGCAATTCTTAATCGGCCAAACGATCACATTGCTGGGATCATCGCTGGTCCAGTATGCCATCAGTTGGCATATCACGCTCGCCACGAAGAGCGGCTCGATGGTAGCGGTTTCGGTGCTATGCGGCTTCCTGCCGCAGCTGCTCATCTCGCCGTTTGCGGGCGTTTGGGCTGATCGGCTCGATCGTAAGAAGATGATCATACTGGCGGACGGCACAATCGCCCTATGCACCGCCTTCCTAGCCCTCTCTTTCTCGGTGGGATACAGCCCCCTTTGGCTACTGTTCGCCATATCGGCGGTGCGCTCGCTGGGCGCGGGTTTCCAAACCCCGGCGGTTAGCTCTTTCTTGCCCGATCTGGTGCCCCAGGAACACCTGATGCGTGTCAACGGCATCAACGGAACCATCATGAGCGCTATGATGGTGTTCTCCCCCTTGGCCGCCGGACAGCTGCTGGATCTATTGGGGCTAAGCATGGTGTTCTGGGTGGATGTGGGCACCGCCGCCATCGGCATCACGCTGCTGCTCACCCTGGCCACCAAGCCGCGTGAACAAGCCGAGCATGAGCCCGAGCACATCCTCCGCGAGATGCTGAGCGGTCTGCGGTATATGGGAAAAACGCCTTGGCTGAGGCAGATGATGGTTTTCTATTCGTTTTTCGTGCTGATGTTTGGCCCGGTGGTGTTCCTGACCCCGCTGATGGTGGCGCGCAGCTTTGGCCCCGAGGCACGGCTGCTGGTGGTGCACGAGGTTGTGTTCGCGGCGGGCAGCATATTGGGCGGCTTTGCGGTAAGCGTATGGGGCGGCTTCCGCAACAAGACGGTTACCCTCATCGTGGCCTGCGCGGTCTTTGGCCTGACCACGTTCATCATGGGTTTCTCGACCAACTTTATGTTCTACCTGGGCGTCATGCTGTTCATGGGCATGACCATGCCCTTCGTCAACACTGGATCGATGACCATCCTGCAAACCCGCACCGATCCGCAGATGATGGGCCGCGTGTTTGGCCTTACCTCCATCGTCAATTCCGCCGGCATGCCACTTTCCATGGTGGTGTTCGGGCCGCTGGCCGACCACATGAGCGTGGAGCTGCAGCTGATCATCACCGGGGCCATCATGGTGGTGATCGCACTATGCTGTCTGCGAATGAAGGAGATGCGCGAGGCCGGGGAACCGCTGCCCATCGAAGAGGGCGCGGAGACCCTTTCGCAGGAATAGTATAAAGGCCCGCAAAGCCGAACGACACGCAAAACACATCGAAGGGCTGCTTCCCGCAGCGCAAAACCGGATATCCGGCGAGCGCGAGGCGAAGCAGCCTTTTGCCTTGGTGATTCAAGCACCTATCTAAGCGCCAATCGATGCATTGTTGTGCCCGTGGCCATCCGGTTATACCAATCCTCGTAAGATTTCACGCAATAGATCGCGGAAGATTTTTTCGAATGGCTAGTAGCCTGAGGGAGGCATTGCCCGCCGCTACGCTGACCGATGCGCGACAACGCCATTCGGATAAAGATCCGCCAGATATGCCGGAAATCTATCGAGGAGTAGTATTAATCGTCGTCATTCCTTGGGTCGCACGTGGACCCGCGCTGGCAGCCCCGGCAACATCCGGGGGAGTTCCCGCGCTCGCACTCCCGGCAGTTGCGGCATCTGTTGCCGCAACCGCCCTGGCGGCGCTGCAAGAGCCAGCAGCATCCGAAGATCACCATGCACAGCAGCGCGCCCAGAATGAACACGATGAAGAGCAGCGGCATCCCCCCGGAATCCTCGACCGGAGTCGGAATGGGTGGGGGCGTCGGCGTCGGCGTGGGTGTAGGGGGTGGCGGCGTCGTGGGGGGGCATGTCGGCGTGGGGGGTGGCATTTGCGACGGAGCGTTTGTCGGAACCGTGGTCAGTATCACGACGCATCCCCGGTTCTGCTCGCTGGCCGCCCCGCTCTCGGTATACGCGCATGTGCCCAAGCACAACGCCAGCAGGAAAATCGCAACCCGCATTCTTCCTATGTGAGTGGTTCTTGTATTCATAGCTTCCCTCTCATTTCTGCAGAGAGCGCCACGATCCGCCCAAAAGCGCCACCTTGGGCGGCTCATAGGCTCGCTACAGCATATGAAGGGATCTCATTCGGTGTGTTCGCCTTTTTGATTTGTTTCACGGAAAAGCCAAGCCGCTGTCTCGTTACTCGCGCGGCAGCAGCGCCTCCCGAGAGGGCAGGGGCGGCATGGGGGCGTGCGGCTCCACCTGATACCAGTATGCGGTGCTGCACCAATCGCCGGTCAGCTTGTTGGCATGCCCATGCTCGATGGTCACGCGGATCGATTCGCGGAACTCGATGGGATCGAGCACGTGCAGGCGATACATGGCATTTTTGCCCGCAAACTTATACCCGGCACGCTCCCTGTCGCCGCTGTAAATCGTTAGGCCATGGTAGGGCGCGCTGTACTCCTGCGTGGGGCAAAACGCGGTGCAGAAGTAATCCTCGGTGCCGGTGCCGTGCAGCGAGGGCGGGAAGGATTCGCCATCGATGAATATCATATCGTCGCCCTCGCCGTACCACTCGTTGGCCTGCGGCGTGTGGATGTCCACGCCCATGTTGCAGCCCACGTAGCGCCCCCGGCCCTTGGCCTCCAGAATAACGTAGTTGCCCGCGCCGTCCGTGTTTTTCGTCATCCACGCCGCCGGAACCCACGCGGGCTCTTCGGGCACATTGGCCTTCTCCTCCAGCACGCCGATGCGCTGCTCCGCCCAGCCCTGGGTATCGCTCTCGCGCAGGTACTGTGCATGGAAGTAGGCGGGATCGCCCTCAGGCAGGCGCTCCAGCTGCTCGTAATCCACGTACAAATAGAAGTTGGTGTGGTTATCGCACAAATTCTCGATGGTGATGCGCGCGCGCTTGGCGAAGGGCATGGGCCACCAGCAGTTCATGGCGCGGCCATCCTCGGGGCTCATGGCGAAGGCCGCGCTGGAGAATGTCTTGCGCCGGGCGAAGGGCATGCCAAAGAAATCGCCGAGCGGAGCCTGTACGCTGGGCTCAGTCTCGCCATCCCAATAGATCCTCAACAGCAGCTTGCGCAGCGCCAGCGGCTCCTCCTGCCATTCGGCATCACCGGTCCAATGGGTCATCCAGATATGCCGAATGATGCCGCAACCCTCGATGTCGGCCACGGTACGGGTCTCGCCCCCGGGCACATCCATCCAATCGTGATTGCCGCCGCTCTTGTCGTAACTCGATACCCGCTTGGTGCGGCCCGCGCCCAGCATAAAAAGGTCATCCAGCCTGTGGCCCTGCATTGCGCGCACTCCCCTTTCGCATCCAACCCTACCGGCGCTCCCCGAGCCAGCACAGCGCCTGATCGATGAACCAGCGGCCAAACACGTTGGCTTCCAGGCCCTCGGGCTGCTTGCCCATACCGCCCTCCAGACGCAGCGTAGTGGCCAATATGCAGCCTTGGCCGCAGCCCAGCGCGGCCACATAGGCGTGCCGCAGCCAGGATCGGCAATCGTACCGGGTCATCAGCGCCTCGTGGCGCTCGAAGCCCGCCAAGGCGAATCCCTCGAAATCGAAGGCGGTGTCGGTGCCCACGCTCCAGTAACGCAAATCCTCGGTGTAGTGCCGATCGGGCAGCGCGCCGAGAAAATGCTCGCCCGCACGGTCGATCATGCCCTCGCGCCAGAAGGGGCAGAGCGTCACCGGCAGCGCACCGTGGGTACCGCGCTGAATGAACAGCACGCGGCCTCCACGCTCCGCAAAGCGGCGCACCGGGCCGGAGAGCACGGTGGCGATCACCACATCCACGCCCGCAATTTCCTCCTCTTCGCGCAGCTCGCGCAATGCATAGCGTATTTCCAGCCCGCCATGCGAGCCGTACGAGGCCCGGCTTTGGCCGGAAAACAGTCCGGCGGGGTCGAGCAGCCCCAGCTTGCCCTTGAAGTCGGTGCGGTTGGGGTAGACGAACAGCGGCCATTCGTTCCGGGCGTCGCCCTCCGCCAAGCACACCCGCAGCACCCAGGCCTGGGGTAAATCCACCTCCGGAAGCGGCTGCCGCACCACGCCCACCTCGGCCACCTCGCCAGGATAAAGGGTGCGATCGGCCCGCAGCTCGCCTTCAAACAGCATGCGCTCGCCCTCGCAAATCGACCAGCGCACGCGGGGATTCACGATGACCGCCGTGCTAAAGTTGGAGAGCAGCACGTGCACGCCGGTGGCCTGCCCGCCCCAGTACGAGTAGCGCTCGCGCGGCTGCGGGCGATCCGCCCCCCACCACATGCGCGTCAAATCCCAGGCCGGGAGAAGCGCGAGAGCGCCATTGACCGAAGCGAACGCCTCGACGGGCAGCTTGGGCCTGCCCATATCGTCGAAGAGGCCGATGGCGCTCAGCGGTATGTCGCGCAGCGCAGTGATGTTGTAGCCGGAAAGCTCGGGGAAGGAGCGGGTCATCTCCAGCGTGGTCTTGCGGTGGGTCATGGTGTGGTGCAAGGAAAGCTGGTGCAGCCGCTGGTATTGGCGCTGAATATCCGAGGATTCCATGCGCTCATCGTGAAAATGGGCGGTAAAATCGGGCTTGAGGATGGAGATGGGATTGCGGTGCGGGTCGGCGCCCTCCCAGAAAACGCGCTCCTGGCCGTAGGCGGCGCGCACCGGCGCAAGGTCGCGCAGCGTATCCGAATCGCAGAATTCGCCGAACACCCAGGGCTTGTTGGTGCGCCAGCCGGGCGTGAACATGTCGATCAGCGGCTCCAGGTTGGGGAGGTCGGCGTAGAAATGGTAATCGAAAATATCGGAGGAGGCCACGGCATTGCCGCCGTAGCACTCGCCGGAGCCGGAGTTGTCGCACACCAGCGCATCGACGCGGACCCGAGTGAGCTCATACATCTCGCGCAATAGCTTCTGCTCCACCGCGCGGTCGAGCTCACAGCCCAGGCTGATCATCACCACCGACGGATGCCCGGCCAGCGCGCGCAGCATGCGCGGATACTCGCGCCGGATGCGCGGCTCCAGCTCGGCGTTTGGCTCGGGCAGCCAAAGCGGCAGTTCCACCCATTGCAGCACGCCCGCGCGGTCGCAGGCGGTCAGGTATTCCTCGGTGGGCAGGTACAGACAATGCTTGATGGCATTGAAGCCGTAGGCGCGGATGCCGGCCAGCTCGCCCTCGATCTCCCCGGCGGTGGGTGTGGGCACGATGGCGCGATCGTAGAGGCCCCAGTGCAGAATGCCGCGCAGGTAGAGCGGCGTATCGCCCAGCAGCATGCGGTGGCCCTCGGTGCGCAAGGTGCGCAGGCCCAGCCCGCCCGCGATGCGCTCAGTCTGGCCATCGCGCTCAAGCTCGCATTCATAGCGGTAGAGCACCGGGTTTTCGGGCGACCAGGCGATCGGCGAGGCGATCTGCCCGGAGATTTCGATACCTTCGCGGGGCTGCAGCCGCGCCTCCTGCCGCCAAACCTCCGCACCCTGGGGATCGAGCACGTGGGCGCGCACCGTCACCGGCTCCCCGGCCCCTTCCGGCTCGGTACCGCGGGTCAGGTCAGCCAAGCCCAGCATCAGCCGGAAGCTGCCGTCGCCCTGCCCGCGCGCTCCGTGATGCTCCACGGCAAAGCTACGCGCCATCTCGGCGGTCACCGCGCCATAGATGCCGCCGAACGTGCACAGCACATCGGGGATGAACCCGGAAAGCACCTGCCGTAGCGGAAAGCGATCGCCCTCGCCGTATCCCGGCTTGGTCACCAGCACAGCGAGGGCATTCTCACCCTCGCGCAGCGCATCGGTGATATCCACCAGGAAGGCATCCCACATGCCCTCATGCGCGCCGCAGAGCACACCGTTCACCAGCACCTCGCAGAAATAGCTGACCCGCTCGAAGCGCAGCAGGCACCGCGCGCCCTTCTCCGGCGCGGCGATCAGCGAGGTCTCGAAGCGCACCGGCCCGGTCCAATCCTTTTCAGGAATGTGGGCATCCCAGCAGCCGGGCACGTGCATGGGCATCGTGCGTCCATCCGCCAGGGTGGCGCTCCAGCTCCCGTTTAGCGAAACCTTGGCGTTCTGCTTCGATAGGGCCGTCCTTGGCAGAGTGATCTTTGATAGAGCGGTCATTTCGATCCCTCCCGAGTGCAAACGTTGCGGTAAGGGCTAGCCCTTCACACCGGTGGCGGCAATGGAATTCTGCACCTGCTTGGTGGCCAACGAATAGAACAGTATGCCGGGCAGCACCACCACCACCAGCGCGGCGAACGTATTGGTATAGTTATAATTGAACATGGAGTTAAACAGGATGGTGACCACGGGCAGCGTTCGGTTGGCGCTGCTGGTGATCAGCAGATTTGCGTAGTAAAATTCGTTCCAGTTGCCCAGCAGCATCAGTATGCCCGCCGTCACCAGCCCATTGCGCGCCAGGGGCACGTAGATGGTGGAGAAGGTGCGCACAAAGCCCGCGCCGTCGATGCGCGCGGCCTCGCCCAGCTCGCCGGGAATCTGCTGGAAGGTGTTCTTGAGTATGAACATGCTCATCGCCAAGCCGCCCGAAAGGTAGACCAGCATCAACCCCTCGCGCGTGTTGTAGAGGTTCAGATCGATGATGAGCGTGAAGATCGGCTGGGTGCGCGCGTGGTGCGGCACCAGCATCGTCATGGTGAACAGTGCGTAGAAGAGCGTCTTGCCCGGGAACTTGTAGCGCGCCAACGCGTACGCGCCCATCGAGAAGATCACCAGGGATACGATGGCCGGAAGAAACGCGCAGATCACGGAATTGAGCGTATACGTGGCAAAATCGTACTTTTGAAAAAGGTACACGTAGGCATCGAAATTGATGGCGCTGGGCAGCACGAACGGGCCGCCCATGATTTCACCATTGCTCTTGAAGGACGAGAATATGATCCACAAGATCGGGAAAAGCGAAACCAGCACCGTGAACGCCATGACCAGGTACATGAACGTATGCGTCGAAATCCTCTTCAGACGGGTCATTGCCGCTCTCCCCCTTTCTAGTATGGGCTATCGTTCATGCGGAACAGGCGGTTGATGGCCGCCAGCGTCGCCAAGCCCAGGATCAGCATGATCACGCCGTTGGCGTTGGCCATGCCGTACTTGCCATCCTGTATCGAGCGCACCAGCAGCACGGGGATATTGAGCGTATCGCCCGCGCCATTGGTAGTGAGGTAGATGGATTCGTACATGCCGATGCGCGAGGTGATGGAGCAGATGACGCCGGTGCCGATGGCATTGCGGCAAAGCGGCAGATCGATGCGCAGTATGGTCTGCCAAGGGGTCGCGCCATCGATGCGGGCGGCCTCGTGCAGCTGCTCCGGGATGGCCATGAGGTCGCCCTGCACCAGCAGCGTGATGATCACCGCGTAGAACAGCCAGGTGAGCGTAACCGCCCAAAAGGCGTAGGGCGTATCGAAAAACCAATCGATGCTCACCGTGGGATCAAACACGCGCAGTATGTTGTTAAGGATGCCGATATCGTTGCGGAAGAAATATTTATAGATCATGGACCAGGCCGCCACCGAGATGACGTTGGGCACCATGAATACCGTCTGCGTAAAGCGCCAGCCAAAGGGCTTTTTGAACAGCACGAACGCTACGATAATTCCGTAGCCCACGTGCAGCGTGGCGGCGATGAGAGCCCAAAGAAGCAGGTTGCCCAGCGATTGCTGGAATTGCGCATTTTGAAATAGACGCGTGTAGTTGGCAATGCCGATGAAGGCGGGGGCATTGAAACCATCCCACTTGGTGAACGAAGTGATGATGACGGAAACGATGGGAACCAGGTAAAACGCCAAGAAGATGACAAGGCTGGGCAGCAGAAACGCATATATCCACCCCAGCTCCCGCCTGCGGGCATGGTGTTTGAGCTTGACGGCTGTCTGCATGGGATTCTCCTTTCGGATCGGCGGAAAAGAGCGAGCCGCCCCGCCCAAAGCGCAGGGCGGCCCGCCAGGGGTGCCGTAAAGGTTTCGATGCGGGGGCTTACAGGGCCTGCGCGGCCTTGGTCAGCTCTTCGCAGAACTTTTCGGGCGTCCATTCGCCCTTGAGCAGCTTGGGCATGTAGTTGGTGAAATCGCCCAGGAACAGCGCAGCCGAGATGGCATCGTGGAAGTAGGGCACGTACTTGGTATCCGCATCGGAGGCCGAGGCGAAATCGTTGAGCAGCTTCTTCTCCTGCATCGCGGTGGTGAACGCCTCGGAGTAGGTGAGCTTGGGCGCGGCGCCGCCGGAGGCCAGGATCAGGGCTTCGATCTCTTCGGGCGAGTAGATGAACTCGAAGAACGCCAGACCCAGCTCCTTCTGATCCTCGGGCAGGTTGGCGGGCATCATCCAATCGTACACGGCAGGGTTGGCAATGGCCACATTGCCGGGGAAGAAGGTGCCCACGACGTCCTTGCCGTCAAAGCCGTTCTGCCAGTCGGTCGGATCGCCGATCTTCTCGATGATCCAGGTGCCATCGGGCAGCACGGAGCACTTCTTGGCATAGAACGCGCTGGCGGCATCGGCGTACACAGCGCCCACAGCGCCATCCCAGCCGTTGGACTGGTAGAGCTTCTGCAGCTCGCCGAACGCCTGCACAAAGATGGGGTTGTTGAAATCGGTGATCTTTTCCTGCACGCCCGCCGACAGCAGGTCGATGCCGCCGTCGATGCCGCCGATCATCGCGGCAAGGAACAGGCTGATGGTCCAGCCGCCCTCGGCGGTCTGGAAGCCGATCTTGGTGTCGCCCAGCGCGGCGGCGAACTCTTCCCAGGTCATCTGGGGTGCGGGCTTGTCGAAGGTGACCATGGAGCCATTGTAGTACATGCCGGTGGAGCCCAGCACGCAGAGGGGCAGGGCGATCAGCTTGCCGTTCTTGGTGCAGTAGGCGGTGGAGGCATCGATGAACCGGCCCTTGAGCTCGGGCTTGCTATCGACCCAGGCGGAAAGGTCCTCCAGCTTGTCGTTGGCGATCAGGAAATCCTCGATCCACTTGGAATCGGAGCACTGGAACACGGTGGGCAGCTTATCCTGCAGCGCCAGCTGCTTCATGCGGTCGGTGTGGGTGTTGGAGGGCGATTCCTCCACGGTGATGTGGTACTTGCCCTCATACTTGGCGTTGAACCGCTCGATCTGGGGCAGGAAGAAGAGTGCGCCGGCATCCTCACCGGCACGGTAGGTCAGCATCACGGTCTCGATGGGCTCGGCGAGCGCGACGCCGCCCAGCAAGGGCAGAACCAGGGCCACGGTCAGCAACAGGCACAGGATCCGTTTCATGTTAGTTCCTCCTACAATTTTTCTATCACTATCCGGCAAGCCGGAGCGATGAACCCCTTTGATTCCCGAAATCATTCCTCCGCAGCGGCGCGGAAGAGCTGGCAGTACGCCTGCAGATCGTCCAGGCGGCAGGTGCGGATATCCTTGAGGATCACCTCGGCGTGGCAGCGGCCGCGCGTAGCGGCGCGAAAACGGTGCAACAACCGGGCCATCTCCTCGCGCCCCTCGGGCACGGCCAGCAGCGCCGGATTGGGCTTCCACGAATAGACCGCCCGGCCGCCGATGGCCTCCGCCGCCCGCTCGATGTGGCTCCACGGGCTCACGCTGAGGCGGCGCAGATTGGGCAGCGCGGCAAACAACAGGTCGAACCGCTCATCGAGGGGCTCGCAGCAACCGTAGCAGGCCATGCCGAACTTCGAAAGCCCGCGCGCCTGATAGGGCAGCGCGAATTCGCCAAACATCGCCGTGGAAACCCCGGAAAATTCCTGGGCGTCGGCGAATCCCCACAGCCCATCGATGCGTGCCTGCCCATCGGCGCAGGCGGAGGCCCGCGTGTAGCCCAGCCCGCCCGAACCGGTGTACACGTTGGTGCGATTATCGAAAAGCAGGCCGCGCCGCTCCAAATCGTCCAGCAGGCGCGCCTTCGAGGCCGACATGTGGTCGAGGATGCGGTGGAGCTGTTCCGGCTCGTCGTAGAGATCGAGCATCAGCTCAGAAAGGCCGCGCAGATGCACCAGATCGATAAGCAGGCTCTGCACCAGCGCACAGTAGGGCACGGTGAACTGCACGCGTACCTGCCCATCGACCGCCTCCTCGTAGAGAGCGCGCAGCTCACCCCAGCGCTGCTCATCGGGCAGAAAATCCACCTCATGGGCCAGCAGGCGCTCCACATTGGCCGGATCGGCCAGGTAATTGGGTAGGTGATAGGCGTTTCGCGTCACGCCCATGGGCTCGATATCAATGCCCCAGGCGCGCTTTTGCGACGTGCTGCCGTAGAGGTAGCCCGTGTACTCGCCGGGAATATCGAAGCGCACCACCGGCTCCAGCACAAAATCGTCGGCGAAATGCTCGTGATGGAAAATCAGCTTGCGCAGCTGCCACTCCAGCGCGCGCAGATCGGCATTTTCGCATTCCAACACGGCCTGCGGCACCAGATCGAGCCAACCGCCATCGTCATCCGGGCAAATCCACAGGAGAGGTGCTTTGTCGCCCACCAGATCGTTGTGCTCGGCCCAGCGCCGCCGCTTTTCCGCATAGACCGGCAGCTCGGAAAGTGCGCGCAACCGCGCGGCCCGCTGGCGAATCACCGCAAAATCCCGGGTCATGTGCACCCCCCCTTCCGTTCCTACATTAATGAATAGACAAAATGGAGAGACCGTCGGTTGGGGGAAATGTCACAGCCATTGCGCTTCTTCCGCATTCTGGGGAATATGCACACCCTCGCGCACAAACAGCGGTAGCTGCTCCAGCGGACTGACGACCCTGTGCCAACGCGCACCCTCGTAGCGCTCGCCGGTGAACCAGTGCATCCAGCCGCCCTTGGGCAGGTACACATCGCGCGCCGCGCCTTCCCCGCCAAACACCGGGGCCACCAACATATCCTCGCCGAGGTAGTATTGATCCTGCACCGACCAGACCGCCGGATCGTCGGGGTGATGCATCCACAGCGGGCGAATAAAGGGCAGCCCCTCGCGCGCGCAGACCTCGGCGGTGTGCAGGATGTAGGGCATCAGCCGGTAACGCAGGCGAATCATGGCGGTCACCGCCTCGCAGGCGCGGGGCGAGAACGACCAAGGCCGCCGATCCGTGGTGCCGTGCAGGCGGCTGTGCGAGCTGAGCAGGCCAAACTGCGCCCAGCGCACAAACACCTCATCGCTCACCGGGCCATAGAACCCGCCGATATCGTGGCTCCAGAAGGGCACGCCCGATACGCCCAGCGATAGCCCGCCGCGCAGCGTAGCCGCCATGCCCTCGAAGCAGGAGCGCGGATCGCCCGACCAGCAGACCGGCGTGCGCTGCATTCCCGCGCCGCCGCTGCGGCCCCAAACCACCGGAGCGCCGCAAGCCTCGCCCACCACCTCGTACACGATGCGGTTGTAGAGGTTAGCGTAGATGTTGCGCATCTCGCGGCCCGTCCTGCCGTTGTGGAAAACGCTATCTTCAGGGATATCCTCGCCGAAATCGGTCTTGAGGGTATCGACGCCCTCGCCCAGCACGGTGCGCAGCTTTCGCTGGAACCAAGCCACCGCGTCCGGATGTGTCACATCCAGCACGGCGCACTGGGAAAGCAGCCCGTGCCAAAGATCGGCCAAGTAGGTCTGCCCCTGCGCGTTTTTCAGAAAGTAGCCCAGCCGTGCGCCTTCCTCGTACATCTCAGTGCGGCAGGTCACGTACGGATTGATCCACAGGCAGACCTTGTAGTGCTCGCGGCGCAGCGAGCGCAGCATCTCCAGGCGGTTGGGAAAGGCCGCCTCGTCCCACACGAAGTCGCACCATCGATCCTCGCGCAGCCAGAAGCAGTCCAGGTGCATCACATCGCAAGGGATGCCGCGCCGCCGGAACTCCCGCGCATCCTCCAGCACGCCCTGATCGGAGCTGCCCTGGAAGCCGTTGGAATGCCACAGGCCAAAGCTCCACGCGGGCGGGCAGGCGGCGGGGCCGGTCATCTGCGTAAACGTGCCCACCACCTGACGCGGTGCGCCGAGAAGCAGATAGACCTCCGCCGATTCGCCGGGAGCCTGCACGCACAGCGAGGCGTGCGAGAGCGAGCCCACGTGGAAGCGCGCATCGCGGTGCGTGTTCAAAAACAAACCGTATCCCCGGCTGCTCACGTAGAAGGGGATGTTCTTGTACGCCTGACCATCGCGGCAGCCCAGCGTATCCTTGTTCCACATGCGCACGCTCTGCCCTCGGCGGTTGAGCTCGCCGAAGCGCTCGCCCAGGCCAAATATGCGCTCGCCAGGGCACAGACGCGGGCAGAAGTTCATGCTTTCGATCCGCCCCTGCTCATCGAGGGTGTAGCCTAGCGGCGGCACCCGCCGTTGCCCCTCGCCCACCGCGTTGGCATCGGCAAACTGCTCCTCATATATGGCCTCATCGTGGCCCTCGCACACGGCTTCGCCCGCCGCGCCTTTCTCCGCAAACACCGCCACCGAAAAGGGATCACGGGTCACGCGCAAGCACAGCGCCCGCGTGCGCAGCACGATCCCGTCCGAATCCTCCTCGCTCGAAATCAACACCTTTTCGGCAAAGAAGCCGGGTCGCACCGCATCGTACTCTGGCGCGGCAAACTCCCCCGCCGAGAGCCGGAAGCGCAGCACGTCCTCGCGCACCACGCAGGCTTCCCAGCGAATCGTGCCGCCCCGGCTGTCGGCCAGGAGCAAGGCCAATCCCCCGTCGATAGGCTCCGAGGACACCACGCGCACGGCATATCCACTCGTTTGCGCCAACAAATCCCGCACACCGGTCACCCTCTTCCTACGCTTTTTTCGCAGCTTCTTTCGCAGCTTCTTTCGCAGCTTCTTACCCTGCTATGTGCTTCGACGTAGCGCACCAGCGCGTCGGCTTCCTCAGACGTTTCGGCGTTGATGGAGAGGTACAGCCCCGCCGCCGAAAGGTTTTCGAGCAGCGCGGGCACGTCACCGGCCGGGGCCATGACGATCAGACCCTTGCCCGCCGCCTGGATGCGCTGCAGAATGGGCAAGAAGTGCGCCGCCGAGGGCTGGCCCGCCACGTGCGTCCATTGGATCGCCTTGAGCTTGGGAAGGCCGAGCAGCAAGCCCAGGTGCTTCTCCTGCTCAATGCCGTCGAAGTGGTACACCGGGTATTCGAGCCAGCGCATCTGCTGCTCCAGCTCGGGCAGCACCAGTTGCTCGTACATCGCCGCCGAAATCATGACCGAAAGGTCGCACTGCATGTGCTGGATGCGGCCCGGCGCCCAGAGGTTCATCCAACTGTGCACACCGCCGCCCCGGTTGCAGGCCAACCCGATTTGGTGGAACCGCTCGTTGGAATCCGCCCAACCTTCGTTGACCTGCGCAACGGCGCGCTCCACCGTCTCCGGCTCCTCGAGCATTTCCACCAGCAAGCGCTCCGGACCATAGAGATGGGAGAGCGCATCGAGGGTTCCGGTGGAATCGGGCATGCCCAGCAGGTAATCGTCGCCCGCATGGGCGGCTAGATAGCGCGCAATGGCGAGGTGCCGTTCGAGCACGTCCTCGCGATAGCGGAGGTGCTCCTCCTCCAGCGAGGGCAGCACCGGATCGAACCAGATCGTGCTCTGGCCGTAGACCGGCTGCGCGCCGTAATAATTGCAATGCCCCGAAGTGCCGTAATTCTGAAAGATGGTGGGCAGCGCCTCCCCGCCGAAGTGGGTGGCCTCCAGCTTGGCCAGATTGACGCTGCGGATGATCTCTGGATCAGTCCAATAGTCGCGCAAAGCGGCCTCGTCACCCTGAAAATCGATATCGTTCAGAAAGGGCGATATGTTGACACCGGGTCGCTTGGGCGCGACCACCGCGATGCACGCGCGGTCGAGCATTTCCCCCTGCCAGAACGCCAGCAGGCGCTGCTGAGCCTTCTCGAAATCGGGTTTTAGGCGCATGGCGCTTCCTCCTTGCGTGTTGGGAGTGCTTTATCTCGGATACGGGTCATAAAGTCAGAAGCGATTCACGAAGCTGAATGTGCTCCGTGAAACCGGATGCGATCCCCAAAATCAGTAGGTGCAGCGGCGGGCCGCCTCGGCCATGGCGCGCAGGTTCTCCGGCGGCGCATGGAAGAAGTGATCGCTGGCGCTGAGGATGTAGCCGCCCTCCCGCCCAAACCAATCGAACAGGCGAAGCACCTCGGCCTCCACCTGGGCAGGCGTGCCCTGCTCCAGGATATTGAACTGATCCATGCCGCCAATGAGCGCGACTTGGCCGTGGAGCTCGGCGAAAAGCTTGCGCGCCGAAGCCTCGCCCGCGATATCGCCTCCTACCCCCGCCGGGCTGAGCGTCTCCGAGACCTGACATCCGTTTTGCGGAATCAGCCCGGTCAGCTTGGTCATGCCGCCGCAAGTATGGTACACCACGGGAAATCCGGCGGCATGCACCGCATCGTGCAGCTTGCGATCGTAAGGCAGGCAGAACTCCTCGTGAAGCGCGGGCGAGATCACCGTGTTGCTGCCCGCTCCGCCGCCGGTTTCAATCAGGTCGAAGGGCAAGCCGGGCAGGGAGCGCTCCACAAAGCGCAGCTTTTGCTCCAGAAGCGCCGAGAGCAGCGCATGCACCCAATCCGGATCGTCGAATGTGGCCAAAATCAGCGCCTCGGTGCCGTATAGCTCGCAGGCGTCCTGCCAGCAGCCGCCCTGCATGCCCCACACGAAGCCGCGCAGGATACCGTGCTCGCCCAGCTCTGCACGCGCGCGCACCACGGCCTCTCGGTCCAGTGCCGGAATCGGGCGATACCGGGCCAGCAGCGCGATATCCTCGGGCTGCTTGATCAGGTGCTCGGTCACCCAGGCGGTAATGGCATTGGCGCTGCTGGCTGTGGTCAGCGTGCCGCCAGGGGTTTGGATGGTGGTGTGGCGGTGGGTCTGCGCCTCGCCGTGCACCATGGAATGCGTCACGGTGCACTCCACGCGCCAATCTGCGCTCTCCGGCTCGATGAGCGGAAATTCGGAGATGCTGGCATCCAGGCCGCAGGCGATGAACGCTTGCAGCGCGCTCGCCCCGCCCATGTACTGGCGTAGGTGGTAGGGCTGCCATTGGTGGATGGTGGCGGGCAACCGATCCGGCTTACCGCCCTGCAGCGCACAAAGCATCCTTTCCCGCGCGGTCATGGGCATTCTCCTCTCGCATCGGAAAAAATCTTCCGCGATCTATCCTCCAGAAATCAAACAAGCATTAGCGCGAAGGCATTAGCCGCAGCGAAACCACCTCTCCGGGCGCGATATCGAAACGCAGCTCGGGGTCGGAATCGCTCACCGCGCAGGACACGGGAACAAGCTCGCGCTCGGCCAAATCGCAGCGCAGCACGCCGCCGATCCCGGCGGGCAGCGGCAGGCGCACTGCGCGGTGCTCCTGCGCCAGGTTGTACACGCGCACCACCCAACCACGCTCATCCTGCGCGGGCTTGCACGCCGAGAGGCGCACGTCGGCAGGCAGCGCCGAAAGGAAGGCCAGCGGGTTGCGCGGCGGGCGCACCCCGTGCTCGGGGAAGCAGGGAAACAGCCTCGGCGGATGCAGGAAGCGATCGGCAAACCCGAATGCACCCGCCTGCCGCCAATCGCCCGCGTGGTAGCGCACGCTGAGCCGCGCGGAGAAAAGCCCGGGGCACTGCGCCCCCGGCGTGGCGATCTGCCAGCCGCCGTTGCCCTTGCGCGTATGCAGATCGGGCCGGGAGAGCCAGCCCACGCAGCGCAGCAGCGTCACGCGTACGCGATTCTGCCCGGATTCACGGGGCGCTTCATACTCGGTCAGGCCATCGCAGGCCAGCGAAATGCCCTTGTTGCCATCCGAGACCGAAACGAAGCCGTGCGTCGGGCTGCTGGGCAGCGGGTACTCCATCCATTCGGTGGGCACAGGCAGCGCCACCGGTCGTTCGCTCACCCAGAATGCGGAGGAGGCCACGCTGGTCTGCGCGCACACCCCGGCGGGAAACTCCACTTGCAGCCGGTGATCCTCGGCACAATTCTCAAAATCGATCGACACGTCGATGCGGTCGATGCCCTCGTGCAGCGCAAGCGTAAGCTTCACCGGGCAATCGACGCGCTCCTCGGCGCGCCGTTGGCGATCCGCCGTCAGGCTTCGGGGCAGCGCCAGCTTGCCGGAAACGATCAGACGCCGCGAGAAACCCCCGATGCGCTCCGTGCGCACCTCCAGCCCCGCCGTATCCAGGCTGAACTCGCCATCGTGGGTGGGCCAGGAGTAGGTATATTCGTCGCCCGCATCGGCGCGATCGATCAGCCGCGCGAATCCGGCATGGGTCGTGCCGGTGCGCTTATCGATCACCGCGAAGGCTGCGCGCTCCGCATCGAAGCTCACGCGATAGAACACATTTTCGATGGCGCGCTCCCCTGCGCCCTCGGCCCTAGGCGGCGCCGGCGCAGCGGAATCCTCGCGCCGCAGCGTTACGGCCGTCAGGCCCAAGGGACTGGGCGGCAGCAGCATCGCCACCCGGCAGCGGTAGGCGCGGTATACCTCGGGCGCGGTGGTATCCTGCAGGTGCATGGCATCGTTGGCCTCGCACTCCAGCAGGGTCACGGGCACTTCGCGGCCCTGTGAATCCAGCGCGCGCAGCCCCACCGGTGGGGTAGGCAGCTCCGCATCGTAAATATCGATGATCGAGCGCGCGAAGTTGACGCGCGAGAACATGCGTCCATCGAGAAGCACCTCGGTCTCCACGTAGGCGGGCAGACCATCCTGCGTGGGTTCAAAGCGCAGGAGCGTGAGCCCTTCACCGGGCCGCTCGGCGCGGTGTGCCTCGAATAGCTCGCGCGCGGCATCCGCCAGCAGGGTGTCCTGCAGCTCGCGTGTGGCGGCGAAGCGGGTCTGCATTTCGGCGTGCAGCGCATCGATGCCGCAGCCGCAGATGCTATCGTGCGGATGGTTTTCCAAAATGCGCCGCCAGAGCAGGTCGCCGTAATCGGCGAACGATGAACCCAAGCCCATCAAGCCTTCGCAGGTCTTGAGCGGCTCCAAGTAGCGCTCCATGGTGCGCTGCACATGCGCATTCTGCTGCTTGAGCGCTTGGCGCGTAGAGAGCGTGCCGCCCAGCAGCATCGCGCGGTCGCCGTAGCGCACCTCACCGGCGTAGCGCGCCAGCTCGCGCAGCCTGGGTTTGAGTTGAGCCAGATAATCCTCCAGCGTAGTCAGCTCGATCTCGTATTCCGGGTGCAATTGCTGGAAGGCGCGCAGCACGTCGGCCACGTCGCGCTGGCGCACGATGTGATCGGAGCCGTTCATCAGCAGCGGTAGGTCGGTGCTGGATTTTTTCAGCAGGTCACCGATCATGGCGATAAGCCGAGGCGCGGTCTGCTCCATGTCGGCGGAGAGGCAGGCACTGTTGCCATAGCCATGCGCCAGGTGGACGCACAGCACTTCCGCGCCTTCGTAGGGCGAGCGCCAAATGAACTCGGTCTTGCTCATGTGATGGCCGGTACCGCGCCAGAAAAGCGCGATGTCAAAACCCAACCCGCGCAGGATTTGCGGCATCTGCTCCGGGTGGCCGAAGGAATCCGGCAGATAACCTACGCGCATACCCCCGCCATAGCGGTCGGCCATGCGCTGACCCATGAGCGCGTTGCGCACGTGAGATTCGGCACTGACCAGCACTTCATCGGGCAATATATACCAAGGCCCCACCTGCAGCCGACCGGAGCGCAGGGCGCGCTTCACTCTCTCCTCCGCCGCGGGGCGCACGCGCAGATAATCCTCCAGCGCGATCCACTGCCCATCAAGCATGAAGGGCGCAGTCTCCTCGGCGTGAGCCCCGCTTTGCGGATCGCCCTCCTCGCCGAAGTTCTCGAGCAAATCATCGACAAAGCGAACCAGCTTCGGCAGAAATTGGCTCGCGGTCAGGTACCATTCCCGATCCCAATGCGTATGGCAAACCATGCAGGCTTTCACCATGCCCATGCCTCCCATCGAGCCCGGATAGCAATGTACACGTGTACAATCTCTATATCACTATTGTAGCGCAAACAGCGCACAATGTCAATGTGTTTTTGTACATTGTGTATGCTTGTCCCTCGAAATCATACGCGTTTCCTACTAAATCTGATTTGACGGTTGTTACATTGTAACATTCGTGCTATACTGAAGGTGCCGTAATTCATCGAACATATGGAACACATTCAGCACATTCAGCACATCGAAATCATCGAGCACCGTGCACCCTTGCACGCGGAGGCAGCATGACCACCATCGAAATCGCACAAAAGCTCGGCATCTCGCGCGGCACGGTGAGCCGGGTGATCAACGGCCACCCCAACGTGAACGCCGAAACCCGCCGCCTGGTGCTCGCGGAGCTGGAGGCCAGCGGATACCGCCCCAACGAGGTGGCGCGCTCGCTGGTGATGAAGCGCAGCCACCGCATTGCGATCATCGTATTTTCCGAGCCTCGCTTCTTTTGGGAGCAGGTGCGCTTCGGGGTCAACACGGCGGCCGCGCAGCTAGGCGCGATGGGGGTCACGGCCGATTACTTCATAACAGACATCCTCCGGCCCGAGGAACAGCTGGCGCTGCTGCGCCGCCTGCCCGGCGAGGGCTACGGCGCCATCGCCATCGCCCCCAACGACGTGCTGCTGCTTACCGAGGAGATCGACAAGCTCTCCGCCAGTGGCATGCCGGTGCTGCTGCTCAACGTGGACATCCCCGCCGCCAACCGCCTGTGCTACGTGGGCTGCGATTATGAGCAGGCCGGTGCGCTAGCCGCCGAGATTCTCTGCCGCATCCTACCCGCGCCCGGTGAGCTGGTGGCGCTGGCGCTGCAGGACCCGGTCATTTCCATCGGGCAGCGTATCACCGGCTTCCGGCGCATGCTCTCCAAGCTGAATGGCCCGGCGGTATCGCAAGTGCTTCGGTTTTCCCGCATGGCCGAAGGCGTGTACGATGAAGTGCTGGCGCTGCTGCGGCAAAACGAGCAGATACGCGGCATTTACGTGGCGCTGGGTGCGCTGGAACAGGTGGCGCGCGCGGTGATCGATTCGGGGAGGATCGGCACGGTCGCCGTGGTTGGGCACGACCTTTCCCACGAAATCTATGGCTACATGCGCCAGAACGCCATCGATGCCACCATATGCCACGAGCCCTACAGCCAGGGCTATTACGCAGTTAAGCTGCTGCACAACTACCTGCTTTCGCACACCCCGCCCAACCACACCGTGCTCTACTGCAAGCTAGAGGCCATCTTCCGTTCCAATGCGCAATATTACCTCAACCAAGCCGACCAGCTGGAGCTGCTGAACCTATAGCACACTCCACCCGCAAAAAAGCCACCGTACCGGCAAAAGCCAGTACGGTGGTTTCTTCGAAAACAGTGTCCCGCGGCCAGCGAAGCGAGCCGCCCAAGGGAGCTCGAGGGGCCGAAGCCCCTCGAATCAATTCGTATCGCACGGCTTTGCCGGGCGGGCGGGGAGTTTTCCGTAGACGAGGGGCCCGCAGGCCCGTAGCCCGTAGGGCCGAGCGGAGGAAAACATTCCCCTCCCCGACCAACGGGAGGCCGCGCCTCAGCGCGCACCCTCTCCACCGAACGCGAACGCCTCAGCGTTTGCGTTCGAGCGCGTCAGCGCATCTTACCATCCCTTCTCGGTGCAGATGGCGTTCACGTCTTCGATGGCCGTAGTAAAGCCGCTCTCCATCGCGCGCTTCACCATGTCTTTGAACATCACGTCGACCGGATCGGTGCCGGAGACGATGCCCCAGTACTCGGCGGTGAACTTGAAGGAGTTAGCGTCCAGCATCGACTGGGCGGAGATCATCTTCACACGCATGTCGGATTCAACGGGGTTGGCGTTGCGGATGCCGCAAGCCCAGGTGTTGAGCTCCTTGCACTCGGTGTTGAAGTTATCGAAGAACTCGATCTTGGGATCGGCGGCCATTTCGAACGCCCAGCTGGCCATGTGCGCCACAGCGGTGCTCGGGTACTTGGCGGCCAACTCGGGGGCGACGCCGTTCGCATCGCGAATCTTCACGGCGTTTCCGTTCTCATCGTACTTCCAGTCTACATCCTTCATGCCCATCAGCAGCATGTAGCCCTCGTTGAGCAGCCACTCATGGTACTCCAGGTAGCGATCCAGCTTTTCGTCGGTCAAATCGGCCGAAATCTGGGTGGCGCACATGAAGTCGATGTACTTATCCATGGAAGGCGGGGTTGCCTTATCCAGCGAAAGCGCGGGGATCAGGCCCACGATGTCGTACGGGTTGCCCAGATCCTTGTTGGCTTCCCAGAAGTTCTTGACGATCACGGTGTCAAGCCAGGAAGCATCCGCATTGCGGATGACCATGCCGAAGGTGCCGGAGGCAAACTTCTGCATCGCCTGATCGGACTTGGTCGCGCCGATTTCCGGATCGATCAAGCCTTCGTTGAACATCTTGCGCAGCATCTCCAGCAGCTGGATATTGTCCTCCAGCAGCGCGCCATGAATCCAGGTGCCGTCGGGGCCCTTGACCCAGTTCAGGTTGCTGTGGCCCAGGCAAGAGAAGAAGTAACGCAGGTTGCCGATGGTGTCGCCGGTCAGGCCGTAGGTGTCGTTGGCGCCGTTTCCATCGGGATCGTTCAGGGTGAAGGCCTTGCAGACTTCGTAGAACTCATCCCAGGTGGTGGGGATTTCCATGCCCACCTTGGCCAGCCAATCCTTGCGGAAGTAAACGCCCTTGCGCTCGCTGATGTAGATGGTGGGATCGAGGCTATCGGGCTTGGGCAGCGCGTAGTTGGCGCCAAAGTGCTCGCGGATGGCCGCGGCCACCTGGCTGTTTTCGAGCTGCGCCTTGATGGCCGGGTACTTGGCGATCAGCTCATCCGGGATGGAGCGAACGAAGCCCTGATCGATCAGGTTCTTGAACGCATACAGATCGTACAGCGGCTCGGTGTAGAACACATCGGCCAGCGTGCCGCTCTGCGCATCCAGCATCATCTTTTCCACGTCGCCCTCGTAGGGGACGTCTTCGAAGGTAATGCCGAACTTCTCGTGAATGAACTTCGCCATTTCGTCGGTCGCCGGATCAAAGGTGAAGGGCATGTCGCTGGAGAGGCGGATCGTGATTTCCTCGCGAGCCGCATCCGCCGCGAAGGCAGAGGGGATCATCGAGAGCACCATCGCCAGCGCGAGCAGGATAACCAGAGTTTTCTTCATGAAACAGTTCCTCCTTGTTTCAAATCTGCCAACCGGCCTAGGCCGGGTGAACACACGTTGGGCGAGGTTACCTGGCCATACCCAGCCGAATTTACCCCTTCATGGAGCCGACCATGACGCCCTTTTCGAAGTACTTTTGCATAAACGGATAGACGCACAGCAGCGGCAGGATGGCGGCAGTGACGCAGGCCATCTTGATTCCGTTTTCCGAAAGGGCCACGATGTTGCCCGCCGCATCGCGGATACCGGCCGCGAGCTGCAGTTCCGGCGGCTTGTTGGCCTTGTAAATGTAATTGCGGATGACCAGCTGGAGCGGGAAAAGCTTCGCATCGCGAATGTAAAGATTGGCCGCGAACCACGAGTTCCAGTAGCCGACCGCCACGAACAGCGCGATGGTGGCCAGCGTGGGAATGGAAAGCGGATAGATGATGCGGAACAGGATGGCAAAATCGCTCGCGCCGTCAATCTTGGCGGATTCCTCCAGCGAGGCGGGAATCTGCGTAAAGAACGCGCGCATAATCACGAAATTGAACACGTTGACCACGGAGGGCAGGAACAGCACGGGCAGGGTATCGTTCAGCTTGAGCGTCTTGGTGATCAGCATGAACGTGGGGATCAGGCCGCCGGAAAAGAACATGGTGATGAGCAGCATCACAATGAAAAAGCTGCGCCCCTTGAGCCGGGGCTTCGAAAGCCCGTAGGCTAGCATGCTGGTCACCAGGGTGGCCAGCGTGGTGCCCAGCGCGGTCACGATCAC
Organism: Eubacteriales bacterium; assembly: GCA_031553615.1. Lineage (GTDB taxonomy): Bacteria > Bacillota > Clostridia > Christensenellales > Aristaeellaceae > WQXF01. Next base: position 25,053 of record JAVBLJ010000004.1, read on the forward strand.
CGTCACCTTGTAGGCGTTGGGGATCAGCGGAGTCGAGAAGATAAACTGGTACGCCTCCAGCGTTGGCTTCTTGGGGAACAGCAGCAGGGGCGTGCGCAAAAACTCGCCGTTGCTGGTGATTGAAGTGGTGATTACGTTCCAGAAGGGCAGGAGCATAATGAGCGATAGAATTACGAAAAACGCAACGTTGAATAGGTCAAATAGATGTGAACCGAATGAACGCCGAATGTGGCGCATGGGTTGTGCTGCCTTTGATTTCATGCGAATCCTCTCCTCCACCTCAATCGAATCCTGCCGGTGCATCGGGCACCGGCTCTGGGCTAGAAGAATCGGTTAGAAGAATCGCTTTAGAAGAATCCTTCGCCGCTCATGCGCTTCACAATGGCGTTGGCCGAGAAAAGCATTACGCAGTTAATCAGCTGCTGGAACAGGCCCACCGCCGTGGAAAGCCCGTATTGCATCTTGGTGACGCCCATATCGAATATGAAGGTGTCGATCACCTGCGAGACCCGCATCGTGGTATCGGATCGCAGGTTCATTAATTGATCGAAGTTGCTGCCCATGATGGAGCCTACGTTGAGGATCAGCATGGTGGTGACCGCAAAGCGGATCGCGGGCAGGGTGATGTGCAGGCATTGCTGGAAGCGGTTTGCGCCATCGAGATAGGAGGCCTCGTACATCTCCTGATCGACGCCCGCGATGGCGGCCATGTACACGATGGTGCCCCACCCGGCGCTCTTCCACACCGAGGTCATGTACACCATGCCCTTGAACTTGGCCGGATCCGAGAGCAGATTCAATGCTTGGCCGCCCAACGAAACGATGACGCGGTTGATGATGCCCGCCGTGGTGGAAAAAAGGCTGAACAGCAGCGAGTAGATGACCACCCAGCTGACGAAGTGAGGCAGGTACAGCACCGATTGCACGGTGCGCTTGTATTTTTTGTTGCGCAATTCGTTGAGCAGCAGCGAAAGAATGATGGGAACAGGGAAGCCGATCAGCAGGTTACAGGCGCCGATCACGAACGTATTCCAAATGGTATACCCCGCCTCGGGCTTGGAGAAGAAGCGGGTAAAATTATCCCAGCCGATCCACGGGCTGCCCATGATGCCCAGCTTGGGCTTGTATTCTTTAAACGCCAGCACCAGACCGTACATGGGCATGTACGAAAAGATGAATACCGCCGCGATGCCGGGCAGTATCATCAGGTAGAGTTGATAATCCGCCAGCACCTGTCTCCACCCACGGTTCCGCAGAGAGGTTCCCGCTCTTGGCAATGTCGTCATACAGTTGTCCTCGCACGATGAAATACGATAGCAAAATAAACCCCATGTGATCATACCGGGTATACACCTAACCGGGTATCCACCTAATAGAACACAGACCATAGAGCACAAAGCAACGCACCCTATTTTGTACCCATTATACAGAGCTAGTTCATCGCTTGTCAACCTGTTAAACTTTTTGGCAAACATTTGCGTCGTTGACTTTTAAACTCCCCGGCGCTATGATACGCTATATGGGTCCGTGTAATAAGGGGGGTAAACCTATGCAAATGAACGCCCACCGTCCCGCGTTGCGCTTCGATCGCCCCACCTGCGCCTGCCACGTGCAGGTCGGCAAAAAATGGTGGCGCACCGATCCCAACTTCCGCCCGCAGTTGATTCTGCCCGATCGCACGCTCTCGTTCGACGAGGCGGAGCGCATCACCGAGACGCCCTACCGCTCCGGCTCGGCCGAGGGTATCGCCGTGCGCTACGAAGGCTTCCCGGGCGTGGACGCTTCATTCGAAACCCTCTACACCGTGGACAGCACCACGGGCCGCCTGACCTGCACCTTCGTGCCGCTGGGCTTGCCCCGGCATGCCAAGGCCGTGTGGCCCGGCGCCTTCATTGCCGATGAGCCGGGCAGCTATGCCGTGCTCACCCCCATGCAGGGCATGCTGCTGCCCACTGATTGGCCCGAAGCCGCGGGCAAGCTGCCCTTTGGCGGGCAGATGGCCAGCTGTTCGGCCTACATGCCCTGGTTCGGCATGGTGACCGGCGAGGGCGCATACCTATGCGTCATCAAGGAGCCCTGGGATACCGCCTACGCCATCGATCACCCCGCCGGGGGGCCGACGCGCATATTGACTACGCTGCTGCCCTCGCTGGGCGCGCTGTCCACGCAGCGCAGCGTTGAGTTTACCTTTTTAGCGGCGGGCAGCGACTACGTGGCGCTGTGCAAGGCTTACCGCGCCCAAGCTTTTGAGGCAGGCCACCTGACGACGCTGCGCCAAAAGGCCGCGCGCCTGCCCTCGGTGGATGCGCTCATCGGCTGCAGCGTGCTGCACGCGGGCATCAAATCGCACACCTCTCCGGATTCGGCGTACTACGACCGCGAGCACCCGGAGAAAAATGATAGCTTGACCACCTTCGCCACGCGGGCCGCGCAGCTGCGCAGTCTGAAGGATCGGGGCGTCGAAAAACTTTACTTGCATCTGGACGGTTGGGGCGATCCGGGCTACGACAACAAACACCCCGACTACCTGCCCGCCTGCGAGGCTGCGGGCGGATGGGACGGGCTGCGCGATCTATCCGATACCGCGCACGAGCTGGGCTACCTGTTCGGTATCCACGATCAGTATCGCGATTACTACCTCGACGCACCCACCTACGATCCGGACAACGCGGTGCAGCTGGCTGACGGCACGATCTTTGAGATGTCGCGCTGGGCCGGCGGCAAGCAGAATTACCTATGCTCCGCGCTGGCGCCCGAGTACGTGCGCCGCAACTTCGAACAGCTATTCGCCCACGGGATTCGGCTCGACGCTACCTACCTGGACGTGTTCACCTGCAACGAGCCCGATGAATGCATCAACCCGCGCCACGTGGTCACGCGCCGCCAGAGCCTGGAGTACCGCGCGCGCTGCTTCGATTACCTGCTGGCCCACGGTATCCTGCCCAGTTCCGAGGAAGCCAACGATTGGGCCATCGGCAACCTGGTGTTCTGCCACTGGGCCCCCTACGGTTCGGAGGGCATTCCGGTGCCGCTGTGGAACCTGGTTTACCACGATTGCTTCCTGATCCCCTGGTCGATGGGCAAGGGGGCGTGGGGTACGCCCAAGGATCAGCTGGGCTTCCTGCACGCGCTGCTCAACGGCGGCATGGGCTACCTTTACGGCGAGCTGGAGGGCGAGGAACTGACCGAGAACATCGCCCGGTGCAAGGTGGTCTCCGACCTGCAAAGGCGCGTGGCGCACCATGAGATGGTATCGCACACCTTCCTGACGCCCGATCGCAGCGCGCAGCGCACCGTGTACGCCGACGGCACTGCGGTGACCGTCAACTTCGCGGATGAAAGCTACCTCATCGAGCAGGTGAAGGACGCATAATCGAAGGCGCGCAAGCCTTCGATGCATATTCTCTTTTCATTTTAAGGAGGCACCGCATGAAGACACCCATCACTGTCGCCATCGCCGGACTGGGCAGCCGGGGCCGGGATACATACTCCCGCTTCGCGGAGAAGTTCCCGGAGGAAATGAAGATCGTCGCCGTCGCCGACATCATCCCGGAGCGCGTCGCCGAAGCCGCGGTCACTTTCTCCATCCCCTCGGAGCGCTGCTTCGACAGCGCCGAGGCCATGCTGGCCGCCGGCAAGCTGGCCGATGTAATGCTCATCTGCACGCCCGACCGCTGCCATTCCGGCCACGCGATCCCGGCGCTCGACCTGGGCTACCACCTGCTGCTCGAAAAGCCCATCGCGCCCACGCCCGAGGAATGTGAGGCGGTGCTCGAGGCCGCGAAGCGGAACAACCGCCACGTGGTGGTCTGCCACGTGCTGCGCTACACCGCCTTCTATCGCGAAATCAAGCGCCTGATCGGCACCGGCATCCTGGGCGAAATAGTGACCCTAGACTCCATCGAAAACGTGGGCTACTACCATCAGGCGCACAGCTTTGTGCGCGGCAATTGGCGCAATACGGCGCTCTCCAGCCCCATGATTCTGCAAAAGTGCTGCCACGATATGGACATCCTGCTCTGGCTGGCCGATAAACGCTTGCAATCCATCAACTCCTACGGCGGGCTCTACCTGTTCCGCGAGGAGAAGGCCCCCGAGGGCGCGGCGATGCGCTGCATGGATGGCTGCCAGTGCCGCGAAGGCTGCCCCTACGATTGCGAGGCGTACTACATGAGCGTTTTCCGCCGGGGCCGCTGGGGCTGGCCGCTCAACGTGGTCACCGATACGCCCACCGAAGAGGCGCTGCTGGAAGCGCTGCGCACCGGGCCCTATGGCCGCTGCGTCTACCATTGCGACAACGACGTGGTGGATCATCAGGTCGTCAACATGGAGCTGGAGGACGGCGTGACCATCTCGCACACCATGTCCGCCTTCACCAGCGTGCAATACCGCCACCTGAAGGTCATGGGCACACTGGGCGATCTGGAAGCCGATATGGAGAAAAACGAGATTCGCGTGACCCCGTTTGGCAAGCCGACCCAGGTCATCGACGTGCGCACGCTGAGCGAGGATTTCTCCGGTCACGGCGGCGGCGACAACACGCTGCTGGCCGAGCTTTTTGAGCTGGTGCGCAACGGCAACGCCCCCGGATCGGCGCTTACCAGCATCGACATCTCCATGGATAGCCACTTCGCCTGCTTCGCCGCCGAATCCTCGCGCGCCAACGGCGGCAACAGCGTCAAACTGCGGTAAGACCGTGCGGAAAGGCATAGCATGCTTGAAGGTATTCGCATCATTGAAATTCCCCGGGTTTCCATGGTTTCCTCGGGACCGGGCAGCATGGAAGCGCTTTCGCAGGGGAAGTTCGACCGCTGGTTCAGCGCACGCAAGGATTTCACCCCGCAGGATTTCATGTGGTTTGATCCCGAGCGCAATGCCCTCGTATGGTACTACGCACTGACCGACACTTCCCGCAATGCGAACGGTGCCGGAGATGCGAACGATTTTGAAATCGTCGATTTTGACGGCGGGCTGTACGCGGCGGCGGTGTCGGTCGATAACGACGATACCGATGGCGGCCGCGTGTACGCGGGAATCCAGGAATGGGTCGCACAGAGCGGCTGTTTTGAGTTGGACGAGCGACCTGGCCACTACAGCATGTTCCACGTCATCACACCGCCTGCGGCCTATGAATTATTGGGCTATCGCCAACTTGAGATTTTTGTGCCGATCAAGGCGAGCAAACGGTAGGTTCATTGGGCATTGCAAAATTCCGTTGCATCTGCAACGGAATTTTTGTTGTGCATGCGCTATACTGCCCTTAGAAAACAGATGGCGCAAGCCAAATAGGAGGATTTCAACATGATTCGTCAAATCATTCGCATCGATGAGGAGCTGTGCAACGGGTGCGGGCTGTGCGTATCGGCCTGTCACGAGGGCGCAATCGGTCTAGTGGACGGCAAGGCCAAGCTGCTGCGCGACGATTATTGCGATGGGCTGGGCAATTGCCTGCCCGTCTGCCCCACGGGCGCGATCACCTTCGAACAGCGCGAGGCGGCGGCCTTCGATGCCGACGCGGTGCAGCAAAAGATGGAGCCCGCCGCGCCTTCCGCTCCCGCACACCCCCACGCCGAACCCCTGCAGGGCGGTTGCCCCGGCAGCCGGGCGCGCGCGCTGCGCACCGAGCAGAGCGCTCCCGCCCGCGCCGCCGCGCCGCAGCAAGAAGCGGCCTCCTCCGAGCTACGCCAATGGCCAGTGCAAATCCAGCTGGTTCCGGTCAACGCGCCCTACTTCCAAAACGCCGATCTGCTGATCGCCGCCGACTGCGCGGCCTACGCCCACGCGGGATTTCATCAGGATTTCATGCGCGGCAAGATCACCCTCATCGGCTGCCCCAAGCTGGATGAGGTGGATTACGCCGAAAAGCTGACCGCCATCCTGACCCGGAACGAGATCAAGCGGGTGACCGTGGTGCGCATGGAGGTGCCCTGCTGCGGAGGCTTGGCCAACGCGGCCATCACCGCGCTAAAAAATTGCGGGAAAATGATCCCCTGGCAAGTGGTGGTGCTGGGCACCGACGGCGAAATCATCGAAGCATGATCGGATTGACACAGCAAATAGCGAGCCTCATCCTTCCGGATCAGGCTCGCTTCGTTATGTCTATCCTACTTCTTATCTGGTCGTCGATCGTGTCGTCCATCGCGCCGTCCATCGCGCTGCCAATCGTACGAATCGGCACGACGGGTACCCAAACACGCCCATGCTTGCGCTTCATAGCTTACAATTATCATAGCAACAAAACCGGAAACCGTCAAGCATTTTGCCAAAAAACGGCGTGTGAGGGCCCCATTACGCTCGCGGCTTCCCCTCGCGCCTTCCCGCGCGGAATCCGGCCGCTTGCTTCTCTCCCGCATCGATGCTATCCTCATCACAAAACGAAAAGATGCAAAATCGACAGGAGGAGAACATGAGCAAGTTTTGGTCCGAGTGCATTCAAACGCCGGAGGAATTGTACGCCTCACGCGAGCTGCGCTTCCGGGAGGACAACGAGGCCGATTGGCTGCCCGCAATGCGCGCGCAGAACGGTATGCGCGTGCTGGAACTGGGCTGCGCGGGCGGGCTGCTGCATCGGCTCAAGGCGGCGCTGCCTGGCATCGAGGCCACGGGCATCGACCTGGATGAGAATCACATCGCCTTCGCCCGCCAAAAAACCGAGCAGCTCGGGCTCGATTGCCGCTTCGAGGTGGGGAACGCGCTGGCGCTCCCCTTCGCTGAGAATTCGTTCGATCTGTGCTACTCCCACACGGTGATCGAGCACGTGCCCGCGCAGCCCTTTCTGCGCGAACAGCGGCGCGTGCTGGCGCCCGGCGGGCGGGCCGCCGTGCTGTCGGTGCGCAGCAACCTTTGCCTGCACAGCGAAAATTGGCGGCCACCCTCCGGCGAGGAACAGGAACTGCTGGACAAGCTGTGGGCCGGGGTGGACATGGGCGTGGATCGCGAGCACGGCGTGGCGCAGCACGAGCCGGGCGTGAGCGGGATTCCCCGGGCGCTGGAGGAGGCGGGGTTTTCGCGGGTGGATGTACGCATGCTCAGCCTGATGCGCTATGCGCCGGATAGCGCCGACGTGCCGCCCGAGCTGGCCGAGCGGCAAATCAACGAAACCCGGCTCAGCACCCTGGAGAGCGTGCGCAAAGCGCTGCGCCGAAATCCTGGCGGGCTGACACAGCCCGAGCTTGAGCGGTTAGCCACCCTGATCCACGCGCGGTACGACGCGCGGCTGGCCCAATACCGGCGCGGCGAAAAGCAATGGGACTTGGCGACCAGCGCGGTGCTGGTGGTCAGCGGAACCAAGGAAGGGTAATACGAAATCGTTCCCCAGCGATGGGAAAGGAGCCTTGCCCCATCACCACGTCTCCGGATCGCCCGCACGCACGGGCACGAGGTAAGCTGCGTGCATGTAGCCGGTCTTGCCGTTCACGCGCACCTTGCTCCAGGTGCCGGATACGCCCTCTTCCAGCACTTCGACCGTTGTGCCCGGGAAGTATTGCCCCAGCACGGTTCCCTGTAGGGAGGCGGTAGCGCGGACCATCGTCCGGTCGCGCAGGTTGGGGCCGATCACCACCGCGTAATTCCCCGCCATGCCGTTGCGCACGCCGAAGAACAGCAGGTTGGCCGGGTAATAGCCGCGCGCGCCGCGCATCTCGATGTAGTACCAGGTTCCGGCTTTGCTCAATACCGTCACGGTTTCGGTATTCTGTCGCCCCTTCACCGGCACCGCAGGCGCCGAGAAGTACGGTGCGCTGCACAGCGGCTGCACCCGACCGCCATCGCCATTGATGCGCGCCACGTCGGGCAGCACCGCCTCGCGGACGTCGCTATCCTTGCGCAGATAAAGGCTCTGCATGTAGCCGGTCTTTCCCTCGCACTTCACCTTGCACCAGCCGTTGCTTTCGGAAAGAACCTCCACCGTGGTGCCGTTGTAGTATTTGCCGAGTGAATCGGCCTTGGTGGAAGCGGAGGCGCGCAGGTTCAGCCGATCCGTAACCAGCGCATTGCTGACCACGGCGAACACGCCCTGGGCAGGTGCGCCGCCGGAGGCGATCAGGCTATCCGATCGCAAATATTTGGTCATCATGTAACCGATGGCGTGATCGTCGAGCACCCGCACATAGGCCCAATCACCGCTGATGGCCCAAATCTCCACGCTGGTGCCGTCGCTGTATTTACCGATAGATGCCCAATCCTCCGAGGGGCGGCCCCGCAGGTTCAGGCGACCGCCCGAGGGCGGGTTGTTGACCACGGCGAGGGGCATGGTGCTGCCCACCCGGTCGAGCACTGCCTGATCGTATCCGCTCTGGTAACCGCAGAGCTCCAGGTATGAGGCCTGCATGTAGCCCTTGCGATGACCAATTTCGACCCACCACCAGGTTGCGTTGGTCTTTTGCAGCACCGTAACCACCACGCCTGTGTAGTATAGCCCCAGCGACGTGCCCTTGGTGCTGGGCGTTTCGCGCAGGTTGAGGCGAGTCGTAGTGCTGCGGTTGTTGACCACCGCCACAGCATAGTCGCCCGCCTGCGCGGCGATCGGCGAAAGCAGGCACACCGCCAGCAAACACACCGCACAAAGCCCCGCCCAAAAAGACAAAAATTTATCCCTGTACATATCCAGTCCTCCCCCGCAGCTCTCTGCCATAGAAACGCACGAAGGCAATGAAACAATCCCTATAAAAACAAATATTGGGATGGAATGCAACCTTTGGTCAGGGCGCTGCGGTTTGCAGCAAAATGCGCAGCTTTGCATGCGAAAAGAGCGCCGAATACTCGGCGCCCTCCGTTTTACGCTTTTCCACTCTTTGCGCAGATTACACTTTATTTCTGATTACACTCTTTATTCGGAAAACTCGCGGCTATTTCCCCTGGGTCTCGGCAAAACCCGAGGTGATCAGCTTTTCGAGCGCGGCTATGGCCTGCTGCTCATCGTCGCCATCCACGCACAGTAGGATCGTGCCCTTCTGCGCAATGCCCAGCGAGAGCACGCCCATCATGCTCTTGGCGTTGATGATCTTGACCCCCTGCTCGATCCGGATGCGGGCGTTGAACTTGCACGCGGTCTGCACCAACAGCACCGCATTGCGCGATTGGAGACCCTCCGGGTTGCTGACGGTTAGTTCCTTGCGAATCATGGCATGCCCTCCTCTTTGGTTTTCAGTGCGTCGGCGTAGGCAATCAGGCGGCGAAGCCGATGGTTGACGCCCGATTTGCCCACCGGCGGATCCAACAGATCGCCCAGCTCCTGCAGCGAAGCCTCCCGATGTTCCAGCCGAACCTCGGCAATCTCGCGCAGCGGCAGCGGCAGGCGGTCGAACCCCACCCGGGCGCGGATGCTTTCGATGGCCTCCAGCTGGCGCGAGGCCGCATCCACGGTCTTGCCCAGGTTGGCGCTATCGCAGTTGACCACTCGGTTGACGTTGTTGCGCAGCTCCTTGTGGATGCGCACATTTTCCATTTCCAGCAGCGCGGCATGCGCGCCGATGAGGTTGAGCAGGGTTACGATATTCTCTGCTTCTTTCAAGTATACCACAACCGACGCTTTTCTGTGTACCATTTTTGCGCCCAGCGAAAAACGGGTCAATAAAGCGCAGAGCGAAGCGGCAAAGCGTTGATCGGACACCACGAATTCCAAATGATACTCCTTTTCGGGGTTCGATACCGAACCCCCGGCCAGGAAAGCGCCCCGCAAAAAGGCGCGCCGACAGCATTTCTTGGCCAACGCCTGCTTGGGAATGGAAGGCTTGATGAAGAAGCGTCCCTCTTCGTCGCGGTGCAGCACGCCACACGCGGTGAGCACGGTGATCGCCTCCTCGCCCGCCAGGGTGAGGCGATAGGTATTGCGACCGCCCAACCGTCCATGGCGCGCGGTGCGCAGCTCGGGCTGCACATTGAATTGCCCCCGCAGGAGCGCGATGAACCGCCGCGCAGTGGGCGCGTGCTCGGTCTCCACGTGCATGCCCATGCGCCCGCCGCCCAGCAGGCTCACCGTTCCGCCAATACCCAGCACCGCCACCATCTCGGCCAACGCGCACTCCGCGTGGGGTGAGGCGACGCGGGCCAGCTCATCCTTGGTCTCGGAGGAGAAGGACATACGCACCTCCTGCATCGCTTGCTGAATCGCTTACTGTATCGTTTGTTGGTACTTACACGCTGTGCCAAAGCGCCTTTTCGAGCTCAATATCCCGGTGGTTCACGTCCACCTGCAGCCCCAGCGAGGCCAGGTGCCGCCCCAGTTCCTCGGCGATGGCCACCGAACGGTGCGCGCCGCCGGTGCATCCCACCGATATCATCAGGCGGTGCTTGCCCTCCTCGCGATAGTGGGGCAGCAAGAAGGCCAACATGTCGTAAGTTCTCTGCAAAAACTCGCGCGTCACCTCGTTGCCCAACACAAATTCGCGCACGGGCTCCTCCAGGCCGGTGAACATCCGAATCCCCTCCATGTAGAAGGGATTGGGCAAAAAGCGCACATCGTACACCAGATCGCTGGCGCGGGGCAGCCCCCGCTTAAAGCCAAAGGAGAGGATTTCGATGCGCAGCGTTTCGGTGGCGTCGGCATCGCGGTTGAGCAGCTTGCCCACGGCCTCGGCGGTCTGGCGCGGACGCATGAAGGAGGTATCGACCAAGAAGGTGGAAAACTCGCGCAGGGGCTGGAGCATCTCCCGCTCCTGGGCGATGGCCTCGGTGAGCGTGACCTCCTCGTTGGCCAGCGGATGATCGCGCCGCGTCTCTTTGTAGCGGGTGATGAGCACATCGTCGCTCGCATCCAGATACAGCGTCTCGATGGGATACCCGGCCTTGCGCGCATCCATAATCAGGTTGCGCACGCACTTCGCATCGAAGAACTCGGCACTTCTGATATCCACCGCCATCGCCACCTGCTGAATGCGCGTGGAAGCCTGCCCGCAGAGCTCCAGAAACTTGGTGATCATCATGGGCGGCAGGTTGTCCACGCACAGGTAACCGCTATCCTCCAAATATCGCAACACGCTGGTTTTGCCCGCCCCGGACATGCCCGTGAGGATCAGATACCGCATCGCCGCCTCCTATGTACTGGCCGCACCGGTCTGCACGCGACCGGAGGGGCCCTGAAATCAAACTCGACCCTACGAAGGGGCTAATCGGCCCCGATGATTCGCACTTCCGGCTCCAGCAGCACGCCGCTGTGAGCCAGCACGCGCTCGCGCACCACCTGGATCAATGCCAGCAGATCGGTCGCCGTGGCCCCGCCGTTGTTGACGATGAAGCCCGCGTGCTGCGGTGAAACTTGGGCCGCGCCGCAGCTTTCGCCCTTAAGCCCCGCTTCCTCGATCAGCTGCGCCGCGAAGTGGCCTGCGGGGCGCTTGAACGCGCTGCCCGCGCTGGGCAGGCTCAGCGGCTGCTTGGCGCGCCGCCGGGTCGAAAGGTCGCGCATGCGCTCGGCCATCTCCTCGCGATCTCCGGGGGTCAGCGCACACACCACGCGGGTCACGATCCTGCCGCTATCGAGCAGTGCGCTGTGACGGTATCCATAATCGAGGGCGGAGGCGGGCAATGAACCCAGCTCACCTCGCTCATCCACAATTTCGACGCTCTCCACCACCTGCGCCATTTCGCCGCCATAGGCCCCGGCATTCATGCAGGCGCCGCCACCGATCGCCCCGGGAATACCCTCGGCGAACACCAGGCCATCCAGCCCGGCCTGCAGCGCGGCCCGCGCCGCCTGGGGAAGCAGCAGCCCGGCCTGCGCCGTGAGCCGCGTATCCTCCACGGTATGCTGGGCCATGTTCGCACCCATGTGCAGCACCACGCCCCGAATGCCTCCATCACGCACCAGCAGATTCGATCCGTTGCCCACCACCTGCAGCGGAACCCCTTCAGCGCGGCAGGTGCGCACGATGGCGGACACCTGGCCCGCATCGGCGGGTTCGACGAAAAGATCGGCCGGTCCTCCCACGCGCAGGGTGGTGTGTACGCGCATCGGCTCATCGCGCCGCATGCGCGGCGGGTTCTTGGTATCGCGCAGGAGCTGCTCTACGGCATCCACGCGGGCAAGCTTGGGCTGCATGGTTCGCCTCTCCGCCTTCCCTATCACAGATTTCGCATTGCGGAAATCCGTTTCCAAAATCCTGCTCCTATATTCTACATGAACCGGGCGTTTGATACAAGCGCCTGATTCACGCTCCCGTCGAACGCACCACCAAAGCCAGGGCGACTGCATTTACCGCCTACTACTTGGGAGATGCGCTGCGAAGGTGGCCGGAGGGGTCGGAGCGCCGTCGCGCCAGTGGCGCGAAGAGACGGCGCGGAAGAACAATGAGCGACAGAGCGCCGTGCACGGCGCGACCATCGCGAATTGAGGGGACCGCAAAGCCCTCCGGTCGCTCCCAGGGGAGCGAAACCGCCTGCTTTTTTGGAGAATTTCGCCCTTGCGAGGGCGACCTAAGGGCTTTCCGTTCGCCCTTAGGGATCCTTCGGCCGCAAATCCCGGTCACCAGACCCCGCTGGAAATCAGGTCCACGCCGCCCTGCGCCAACGCCATTTCCACCCGCGAAAGGAAGGCGGCGCGCTGCTCAGCCCATGCAAAAGCATTGGGAACCCAAATCTCCTCGGCAGCCAGCGATTGCGCCATGGCATGCAGCCAGGGCGTGGCCTCGGCATCGTATCCGGGCACGTCGCCGCGCACCGGGAAGAGGCCGTGCTCGGTCAGCGATTGCTGTGCATCCTCGCCCACCAGCTGCCAAAGCAATTGCGCGCAGAGCGCGGCGCGCTCACCCTCCTGCGCGTTTTTGAGCACGCCCACCAGCAACAGTTGGTCGGTAAAAGCTTGCACCGCAGGCTCTACGCGGAAGGGGAATCCCTTGCCCGCCTCGGTGAGAGCGCTGAACTTGCGCACGTCGCGCTGGGTGCCGAGCAGCGCCATCGCTCGGCGCGAAACGAAATCGGAATACGCCTTTTCCTGCGTACACTGCGTGAAATCCTCGGGCAGCGCGCCCTTTCCGCGCTCCGCTGCAATGCCCTGGGGCCACCCTCCGCGCAGCGCACCACCCAGGGCCAGCAACCCCGCCGGATAGGCCAGCGCGCTGCCCCTCGCGCACTGCAGCGCATAACGCGCCGCCTGCTTGCCCTTCGCCGGTTTCGCCGCCGCCGCCATCGCTTCGGCATCTAACGCCGTCGCCTCCGGATCGCGGTATCCTTCCGGGTTGACCAGCAGCGCGTATCCGCCCATGGCCACCGGCAGGCCCCACAGCTCGTCGCGCCATTTGCCGCTGGCCACCAGCTCTGCGCGCACCGGGGTCGCGCCGTGGATGGGGGTGAGCAGCGCCTCGGGCTCGGTCAGCACGCCCGGCGTAAACACCAGCACATCGGGCAGCACCGCATCGAGCGCGATCCATTCATCGGCCTGGGCGCGCCGAATGCGCAGATTCACCCCCGGATGCGCGCGCTCGAAGACCGCGCACTGCTTCTCCAACCAGGTAGTGGAGCCCACCCAACCCTCGCACACCCAAACGCGCAGCACCTGCCGCTCGGGCTTGGGCGCAACGTCGGGCCGAAACTGCGCGCGCAGCAGCGCATCGTGCTGCCAAACCAGCAGCACGGTGAGCGCAATCGCGATGATCGCAATGGTTTTTGTGCGCACCGGCATCCCTCCCCGTGCAGGGTATGTACGACGCGCGGCAAAACATGCCGTCTTCTGTGATTTGAGAGAGATTCGAGAGAAAATCGCACAAGCACGCACAAACCTACGCGAGTTTTACGCAAGTTTCGTCCCCCATCCTTGACAGGCGGATATGGCTGCATTATACTTAAATGAAATCAATTCATAGCACTTTCGTCGGCTTTAATGCCATGGCGGAGACGACCCTCGTCCGGCACGCCGCCGGATACCCTGGAATATGATTTCGGAGGCCATGGCATGAGCGACATCCTGCTCTCCCTGCGGGGAATTACCAAGAGTTTCGGCGAAGGCGACGTGCTGCGCGGCATCGACCTGGATGTGCGGCAGGGCGAATTCCTTACGCTGCTGGGCCCTTCGGGCTGCGGCAAGACCACCACGCTACGCATCATCGCGGGGCTGACCCTGCCCGATGCGGGCACGGTGCTGCTGGAGGGCAAGGACGTCACCGCCCTGCCGCCGGAGAAGCGCAACGTGAATACGGTATTCCAAAATTATGCATTGTTTCCGCACATGAACGTGGCCGCCAACATCGGCTATGGCCTGCGCGTGCGGAAAATGCCCAAGCCGGAGATTCGCGCCAAAGTCGAGGAGATGCTGGCGCTGGTGCAGCTGGAAGGCTTCGGCAAGCGCATGCCCGCGCAGCTTTCGGGCGGTCAGCGACAACGCGTGGCCATCGCGCGCGCACTGGTCTGCAATCCGGCGCTGCTGCTGCTCGATGAGCCGCTGGGCGCACTGGATTTGCAGCTGCGCCGCCAGATGCAGATCGAGCTCAAGCGCCTGCAGGAGCGGCTGGGCATCACCTTCGTGTACATCACCCACGATCAGGAGGAGGCGCTCAACATGAGCGACCGCATCGCCGTGATGAACGTCGGCCATTTTGAGCAGATCGGCGCACCGGGGGACATCTACGAGCGGCCCGATACCCGGTTCGTAGCGCAGTTCATCGGCCAGGCGAACCTGCTGGATACGCGTGTCGCGCAGGCGCAAAACGGCCTGCTCACCCTGCTCCACGGTGAGCAGACCGTGCAGGCGCTCGCGCCCGGCGCGCTTCCGGAGACCGGGGCCGATTGCCTGCTGTGCGTGCGCACCGAGCGGCTGCACTACGCCGCAGAGCCGCGCGCGCCCTTCACGCTCAGCGGCACCGTGGTGGAGAATCGCTACACCGGCGGTTCGCTGATCACGCGCATCCGCCTCGCCAGCGGCGAAGAGCTGACCGCCAGCGGCCACGGCCTCGCCCACGAAGCGCCTGCCGTGGGCTCTACGGTCTACCCCTGGTGGGATCCCGCGCAGGTGGCGGTGGTTGGGGGTGCGCGCGGTGCAGCCTGAACCGAATCCATCCCGCAAGTCCACCGGACAAACCGGCGCGCGGCGGCCTTCCCGCAATTTTTGGATCATACTGCCCATGGCGGTGATCGCCGTGCTGTTTGTGGCCATCCCGCTTCTATATGTGCTGGGTCTCAGCTTCCTGCGCCGGGGTGAACTGACCGGGGTCACCGGCCCACTGCATTTCGGCAACTACCTGCGCATGTTCGATGCGGGCACCGCGCGGGTCATGCTGGATTCGTTGCTGATGGCGCTGCTCACCACCATGCTTTCGCTGCTGATCGGCTACCCGTTCGGCTACTTCATGGCACGGGCCAAACCGGCGTGGCGCAGCCTGCTGATGCTGCTGATCATCGTGCCCTTCTGGACCAACGCGCTGGTGCGCATCTACGGCTGGAAGATACTGCTGCTGGCCAACGGGCCCATCAACACGCTGCTGCTGCGCTGGGGCCTCATCGAAAAGCCGCTCAAGCTGCTGTTCAGCTATGGGGCCATGCTGCTGGGCATGGTGTACTCGCTGCTCCCCTTCATGATACTGCCCACCTATTCATCGGTGGAAAAGATGGATTGGCAGAGCGAGGCTGCGGCACGTGATCTGGGTGCGGGGCCTTGGCGCGCGTTCTTCACGGTCACGCTGCCGCTGACCCTTCCGGGCGTGATGGCCGGGTGCGTGCTGGTGTTCGTGCCCTCGATCGGGCTGTTCTTCATCTCGGATTTGCTGGGCGGCTCGCAGATCGTGGTGATCGGCAACCTGATCCGCGATCAGCTGCTGAAGGCGCGCGACTGGCCCTATGGCGCGGCGCTTTCGGTGGCGCTGCTGCTGATTACCAGCCTGATTCTCTGGGCCTACCGGCGCGCCGGGGGCAAGGATCTGGGGGTGTTTTGATTGCAAAAACGGCGCATTATGAAGCGCGCGGTGTTCCCCCCGGTCTACCTGACGCTGGTGCTGCTGCTCATGTACCTGCCCATCCTGGTGGTCATCCTCTATTCGTTCAACGATAGCAAGACCTCGGCCAGCTGGGTGGGCTTTACCACCGATTGGTACGCCAAGCTCTTCCGCGATCAAAGCATGGGTGCGGCGCTGCTGAACAGCCTGGAGCTGGCGGCTTGGAGCGTATCGGCCTCGGGCCTCATCGGCACGCTGGGTGCGGTGGGCATGGCCCGGGCCGGATTCCGGGGCAAGGGCACGCTGGAGGCGGTGGCCACCTTCCCCATCATGATTCCCGAAATCATACTGGGCATGGCGTATCTGACTGTGTTCTCGGCGGTGGGCATCCCCTTCGGCATGCCAACGCTGGTGATCGCGCACACCACGTTCTGCGTGCCCTATGTGTACATCAACGTGAAGGGCCGCCTGGCCGGTTCCGATCCGGCGCTGGAGGAGGCCGCGCGCGACCTGGGCGCATCGCCGGTGCGCGTGTTCCTTACCGTAACCCTGCCGCTGATCGCGCCCGCCGTGATCTCGGGAATGCTGCTCTCCCTCGCCATGTCGCTGGACGATTTGGTGATCAGCTTCTTCGTGAACGGCGCGACCACCACCACCCTGCCGCTCAAGATTTACTCCGGGCTCAAGACCGGCGTAACGCCCGAAATCAACGCGCTGTGCACGCTGATGCTGGGCGCGGTGTTCCTGCTCGTGGCCGCTTCGCAGCTGGCGCAAAGCAAAAGGACGCGACCCCCGCGCGGTGCGCGTGAAGATATCGACCCAAAGGACACCCTACCCCTACCCTACGCACGCACCAAATAAAAGGAGGAACCAAACCCCTATGAAAAAGCTGCTTTCCATCCTGCTAACCGCCGTGCTGCTGACCACCCTCGCCCTGCCCCTGCTGGCGCAGGCCGAAGAGGAGCGAGTGCTCAACATCTTCACCTGGGAGGGCTACATCGACCAGGACACCGTGCTCGCTCCGTTCACCGCCGAGACCGGCATCAAGGTCAACTACGCCACCTTCTCTTCCAACGAGGAGATGCTCGCCAAGCTGGAGGCCACCGGCGGCGCGGACTACGATCTGGTGCTCTCCTCCGACTTCGTGCTGGACGCGCTGCGCCAAAAGCAGCTGATCCAAGCGCTGGACAAGGCCAAGATTCCCAACTTCGTCAACATCAAGCCCACCTGCCTCAACCAATATTTCGATCCCGACGGCTCCCTGGTGGTGCCCTACGTGCTGGGCACCCCGGTGATCATGTACGATCCGGCGGTGGTCGGTTTCGAAATCACCGGCTACGAGGATTTGTGGAACCCCGCGCTCAAGGACAGCATCGTGGTGGTGGACGACGCACGCGTGGTCATCGGCCTCGTGCTCCTTTCGATGGGCCACTCGATGAACACCACCGATCCGGCAATCCTGGCCGAAGCGGCGGAGAAGATGACCACCCTGCGCCCCAACATCCGCGCGTTTGATTACGATACCCCGCACACGCTGCTGGCCTCTGGCGAGGTGTCGGTGGGCTACATGTTCACGCCCTTCGCGGTGCTGGCCCGCATGGAGCGCCCTGATTTAGCAGTGGTGCACCCCAAGGAAGGCCTGGGCTTCGGCATCGATGGTTTCGTGATTCCCGCCAAGGCTCCGCACCCGGACAATGCGCACAAGTTCCTCGATTTCATTCTGCGCCCGGAGATCGGCGCGAAGATCGCCGAAGTGCAGCTTTACAACAACATCAACGCCGCCTCCGAGCCCCTGCTGCCCGAGCTCTTCGCCACCGATCCGGCGCTCAACCCGCCCGCCGATCTGCTCAAGACCGCCGAATACATCCGCTTCCTGGGCGACGATGAGGCCAAGTTCCAGGATATGTGGGCTGCGTTTAAGCAGCAATAACCGGTATACGAAAAAGGGCGCTTGCCATCGCGGCGAGCGCTCTTTTTCATGCAATGCTTCGGTTTACTCCCCTTGCCTGCACACGATGGTGTGCACCGGCTTGCCCTTTTCCCCGGCCAGCGTGTGCTCGATCTTTACGCCGCCCACGGTCCAGGTGCTGCGGTAGGTGAGCTTGCCCGCCGTCACCGCCTTGATCCAGGTGGAGCCGTCCAGCGGGTTGTACTTATGCCCCTCGGCCCATTGCATCGGCTCCTCCTGTTCGGGCTTACCGTAGTTCCTCCATCGCAGCCAATCGTCTACCCGGAGAAACGAGCGGATCACATCGCTGGGATCGTAGGGCGGCTTGGTGAATCGCGCCGTGATTTCGATTAGCTTGCCCGCCTCGCTAAAGCGATACTCGCAGCGGAACGGCTCCATGCTGCTCGGGTTCACGTCGTACCGCAGCGTATCCCCTTTTTCGGATTGGAGCGCGCCGCCCACCGCGGCCTTGACTTGCTCGCGGGTCATGCCCATGCTTACCGGGCCGGTTGTAAGCACCTGCCCGATCTGCGCATCCTGCTCCTCGATCATCCACTGAAACTCGGCGGGAGCGGACAGCGGCGGCATGGGTTCAGACGCGGGCTGGTTGGGGTCGGTATAGCCCATGAAGAGGGCGATGCGCTTGCGCTGCTCGCGGCGGCCGTTATCGTACCGCAGCTGCACGTTCCAATTCCCATCCGTCCAGTAGGTATCGTAGGAGGTGGGGCCCTTGGTTTGCAGGTAGGGCTCCCCCAGCTTGGCGGTCAGCGCAGCCAGCAGGGCATCGTAATCCTTGCCCGGCTTTAGGTAAGTGGCGCTGGCGCGGGGCGTAATGTCGAGCTCGATCTCCTGCGGGTGCGCGCCATCGCTCGTGAACCCCGCGTACAGCGACCGAACCGCCACGCCCTCCAGCGTACCATTGGATAAATCCAGGTAGCGCTCCGCATCGTCGCGGATCGCCTTCTTCACCTTGGGCTTGCCGCCCGCTTCCTCCAACATTTGGGCAAACTCGGCACACGTCGTATCGTAGGAGAGCGCGGCAAAGTGATCCAGCGTCAGCGCTGCACCCTTCTTCTTGCTCTCGCCCAGCGCACCCGCAGGCAGCGCGACGACGAGCACCAACAGTGCGCAAAGAAGCTTCTTCATCAACAATCTCCGTTCATCCGTGTTCGGGCGCTTGCCTGCTTACTTCTGCCCGTACTGATCGAAGCCGGTGGGCCATTCGCACCCTGCCGCCACAAAACCGACGCGCGCCCTGGCGGAAACGCTGTTTCCCTCCGCATCCTCCACGGTCAGGGTTAGGAACACCGCCGCGGTTCCAAAGCTCCACACGCCCGTGAAGGGGCTCTCCGCAGTCTTGCCGCCCGCGCCGTTGTAATCGTAGCTGCGCGTCACCGTAATCGTGTAGGGCTCGGTGCCGCCCGACACATTGGTGAGATAGTAAACGCTGCAATTGAGGGTGGTCTCCGTCGCGGGGCGGAAGGAGGAGTGCCAACCCATGATGGTGGCCGCCAACCCGGATTTCGGATCGATATCGGTGGCCATGTTGCCGGTCTTGGCCTTCTGCGCCTTGTCGGAATAGATGAATGCCTGCAGCTCCGCAGTCGCGACCGTGCTGTGCGGCAGGCCGTTGACCAGCTCAAAGCGGATCATCACCTTTTCCGTCGGCTCGTCGAAGCGGTCATTGACCGCCTTATCGTTGAAATAGCCCAGCGCCTGGAGGCGCTTCTTCAGTTTCTTGATCTCCGGGCCCCGGTCGCCCAGCTTGAACTCGCCCTCCCCGGCAGGGGCCGCACCCGCTGCGCCGGATTCCCCGGCTTCGGCCGCCACAGGCTCCACGAACGCCAGGTACTCGGTCATCACGTAGCCGATTCTTTCTTTTCCGTTCTTTTCCGTGTAGGAAACCTGGCACCACTTTTCCCCCTGCTCCAGCACTTCGACCATTGCGCCGCTGGGCAGCTTGGCCACCACCGCCGAGGATTTGTTATCCTTCTTGCGCATGTTCAGCGTGCCGCCCTTGGTGACGATTTCCGCCATCACCACCTGCGGAACGCCGTTCTCCTCCAGCGCACCTTCGCCCTGCACGGAGGACGTATCGGAGGATGCATTGGGTGCAGCCGGTGCCTCCGGTGTCTCACTCAACTGCTTGGGGGTTCGAACCGTCAAGTCGGTGGAAGTCGCTGCCCAACCAGTCGCGCAGTGCGAAAGCACGAGCAGAACGGCAAGGATACTTGCCCAAAATTTGCGCATAGCACACCTCTCCTTCTGATTGCGTTTTTGTTTACTGCGTTTGATTACTGCTTCTTGATTCACAAGTCTAGATTCATGCATTTTCTGCAACGCCTGCGCTTACAGTGCGTCGATCACCCGCTGCCCCATCTCGGCGCAGCCGATTTTCTTGCAGCCTTCACTATAGATATCGCCAGTGCGGTAGCCCGCGTCCAGCACCCTGGTGACGGCGAATTCGATCTCGGCGGCCTCGTCCGCAAGGCCGAGGGAGTGGCGCAGCAGCATCGCCGCCGAAAGGATGGTGCCCAAGGGGTTGGCAACGTCGCGGCCCGCGATATCCGGGGCGGAGCCGTGGATGGGCTCATAGAGGCCCAGCGTGCCCTCGCCCAGGCTGGCCGAAGGCATCATGCCCAGCGAACCGGCAATGGCGGCGGATTCATCCGAAAGGATATCGCCGAAGAGATTGCCCATCACCATCACGTCGAACTGCGAAGGCCGCAAAATGAGCTGCATGGCCGCGTTGTCTACGTACATATGCGAGAGCGCCACATCGGGGAAATCTTTGGCCACGCGCACCACCGTTTCGCGCCACAGGCGGGAGACCGCCAGCACGTTGGCCTTGTCGATGCTGCACAGCTTCTTGCCACGCCCGCGCGCCAGCGCAAACGCCACGCGCGCCACCCGCTCTACCTCAGGCGCGGTGTACTGCATCGCGTCCAGCGCGGATTGCCCATCGGCCGCCACCTCGTGCGCGCCGAAGTATACGTCGCCGGTGAGCTCGCGCACCATCAGGATATCGATGGGCTGAGCCACGATATCGGGGCGCAGCGGGCAGGCGGCGGAGAGCGCCGGGTGGATGGTGCAGGGGCGCAGGTTGGCGAACACGTTCAGCCCCTTGCGGATGGCCAGCAAGCCGCGCTCCGGGCGGATCGCCGGATCGATGGTATCCCACTTCGGGCCGCCGACCGCGCCCAGCAGCACCGCATCGGCTTGGCGGCAGGCCACGAGGGTCTCCTCGGTCAGGGGCACGCCGTGCGCGTCGATCGAAGCGCCGCCGATGGGGAGGCTGCGCATCGCAAAGGTGTGGCCGTGTTTGGCCGCAACGGCCTCCAGCACGCGCACCGCCTGCGCAATGATCTCCGGGCCAATGCCGTCGCCCGGCAAAAGTACGAGGTTCGCCTGCATGCTTCGTCCTCCTATATGCAACTAACGATTGTCGGGGCTGTTTTATTGCTCCCCGAGCTGTTTTTGAATAAAAGGCACCAGCCCGCCCAGGGCGATCAGCTCGCGCATAAAGGGCGGGAATGCGGCAGCCTGATAGCGCTCCCCGGTGCGGGTTGCGGTCAGCTCGCCGGTATCCAGATCGATGATCAGCTCATCGCCCTCCTGCAGCGCCTCGCTGGCCGCCGGACATTCCACGATGGGAAGGCCCACGTTGATGGCATTGCGATAGAAGATGCGCGCGAACGAATGCGCCACCACGCACTCAATGCCCGCCGCCTTGATGGCGATGGGCGCATGCTCGCGGGAGGAACCGCAGCCGAAGTTGCGCCCGGCCACGATGATCTTGGCGGTCTTGGCCTTCCGGTGAAAGTCCGCGTCCAAATCCTCCATGCAGTGCGCGCCCAGCTCGGCGTGGTTGGCGGTGTTCAGGTAGCGCGCGGGGATGATCACGTCGGTATCCACATGATCGCCGTAGCGAATCACAGTGCTCTGAATGCAGGTTTTCATGCTCTTTGCCCCTCTCGTTCGATTTGCAGGCTTACTCCGGCACGGCAATGCGGCCCACCAGCGCGGAGGCGGCGGCCACCGCCGGGCTGGCCAGGATCACTTCGCTCTTTGGGTCTCCCATGCGGCCCACGAAATTGCGGTTGGTGGTGGCTACGCAGCGCTCGCCGGAGGCCAATACGCCACAGTGACCGCCCAGGCAGGGCCCGCAGGTGGGCATAGTGACCATGGCCCCGGCCTCGATCATGTCCTGCACCAGCCCTTCGTCGATGGCCTGGCGCAGGATGGCCTGGGTGCCGGGGATGACGATGCAGCGCACGTCGGGCGAAACCTGCTTGCCGCGCAGGATGGCGGCGGCCACGCGCAGATCCTCGATGCGCCCGTTGGTGCACGAGCCGATCACCGCCTGATCGATGCGGATATCGCCGCACTCGGCGGCGGGCTTGGTGTTGCTGGGCAGGTGTGGCAGCGACACGGTGAGCGGCACCGCATCCAGATCGATGCGCACCTCCTGCGCGTAAACCGCGTCCACATCGGGCTCCACGGCGGTCCAGGGGCGGTTCACCCGGCCTGCGAGGTAGGCCTTCGCCACCTCGTCCACCGGGAAGATGCCGTTCTTGGCCCCGGCCTCGATCGCCATGTTGGCGATGGTCAGGCGGCCATCCATCGAAATCTCGCGCACACCCTCGCCCGCAAACTCCAGCGACATGTACCGCGCGCCGTCCACGCCGATCAGCCCGATCAGGTGCAGGATCACATCCTTGCCGCTCACTTGGGGGCGAAGCTTGCCGGTCAGCGTCACGCGGATGGCCTCGGGCACCTTGAACCAGGCCTTGCCGATGGCCATGCCCGCCGCCATATCGGTGGAGCCCACGCCCGTCGACATCGCACCCACCGCGCCGTAGGTGCAGGTGTGGCTGTCCGCGCCAATGATCAGCTCGCCGGGGGCCACCAGGCCCTGCTCTGGCAGCAGCGCATGTTCGATGCCCGCGCGGCCCACCTCGTAGTAATGCTCGATCTCGTGCTTGCGCGCAAATTCGCGCATCTGCTTGGCCATCTGCGCGGATTTGATGTCCTTGTTGGGCACAAAGTGATCGGGGATCAGGGCGATCTTGCTGCGGTCAAACACGCGCCGCGCACCCATCTTCTCAAATTCGTCGATGGCCACCGGGCTGGTGATATCGTTGCCCAGCACCAAATCCAGCTTGCAGAGCAGCAGCTGCCCTACCTCCACCCGCTCCAGGCCCGCAGCGCGCGCCAGGATTTTCTGCGTCATCGTCATTCCCATGCTACCGTCCTCCTTTATCGCTTCGCGCCACGCGCCGTGCGCCGGTCAAGCCGACCAGCGTACCCACGCCGTAGCACAGGTGCACCCCGAAAAACAGGAAGGGCAAAAACAAAAGGCACCGCAGTTTGCCGCCGAGCGGCGCGAACCACGCCTCGCGAAAGGCGAAGACCACGCTGCATGCCGCATACAGCCCGGCAAGGCAGGCGAGCGGCCAGGGCCAACCCAGCGCGGCCGCCGCGCCCAGGCACAGCAGCGCCAGCACGAACAGCGCGGGCGTGAGATGCCGCAGCGAAATGCCGCGCGGCTGCACCCGTAGCGAGCGGCCCACCCAGTATCCGTTGCCCCACTTTTGCCGAAGCTGACCCAGCAGCGTGCCGCGGGTGCAGCGCAGGCTGGCAATCGCCGGATCGTACCAGAGCCGGTAACCGGCCTGCCGCATGCGCCCGAACATGTCGTTATCCTCGGTGCGCACCAGCCGCTCATCGAACCGGCCCACGCGCTCATACACCTGCCTGCGCACCAGCGGATACGCCAGCGCGTCCACCTCCCGCGCCTCGCCCTCGTTGCGGAAGGCGGCGACGCCCCCGGCAAAGCGCGAGGTGTCCAGCGCCACCAGCGGCGCTTCGCGACCGGTTCGCGGAGGCGCGGTGGCCACATGCCCGCCCACGATATCGTGACCGGCTAGTAGCGCGTTCACGCTGGCCTCGATGAAGCCGGGCGGGATGCTGGCGTGCGCATCGACGCGCACCAGCGCATCGCCACGGTAGGCATCCAGCGCCACGTTGCATCCGCAGGTCAGGATGCGCCCCGGATTCTCCAGCACGCGCACCGCGAGCGGCGGGGCCCACCCGGCGGCTTCCTCGCGGAACGCCTCCATCAGTGCGCGCGTTCCATCGGCATCGGAGGCATCGGAGGAATCGCTATCGATCAGCAGCAGCTCCATGCGATCCCGGGGGTAGGTCTGCGCGGCGATGTCGTCCAGCAGCGCGCCCAAGTGCGCAGCCGCTTTGTACGCGACCACGGCCAGGCTGACCATCGGCGATTCCATTGCGCAGCTCCCTCCTCTGTATATCAGCACTACCCTGCTACGCGTCCGCCGCTCTCGGCGAAGGCGCTCGAGCGCTTAGGGGCGCGGGCGCTTCGTAGGCGGTGTACCCCTCGTCGCGCCGATGATAGGAGCACATGCCGATCGGCAGATAGAAAAACAGCAGCTTTTGCCCCACGAACCCGCGCAGGCGACCCATCAGCGCAAACGCCAGCATCTGCAAGGCCTGCGCGATTGCCACCACCGTCAGCGAGCGCAGCCCGCCTAGGCAGAGCGCCGCCACGCAGAGCGCATCCAGCAGCCAGCACAGGAACGAAAGCTTCTCGCGCTTTAGCAGCGCCCAAGCGCTGTGCTTGCGCAGCGCGTTCACCAGCGCTTGCCCCAGCCCCAGGCGACGCCGCGAAATCAGCGTGCCCAGCACGCCCCGATTGTCGCGCACCTGGTCGGTATGCTGAATCATGGGAATCGGCAGCTCGACGATGTAGGAGCGCTGCTTGAGCAGGCGCGCATGGAGCTCGGCTTCCTCGCAGGCCAGCACGTTGGGGGCCCAGCCGCCCGCCTGCGCCAGCGCCGAAGCGCGCAGCAGGATGGCTCCGCCAAACTCCGGCGCTTTCCGGCGCTTGTGGCAGCCGAAGTAGTTGGGGTTCTCCCCCACCACCTCCCCCGCGCGCAGGTACACATCGCGGCGGATGCCGCAGGCCCCGTCGAGCTTGGAGGTATCCAGCACGGTGACCGCCGTTTCGATAAAGCCGCGCTCCAGCTGCATATCGCCATCCAGGAAGAGCAGGTGCTCGCCCCGGGCTTCGCGCGCGCCAATGCTCCGCGCCAGCGCGGCGGTGGTATCGGCTGTGCGCAGCCGGAAACACCGCGCGCCATACTGCAGGGCAATATCCGGCGAGCCATCGGTCGAGCCGGAATCGATGTAGAGCAACTCGTACGAGACGCGCGCAAGCGCATCGTGCACGGATACAAGGCATTCGGCCAGGGTGGCCGCCTCGTTGCGTCCAATCACCACCACGCTGAGCATGCGCCGCCTCCTTAATCACAATCGCCCTATCGCAATCGCCCTATCCCATTCATCACCAACGAACCGAGAACCGCCTTTTCGCGAACCGTCTTTTAACGATAGGCAAGAAGCCGAAACAATGGTATACTGAAATGGCTTACTGAAATGGCTTACTGAGATAGCTTACTGAAATGGTATACTGATATGGCCGAATCGCGATTGGGGACAGCCCATTTCGGATCGCAGCCGTGCAAATCGCTTCTGTATATTATCGCATATTTATAGAACGCAAGCAAGCCGTTATTTGGGGGGAGGAAAGACATGGAGCCGACCAGAGAACCCCATTGCGAACCGGGCAAGATGCCGGAAATCCTGCTGAGCGTCATCGTGCCCTGCTACAACGTGGAAGGGTACCTGCGCGCCTGCCTCGACGGGGCCGTGCAACTGCCGCCGGATCGGGTCGAAATTCTATGCATCAACGATTGCAGCCCCGATCATTCCGCCGAAATCCTAGCCGAATACGCGGCGAAATACCCGCACGTGCGCGTGTTGACCAACGAGGTCAACCGCGGCCTTTCGGCCACGCGCAACCTGGCGCTGGATCAGGCACGCGGCGAGTACGTGCACTTTTTCGATAGCGACGACATCATCCACCCCGAGGCGGAGATGCGCATGGTGGAGCTAGCCTGCCAGAACAAGCTGGACATCCTGCAGCCCACCTACGTATCGTTTCAGGATGTGACCGACCGCGTGGTGCCCACACCCATGCCGCCCGCCTCCGGCGTGATGACGGGCGACGCCTGCTTTGCCGAGCAGTGCGCGCAGGGAACGTTCACGCCCATGACGGTGGTGCGGCTGTTCCGGCGCGCCTTTTTGGCCGAGAACAACCTGCGCATGGCCGAAGGCTTCCTCTTTGAGGACGAGCTTTTCACCCCCTCGGCCTTCCTGCTGGCGAAGCGCGTGCAGGTTTCGGGCGAGCTGATGTACCGCTACCGTCTGCGGGGCAGCGGCATCATGAGCGGATTTTCCGCCTCCACGCGCTGGTGCGGCTTCTACATGAAGGTGGCCGCGCTGCTGACCGAGCGCAGCGAGAGCGCTTCCCCCACCCCCGGTCAGCGTGCGCTGCGGCAGCGCGCCGCCTCCATTGCGCTCTCGGTGCCCAAGAACATCGTGGCCTATGGCTTGGCTGGCGAGGTGCGGCGCGATGCCCTTGCATTCGCGCGGGAGCACCGGCGGGAGATTGTGGAAATAGCGAAGGGCAGCGGCTCGGCCTCCCTGCGCGCACAGGGCATGCTGCTCCAGCTTTCGCTGCCGCTCTACCTGCGGTTATATCCGGTGATTCGGCGCGTGGTTGGGAAGTAGGGCGGCAGCTTCCAAACCAACCTTCCAAACCAACAAATCAAAATCAATAAAACAAAAAGACCAGGTGCGGGCTACCATCGCAGCCTGGTTTTTTTCATGCTTGGTTTTCACGCCCGGCTTTTCATACCAATTCCAATTAGGTTTTGCCAATAAGCCAGCGAGAGATTTTTACGTTCGGCTAGGAGTCCGAAGGAGGCGTAGCCAGCAGCTACGCTGACCGAGGCACGACAACGCCGATCGGATAAAGATCCGCTGGATTGTGGCAAA